>CAZLCO010000007.1:0-61884 GCA_964558005.1 uncultured Gammaproteobacteria bacterium | reverse complement strand
AAATCCCCACCCTTCCCGCCCTTATGGTGGTTAAAGGGCTTCGCCCTTTAACAATTCAATATAGCTTTGAGAAAATTTTAAGGGGCTGAAATCCAGCCCCTTATTTTAAAACTTTCCTTTGTTTAATCTATTTTTACATCAACATTTTCGTTTAGTTTTACGTATATTTCCTCATCAGCGGGAACTTTAACCCCGCAGCCCGGCCACATAAGCCCAAGGCCTGCGCCGATACTGCCGCCTAAAATTGCGCCAAGCGCCGTACCGTCGCCTAAATCATCAGCTAAACCGATGAAAAACCCGAGGGCTGTTCCGAATGTAGCGACAGAAGCTGATACTATACCAAGCCTTTTAAGATTACAGCTTCCAAATTCCGGGTCTAACAGCTCATTATTTTCTATTGTTGCGCTGATAGGATAGGCCTCTCCTGATGGGAGGATTAGATTTGTGATATTGAGTTGGATTTCTCCATTAATATGGAAAGGTTTTCCTCTTTTCAGTTTTGAGATTTCAGCGGCCAACTTGCTTCCAGCGGGAAGTACGGTTGTACCTTCTTCTGTGTCAAGGTTTCTGTTAAATACAAGGTATACTACATCATCTTGTTTTACATCACCGCTTTTAAGCCCGTTTTCAAATTTTACCGGAAGGATATTGTAAGCAAGAATTTTTGCTATGCTGCCGGTGATTTCAACTTCTGTGACATAGTCAGTGTATGGAGTCCCGGGGAGATGTTCTACCACGGTTTTATTTTCCTCAACCCTGACTTTTTGCGGTAAAGGTGCTTCTTTTTTTGCCATACTTACTTCCTGGAGGTAAGGGCCCTGGTATTCTGCTGATACAATACAGGGGTTCTGTCTTATTTTATATAGAAGAGCGGCTGTTTCAGCCCTTGTTAATTTTTCGTTCGGGGTTAAGTAGTTTTCGTCAGGGTGGTTAACGTATAAATTGTTTTTAATTGCTTTTTTAAATGAAGGTCTGGCCCATTCAGCGATATCATCGCTGTCGGAAAACTGTTTAAATACGCATTCTTTAGTTTTTTCTGTTTCACATGGGCCGCTGCAGCCGCATGGGGTTTCGCACTCGCAGGGGACTATTGTTTTTGAAAGTATTGAAGTGGCTTCAGATTTTGTGATTTCACCGCACGGCCTGAATGTGTTATCAGGATATCCTACGACAAGGCCGAGTTCGGCTGACCTTGAAATATTGCCGTAAGCCCAGTGGTCAAGTGTTATATCTTTAAACCCCGGGGCGCTTTTAAGCGGCATATCTTCTTTATTAAGGGTTTTAATGACCATTGATGTGAATTCTGCCCTGTTTACAGGGTTATCAGGCTTGAATGTCCCTTCCGGATAGCCGGAAATAATGTTTTGTTCTGAAAGAGCCTGGATTTCTTTTGCTGCCCAGTAGTCAGAGCCAATGTCAGAAAAATTTACTGCTAAGGCAAATGATGTGTTAAAAAACAAAAGCAATGAGGATAAAGTCAAGCTCATCAAAGTTTTTCTAAACTGCATATTTTCAACTCCTTTTTTTAAAATTATTTACTCTACATATAAATGAATACAAAGATTTTATCATATATGTTCAATAATATTTTAATCACCTCTAAAATCTATCCCTCATTTAAAGGATGGTTTAGATCTTTTAAATGAGCTTAAATTCATCTCCTGAATGATGTATTAAATATTAAAAAGTGGCAATATTTATATTACATATTATTTTGGGTTGAGGTTGTGAATGAACAAAAACGAGGAATGCCTGCTTTTATTTTTAAAGAATCCGGGAAGGCTTGATAATACTACTGAAAAACTAAGGCAGTTTCTTTTTTTCAAAAATAATAATAATATTATTATTAATGAAAAAAAGGTACGCAAAAGTTATTTACATTAAAAATTCATCGCATGGCCAGGGGCCTGTGCCGCTTGGCGCAGAAGGAAAGACGCTGCGTTTTGTTGAAAACCCTGTTACAACAAAGCTGCTGGTTGACTTTGCCCCGTACGGCAAGGCAATCGTACCTTTAAGCAGTGTAAAAAGCGTTGAGGATAATGATGATTAAAAAGTTTTGGGATAAACAGCTATTCAGGCAGTTTTCATACCTTTGCCTTATAGCCGTGGCAATAATTCTTTTATGGCTGTTAGGGCAAAAAATATTTAATTTTGGACAGCTTTTCGAGGCATATGAACTTAAAACCTATGACTTAAGAGCTGATATGGCCGCAAAAAAGCGGCAGCATAACCCTGATATAGTAATTCTGGCCATTGATGACGTTAGCAGTGAAGTGCTGCAGGATGAGCTGGGAAGGTGGCCGTGGTCGAGGGACGTCCACGCCGATGTCGTGGAATATCTTGTTAAAGACGGCGCTGCGCTGGTGGCTTTTGACCTGATGTTTGTGGGGCACCATAAGGGTTTTGAAAAGCAGGACCAGAAATTTATTGATACAGTAACTAAATATGATAATGTTTATCTTTCAATGAATTTTGACGTGGTGGTTGACGAGAGCGGCTATTTTGATGAAAACCACACCCCGCCTGAAGTGCCGGAAAAATTCAGTGTTAACCTTGAAAACAGGAGCAAAATTATTGATTTCAGTAATTTTACTTTTAACAACTGCCGGTTCATAATGGACGAACTTGTTGAAGGGACTGATAAAATAGGTTTTATTAACTTTATGCGCAGCCCCATAGACAAAATCGCAAGAAAAGGCCCTACTTTTTTCAGGTATGAAGGCAGTTATTACCCTTATCTCGGGCTTAAGCTGGCGTCTGATTATATAGAACTTACAGAAAATGTTGAAATAGATAAATATGTAATAAATGAGAACAATGAACTGGTTTTCGGGAACAGGTCATTTCACGTGGACGAAAACGGGTCTATTATTATAGACTGGTATGGCCCGCAGTTTACGTATGAGTATATCCCTTTCTGGAAAGTGTACAAATCAGTGCTGCCCGAAGGTTATTTTAAGGATAAAGTTGTTTTTATCGGCGCGACAATGGTTTCGACTTTTGATATAAAAAGCACGCCCGTGAGCAGTATTATGCCGGGGGTTGAGGTGCAGGCAACGGTCTTTAATAATATTATTGATAATCAGTCCGTAAAGAGGGTAAGCGGTTCGGCTGACCTTTTAATATCCCTGATATTGAGTTTTATTGTCGCTTTTATTGTAATTAAACTTCCTGAGCCGATTATTTCGTCATTAATCACTGTATTTATAATCCTGGCTTATTTTTTTACCGCCTCAATGCTTCTTGACCAGCACCAGATATGGGTCGGAATCGTAAGCCAGGTCGTGTTTATTGCTGTTACATTTACGGCTATGTACATTATTAAATACGTGCTCAAGGCAAAAGACTTTGAATATACTTATAAACTGGCTACAACGGACGGGCTGACCGAGCTTTATAACCACAGGTTTTTCCAGGAAAAGCTCAAGGAACACATGAAAAAAGCAGACAGGACAGACGCAAAGTTTTCAATTGTGCTGATAGATATTGACTTTTTTAAGAAATTTAATGACACATACGGCCACCAGGCAGGCGACGAGGTGCTCAGGCAGGTCGCCCGGGTATTAAAAAGGTCAGTTAAGTCAGATGATATAGTAGCAAGGTATGGGGGGGAAGAGATGGTGCTTATTCTTGCTGATGCTGATACTGACAGTGCTTTAACTATAGCGGACAGAATTTGTAAAACCATAGCCGCCAGAAATTTTGTACTTGCTGAGGGATTGCAGGTAAATGTTACAATAAGTTTAGGAGTAGCTACATATCCTGTCCATGGAAAACATTCTACCGAGCTTATAGAATTTGCGGATAAGGGGCTCTACAGGGCCAAGGAAAACGGCAGGAATCAAATCGGGGCAATGGAGGATAGAGAAAAAACTGCGATGGAGGATGAATGTTCAGAATCGAATACATAAAAATTTTAACTGTATTTGTTGTAATTGCTTTATTTGTTTCAGGGTGTGATAAAAAAGATTATTCAAATGATATCGTAAGGATTACCTCAACCGAGCATTCTCTGGAAAAGGAATATTCCGCATTCAATGCTGATAATGCATTGAACGAGGCGAAAATATACCTTCATGCGGGGAAAGCCGCAGAAGCAATAGAAATACTTGAAAAATTCGTTACGTATCGTCCTTATAACTCCATGGGGCATTATTATCTGGGCAGGGCATATTATGAAAACAATGAAAAGGCCAAATTTCTCCACCATACAAAGCAGGCTTTTTCGATTGATAAAGAACTGGCAAAAGAACTTGCAGGCCCCGCAATAGGTAATGACGAAATAGGCAGGGTTTTTATAACTGCTCAGACGGAAGGAAAAGAAAATGAAAATCTTGCCCTTAGACCAATGGTATGGTTTGATAGAAATATAGAAGCCGTTAATGTTTCTATTGAAATCATAAAAGCCGAACCCGGTACAGAGATTGAAACAGAGTTGCTTTATGAACTTTCTAAAGAAGAGGACCTAAAGGTAAAATCAATTTTATTTAATACAGAGGGGTCTAAAAATGCGGTCGTTTCAATTAAAAAACCTGAAACAGGCTGGCCTGAGGGCAAATACAGGGTTAACATTTTTGTTAATTCAAAGAGGAACATTAGCCAAGTTTTCTATATTTTATAGATAGAAGATTAATTTTACCTTTAACTTTTTTTAGATAAAAAAAATTATGCGCATAAAAAAAGTACTTTTTATAATAATTGTAATGGTGCTGGCTATATCAGCCAATATGCAGTGCTGCACGGCAAAAGTGCAGGTGGAAAAGGAGGAAAAACCTTTTACCCGCGCTGATGAAATAGCTCCGGAGCAGCTGGAAGAAATAGAGGACAGGTCGTATGACGAGGCGATAACAGTCCAGCATATTAAAATTAAGGGTAATACACTTGTATCACAAGAAAGAATATTAAATGAACTAAAAATACAGCCGGGCCTTAAATTTAACAGGGACCTGATAAAACAGGATTTGAAAAACATTTATAATATGGGATATTTTACCGAAAGGATAAAGGCTGTGCCCGAACCCGGCCCTTCGGGAATAACTCTTTATATTGAAGTCGAAGAGAACGTCCCTGTTACAGGGTTTATGATTACCGGCAACAGCGTTTTGTCAAGGGAAGAAATCCTTGCTGTGCTTGACCCGCAGGTAGGTTTACCGCAAAACATTACACAGTTGAATGTGGCTATAAGTAAAATAGAAGAAATTTATGCTGAACAGGGCTATATTCTGGCCAGGGTCAAAAAAGTAAGCGATGACCCGGACGGGATTATAAATGTACATATCAATGAAGGGGTTATAGAAGAAATTGCAATAGAGGGCAATGTTAAGACCAAGGAATTTGTAATTACGAGAAACCTGACTGTAGAACCCGGTGAAGTATATAATGAAACAAAGTTAAAGCAGGACCTGACAAGGCTTTTTGGGTCTCAGGCCTTTTCCGATGTAAGGCGGGTCCTATCTCCGTCAATAGAAAACCCGGATAAATATAAACTGACTATAGAAGTGGATGAAAAAAGGACAGGGTCAGTTTCGCTGGGGGGAGGAGTAGATACACTTAGCGGACTTTTCGGTCAGGCGGGCTATATTGACAATAACTTTCTGGGCAGAGGACAGGAAGTAAGTACTAACGTTATGATAGGCAGCGGCGCTGTGCTGGATAACAGGGACGTATTGGACAGGGCAAGCTACCAGCTGGAAGCAAAGTTTGTTGAACCCAGGCTGATGCAGTCATTGAATTCTTTGCAGGTAAATGCTTTTGCAAGAGATATGGCGAGTTATCAAATTCCTTTAAGCATAGAAAGAAAAATAGGCACAAATATAGAAATAGCAAGGCCATTAAGGCAGGTTAAAAACCTGGCGGGCAGTTTTAGCATCGGATTTGAGGATACTGACCTTAAAGAAGGCGACGCCACAGGCATTGCGACTATTTATGCCAGCAAGGGAGTAAATATATCACAAAGAGCGCAGCAGTTAATGGGAGGTTCATATATTTCCCTTGGGCCTGCTCTGGTTTATGATTCTCGAGACAGCGTTTTGTTGCCGACAAGTGGCTGGTACGGCTCTGTTGGATTTAAGGAATACTTTGCGGTTCTTGACAGTGAAGCGGAAACCTTTGGGAAAGCTACAATTTCCTTAAGGAAGTTTTTCCCTGTAGGCAAAAAATCAACGTTTTTAATTGGCGGAAAAGCGGGTTCAACAGTGCTGGGTACTGTACCGGAGTTTCAGGCGTTCAGGCTTGGCGGTGCGTATACAATCAGAGGGTTCCGTGAAGGCGACGTCGGGAACGGCGAAGGCTTTATGATGGGCGGCGCTGAATTCAGGACACCTATTCCTTTTATTGATAAATTTTTAAAGTACAAAATAGTTAGGGACATAAGGCTAGCGTTTTTCCTTGATGCCGGTACGCTCTTTGAGGAAACCCTCACAAATCAGTTATACGACTATCCCGGTTATGCTTTAAGCATCGGGACAGGAATAATAGTCCCGCTGCCGTTTCTTGGTTCTATAAGGTTTGATTATGGTTATCCGATAACTTCTGTTGGAGAAGGAAATAAAAGAGGAAGATTTACATTTGGAATGGGTGACAGATATTAGTGTATAATAATTTGTAATTGAATAAATTTTTGTAGGAGTCGAATATGCTTAAAAGAATTAAATTACTTGCTGTTTTATTAATAATCATGTGTTTTATTCCGTGTTTTTCAGCTCACGCCTGGACCGGAGGGGGAAACAACTTCGGCGTCGTTGATTTAAGTAAAGTCGTGGATAATTATACAGAAGCGCAGAAATTAACCGCTGAATTAAAAGTTAAGGAATCAGAACTGCAAAACTTTCTTATGGAAGCCCAGCAAAAGATAAAAGATGCCAAAACACCATTGGAAAAAAAGAATCTTGAGGAAAAACTCGGCGAAGAATTCAATATAAAAAGAAAAGCATTTATTCAGGAACAGTCTGAAAAATGGGAAGTAATAGAAAATAATATTTTTGGGGAAATAGAAACTTTTTCAAAAGATAAGCGTTTTGAAATGGTGTTTAACAAGCAAAGCGTTATTATCGGGGGAGAAGATATTACAGACGAACTTATTAAAAAATTGAACCAGAAAACTAAGAAGTAATATTGGTAAGATTTTTTCTATCTTTTCTCAATAACCTCTATCGAATACCCATCAGGGTCGTTTAAAAACGCAATCTTAGGCCCGCCCTCCTTTACAAGAAACGGTGGGCGTGTGTATTCCAGCCCAAAAGCATGGAGTTTTTCCGTAAATTCATCGAGGCTGTCCGCCTCAAACGCCAGATGTCCGAAGTAACTGCCGTGGCTGTAGCCTTCTTCCGGCTGTTCATGATTATAAGTAAGTTCTATTGTACAGCACTCCCGCTCATCGGATAAAAAATACAGAGTAGCGGCTTTTAACTCCATTTTCCTGAGCTGTTTCAGTCCTATCAGCTCGGTATAGAACCTGAGCGATTTATCAATATCTTTAACCCTGAGCATTGTATGTAAAAATTTCATTATCCCCTCCTGAATTTATTGATGTCAGCAGGTCTATTTTACACAATACACAGGGTTGTTTCAAATATCCTCCTATCCTATAAGACAGTTTTCAAGATATTCAATATTCTGCAGCTTGTTTTCATACAGATACTGAATAAACTTGAGATACTGCCTTGATGAAGATGAGATAGTGAGGCTTATTTCAAAACCGTCTGAGCAAAATGGTTCATAGTCATACACAACATAGCTGTTATATTTGCTTCTCCATTCTTTTTTCTCTATCCTGCAATTGTTTTCAACAGCAACTTTTTCAAGCCAGATGAGTATGTCCTTTGGTACATTTTTAAATTCCAGCATGTTAGGGTTATAAATATTTTCTTCGTATCTTTGCCTGAGTTCCATTACTAACTCTCCTCTACATCCACGCTTTATAAAAGTTTAGGTCATATTCACCCGCTTTTAAATAAACAAAAGCATAATAAACAGGACTACCTATTAGGGGTATAATTTATTTATGGAAGACATTGTTTTACAGCTAAAAAAAGATAAAAGATTGTACAGGGAACTTTTCCTGAATGCGGCCGAGGCCTTCAATGAAGTCGTAAACAAATATAAGGCGGAGTTTTCCTGCAATAAATGCAGGCCTAACTGCGAAATCAAATACGAAGACCTTTCACCCACCACAGCCTTACCCCCTGAGTGCGGTTTTAGGGGATGGCAAAAACTAATCCTCCATAAAATAGCTAACGAAATAGAACCTGATATAAACCAAAAAGTGCAGGAATTATTGGATTACAGGAAAGAGTTTACCTGCAACAGGACAGGCACCTGCTGCAGGCTGGCATGTTCTGAGTTTTCCTATGAAGAATTAAAACAAAAAGCCTTAAATAACGACAACTTCGCCAGGCAATTTACATCCATCTTTGTGCCATACACAGATATTGAGGCTGCCCGTGAAGTTTACCCTGAGTATGTCGAACTTGTGCTGTCAAAGCTTGAAAAAAATGAAACCGCAAACTTTTATTACTGCAAGCACCTTCAGGGCACTAATGTCTGCCCGATTTATGAGGACAGGCCGCAGATATGCCGGGATTTCCCGGACAATCCGTTTTCCATAATCCCGCCGTCATGCGGGTATTATAAGTGGAAAGATGAAGTTCTGGTCGCCGCATACACATATTATGCAATGGCGCAGATATACGGGTTTTATTTTGAAAAGATAAAAGCAGCACTATAATAAGACTTTGCAAAAGTTTGATATTATCAAATTAAAAAACAAAGGCCGAGCGCACCCGCCAGGGTGCGTCGAGGCAAAAAAAATAACCCCGCAACGCCATAGTTTAGTTGTAGTTATAAAAAACAGCATGTGCAACGCCACGGAAGAGCAGGGCCTGCTCTATACTGTCTATTTTAAATCCTTCAAAACCTTTTCGGTAATATCATCCCCGCCTGCGATAATGCCCTCTTTTTCCAGTATAAGCGTATAACCTTCCTGATCAGCTACTTGCTTTATAGTAGAGAGCACATTACTTTCAACTTTTTCCCATTTGGTTGAAAAAGATGACTTAAAGCCTTCGCTCTGGCTTTTGATTTTTTCAGCGTATTTTTCCTTTATTTCCTCTTTGGCCTTATCAGATTTAGCTTTGTTAATTTCCTGTTTTGCGCTTGCAAGAATTTTTTGTAATTTTTCCTGATTAGCCTGCAAATCTGCCTGTGCGGCTTTGGCTTCATCATAATTATTCAATATTTTTTTCAGGTCTACTACACCTATTTTCTGCTCAGCAAAAGCTGGCGCACCCATTGCAAATAATACCAACACAACGCTGAGCGCGCTAATAAAAATTCCGGATTTTAACATTTACCTCTCCCTTCGTTTTGACTGATGCTTGCAGCGAGGAGGTTTTATCCTCCTCACTGCAAATAACTAACTATTTAATATGTATGCACAGGCTCTGAAATTCTTTCCAGAGCTTCAAATACTTCGTGTTCTTCCTGCGGAACCTTAACAGCGATATCGCCCAGCGAAACCATACCTATAAGCTTATTTTCTTCATCAACAATAGGTATTCTCCTGACCTGGTACTCTCGCATCCTTTTTATCAGGTCTTCGAGGTCTTCTTCATCAAGACAGGATATGATATCTTTTGTCATAAATTCGCCGAGTTTTGTTGTTTCAGGCTGTCTGTGCTGTAATACAGTAAAAAGCGCAATATCCCTATCAGTCACTATGCCTTCCAGCTCCATATCCTCATTTACAACAGGCACAACACCGCAGTTTTGTTCCTTCATAATTTCCACGGCATCTTCTATTGTATGCTCGGGGTGTAACCATTTAATATTTTTACTCATTACATCTTTGCATTTCATTTTATTTTCCTCCGTAATTAAATTGCGGGTATCATTAAATGCTAGCATTTCAGGTATTTATGATACATTGGATGAGTAGGCTAAATTAAGTAACTAATATAGTTAAATGAAAACTTTTTTTAACAAACTGCACTATAATAAAACTTCGCTGCTTAGCCTGTTATTATGGCCTTTTTCTATTATTTACGGGCTAATAATGTTTTGCAGGAACTATTTATACGATAAAAATATTTTTAAAACCGCTAAACTAAACGCATACGTGGTTTCTGTGGGCAACCTCACCACCGGCGGCACCGGCAAAACACCAATTACAGCCGAAATAGCCAGCTATTTCATTAAAAAAGGCAAAAAAGTTGCTGTAATCAGCCGCGGCTACGGCGGAAAACTAAATATAAAAAACACAAATATCATCAGCAGCAGTGAAAAATTATACTATACCGCTGAAATGGCTGGCGATGAGCCATACTGGATAGCGAAAAACGCCCCCGGGGCAGTTGTCATAACCGGAAAAAACAGGGTTAAATCAGGCGAATTAGCAATAAAAGAATTTGGCGCAGAAGTTTTAATACTGGATGACGGCTTCCAGCACAGAAAAATGGGGCGTGACCTTGATATTGCGCTGGTTGATTCAAAAAAAGGCTTTGGAAACGGATTCATGTTACCCGCTGGCCCGCTAAGAGAACCCAAAAGCAATATAAACAGGGCAGATAAAGTAATTATAGTAAATAAATTCCCCTATAATGTTCCGCCGGAATATGAAAACGCCATTATTTGCGAATTAACCCCAGAAGTGCCAGCCGACATAACCAATGCCGTAGCTTTTTCAGGCATTGCACAGCCGGATTTGTTCTTTGCGGCGCTGAAAAAAAACAACATAAAACTGACATCAAAACATATTTTCCCCGACCACTATATTTACACAAAAAAAGACCTTGATATGCTCTTAATCCGTGCTAAAACTGACGGAGCAGAGGCATTAATCACCACGGAAAAGGACATGGTAAAAATTGAGCCTTTACTAAGTGAACCGGATACCACAATCCCGGTTTATGCTGTAAAATTAAGAGTAAATCTTGATTTGAAAAGGCTTCTGGAGTTATGAAAATACTCGTTATCAGGTACAGGTTCATAGGCGACACCATACTGATGGTGCCGTTTTTGAGGAATTTAAGGTACTCATACCCTGACGCGCAAATAGACGTACTCGCAGGCCCGGTCTCCGGCGAAATCCTCGAGGACTGCCCGTATATTAACGAGCTGATAATGTTTGACACCACCAGAAAACACCGCTATGAAAACACAAAGACAGAAAAGAAGGGGTTCTGGAGCTATGTAAAGCAGTTAAAAGAGCGCAAATACGATAAGGTTTACGTTCTCAAACGCTCACTATCCAGCGCTGCCCTGGCATTTTTTGCCGGTATCCCGCAAAGAATAGGTTACAACACAGAAGGCCGGGTATTGCTTTTAACGAACCGTGTGCCATACGTAAAAGACAGACATGAAGTGGAGTGCTTTCTTGATATATTAAGAGCGGATGGGATTGAAATAAAGGATAGTCACCTTGAAAACTGGATTGCCGCAGATTCAGAGCAAAAAATCGCCGAATTTATTAAGGACGAAAAGCCAAAAGTCCTTATCCACGCTACCAGCGGAAACATCAACAAGCAGTGGCCGCCTGAATACTTTGCACAGATAATTAAATATCTGTCAAACAACTTAAATGCAGGGATTTATTATACCGGCACAGAACAGGACAGGCTTGTTTATGAACAAATCCACGCACTCATCCCTGAAAAACTGAATATTGAACCCGTAAACCTGTGCGGTAAGCTCTCAATAAAAGACAGCACCGCATTAATAAGCAAAATGGACTTTGTAATAGGCTCAGACTCCGGCACGCTGCACATCGCCGCATCTGTTAATGTTCCTGTCATAGGCATATACGGCCCGATGAACCCGAAAAAATGGGTGACGTGGGGCGATATTCACACACCGCTGTATGCGGATTTGCCCTGTGTGCCGTGCGACCTGAGAAAGCCCTGTCCTCGGGATATCGAGTGCCTTAAGCAGGTCACACCTGAGCAGGTAATAGAAGCTATCGACAAAATTGTTTCACTACATTAACATCTCCGGAAAAAATACCATCACAACCCCGAGACCGAGTATTATAACCCCGCCGATTGTCCGCATCGGAACAAGGAACCTGTCGCTTACGTAATAATTAACCGTAAAAGCCGCAGCGCTAAAGATAATTAGCTGGTTCAGCATAAAAAAGAACACATACAGCAAAATATAACCGTAGTATTGCAGCCCTGAAAGCTCTGCCTGTGCCAGTGCACCGGTGAATACAGCGGGCAGCGCCGCAGAACACACGAATTCCATTGAATTTACCGCAAAAGCCAACCCGATAATCCCCAGCACAGTAAGCACAGAGATTTTTGATTCCACCAGTCCCCTTATTTTTCCGCGGGTTTTCTGCTGTAATTCCAAATCGCTGACTTCGCATATTGTTTTATTACGGTCTTTAAGGTGTATAATCCCAACGTATATAGCAAAAAAGCCGATTATTAACTGTAAAATTCGCAAATAACCTATATAAAGAAATACATTTAACAGCGCAGTCATAAACAGGTAATATAAAACAGCCGATGCAAACACAAAAGTGCCGACTATTAACCATATTCGCCTTTTATCGTCCATTCCCGCTATCAGGGAAATCATATACACCAGAACCCACATGGCGCAAGGGTTAAACCCGTCCAGTAGCCCCATTATCACTGCCAGTGCCGGAAGCGAGGTTTCCAGTACATCTATCCTGCCGAACCACGTATCTATATATTTTGGAGGGTTTTCGCCTGCCTCGGGCGGATCCCGGTTTTGGAGCAGGTTTTCCAGCTGCCTGCCATCCTTGAACCCCATCACATAGTTATCCCCGTAAAAAGTAACGGGCAATACCGCCTGCTCAGGGTTCACGCCGTATTCTTCGAAATATACCTGCAATAGTTCATATTCTTTTTGCTCGGTGACATTGTGGGATTCAAATGTAATTTCAGAATATTTTTCTTTTAGAACGTTGTTTATATAGTCTTTTTGCTTTTCGCAGGCACTGCACCCCGGCTGGGAAAACACAACGACCGTGTTTTCATCCTCTATAACCTCACGGGAAAGCGGTTTATCCTGAAAAACCATAAAGATAAACAGCAATATCAATATTGAGATTAAAGCTATTTGGAATTTTGAAATAGTCATCTACCTGAAAGTAAAAGCGAATCTAATACAGCTTGTGCATTTACATAACTTTGTATCTCATCTGACGCTTTTTGTATATTCATCAGGTAATTAATATTTTTAAGACAAAATTCCCTGTTATCCTTATTTTGCTTTATGTTCAAAATCATGTACTGCTGCATAACCTCAAGTACCTGCTCAACAGGCATTTCCGCCTTTAAAAGTTTTTCTGCCAGCAAAAGTGCATCTTCCCTGCTTTGCGGCGGAAAATTTTCCAGTATGCTATAGTCAAACGCCTCATCCAACGTGTATTTTAACGGCACTATCTGTGAGCGGGAAACTATCGTTGCCAGCATATCTTCCCTGTCACGGGCAAAAAAGAAAAATGTCACCCGTGGCGGAGGTTCTTCAATGATTTTCAAAAGAGTGTTAGCTGATTCTGAATGCAAAGTTTTATAATCAGCTTTTGCAAAAATTATAACCCTGTGGTACTGAGAAGAAACAAATAATGTCTGCCTTAATTCCCTTGCCTGCTCAACGGTTACTACTTTCTTTTCCGGCTCCATCAATATTATAGCCGGATGCGTGTCCTGCCTTACCCAGTTACAGTTTACGCACTGGCAGTCCTCGGTCTTTTCCTTGCAGTTAAGTATTCTTGCGGTTTCTTTTGCCAGGGAGAGCATATCCTCTGTACTGTTCCCGGTAAAAATATAGGCGCTATTAAGCTTTTCCCGGCCGGGGGCGAGGGCAGCTTCCAGAAATTTTGCCGCAAACGGCTGTTTTTGCTCTATTTCCCTGCTGAACATAGTAACTCCATTGCTGTTTCCGGGGCGAGGCGGCCGGATTTTATTTTATACTCGGCTGTTTTAATTCTTTCTTTTAAATCAAACAATGCTTCTGCAGATATATTTCTGAGTTTTTCTTTTTCCTTTTGAGCCCGATACGGCGACATACTCACAGGCAAATCAAGCTTTATTTTCAACCAGTTCCTGACTGTTGTATGGAGCGTAGCTATCATTTTCAGAGGGTGGTTCTGTTCCAGCAGTTTATTAAATTCTATAACAGCTGCCTGATGGTTTTTATTGATTAAACATTCCGCAAACAGAAATATGTTCTCGTTTGTGGCGGATATTTCCTTTACTTCATTAATTGTAATAGTAATTTTGGGGTGTACGGAGGTTTTTAGTTTTTCCAGCTCCGTATCCAGCTTTCGCAAATCAAAACCAACGCTGGTTACTAGGCACGCAGCCGCTTCCCTGCCGATTTTAACTCCTTTGCCCTCTGCCTGTTTTGTTATCCAGCCGACCACCTTGTCTTCTTCCCAGAACTTGAACGCCGGGAACTCACGCACTGTGCCGATTTTTTGTATTGTTTTTGTGAGTTTTAAGGTGCTGTCTATTTTTTTGCCGCTGTCACGCTCTATTTCGCACACAAACAGCAGATGCACCCTGTTGTCCAGTTTTTCTATCTTTTCTATTAATTTTTTCAGGTCAGGGTCATCGGATTCTACTGTCCTTTTACTCCTTAAAAATAGCGTAGTTGCTTTTACTTCTACCAGCAGGTTACCGAGCATCATCGGCAGGGTCTGAATGGTTTCAAGGAGCTTTTTTATATCGGGTTCATCGAGGGTTTTGTGGTTCAGGGCGGCAAAGTTTTCGTCAAGAATTTTCCCACGCAGTTCCCTGACGGCGTTATCGAGGTTAAATTCTTCTTCTCCCCAGTAGAGGTAGGTAGGCATTTTTATCCTCTTACTTCTTCAACTCCTCTATTTTATCGCCAATATTTTCGAATGTCTCATCAATTTTTTTGCCGGCTTTTTCCATAGGCCCCTCGGGGTCTATTTCCCGCTCAAGCTTGTTTATCTGCCGGTCGATTTTTTCGCCGGTTTTTTCCAGAAAACCCTTTTCTTCTTCGGTGGCAAGGTATTTTATCCCGACCCCGATTAGCACCAGCAGAAAAATAATTACAAGAATTTTGATTAATTTGTTCATATCCAACCTCTTCCCGATAATATTAATAAAGTGAGGAAGAATCACTCCCTCACTTTATTTTACAACATTTATGTTTATTATGTCCCGATTTGCCAGCTGTTCATATACTCAACCATCTCAGGTGTTAATGTGTCGATATTAACGCCCATTGATTTGAGTTTAAGACTTGCTATTTCCTGGTCAACCTCTTGCGGCAGCACGTGAACCTTGTTTTCAAGCTTGCCTTGCTGTTTTACGAGCATTTCGGTCGCGAGCGCCTGGTTTGCAAAACTCATATCCATAACGCATGCCGGGTGGCCTTCGGCCGCGGCAAGGTTTACCAGCCTACCTTCTCCGATAACCAGCACTGACTTGCCATTTTCAAGCATGTGACGGTCAAGGAAAGGTCTGATAGTTTTCTTTTCCTTTGTCATTTTATTAAGGCCCGCCATGTTCAGCTCAATGTCAAAGTGACCCGAATTGCACACCACAGCAAAGTCTTTCATTGACTTAAAGTGCTCAATATCTATAACGTGCCTGTTTCCGGTCACTGTAATAAATAAATCGCCTAGCGGTGCGGCTTCTTTCATAGGCATTACCTGGAAACCGTCCATGACCGCTTCAATAGCTTTAACAGGGTCAATTTCTGTTACGATAACGCTTGCGCCGAGTCCTCTTGCTCTCATTGCGGCGCCTTTTCCGCACCAGCCATAACCAACTATGACAACTGTTTTGCCTGCCACGAGCATGTTTGTGGCCCTAATAACGCCATCGAGCGTGCTCTGGCCTGTGCCGTAACGGTTGTCGAAAAAGTGCTTGGTCTGCGAATCATTCACGGCAACCGCCGGAAACGCCAGCACACCGTCTTTCTCCATAGCCTTAAGCCTTACAATACCTGTGGTTGTTTCTTCTGTAGTGCCGATAATATCTTTTATCTGCTCAGGTCTTTCTTTAATAAGCGTTGCGACTACGTCTGAGCCATCGTCTATAATAATTTGCGGTTTATGGTCAAGCGCAATATTAACGTGCTTAAGATATGTAGCGGTGTCCTCGCCTTTCATAGCGTAAACTGAAATGCCGTAGTCCTTTACCAGCGATGCCGCAACGTCGTCCTGCGTTGAGAGCGGATTTGACGCTATTAATACAGCGTCCGCTCCGCCTTCTTTTAAAGTCCTGGCAAGGTTAGCGGTTTCTTTTGTCACGTGACAGCAGGCGGCTATACGGATACCGGCTAGCGGCTTTTCCTTCGCAAACCTTTCACGTATTGAAGCCAAAACAGGCATGTCCCTGTCAGCCCATTCAATCTGGTTTTTGCCCTGTACGGCAAGGTTTATGTCTTTTACTTCATACTTTACAGCTGTTGATTCCATAGATTCCTCCTAATATTATTTTAATTAAGTATATAACAAAAATTATTTTCAGGGGTTTTATATAGATATGATTAATTTAAACCCAAATATTTATTATAAACCTTGCTGGCCTGTTTTCAGAGCAAATCCTATACAAAATAATTCTGCTATTGAAAAAATCGATGAATCGCTATATTTAAGAACAATAAAAGAAGAGATGAAACGTATATATAATAAAAACAAGGAAAATGGCGTTTTAATTCAAAGAGATGGGCTTATTCTGGAAAGGACCGAGGGCAACAAAGAACACCCTTTCAATTCAAAAAAAGAGCGGCTTAAAATTTTGCAAATAGGTAAAGATAACCCAAAATTTATTTTTTTACATAATCATCCAACTCTTGATCCAAATGGACAACCCAGACCAATAACGCCACAGGATGCTTATCTGGTAGCAGCTTATAATGGAGCAGAAGCACTGGTCGTACATCCTGATGGAACTTATTCTTCTATAAAATTTAAAGAAACAAGGGAATTTGAGCTATGCCCCGCTGATGCTTTAAATTTAGCAACCTATGAAATATCAAAAAATGATGAATTTCGTATAAATTTTAACACATATGGAAAAGTAAGAGACAAGTGGTGGAGAGATAACGCTGAAAAACTCGGCGTAACATACACCTGCACACACGATTTTGGAAACTAGCCAACCAGTTCCGGTACCATTTCTTCTGCTTCTGTATTTACAACCTTTGAGCTCCCGCTCTCCGGGTCAAACTCTAACGATATTATATGATCTGTTTCGTCTTTCATATCGTCGATATGGGTTATTAATATGACCTGCTCAAAGTTGCCTGTGAGCTTTCTAAGCAGGGTTATGACGTTATTACGCCTGCTCTCGTCAAGCGAGCCGAATATCTCATCCAGAATCAGCAATGATAATGCCTTCCCTGACCTGTGCGCTATAATCTGGGAAATAGCCAGCCTTATGCACAGATTAACTATGTCCTCTTCCCCGCCGGAAATGACCTGCTTAATCTCGCCTTCGTCATGCAACTGGATATCGTATTTTTCGGTTATTTCAAGCTCTGAATAGCGGTTATCCGTAAGGTCTGAAAGGAACTTCCCAGCTAAATCCGCTATTTCCGGGCGCACTTCATTGTTTAATTTTTCCCATAATTGCCCATAAAACCGGTCAAGTTCGTATAATAAGTTAAACCGTTCCTGCTTTTCATTTATTAATTTTTGCTTTTCAGCGTTTGACTGCTCTATTCTGCTTATCCGGTCAAGCTCCCCGAGGATTATTTTTTCTTCCCCCTGTGTTTTCAGGAGTTCTTCCTTTTCTTTATAAAAACCGTCCTTAACTTCCTTGTAATTTTTTTCAGCTTCCCTGAATTTTTCTTCTGAGTATTCCAGCGTTTTTAGTCCTTCAGACAGGGCTTTAAGCTTATCTTCCGTTTCATATTTTGCTTTTAGCAACTCTTCCAGCTCTTTTTTTATCCGCTCAAACCCTGATGTTTCGCCTTTTAACGATAAAAATTCATTATATTTTTTTTGCAGCGGGACTATTTGCTCTCTCAAAGCTTTCAGTGCCTCGATATTAAACACATCTGACATCCCCGCCAGCTCTTTATTAATTTTTTCAATTTCCTGATTTTTTGTTTCTATTTCGTTTTTTACGGTTAAATACCGCCTTTTTTCGGCCTCATAATCACCCTGCAGGAGAGTTAAAGTATTCTTTCCCTTTTCCTTATCAGATTTTTGGTTTTTTAATGCGCTCAGAGCTTCGCTCCCTTTGGATAATTCCGTAATCTGCGCTTTAAAGTTCCCGGTTACTTTGTCATATTCGTCTTTTAGCGGCCGCTCGCACGTCGGGCAAATGCCCTCCGGGCCTTTTTCAGTTATTACGGCGAGCTGTTTTTCAATTTTTTGTATTTCCTTTAAATTTATCTCTATTTCCTGAATTTTAGCGTTTAATTCAGCGATTTCCTTTTCTATTGCAGGCAATTTCTCTATTTGCGCCTTTTTATCCTTGCCTGATTTGACTATTTCCTCAAGCTGCGCCTGCTTTTCCTTTATTTCCCCGCTTGAACCTTCCAGGCGAGTTAAATATTTCTGCCGCAGCGCATCTTTTTCCTGAAGAGCTTCCTGATCTTTTATTTTCTGCTCAATATTTTTGTATTCACTTTCCACATGCGCAAGCCCGGCCAGTTTCTTTGTCTTTTCTTCAAGGGATTTTAACTGCCCTGACAAATTCTCTTCATTTTTTTGCAAATATTGCTGTTTATCCTTTTGGGAATTAATTTCCCAGCTTGTTTTATCGAATTTTTCTTTTTTTGCCTTAATTTTTTCCCATTCAGGCTCTATTTTAGCCACCTCATCAGATATCCTGTTGAATTTTTTTTGCTTATTATCAAGCTGTGCCTTGATTTCAGTCAGTTTTATATTAACGTCCTTCTTCTCTTTTTCAAGCTCTTCAAGGTTATCAAGCCCCTGGCTCAGCCCCCTGATTTCATTTTCAAGTTTGTTTTTGTCAATTCTTGCTTTTTCCTGGGCTTCACGTATTTTATCAAAGCTCATGACCTTTGATATAAACTTTCTTCGTTCTGTCGGGCCCTGATTTTTCATAAAATTCAGTTCTTTTTGCCCGGTGAAGTAGGTATTAAAAAACTCATTCCTGTTCATGCCGATTTTTTCTGTCAAATACTTTGTAACCTCCTGCTGCGAAGTCACGACCGGCGCTTCTTCCTTGCCAACATAGACCTCGGCCTTTTCCAGATACCTCACCACCCAATAAGTAGTTCCATCCAATTCAAACATAAGCTCTACCATAACTTTTGAGCGGGGTTTTGCCCTGTTGAACTTTATAGTGTCCTTGTTGCCACGTGCGGCCTCTGTGCCGTACAGCGCCCAGGTTATTGCCTCTAGGATTGTGCTTTTGCCCGCGCCGTTTGTACCGCTTATTATGGTGATGCCGTCGTTAAATTCGAGGTAAGAGTCCTCGTGCTGGCGAAAGTTTTCAAGTTTAAGGGAGATAAGTTTCATTAAAATTTGTCCTTATATTTGAGGTTAATGTCTCGCTGTCATTGCGAGGAGGGCTTTAGCCCGACGCCGCAATCTTCCCAATTATGGGTTTAAATAATCAGCCATAAAAGCATTTACACCGTCAATCATTGGCTTGACCTGATTATCATTTGCGCTGTCCCAATCTCCATGAGCAGCGTCATTTCTCAACCCTGCCCATGCAGTTATTTGTTTTTGTTTTGATTTATTATATTTATTTGCTTTAGCCAAATCAGCGTTCATTTTATCCATTTTCGCAGACTCAATTCCATTATCTTCACATAATTTTCTTAGCGTTGTTTCAAGCGCAACACCTGCAATAATACAGGCTGCTTCTTTGTAATTATTTTTATAAAGTTCTTCGGCTTGTTCAATAACATTATCCAGTACTTCTGCACTGATTAAGGTTTTAACTTTGAACAGATAACCGTTTTTGTAGTCATTGTATGCAGAATTTAAAATTCCTCTGCAATTTTTGAATTTTTGTTCATGCTCAAATGGACTTACTTTAAATTCATTATATTGTTCTATAAAATTTACAAGTTGAATATCATTTGAATTAAATATTCTTTGAAACAAACTTATTACAGAAGTTGCCCATTCATAGAATTTTTCATTATCATCTTCATCAAAAAAATATTCCGGCGTGTTTGCTTTGCTTACTAGCTCTTCAAAGCACTTTAGTATTGTTTCATCCAACTTCATTAAACAGTCCTCATTTTAGAAATTATAAAACAAAATATTGCTGATTAAAAACTCTGGACAGATTGCCACGTCGCTTCGCTCCTCGCAATGACACACAACAGCTGGAAATCCGTAGGGTGGGTTGTCTAACCCCCAATCCCCGCCCATCACCTTCCAACCCAATAAGAACGTGCCTTAAGCACCCCAAAAAAAGCAAAAAACAAGATAAAATTACAGACAAAAACAAGAAAACGACAAGGAAATAACAAGGGTAAAACAAGGGGAAATTTAATCAAAAATTCATGAAAAAACCAAAACACACCCGTCGTCGCAATCCCTAAAACCATTACCGCCCAACACTTTCCCACCCCGCCGATTGAAAAAAGAACCAAAATATGGTACAATAGCATTGATAAAAAATTTAAATAAAATAACAAAAGTTGTTTTAAAAAATAAAAAATTTAAAAACTATTTTTTTCGTAAAATCAAAAATTATTTTTTGTTTTTGCGAATTTTTACATAATCAGGCTTGCGCTTTTCAACAAACCCCTGCATGCCCTCTTTGACCTCCTCCGAAGCAAAATGTAGACTCAACCAGTCCTTTGCGTGTCCTATAGTCATATTCCATGCGAAATCCTTCCAGAAGTTCAGCTGCTGCTTTGTGTAGCGGGTACATTCAGGGAACTTGTTCACCAGCTTTTCAGCGATTTCACTGACTTTTGTGTCCAGCTCTTCTTTAGGCACAACCCAGTTTACCAGCCCCCACTCAAGAGCTTTTTGCGCTGATATCGGCTCATTGAGAAGTAATATCTCCCTTGCCCGCCTGTCGCCTACTATAAGCGGCAGAAACTGTGTTGCCCCGCCCGCTGCAACGCTGCCAACGCTTGTTCCGACCTGCTTTATGGTTACGTGCTCGGCGGCTACAGCCAAATCGCAGGACATATTTATTTCATTCCCCCCGCCGACGACCATGCCATTTAGCCTTGCTATTGTTGGTTTTCCGCAGTTACGCAGCAGGTCGTGGAACTGCGTAAATACGCCCATCCACTTCCAGAACTCCGGCGGCTGCGGGATAAACTCGGACGCATATTCCTTAACGTCCCCGCCCGTGCAGAATGCCTTGTCCCCTGCACCTGTAATAACTATTACGGCAATACTATCGTCCCATGTCGCATCCTGCAATGCGGCTGCCATTTCCTGCAGGGTTATTATGCTGTACGCATTGTAGACCTCTGTGCGGTTTATGGTGATTGTGGCGACCCACTCGGCTTTGGTGTATAGTATTTCAGAAAAATTAAATTCTTCGGGATTTTTAGGATTGAATTGTTGCATAATACTATTTTAAGGTAAAATTTTAAAATGCAAACCAAATTGAAAATAAGAGAAGTAGACCTAAATGGGCTGAAAACCGGCGGTGACAATGCTCCTATCGCTGTTTGCGAAATTTTAACAAATATACCTTTAAATTACCCCGAACTCTTAAAACAGGCATGGGGAAACAAGCTGTACTCCACGCTGGAATGCGTCAGAATAGCCGATAAAACAGGCTTTTCCGCCCTAAACATAAAGTTTAACAGTGAAGATATCAAGCAAAGCAAGGAATACCTTAAAGAAATACTAAAGCTAACCAATCTGCCGCTCATACTGACCGGTACATTCAGACGTGATTTAGATGCCCAATTATTGCCTGAGCTTGCCCAGGTTGCTGACAGAAAATGCACCATAGGCGTAGTGGAAGAAGAAAATTACAAAGAAATAGCCCCTGCCATAAACGAATGCGGGCATAATATTATTGCAAGGACACCAATAGATATTAATTTAACGAAACAGTTAAATATATTGCTTACAGAGATTGGCTTTGACCCGGACAAAATCCTTGTTGACCCTAACACCGGCGGATTAGGGTATGGGCTCGATTACGCTTACAGCATAATTGAACGGATAAAAATTGCCGCCAAAGACGGTGACGCAATGCTGAATATGCCGATTGTCACTTTTGTTGGAGAAGAGGCATGGAAAACAAAAGAAGCCAAATCAGATAACGTACCGCTGGAATGGGGCGACTTTAAAACAAGGGCATTATCCTGGGAAACAATTACCGCAAGCTCTATGCTGGTTTCCGGGGCTGATATTGTTATTATGAGGCACCCTGAGACCATTAAATATATAAACAAATTTATTGAAAACGGATTATTCTAAGCCTCTGCGCTCAGCGTTATCCCTGACAATTTACAAAACGTCTGCAGGTTGTGTATTTCTTTTTCTATCCTGCTTATAAGGTAGTGATTATCTATCTTTTCAGCGAGAGATAAGGCCTTTGTGTACAATCTATGGGCATAGTTTGAGCTTTCGTCCTTATTTTCCTCTTTTACCGCTGCGTTTTCATGATAAATTTTTCCAAAAGTCAGGTATAAATGTACAAGAGGATATGACAGGTTATTCTTTTCCGCAATTTCTATGCCTGTTTCAATATAAATCTGCGCTCCTTCAAAGTCGCCGTTTACAATTTTTATTTCTGCCACAAGCCTTGACAGTAATATAGCAGCCATAAAATTATTTATGTTTGGTTTTTTAGCAATATCAAGAGCATTCTGGGCTATCTCCTCGGCTCTTTCAGGGTTACCGGTCTGCAACTCGGCTTCTGCTGCTAGATACCAGGAAAACAATGCGCCAGTCGCCATTTTATGTTCTGAGCAATAATGTGCAACTTCGTCATAGATCGCAATTGCATTGTTAATATGCTGAAAATGCTGGTAGAAAAATCCGTTCAAAAGTTTCAATAATGCAAAAAGATTATGGTCCTTACATTCTTTAGATAAAGGAAGTGCAGAATAACAGATTGACCGTGCTTTTTCCAGATTCCCGTCCAGCATTTGCCACAGGGTCATTACAAACAACCACTCAAGCTGGATTTGATCTGAATTTTCACTGGTAATATCCCTCTGGAGTATTTTCTCAAGTATTTCCTCACTTGACCTCAAATCACCCTGTATTGTAAGCATTAGTGCCTGATTTAGCAGTGCTTTTATTTCAAATTCAGCCTGTTTTTCTTTTTCGGCACGGGCCTGTATTTTTTTCAATAACTCTTCGGCCTTTATATTTCCCTGGAAAACAAGGGCCTTAGCCAGCGTTAGCTCCGTCTGGTATTCAATGTCCTTAATTTCATCCTTGCTTAACCCGGGCAATATCTGATTTTTGGAAATAACCGCCGCCAGAGAAGGGAGGACATCGTTTTCTGCTGTCATTATTGTTTCTTCAAGCCTGCCAAGGTTAAAAAAGGAATCGAGCTTTGAAAAATTGATCAGCATAACTTCAGCCGGATTTTCCTCTTTTTCTGTTGCCAGTTTTAATGCCTGTTCAGAGCAATCAAGCACTCCCTGATAATTCCCCGCAAGCTCACAGCTCCTTGACAGGTAACCGGTAAGCTCAATTACTTTAACTTTATTTTCCTGCTCATGATATTTTTTTATACTCTCTTTCAGGTAATTTATCGCAATGGTAGGGTTTGATTCATAATTGACCTTACCTATTTGCTCTGTAATTGAAAGTTTAGCCGCAACTTTTTCCTTTTCCGGGGAATTGGTTTTAGTTATTAATTCAATCATTTTCACCTGATTCGCTGTATATGAAAGCGTATCGCCGAGGTTTAAAGATTCCTGCACGGCATTGTTATAATACTCAAAGAGGTTCTTGTTATCTTCAGCGTATTCAGCAAGTTTTATAATTTGTGCACTTTTAATACTGGGGTGATTTTTTGAGACAGCCAGTGCTTTTGCGCTTAATTCTTTTATAATATCATCATTAAAAGCCCTCTCCATGATGATTTTCCACATGCTTATATGCTTGAACCCAAAGTTATACTGGTCATATACAGCAAAAATACCGCTGTTTATAAGAAGCTGCATTATTTGCTGCATTTCTTCCTCTTTTATTTCCATTGCTGTTTCAACCAGTTTTGGAATGAATTTATAGCCGAATAACGCAGCATAAAGAATTGTCTTTAAGGCATCAGGGGATGTCCTTTCAACAAGCGCAACTCTTTGCATAAACAACCCTGCAAGATCAGGATTAATATCAACATTCTTAAATTGTTCATTGAACACAAGGCCCTGCTGTTCAGGAATAATTGCTCCCTGCTGGAACAAATACCACAGCGCCTGTTCCACATAAAGCGGCAGGCCTTTAGCTTGCCTGAATATTTTTGATTTTAGCTCCTCCGGCAAAACATTCTGACTATTAAGCATGCTCAGCAATATTGAATCAAGTTCTGCCGTAGTAAGCGGCTTAACCATTAAAATAACCATTCTTTGCAGGGATATTTCCGTTGGGAAAAGTTTTGCCGTATTTGTTGCAGGGGTGTGAGTTATAATGAGGAAGTTTTTATTATCAAGGAAATTCTTCTTCATCAGGTATTTTATACAATCAAATGAGGCTTTATCAATATATTCAAAGTCATCTATTATTAAAACCACTTTTGTTTTTTTATTCAGTGCAATAATTATTTCCTGAATTGATTTTTGGATATCAGCAAAATTCTTATGAATAGATTCTTTTTGCCCCCCGCCTTCGTTCAGGACAATCTTATAAATGTTGTCCAACACAGACTGGTCTGTTAGTTCGAGTGTTGTTTCAAGAATTTTTTTGACTGATTTTTTTATTTCATTATCATTAAGTGAAATAATAGGCAACCCGAAAAGATTGGTTATAACATCCTTAAAAAAAGCAAAAGGTACATTTTGTTTTACAGGCTCGCAGGTACCGCTGAGCCAGGTAATTTTCTCCTCGCCCAGTGCCTGGGCGGTATTGGTAAGGGTTATAGATTTACCTGTCCCTTCAGGCGCGCAAAGACTTATTACATAGCCTTTATCGGCTTTTGAAAGTATATTTGTAAGTGCTTTTAGTGCCTCTTCCCTTGTGACTTCTCTTTTTAATTCAGCGCCAAAGTTTTCTTCCTGTTCCTGTGCTTTATTTTCTGTTTCCGGTAGAGGCTTCCTGGAAACTGGTTCAGGAGCAGACCGGGGTGTTGGTTCCGGTTTTACTTCCGGTTTTACTTCCGGCTTGGGCTCTTTTTTTATTACAGGCTCAGGCCTTTCTTCCTTTTTAACTTCAACCTTTTTTTTCAGGAGCGGTGCCCCGCATTTCCTGCATTCTTTTGCTTGCGGAAAATTTGGCGCTTTGCATTTAGAGCAGTACCTTATAAGAGTCAGGTTGCAATTTGCGCATTTTGGCTGGCCAAGTGTGTTTGGGTGCTTACATCTCGGGCAGATTGTTTTCAGCTTAAAGCCACAGTGACTGCAAACATTATTATCTTCGGCATTTTTCCCCTTGCACTTAGGGCAAATCATTTTTTGTTCCTTTTGAGCTCTCCTGTTGAGAACTATTATACCACTTAAAGATGATATAATGTTTGCGAAAGGAGGAAAAACATGGAATGTAAAAAAGAGGAAAATTTAAAATTTTGCACCTGTACCTATTCATGTTCAAAAAGAGGTATGTGCTGTGATTGTGTTACTTCTCACCGAAGGAGAGGCGAAATTCCCGGATGCTTTTTTCCGCCTGAAGGCGAAAAGACTTATGACCGGTCTATAAAGAATTTTATCAGTTATTTTAAATAGGAATTATTTATCTGAATTTTTTATAATTTTATCAAAATCTGAACGGCTGCCTGTTTTTATCAATTTTTCAAGCTGCTTTACTTTTTCAGCAGAATTACCTACGTATTCATATATAGACTTTTTAGCGATGTCAGTCCCAAAACGCCGTTCATATATATCTTCAATTTCATCTGCTCTTGCCTTTAAGTCATCAGAAATAGACGTTTTTCCGGATTTTTTCTTGTTTTTTTGAACAGAAGTTTCTAAAACTTCATTTTCAGCAATGCCTAGCTTATTGCTTGTTAAACCGGGAATGTCAAAATTATCCACTGCACTCTGTATAATCTGGTCTGCATTTTGAAGAAAATAATCGCCAATTGACTTTGTGCCGTCAAGGACAGAACTAAGCGCAAAATTCAGATTAGACTGAAAAGGGGTTAGATGTGAAAAGTTGCTGGCCGCACTGACTGCATCCGGGCCAAGAGTTGTAGCTGATGACAAATTATTGGCTATTTCAGCCTTGGATTGTTTTCTAAACTGGTTTAATAAATGATAACTTTGTACTACTCCAGGTAATTGGCTTGCATCACTCATTTAATTTTCTCCAAATATATACATTATATCTTATATATATAAAAACAATAAGTTGCCAAAAATTGCTAGTACATAATAAATTTTAATAACTTATTATGTACCAATCTTGCTAATATATTGATTTACTTCGCTATTTCTGTTGTCCTGAGCTCTCGTACAACAGTAACTCTGATTTGTCCCGGGTAATCTACTTCCGCTTCAATTCTTTTGGCGATATCACGGGCCAGTTTTTCTGCCCCGATATCATCAAATGCCTGCGGCATAACCATTACCCTTACTTCTCTGCCGGCCTGCACAGCAAATGAACGTTTAATACCTTCGTAGCTGGTTGCGATTTCCTCAAGTTTCTTAATTCTCTTGATGTAGATTTCGAGTGTGTCCCTTCTTGCTCCAGGCCTGCCTGCACTGAGCGAATCAGCGATTTTTATAAGCTCAGCCTCAACTGTCCTCGCCGGAACATCATCGTGGTGGGCTTCTATAGCATGTATTATATCTTCGCTTTCACCGTATTTTCTTGCAAATTCAACACCCAGCTGGATATGTGTGCCTTCCTGGCTCTGGTCAAGTGCTTTTCCTATATCGTGCAGTAACCCGGCACGTTTTGCTTTTTCCACATCAGCCCCGATTTCAGAAGCGATAGAACCCGCGAGCTGGCATACTTCCATTGAGTGTTTGAGTACATTCTGACCGTAGCTGGTCCTGTAATATAACCTTCCGAGGGTTTTTATGACTTCCGGGTGAAGGTTTATTATTCCAAGGCTGAGCGAAGCGGATTCGCCTTCCTTGTACATCATTTCTTCAATTTCTTCCTGCGCTTTTTGAACCATATCCTCGATCCTTACCGGGTGGATACGCCCATCGCTTATAAGTTTTTCAAGCGCTACCCTGGCTATTTCACGCCTTACCGGGTCAAATGACGACAATACTACCGCCTCTGGTGTATCGTCGATAATAAGGTCAACACCCGTAAGTGTCTCCAATGCTCGGATGTTCCTGCCCTCCCGGCCTATAATCCTTCCTTTCATTTCGTCGTTAGGCAAATTGACCACAGAAACAGTTGACTCAACAACCTGATCAATGGCACATCTCTGCATTGTCGCAGAAAGGATTTCCCTTGCTTTCACGCCGGAAGTTTCTTTTATGTACTGCTCGTTTTCCCGGATTAACTGGGCTGCTTCCAGCTTTAATTCTTTTTCCATTTGCTCCAAAAGAAGTCTTTTAGCTTCTTCAGATGACATTCCGGAAATTCTTTCCAGCTCCTGGGTCTGCTTTTGAACTAAATCGGCAAGGTAATCTTCTTTTTCATAAAGTTCATCGAGTTTTTTGGAGAGATCACCTTCCCTGTCAACCACAGACTGCATCTTGGCTTCCATTTTTTCTTCTTTTTCAAGGAGCTTGCCTTCAAGCCGGCTTATTTCCTGACGCCTTTGCTTGACTTCTCTTTCGAATTCCTCTTTTTCATCATGTAAAGTTTCTTTTGCCGATATCAGGGCTTCTTTTTTCTGAATCTTTATCTGTTCTTCAATTTCCCTGATTTTCTTTTCATTTTCTTCGTTGTTTTTTTCTATAATTTCAGATTTGGTTTTAAGCTGCATACGGATAAAAAGTATGTATGCAACAAGAATGGTTAATATAACCGCAAAACTCGAAGTGAGTATTACAAATAAGCTGTTACCTTCTATTGTCCTGTACCTCTTTTTTTATATATATATCTAAAAAACAATTAAAAACTGTTATTGAATAACAATATTAGCATAACATTTTTATTTAAAATATATTATACTTTAATTTCATTATTTTCTTTTTCAGCAATTACAAGCGTGGCTTCTTTTTGCTTATTAAGTTTTTGTCTTACAAGCTTTTCCACTTCTTCAAGGATTTTAGGATTTTCCTGTAAATAATCAACAGATTTTTCCCTGCCCTGTCCCAGCTTTTCATCATTAAAGCTGTACCAGCTTCCTGACTTGTTTACGATATTCATATCCACAGCAACATCAAGAATACAACCCAGCTTAGATGCGCCCTGCCCATATATAAGGTCAAATTCAGCTATTTTAAAAGGAGGCGCAACTTTATTCTTGAGTACTTTTACCTTAACCCTGTTGCCGTATTCATTTCCGTCTTTTTTAAGGGTTTCTATTCTTCTTATATCAAGCCTCAAACTTGCGTAATATTTAAGGGCATTCCCGCCGGTGGTTGTTTCAGGGTTTCCGTAGAAAACGCCTATTTTCTGGCGGAGCTGGTTTATGAATATAACTGTTGTCCTTGTTTTTCCTACTATACCGGTTAATTTTCTAAGTGCCTGGCTCATAAGCCTTGCCTGCAAGCCCATATGCGCATCGCCCATTTCACCGTCGATTTCGGCTTTTGGCACGAGCGCTGCTACTGAATCTATTACAATAACATCAATAGCGCCCGAACGCACCAATTCTTCGGTTATATCAAGGGCCTGCTCGCCTGTATCAGGCTGGCTAACCAGCAACTGGTCTATTTTTACACCAAGTTCTTTTGCATATTCAGGGTCAAGGGCATGCTCTGCATCAATGAATGCCGCAATTCCGCCCCGCGCCTGCGCTTCTGCTATAATATGTTGCGCAAGAGTAGTTTTACCGCTGCTTTCAGGCCCAAATATTTCTACTATTCTTCCTCTTGGCACGCCGCCAATACCTAAAGCAACGTCAAGAGAAAGTATTCCTGTTGGAATAGCTTCTACGCCAACGCCTGTTTTATCGCCGAGACGCATAATAGAACCTTTTCCAAAGTCTTTTTCTATTTTGTTAATGGTTGATTCAAGTGACCTTTTCTTTTCAGGATCAACCTGATTAAGTTGTTCGTTTGTTTTAGTTTCTTTTTCTTTAACCGTCATTTTTCACCTCGTATATTCGAAATTTGTTAATATTTAAGTAATTAAATTATACTCTAAAAAAATTTTATATGATTATTCATTAGTACGGAATCCAACTTTCTCAGGTTCTCTGGGTTTTTCTAAAAGATTATTCAATACATATATTATTTGATTAATTTGTTCCTGATGGTTTTCAAATTTACCATCACTTTTTTCAATATGTAAGAGCAACAATTTTTCAAGTTCAGAAAGTCTTTGAGGAATTTCATTTATATTAAAAGCCATTTGCCTAAGTTTTGTAAATACTCTTATAATTTGAATGCTTACACTCATTGCTTTTTGGCTAACAAGCACATTGGAAAGCATTAATACACCGTATTCAGTAAAAACATAAGGGTTATAACGCCTGCCTCCATGACTTACTTTTGAGGTTCCAAATTGGAACCTCAAAACTTCCCATTCATTATCTGTAACCTGAAACATAAAATCTTCAGGAAATCTCTCTATATTGCGTTTTACTGCTTTATTTAAAATTTTAGTACTGACATCATAAAGTTTTGCTAAATCACTATCCAGCATAACCCTTTGACCACGCAGATTATAAATTTTATTTTCTATTAATTCAACAGGTATAATATCATTTGCCATAAGTTAAATTATACTCTAAAAAAATTTTGTATGATATCCAATACTGATGTAAAATATACGCAACGTAATATTTAATTCAAAGGGTAAAATATGAGTGACGAGGAAAAAGTAGTTTCCCTTTCAAGCGGCAGAAAAAAAGAAAAAACCGCTGAAAAAGAACCCAAAAAGAAGGAAGACCAAAAAGAACAGGTTGAACCGGTTTATTGCTCATTTTGCGGCAGGCCAAACCACCTTGTCATTAAAATGATTAAAGGACCCGGGGTAAATATTTGCTCGGAATGCGTTATGATATGCGTACAGTATTTTATTCTGGAAGAAAAAATCGCCTCGTCAGAAGTGCAAAAAGTTCTTGATACTTTCTGGCAAGGGGCTAAAAAATAGAGGATAAATTTTGAGACCTAGAGAACTTTCCAAACTGCAAATAAGAGCTGAAATTACTTTAATGCTGGAAAAAATCGGTTCAATTGATGAAATGTCACGGGAAGAACAGATTAAGCATTTATCAAAACTGGGCTCAATCCAAAACAGACAGTATGTTGTTGAAATACTGGCAAAAGAACTAGGACACTCAAACTATCAAAAAGGGCAGATTATTTCCCTGTTTTTACAGGAGTTCGGGACCCTCAACCAGGTACAGGATATTCTCTGGTCTTATATTAAGTCGCCCAATACGCCTGATGAGGTTAAGGATATAGCCGGTATTACACTGAAAAACCTCGGCGACAACACAGACCCGGAAGAATTTTTAAACTACCTTGACGACCCGAAGTCTATTGTGGATAAGGAAACCAAAAAATTACTGGAAGTGGCCTCAATAAACCCGGAGGCGCAAATAGACTTTCTCGACTTTTTGTTTTCGCTGCCGGATACTGAACAACTAAACCTCGTACAATCACTCAGGGAAGACTATTCCTGTGAATATATTGTTAACGTGATTGCCCCGGCGCTGGAATCCAGGCTGGCTTCACATATGGACGAATTTTTAATAGATGTGCTGGGAGAAGCCCGCTCACCCAAAGCGGTCCCTGTATTAAAAGACTTTATTGAATATTCCAATGACGAAAAACTATGCAAAAAAGCTAAAATTAGCCTTAATAAACTCAAACTGGCAGGAATAGGTATTGAAAATATTGAAACTTATAAGAATAATGAACAAATAACAAATGTTTCAGAAGTTTATGAATGCCATACCTGTATCCCTGACGGCATGGGCAACCAGGCTATTATCGTCAGCAGAATAAAGCCAAACGGTGATATTTTAATGATGAACCTGATAATAAACGATGTTTACGGCATATTGGACTGCTTCGGGTTCTATGGCATAAGCAGGGAAGATTTCAAAAGAATTATAGAGAGATTTCAGGATAAATCAACCAGATTCCTGGTTTTTCCTGAATACTGCAGATACATAATTGAGCAGGCAGAAAAAATAAACAAGAAAAACAATGCCGCCATACCTTATGAGTATATTGCATGGAAATCAGCACTTAAAGACATAAAATACTGCGATTACGGAAGCGAAGAACTCCTGAACAAATGGGCGGACAAGGAAGTAATAGCCCAGAGCGATAATTTGCATAAATTCCCCGACTTTGATAAGTGGTTTTTTGAAAATGATGACCATGAACCTCTAAAGGAATATATAGAAAACATTATTTTAAAACTTGCTGAAAATAAAAATTTATATATTAAAAATACCGATAAATTAAAAAATGAAATTGAACTGGTAATTAATAAATTATTGCCTGTTATTTTTGATTCAACAGTAAGGGAAGTTTATAAAAACAGGCTTCGCAACATAGCTATACTCTTTAACATAACCGAGCTTGAACATTTCAGGAATATTGCGGCCTCGCTGGCTGTTTCAATAGCTTCAGATAAAAATTTTGATCTGGTAAATAACAAATTTATCAGGGGAATAATAAGAAGGACTATTATTGAAGGCCTGATAACTTATGAATATAATTTATACAGCCAGGAACAACAGAAATTAAACCCCTGGAATATAAGAAAAGCAGAAAAAAACAAGTCTGCTGGCGAAGATGAAAAGCAAAACGAAAGTATACAGGAATTAATAGAAATATTGTGCGCAGATGATAGAGAGAATTCTCGGACTTGATATAGGTACAAAACGGATAGGAGTTTCAATCAGTGACCCTCTGGGGATTACAGCGCAGCCACTCGGGGTTATTAGCAGAAAACCCGAAAACGCTTCAATAAAAGAAATTAAAGAAATCTGCGAAACCCGCAATATTATATTGATTGTAGCTGGTCTGCCAAAAAATATGGATGGGACTATAGGCTTTCAGGCAGAAGATGTGTTATGCTATTTAGAGTTACTTAAAAAAAATATATTAATAAATGTTGAGCTGGAAGACGAAAGATTGACCAGCAGGATTGCTGAAAAAGCACTCATAGAGCAAAAAAAGAAACCTTCCAGAAATAAGGGGCTTGTTGATATTGCTTCTGCTGTGTTAATCTTACAGCAATATTTAGATAAAAGGAGATAAATTATGTCAGGCAATAATGGTGCAGAACAGTCCAGAATAATTAAAACCCAGGACGAAAACGGAGATATATACAGCTTCGAGCTTATTGACGTAATGGAACTGGACGGTCAGGAATACGGCCTTTTGGCTTACCTTGGAGAAGACGGCGAAAAAGCTGATGACTCTGAAGAAGAAGAGGAAGTCATTATTATGAAGCTGTCAAAAAATGATGAGAGTTATACTTTTGAAACAATAGAAGATGATGAGGAATTCAATAAAGTAGTTTCTTATCTGGAATCCGAAAGCGAAGAGGAATAATAAAAACAAAATATGTATTGCGAAGATGGAAAAGTTTTCGTGGAAAAAGAAGACCAGTGCATGAGCTGCAAAAATTTTAAAAAGGGAGTCGAGTGTCCTTTATTGCAGGCATTGGGCTTTGGACTGGTAAACCTGGAGGGTGTCATGTATGTAACAAACTGCGGTTTTTATGAAGAACACAAAAGACACCTGGAACTGGTTAAGGAAGACAAAATAAATTTAGACTTAAACGATAAAAATGAATAATATTAAAGAGGGTTCGCTAAGCGAACCCTCTTTAAATATTTGCTTAATCCGCCAGGTGCTGGAACAGCGCTGTGCTTAAATACCGCTCCCCGGAACTCGGAAGTATAACAACAATCAATTTATCCTTATTGACCTCCCTTTTGGCAAGTTCCAGAGCCACATAAACAGCTGCTCCGCATGAAATGCCCGATAAGATACCCTCTTTTGTGGCTAACTGCCTGGCTGTTTCGAGCGCCTGCTCATCGCTGACCTGCATAATTTCATCAATAAGATTTGTTTTTAAAATCTCCGGTACAAATCCCGCTCCAATACCCTGAATTTTATGCGGAGAGGGCTTGCCACCCGATAAAACAGGACTGTTTGAAGGTTCTACGGCAATAATCTTTGTGGCAGACTTTCTGTCCTTGAACACTTCGCCCACTCCCGTCAGCGTACCGCCTGTTCCTACTCCAAAAACGAGTATGTCAGCTTCACCGTCAGTGTCTCTCCATATTTCTTCCGCTGTGGTTTTTTTATGGATTTCAGGGTTTGCAGTGTTGGAAAACTGCATTGGCATATAAGAATTCTCTATTTCATCAAGCAGCTCCCTTGCCCTGTCTATAGCACCTTTCATGCCGAGCGGCCCGGGCGTCAAAATAAGTTCTGCGCCGTATGCCTTTAACAGCATTCTTCTCTCCATGCTCATTGTTTCCGGCATCGTAAGGATAAGCCTGTAGCCTTTTATCGCAGAAACAAAAGCAAGCCCTATTCCTGTATTACCGCTGGTGGGTTCTATAATAACAGTCTTGCCCGGGATTAGCTTTCCTTCTTCTTCCGCTTTTTCTATCATGCTCAGGGCTATTCGGTCTTTTATCGAACTCGCCGGGTTAAAGCTTTCCAGCTTTGCCGCTATTTTTGCACCATAACCCTCTGTCAATTTATTAAGATATACAAGTGGTGTATTTCCGATTAATTCGGTTATATCCTTTGCGATTTTCATATTTCCTCCCCTTCTTTAAAGTTTATTTGCCTCAGTAATTTCTTTGACCAGATCAGGATTTATATCAATAGCCTTTTTCAGGTATTTATCAGCTTCAGCCTTTTTATTATTTTTATTAAAAATTACAGCCATATAATAGTAGTAATATGGATTATTTTCATCCATATGATAAATATTATGAAGATATTTTACGGCATTTGAATAATTATTCCGCGCAAGTTCAATCTGTACCAAATCCATCCATATATAAGAACCCATCGGGTCAGAGGAAAGAGCCTTCTTGAGCATTTTTTCCGCTTCAGTTAGTTTGCCTGAATTCGCGAGTATAATGCCGATATTATAGATTACATCAGTATTATTGCTATCAATCTCAAGTATTTTCCTGAAATAATCATATGCTTCTTTTGTATTGCCCAGATAGCCGTGTAATTTAGCCATTGCCTTGAGGGCTTCAATATTTTTGGGGAATTTATCCACTGCTTCCTGATAATATTTTTCGGACAGTTCATTTTTACCGGTAATAAAATAAATATTACCTACTCCTATAAGCGCTTTAACTCTGTTTTCATCGCTTGAAAGCGCCTTTTTAAAGGCTTTTCTTGCCCCTTCATAATTCCCCAGTTCAAAGGATAATTCACCTAGCAGCTCAAACAAGTAAGCTTCTTCCCTCTTGTAAACAAGTTTGTTTAAAATATCAAGGGCTTCCTGGTATTCATCCTTAACAGCATAGTAATATGCTTTATAGTACATGCTCGCAACGGGATTGTCCCTGAACTGCTTTACCTGCAGCCATTTTTCAATAATATTATATGTTTTCCAGAAATCTTTATTTTTTATATCCAGTCCCTGTGCGTCTTTTTTCAAAGCCAGAAGGCCTTCCAGCGCCAGTTCAATTTCATTTTTGACTGAAAGAAGATTTATTTGATCGAGCCTGTAGTTTAAATTGTCAGGATTTATTTCCAGGGCTTTATTTATTGACTCAAGCGCTCCATCAATATTATTCATTTTTTTCTGCGCTTTTGACCTTAAATAATAAAGGGAATCATACTCCTTTGATTTTTCGGTTAATTCTATTATATATTCCGGCTTATCCGTATAATTTAAAAGATAATTAGCAGTTACTTGAACGCTTTCGACTTTTTCCGGCATGAAATTTTTTGGAAAATACAATAAATACAATTCATCTGTCATTTTCCCCCAGATTTCCTTTTCATTTATTTCATCGAGCACTTCCGCCGCAAAATTCAAATACGCCATGCTGATAAGTTTCATTACCAGCTTCATTTTTGCATAATCGTCCTCAGGCGAAATATTTACATAATATTGTCTTAAAAAATATTCCGCTTTCTTGGTATCACCCTTTGTATAATAGTAAAAAGCTGTTTTAAGGTGGTCTCTCTCTTCTTTTTCCCTGCTTAATATAACATTCTGAATATTATTTTCATTTGCATCGGTTCTATTTAATTTTATATTTACAATATATTCGCTGGAAAAATACTCCTGCTCCTTTAGTTTCACTCTAGGCAGACTCCTTACCTTTTCAAGGGCGGTTTCAATCACGTTTAATATTTCTATGTCAATTTTTGAAAAACTGTTCGTAATAGCAAGACAAAGTTCTGTTTTTGAAAAAACATCGTTAAGCGGGCTTTCCGCCATAGCAAGGTGTAAAGGCGTAAATGTATCATACGGCATACTCGGGTCAAGGTTTATCCACTTACCGACATAGGCTTTCACCCACATATGATAAACAAATGCCCTTTCCGGCTCACGTGTATATACCAGCCCCACAACAGGCTTTGCCGGAATACCGGCTCCCCTCAGCAATGCCGAAAGAAGTATGGAATGCTCTGTGCAGTCGCCTTGCTTTGATTCAAGGGTCTGGACAGAGTCAGCAAAGTCAACTGAAAGGGTTTTGTCGTTTATATTTGTATAGACCCATTTTTGAGCCTTTTGGGCCAGCTTAACCGCATCTGCTTCACCGGTCTTTAACTCTTCAACAATCTTTTTAATTTTTTCATTATTGTAATTAATAAAAGGACCAGATTTTAAATACTCTTCAAACCCCGCGCTCTCAAAAGGATAAGGATACTTATAATCTTCATGGTCTTCTGCCTCTACTTTCAAGTACAGGGTATTATCCTTTACCTGTATAATTTTCTGAGTCGAACTTTCCGGGAAAATAGATTCCGACATTAGTGTCTTTGCTGTTATTTTATAAATTACTTTTTCTACGATGTCAGGATTATTTATAATTTTTTCTACTTTTATAAGGCTTTCGGGGAAAATATTAAAAGTATTCTTAATCCCGACAATTTCTTTTTTATCCACAGCAACCTGTTCTATATCCATAATGGAAGAAACGGTTTTTACAATTCTGCCGTTCACATCACGCCATTCGGTTATTTCGTTATTTGGGAATATATTTACATCAAGTTCATATTTTTTTATTTCACCATCTTCAACCTGTTTAGCTTTTATTTTCAGAATTTTAGTGCTTATTCCCGGCTCCAGTGTATAATACCGGAAAATTTTGTCCTCTGTATTTTTATACAGATTGTCTATAGCGTTTGGAAATATTATTTTGTCATTAATATCAAGAATTTTAGTATTTTTTATACCGTTTACGACTGACTTTATTATTATTTTCTCTTCAAGCCAGTCAAATTCACCTTTAATAACAACGTCTTCTCCGGCATTTTTAGATATAAATGAAAATTCAAGCGGCCGACCTGATTCATTTTCAATAAACATCTGGTCCTGAATAATTTCTACATTATCGCCCTGACGTTTATATCGCTGTTCAATGTGCTGTTCTGTTATGATTTTTTGGTTTATTTTCTTTCTGACTTCATAAACAAAACCGGTTTTTATTCCTTTTGATTTAATAAGATAAGCCTGTTCATATATAACTTCCGGCCCCGCGGCAAAAGCCGAAAAAGCCAGCATACAGAATAAAAAAAGAAAAAAGTTTATTAAAAATTTATTCTTCATTGTTTTTTGGGTTATATAGTTTTTCAAAGAGCTCAACAAGATTGTTTTGTTCCTCGTTTCGATTCGCTGCCTCTTGTAAAAGTATGGAATGTAAATCACTTAAATCATACTTTACGAGTAATCTTTGCTCTTCTTCTGATAAAGAAGTTTCTTCTCTAAATAAAAGTATACTGATAATTTTAAACAGACTCAAATTAAAAAAGTTTTCAATTACATTCGGATCAAAATGAATTCCCGAATCCTTTTTTAATATGTTCAAAACATTCAAAAACGGCATCCTGTCACGATAATGACGTTTTGATGTTATAGCGTCAAAAACATCCGATACAGCAAGAATTCTTCCGCCCAGGCAAATATCCTCTCCTGCCAGCTTTCTGAAATAACCGAAACCATTGTATTTTTCGTGATGGGAAGCAGCAATTTCAGGCACATCTTTTAACTTTTCTTCAAAAAACATGTTGTTTAAAATTTCAAAAGTAATGGAGGCATGCTCCTGAATATGCTTGTATTCTTCTTCTGTGAGCTTACCCTGCTTACAGAGCACGCTGTCTTTTATGCCTATTTTACCAATATCGTGCAATAGAGCTCCGTATTCCAGCGCTTCGAGGTCTTCGCCTTCTATGCCCATGCTTTCCGCTATGGTAATACTGTATAAAGTAACTCTTTTTGAGTGACCGGCTGTAATCTTATCCCTGGCGTCGATAGAGGCCGCAAGTGTATTTATAAAACTTGCGAATGAACGTTTTTGCTCTTCGTACATCATTTTCTGCCGCTTAAACAGACGGGCATTCTCAAGTGCTATCCCGGTACTTGAACCGATAGCAATCAACAGGTCTTCATCTTCATCGCTAAAATAGTCATTACCAAACTTATTAAGTACCTGGAACACCCCTGTTATATCATGATTCAGGTTTCTCATAGGCATACAGATTATTGTCTTTGTTTTATAGCCTGTTTTTTTGTCTATTTCCTTGTTAAACCTGGAATCATTATAAGCGTCCCTGATATTTATTGTTTCCCCGGTCATCGCAACGTGACCCGCCAGCCCCATATTAGCGGGGAACCTGATTTCCTGGCTGCCCATGCCAAGTGCTATTTTTGACCATAATTCATTTGTATCCTTATCGAGCAGGAAAACCGTACATCTATCGGCTGAAAGGGCTTTCTGTGTTTCCCTTGCGATTATCGTAAGGAGTTTATCAAGATCGGTCTCGGCCGCAATAGAACGGCCTATCCTTAACAGGGCAAGGAATGGGTCTTTATTTCCTTTTGTGCCGGAGGATATATCTCCCAGGGATGCTATAGAGTCCAGTATTGATTTGCCTTCAACGAAAAGGTTATCATTTTTTGCGGTTTTGTCTATAACATTTGACCACTCTTCCTCATCAACCTCAAACAGCTGGTCCTCAATTTTTTTACTCAGGATAAACTGGTTATTTGCCCTGGCAATAGCCAGCGCTTCCTTAAGGTTTAAGGTCGCTTTCGGGAAATCGGAGCTGTTTTTATACACCATCCCCAGTTTAAAATGGCTTTTAGCCACTTCTGCAAGGCTGTGAGCTTCTGTAAATAATTCTATTGCCTCTAAAAGACTATCTATAGCCTCTTTTATCTGTCCCTGCTCTTCATAAATTATTGCTTTAATCTGTTTAGCCAGCCCTTGCCCCCTCTGGCTGGAAAATTCCAGAAAAACAGGTTCTATTTCACTTTCCAGTGTTTTTTGAGCAGCATCAATATCTCTATTTTTAATTTTTATATTTACCAGAATACAGTATGAAAATGCAGAAATAAGTTTTAAATCAAGCTGTTTGGCCATTTCAATTGATTTGAGCGCAAACTCTTCAGCGTTTTTATCCTCTCCCAGCTCAAATTGTATTTTGGCCAGTTCTCCCAGAATTCTTGAAGTTGTGTGAAAGTCCTTGAGCTGTTCGATTGTCCTGACTGCCTCAAGCAAATAAGACTTTGCTTCTTCATATTGCTCAACGCTTGAATAATACCTTCCCAGTAGCAGTTCCGTTATCGAACATTCCCTTACATTCCCGAGGTTTTTCTTGATATTGAGCGACTGCTTCATACAGTCAAGTGAAATCTGATAATTATTTGTCCTCAAATAAAATACAGCCAGATCATCCAGGATTTTAGCAAAAGAAAGACTGTTTTCATCCAGCAAGTTCTGAGCCTGCTTATAATACTTAAGAGCATCGCTGTAGCGGTTTTCAAGAAAATATATTATCCCGTAATAATGGAGTATTTTTGCTTCCAGTTCTTTTTTATCATCCTGCTCAAGGTTTTCCAGCAGGTATTTAGCGTCATTTAACAGGGTCAGTGAACGAATCAGGCGGTCATTACAATTTTTATAATGGATTATCGCAAGCTCTGATAAACAGGCCGCGATTTGTTTTATATTTTTTGTTTCATTATAAATTTTCTGAGCTTCTTCAATATTCAATATAGCCTTTTCATAATCTTTACGAAAACACTCAACAAGACCGGCTTCTAAAAAATTAAGGGCTTTATCCTCAATATTTTTAAGTTTCTTTGACATACTTTCTATTATATCGTATGTTACTGTCCTTGTGAATTTAAATCATAGGGTTAAATTACGCCAATTCTGTAAATAGGCCAGAACCTGAAAACTGCCCTGCCGACAATTCTCTCTTCAGGCAAAAGCCCCCAGTAACGGCTGTCCGTACTATCATTCCTGTTATCGCCAAGCATATAATATTTATCCTCAGGTATTATCATAGGACCGCAAAACATAAGCTCCCTGCAAATGCCATTAAAAACCTCTTTTTTGTATGGTTCTTCAATTAATTCCCCGTTAATATAAACCCCCTCATCCGGTACCACTTCTACTTTATCACCGGGTTCCCCAACTATTCTCTTTATATAAGCCTCATCCCTGCTAAAAAACCCTATCATTCTCGTAAATTTTCCCCACAATGTCGGATCAAGGTCGTGGTGCGGAGGATAAAATACTACTATATCTCCCCTTTTAGGCTCTGTAAACCGATAAGAAACTTTTTCAATTATAAGATTATCGCCTATCTGGAGAGTTGACTCCATTGAGCTGGAAGGTATCCAGCGCGGCTCGCCCACAAAAGACCTTATTAATATTACCAGCACCAGAACTGTTACTATTGTTTCAAGCGTTTCTTTTAAAAAACCTTTTATCTTCTCCCGGTCAATGTTCATTGGTTTCTTTCCACTGTATAATTTGCCAGATTTATTAAAGCCTGTTTGTAAGGACTGTCTTCTATTGATTCCAGGCAGTTAATAGCTTTATTGGCGTATTCAAGCGCCAAATTACGGGTCTTTTCTATCCCACCTGAAGACATAACCAGCTTAAAAGCTGTTTTGAAATCTTTTTCCTTTTTTAATCCTTTTTCTATAAGCTTTCTCAGAGTTGAGTCGCCATCTTTTTCATACTCCTGAACCGCAAATATAACAGGTGCCGTAATTATGCCGTCTTTTAAGTCGCTCCCGCCGCACCTGGTAAAGTTTATAATATCGTCAGTTATCTGGAAAGCGATACCGTAATTCTGAGCATATCCTCCTGCTGCTTTTATAATGAGGTTATTGGCCCCGGGCATAACTGAAGCGGTACATTCAACGCCCGCCATAAAGAGTTTAGCGGTTTTTCTCTCTGATTTATTAATATATTCACTTTTTGTAATAATTCTATATTTCTGGTTTTTCTGAAGTATTTCGCCGATACATAACTCATTAAGCGTTGAAGCAAACATCTCCACGGCAATATTGCCCACAGAAACCAGCTTTGTAAGAGCTTTTGACAGGATATAGTCGCCCGCTATTATAGCGGATTTTGAACCCCATTTTTTACCTACTGTAGGCAAACCCCTTCTGGTTTCAGCTTCATCAATCACGTCATCATGCAATATAGAAGCTGTATGAATCATTTCAACAGCCTCAGCCAGCTCATAATGCACAGGATGAACGTATCCCCTTCCCAGCGCCTTAGCAAAAAGAAATACCATTGCGGGCCTGAGTCTTTTTCCGCCTGACTTGAATACATACTGAACCATCCTGTCCAGTTCAGCGTCACCGCTAACAAGGTTTTTAACCAATATTTTTTCAAGCAGGGAAAGCTCATGCTCCACTGGTTTCAAGATATTATCAGGTTTTTGGGAGGAATTCTGTAATTTTTTATTTAAAAGATTAAACATCAGGTTCTTTAAGTAGTTCATTAATGTTATAAATTGGGCGAGGAGAGATTCGAACTCTCACAGGGGTCTCCTACTAGTTCCTAAGACTAGCGCGTCTACCATTTCGCCACTCGCCCGTAAAAAGATTCTACTATAAAAATTTAGCACCTATTTAGCAGCATAGTCAATGCAAAAAATTTTCAAATAATTTATACTTTTTTTTATTAAACAACAAGGATACAGCAAGGAAACAACAAGGAAAATGCAAGGAATAAAAAATTTTATTTCCAGAAAGTCAGCAGGCGAAATACTTGCGCAAAAAATAAAGGAATTAAACCTGAATAGGCCTTATCTTTTAGCTATCCCCAGAGGTGGAATACAGGTGGCTGAAGGTATCGCTGATAGCTTAAAAATCCCGATAAACGCACTGGTGGTAAAAAAACTGCCTGCTCCGGAAAACCCGGAATATGGTTTTGGCGCTGTTACAGAGGACGGCACAAAAGTACTTAACGAAGAAGCTGTCAGGAATTTGCAGATTGGCGACAACGCCATCGATAACATTGCCCGGGGCATAGTTTCAGAAATTCAACATAGAAAAGAAGTCTTTGGCGGACTGGAAGACGAAAAAATACACAACAGCGACGTTATTATTGTTGATGACGGGATAGCAACCGGGTATTCGCTTATCGCCGGGATTAAAACGGTTCAAAAAAGAAAACCCAACTCAATAACAGTAGCGGTGCCGGTCAGCTTTGACAGCGCATACCAGGCTGTAAAAGACATGGTAGATATTGTTGTCTGCCCGATAGTCAGCAGCGGATACTTTTTTGCCGTTGCGAGTTTTTATAAAGAATGGTATGATCTGCCGGAACAGGAAATTGTATACATACTGGATAGTTATCGGGAAAAGTATTCTTAAAAAAACAAGTGTTAAAAAACATCAAAATTCATAAAAGATATACCTTTGCCCTGTTTTTTAATATTTTTAGAATTGGTAGGGTTTTCCCCGAGAGGGTGTTTTAGTCCTATTTTAAAATTAACCCCTGTTCTTGCGCCATTTCTTACCATAACCTGTGCAAAACCGCTGAGGAAGTTTTTTTCGTTGTAATTTTGTATACCTACGCCGTATTCTACATAATTACCAAGTTGTGAATCCGGCAGGACTATATCATTAGCAGTTACTTTAGAGACATTCATTGCATTCATAATCATATTAGCAGCTAAGTAGGGCTGCCATCCGTTATAGTTTTTGGTTATTTTTATACCGGGCACAAGCTGTATAACGTGTAAAGCGTCTGTTTCTATTTTTGTCCCCATAGCATTGGTGTAGTCTTCGCTGCTCACGAGAGTATAAGCTGCTTTTCCGCTGACCTGCAATCTTATTTGTTTGGGGAGATGAAAGACATAACCTGTTTTTGAGGCTATTGACGTTGTAAATATTCCATAGTCCTCAGAGCCATAACCGTAAATGCTTTCTTGTACACCATAACCGCCTGCGCTCAGGTTTAAGGAAGAAAAGAAATTATTTTTGTAAATTGCGCCCATAATGCCGCCAAAGCCGCCATTTTGAGTTATGTCAGTATCAGCATAGCCCTGGCTTGCACCGGAGTATCCGCCGTAAAAACTCAACAGGCCGGAGAAACCTCTTCTGAGGTCATACAGGGGAGTATCTAAACCTACCACAGCTCCATAGGAAATGCTGTTTACATCTTTTTCCATGTTTGATATATCAAGTGTTTCTATGCTGTTGAAAGGCCTGAACCAAACAGAGGCATTTTTAAGGCGGTCGTAGACTGAAATATATGCTGCAGAGCCATCTGCTGAAGCCATTTTATTAGCAAATTTGTAATCTATCCCGTGAACATATTTAATGGTGTCCATTATTTCCAGAACCTGCTCTGACCTTTCGAAAACAATATTATTAATATTGTCACCGGTTATATGGACGGCCTGCTGGGCAGAAGCCGAGGCTTGTACCGAAGGGTTTATTTCTTTTTTCGCAAAAGAGAGAGAGCCGTTATTGTTGGAGACATTGTAATTAAATACCTGGCCTGAAACCGTATTTGCGCCGCTTGCAAGGGATACATTAAAATCATTATCAGGGTTAACGTTTACTGAGCCGCCTGAGCCGTTGCCTTCGCGCAGGAGATTAATGCCGTTTATTGTTATTGTATTATTGGTTACCGCACCTGTTGATTTGATGGTATCGGCAGTTTTAGAGAGCAGGTCCACATCCACTTTCAGGTTCATATTGTTTATATCGGCAGTTCCGAAAGTAACGGAATTTATCCTGCCGTTCATCAGGTTAAGAGTAGAGCCGGAAGCGGCCATAAAGTTAACAGAATCGAAAAATTTTCCGTTAGGCCCCAAATAGAGTTCCCCACCCTAGAGGTTAACGCTGTTGCCTGTACCGGCGGAATTTCCAAATCCGCTCATATCTGCATTGAGGGTTATTCTGCCGATTGTTGGTACATCTGCCGGTATATCGGCATCTACTGCATTAGTAGCGTTTATATTAATTACATTATTGTTGCCTTGGCTTGTTATAGCGTCATTAAAGGTTATTTCCGCCAGGTTTGAGGCATTGAGGTTCATTGTTGAAGTATTGTGCAAATGCACGGCATTATCAACGCCGCCAGCTGTGTTTCCGGTAAAGGTAACATCATTTGTGCGGGCTATAAGGTTTATTGTTGTGTTATCATAGTTATATATAGCCCCGCCGTCCTCGCCAGCGCTGTTATTAGTAAAGGTCGCACCATCGTTTATAGTTAAAATTGGATTAGTATATCCGAATCCATCCTGGTGAAAATTGTATATAGCCCCGCCACTCATGTCAGCGCTATTATTAGTAAATGTCGCTCCGTTGTTTATAGTGAACTCGGCGCCCAAAGAGTTAAAAATAGCTCCGCCGTGTCCGCCAACACTATTATTAATAAAGGTAGCCCCATCGTTTATAGTGAATTTGCTACCTGTACTGTTAAAAATAGCCCCGCCACTATAGTTAACTGTGTTATTATTATTAAAAGTAGCCCCACCGTTTATAGTGAATTTGCCATCTGTACTGTTTAAAATAGCCCCGGCATGCCAGACTGAACTGTTTTCAGTAAATGTCGCTCCGTTGTTTATAGTGAATGTTGAGTTATCATTAAAAATAGCCCCGCCATAAGATTCAGAGCTGTTATTAGTAAATGTCGCTCCGTTGTTTATTGTAAAGAATCCTTCATAATTATAAATAGCCCCGCCATATGTAGCGTTGTTTTCGGCAAATGTTGCCCCGTCGTTTATAGTGAATGTTGAGTTATTATTATAAATAGCCCCGCCATAACTCCAATCCCCATCTGCACTGTTATTAGTAAAAGTCGCCCCGTCGTTTATAGTAAATATTGAGTTCTCATTATAAATAGCTCCACCATCATCAACAGCAGAATTATCTGTAAAAGTAGCCCCGTTGTTTATAGTGAATTTGCCATCTGTACTGTTTAAAATAGCCCCGCCTTCCTCGTCAGAGCTATTTTCGGTAAATGTCGCTCCGTCGTTTATAGTGAGTTCGGAACTGTTGTTTAAAATAGCTCCACCTCCATAAACAGATGAATTGTTAGTAAAAAGACTGCTTCCATTAATGATTAATGTAGAATTAGCCTGATTTGCAATAGCTCCGCCGAAACCGACAGCATTATTATTAGTAAATGTCGCTCCATCGTTTATAGTAAACTCGGCACCAAAAGAGTTATTAATAGCCGCTCCTCTACCCCAGCCACCAGTTGTACTGTTGTTAGAAAAAGTCGCCCCATTGTTTATAGTGAATGTTGAGTTATCATTAAAAATAGCCCCGCCATAAGATTCAGAGCTGTTATTAGTAAATGTCGCTCCGTTGTTTATAGTGAACTCGGCGTCATTATTGTTATAAATAGCTCCGCCCATGCCATTGGGCCAGTTACCAGTAACATTGTTATCGCTAAAATTAGCCGCATTATCGATAATAATATTCCCGCCTGTATTATTAATCGCTCCTCCGCTACCATTAGTAATAATTTTGTTTATATAATTAGTGGTATTATCTATAACCAGATTGTCAACAATTACATTCGAAGGCACAGCAAGCCCCCCACCGTCATAAGTGGTAATGTTCATTCCAGCGCCGTTGATAGTATATGTAGAATCAGGGAGAGTTAAATCAGAAGACAAAGTAATATCAGAAGTAACGTTAATAGTGGGGTCAGTCCCAACATTATCTAACGCATCACGAAGTTCCTGTTCTGTTGATACGTCTGCTGCCCTGACAGACAAATTACAATTCAATGCTATCAGCAGCGCTATAACTAATAAACTGCACGCTCTCGACACTTGCCCTTAAACACCCATGAAATTTAAAATATATTATACATTATAGCATATGCTTGGTATATTTAAAGTATATATTTATTTGTTTTGTGATTATACTCAGACTAAAACCTGTTTAACATTGATTGATTCAATATTTTCAAGGCCTGATATTTCCCCGTAAATTTTGTTTACCGGGTCTTTGTCACGAGTATCAACGACAAAAGTAAGCTTTACTTTTTCTTGTGATTCATAAGGCCTTTTTGCGCTTATTTCCTGAATATTTTCAAATTTTGAGTAAAACCAGTCCTGTACAGAATTTTGATGCTCTCTTAAGCAGGAAACACTAACCTCAACTCTGCCTCCCCTGCTTATCCCCCGTGTCAGAAAGCGTGTTTCAAACTTTCTTATTGCTACCAGTACAATAAAAGTAAACAGTGTAGCCATAACCCCTACTGTATATGAACCTACACCAACAGCCATGCCTATGCTGGCTGTAATCCAGAGAGTTGCCGCAGTGGTTATACCAAATATATTCATTCCATAGTGCAGAACCGCCCCGCCGCCTATAAAACCAATTCCGGTTACTATCTGAGCTGCAACACGGGAAGGGTCATGCACAAGTCTTACCCCGTCAGGTGCTTCCATACAGGTAAAGCTGTATATAGAAAGGATTGTAAAAACCGTAGCACCGAGACAAACCAGTATATGTGTCCTCAACCCCGCGGTTTTATTTGTTACTTCTCTTTCCAGACCGATTACCAGCCCCAGCAACATTGAAATTATAAGCCTGAGAACTATTTCCACGTCAAATACAGGCAAACAACCAAAAATATCATTCAAATTTAAATCTAAATCCATGTTTATAAAACCAGAAAAAAGTTTAAAAAATAAATGCCCTGGGCCAGACTTGAACTGGCACGAGGTTTAAGCCTCACCGGATTTTAAGTCCGGCGCGTCTACCATTCCGCCACCAGGGCATGCTTTTTTAAAGCTGATAAGCACATAAATAAATATATAATAAATTTTTATTTTCGTCTATCTCTTGGATAGGTTTTAAATTTTATGTATAATTTTAAAAAAAAGAATGAGGGCTGAATTATGGAGAAAATAAGTTTAAGAACCAATAAAAGAAATGAAATAATCGACCTCACCAAAGGCATCAAAGGACTGGTAGAAAACTCCGGCGTTAAGAACGGTATTTGCGTTGTGTTTTGTATGCACACAACAGCAGGAATAACAATAAACGAGAACCATGATCCCAGCGTAAAAACTGATCTTTTATACAGTCTGGAAAAAATATCGCCTGTGTATAAAGAATTCCGCCATTCAGAAGGTAATTCAGACGCTCATGTAAAAGCAAGCCTTATGGGTTGTTCGCTCAATCTCATTATAAAAGACGGCAAACTTGTCCTTGGGCAGTGGCAGGGAATATTTTTCTGCGAATTCGATGGGCCCAGAAACAGGGAAATCTGCGTGGAATTTGTATCTAAATAAAAATTTTTGCAAAAAAAATTCCGGAGTATTTAATACCCGGAAGAAAAGGCAGTTTAGTTTAGAGAAAGTTTGGTCTTTTATTTATTTATTTGTGAGAAAATGTTTTCTTTATACTCCCTTATGGCTTTAGTGGACTCTAAGTCTGACTTAACACTGTTCTGTAGAGACATGTCCTTGTTTAGAATAGCCTGGAAAGCAACGCTTTGTTCTGACCTTTCTGAATATATTTCCTCTACGTCGGAAATGTTTGCTTTATTGCGACTTATGTCAGCCTCAACGCCCAGTCCGTTGCCGTTTCCCTGGACTACTGTATCGAAGAAGTTATAGACATAAGTATACTTCACAAATTCAGGGTCCAATTTTAGCCTCTGTTGGATGAGATCAGAGTTTTCCTTTAGCAATTCATTTAGTTTGTCTTCTATTCCCTTCATTTCGTCATATTCAGGCTGAAGCTCTTCTAGCTCTTTTTCTTTTTCTGCTATTTCTTTCCTGATTATTTCGAGCCTTTGCTCCAGATTGGATGTGTCTTTGCCATCTTTAGCCATTATTTTGATTAAACCGATTAAATTTGATTCATCACCACGAAGTCCTTTGACTTCTTTTGTTATTGCTTCGTATTTAATAATAGAGTCAGAAGCTTTTAACACATTCAATTCACTCTGGTATTGAACTATCTGAGCCTGATTTGATGTTATCTTGCCTTCTATTTCCTGAATTACAGGCATTTCTTTAAGGCTCTTTTCATGAGCTATCATTTTGGTTGTTGTTACCATGCTTGTGTTATCAACAACTTTTTGTTTATAACGGAGGCGACGCAATTCAGTTTGCAAATTGCCGTATGCCTCCTCGGCAAGCTCTTCCTGGAATTGTTTAATCATATATGACTGTTCTGAAGATAAATATTTTGAATTTACGCTGTTGAATATACTTTCAATGCCGCTGTAACTATTCTGGGCACGCATAAATTCAAATTTCTTTTCAGCTACTAAAGCCTGATTTATCTTTGCAGATAAAACATCCATTAGTTATACTCCTATTTAATTACCCGGTAAAACAACACAACTATGTGCTATTTTACTCTTTACCTGTATAGAACTATTACCTTACATATATATAAAAGCTATATGTTTTATATGATTTCAAAAAAGCCGGATGTTGTTACATTTGTTTACACAAAACAAATCAATAAACCGACCAAAAAGCTTTTGGATGCTTGTTATTAAATTTATTTAAAAAGTCCGGGCATAAGTTAATCATTAAGCTTTATGTTATGATTAAAAGTAAAGTAGAATATTTTGGGATTTATAAGACTCTAAACTTATGGGCGAGGAAAATCAGGATATAAAAATTGTAGTCGACCTGGAAACAACGGGACTGGACTATAAAAGAGAAAAAATTATAGAATTTGCCGGCGTTAAACTGGTAAACAATGAAATAACAAAAGAACTGGAATTTTTAATTAACCCTCAACAGGAAATCAGGCATTCAAGCATTGAAATACATGGCATAACACAGGAAATGGTTCAGGACTGTCCTACTATAGAAGAAGTTATGCCGCAAATAATGGACTTTATACAGGACTATCCGATAGTTGCCCATAACGCTATATTTGATCATAGCTTTCTTAATCAGGCCAGCAGGGAATTATACGGAGAACGAATCAAAAACCCCAAAATTGATACTTTTATAATGTACAAGGAAGTTTTCCCGGAAGAACAATCACATGGGCTCGATTCCTTACTCAAAAGGTTTAATATTGATATGCCGGTCATTCACCGTGCAATGTCAGATGCCAAGGGACTTGCTTATGTATATCCGCACCTGAGAATTTTTTATGAAAAAAAACTGGAATGGCAGTTTTCGCAGCTGGATAATATTGAATACCTTTTTGAGAGGTATTTAAGACTTCAAAACGCTATACAAATCCTGCAATGCGAAATGGCTGATTTAAAATCAGTATTTAAGCTTTATTTTGATGAAGGTTACCCGGAAATAACCTCTACTACAGGCGAAATACTTACTTCCAACAAAAGAAAAGTTTATACATACGACAATGACATACTTATAGACATACTTAGCAACACAGAATATATAAGAAAAGCCTTTAAACCCAACATGAACTTTGTGGAAAGGCTTATCTATGATTCAAATACTGATGAGGAATTAAGGAAAAAATTACTGGAATGCCGTACTAATGTAAGGGAAGCAAAAACAGTTTCAGTTAATAAACCTGATGTAACAGGCACAAAACCTCATTTTTAAACCCTAATTTATATTTAAGTTTGGGGTCTTAAATAAGATGTTGTTTTCAGGTATTTTATCCCCGCATAACTTATAACATTCATTAATAACAACGGCAAAAGAACGGCTTCATTTGTTTTTAGCAGTTGAAGTATTAAAAATAAAGCAAAGAATAAATATATAGAAACCAGGGGAATATTAATTTTTTCGCTTTTAGCAAGGGTTTCTACTGATTTATTGTCTATTTCCGGGGAAATAAGCGCTATTTCAGTACCGTAATTAAGCTTTACTATCTGTGACAAACTGAAAACCAGACTAATAAACAGTAAAGTTATTATATTAAGCAGTGCGAATGAGGCTAAAAAACTTATTAAAATTATACTTATGCCGGAAAATGTCACTATTGTATTAAAAAAGAATACACATGCGGCAACAAACGCTATCGCAATTGTTTTCATTGCCCATAAAGGGATAAAAGCTTTTTTGTACTTGTGAAGTTTCCACTTTAAAACCCTTTTAAACCCTTCTGTTTTTCTCAGGAACAAAATGCTTAAACCGGAGGAAAACAAAAGATAAAAAATAAAAGTTGAAGTGCATAATATAATAATAGTTCCCATTTGCATAAAAAGACCGGACGGGCCTTTTTCCTGCTCATATACCAACGATTTTACCCATTCATAAACCATTTCATTTATGGCGGTAAATGCGTTAGACGTATAATAAATTGATAATATAAAACCAATCCCGAGCAATAATATTAAAATTAAAAAAGTAAAGTTTTTAAGCTTATGTATTGTCACCTTTGAGCTTTTCCATTTCGTTGTAACTATCCTTTAATAATTTATCAATATTATTTTGCAAGGATAATAGCTCAACAAGCTCATTTTCCGTGATATAACCTTTATCAATTAAAATTCGTCCAATGGGGGATTTATTTATCTTTTGTTCTTCCAGTGCATCCGCCAGCTGATAAACCGTAATTTTTTTATGCTGTACGAGTATTTCGCCCACTCTGGGGTTCACCATCAATTTTTTCAGTTCATCAAGGTCTATTTTTTTTTCTGTCATTTAACTTATCCCGCTGGCTAAACTTCAGAATCGGCTTTTTTTGCTTCTTTTTTATCAGCCTGTTTGCCTATGTTCTCAAAAGCAATTTTCTTTCCTTCAAGCTTGAGAAGAATTGTATCGCCTTCTTTTGCCAGCCCTGTAAGCAGTTCTTCCGCCATACAGTCCTCAATGGTTTTCTGTATAAGTCTTCTCAGCGGCCTTGCGCCGTAAGCCTGGCTATAGCCTTCTTTGGCAAGGTGATCCTTGACGTCATCAGGTATTTCAACTGATATTTCCTGAAGTTGAAGTCTCTTAATAAGGTCAGCAAGCATAACATCCACAATTTGCCTGATTTCTTCCCTGGTGAGGTGTGAGAATACTATAATATCATCAAGCCTGTTAAGAAATTCCGGACGAAAAGCTTTTTTCATTTCTTCCATCACGACTTCTTTCATTTTTTCGTATCTATCCTTGCTCTCATCTTCGCCTACAGAGAAGCCCAGTTTGTTGGAATGCTCGATGTTTCTAGCCCCAACGTTACTTGTCATTATTATTATTGTATTCTTAAAGTCAACTACCCTGCCCCTTGAATCAGTTAACCTACCGTCATCAAGGATTTGCAGCAGCATATTGAACACGTCAGGGTGAGCTTTTTCAATTTCATCAAACAGAACAAGCGAATAAGGTTTACGCCTTACAGCTTCTGTAAGCTGTCCGCCTTCATTAAATCCGACATATCCCGGAGGAGAACCGATAAGTTTACTTACGGCGTGCTTTTCCATATATTCTGACATGTCTATTCTTATTATATTATCTTCAGAACCGAATACTGCTTCTGACAGTGCTTTAGCAAGTTCAGTTTTACCTACACCGGTAGGTCCGCAGAACGAGAAGCTGCCCACCGGCCTATTAGGACTCTTAAGCCCAACTCTTGCGCGCCTTATAGCTTTTGATATAGCAACAACGGCGTCATTCTGACCGATAACTCTTTTATGCAGAAGTTCTTCAAGCTTCATCAACCTTTCGGTCTCTGTTTCTGTCAGCTTGGTGACAGGTACACCCGTCCATGTACTTATAATTTCGGCAATTTCTTCTTCTGTTACGTATGCTTTATTTGCTTCCTGCTCAGTTTTCCATTTTTGACTGATTTCACGGATTTTATCCTTGAGCTCAGCTTCTGTATCTCTGAGCTGACTTGCCTTTTCAAATTCCTGATTTCTGATGGCCTGCTCTTTTTCTTTAATAACGCCTTTAAGCTCTTTTTCTATTTCTTTGCCTTCAGGGGGAAGCGAGCTGGCCCGCAGTCTTACTCGGGAGCTTGCCTCGTCAACGAGGTCAATAGCTTTATCCGGCAGGAACCTATCGGTAATATAACGGTCTGAGAGTTTCGCAGCTGATTCTATAGCACTGTCCGTAATGATTAACTTGTGGTGCTCTTCATATTTTTGTCTTAAGCCCCTCATAATCTCTATTGTCTCTTCTACAGAAGGCTGTTCAACATAAATAGGCTGGAACCTACGCTCAAGGGCAGCGTCTTTTTCAACGTGCTTCCTGTATTCATCCAGTGTGGTAGAGCCGATTACCTGCAGCTCACCTCTTGACAGTACAGGCTTAAGTATATTCGCAGCGTCAATTGCCCCTTCTGCCGCACCTGCGCCTATAAGGGTATGCATTTCATCTATTACAAGGATAACATTTCCTGCGCCCCTTATTTCATCCATAATTTTCTTTAGGCGTTCTTCAAATTCGCCCCTGTATTTGGTACCTGCGACCAGCATACCCATGTCAAGCTGAATAATTCTCTTATCTTCAAGCAATTCAGGTACTTCATTATTGATTATTCTTATGGCAAGACCTTCTGCGATAGCTGTTTTACCTACACCCGGCTCGCCTATAAGCACAGGATTGTTTTTAGTCCTTCTGCCGAGTATCTGTATAAGTCTTTCAATTTCCTTTTCCCTTCCCACAACAGGGTCAAGCCTCTGCTCCTGTGCGGCCTGGGTAAGGTTAATGCCGAACTCGTCCACGGTAGGCGTTTTGCTCCTGCCGCCTGTTGCCGAGGCAGTCGGGGCGCCTGTGCGGGTTTCGCCGAGCATTCTTATTACGTTGCTCCTTACTTTATTCAGGTCAACTCCTAGATTTTCCAGTATTCTGGTGGCAACGCCTTCTCCTTCTCTTATTAACCCGAGCAGGAGGTGTTCTGTGCCGATATAGTTATGGCCTAACTGTCTGGCTTCGTCCCATGACAGTTCAAGCACCCTTTTAGCCCTTGGCGTAAAAGGTATTTCAACCGCCACAAAACCTGAGCCGCGGCCTATAATTTTTTCCACTTCTACCCTGGCGTCTTTAAGGTTTACACCCATAGCCTTTAAGGTCTTAGCGGCAATGCCTGTACCTTCGCCTATTAAGCCAAGAAGGATTTGCTCTGTGCCGACGAAGTTATGCCCTAGCCTGCGGGCTTCTTCCTGTGCCAGCATAATTACTTTTATTGCTTTTTCCGTAAATCGTTCAAACATTTTTTCTTTCTACATTGTCTCCTAACATAATTTTACAATTGATATTAATTATCGGCAATAAATTAAATTTGCTTGATATATTTAATTACTTCTTGTATAGACCCGAGGAAGCCTTACTTTCAGACGGCATGTAATTTCATAATTTATTGTATTTAATTTTTCTGCCCACTCACTAACAGCAATACACTCCCCGTCCGCTTCTCCCAGCAGGGTTATTATGTCGCCCGTATGCACATCATCAACCCCCGTTATGTCGAACATCATCTGGTCCATTGTTATATTGCCTATCTGGCTTACTTTTTTGCCCTTTAATATTCCGCAAATCTTATTAGAAAGATTTCTTGACACGCCGTCAGCGTAACCAACAGGTATTGTAGCGACTTTGGCTGGCCTGTCTGTCACATAACTATATTCATAGCTAATTCCGCAACCTTCCGGCACTTCCTTAATATATGTTATTCTGCCTTTGAGGCCCATTGCCTGCCTGAACCCCGGAATCAGTCCGTAAATACCGATTCCCACTCTCGCTATATCATAATGCATCTGTTCATAATCCAGCATGCCCGCTGTATTAACAAGGTGAATACTTAATTTATCCCTGCTTTCCACCTGTTCTATAAGACTGTTAAACGCCTGATTTTGTTTCATAGTTATTTCAGGCTTTTCCGCACAGGCAAGATGAGAAAAAATACCTTGCAGACTTATTTCTTTTGTATCCTGTACCTCTTTTATAAAACCCTGCGCCTGTTTATAAGGAATACCTATCCTGTGCATGCCCGTATCAATTTTAATATGAACTTTTGACTTTATGTTTAATCTGTTATATGTATAAATACAGGCATTTATATGCTCCTGTGCGAATATAGAAAGCTCAAGGTCATTTTCTACCGCTGAACACACAGCCCAATCGGGTGTTGCCCCCAGCACAAGTATGGGAATGTTTATGCCCGCCTCTCTTAATTCAATACCCTCGTCCACCGAGGCTACGCCCAGCATGTCAACCCCGGACGCTACCAGTATCGGAGCAATCGTGGTTGAGCCATGGCCGTATGCGTCTGCCTTGACAACCGCCAGCAGTTTTGTTCCGGGGGATAGCCTGGATTTAAGGGCTTTTATATTGTGCTCGACGCTGCCGAGGTCAACTTCGATCCAGGCATCCCGGCGAGTTTGCAGTATTGGAGTTCTTGGCATGATGTTTTTTCCTTTTTGTCATTGCGAGGAGGGCTCCCGTTCCCGCCATCGGCGGGGCGGGCCCGACGTGGCAATCTATCCAGTGTTTCATGTAAACAATTACGTCATGCTGAACTTGTTTCAGCATCTTTACGGTTATCATTTATTAAATCTATTATTTTGGGAATTTTATTATCAACAAAATCTTGTGAAAATTTAAAATAGTCTAAAATTTCACTTTCGTTTTCGATAAAACGTTTTTTTTCATTTTTTTGATAATAAGTTTTACCCTCATGTGCAATTTTATTTCTTATCATGAATAATTGCTCTAATAAGTCTAGCTTTACATTTAATTTATCTAATGAATTAAAATCATTGTTACTTATTATGTCAGGCATAACGTCTTTTATTAAATTAAATATTGAAATTTCTACTTTTTTCGATAAAAAGTATTTATGAATTTGCTCTCCGTATATTTCAATAACAAGTTTGGCAGAAATTTCTACAGCCATAGCCATTAATAATAAAGCAAGTTTATACCTGTTTATTTTCCTCTCATAGTCAGCTAAAAGAAGAAGCTCTCGAGGGGTATATATTTCATGTTTTTTATCTTCAATATTATCTAAAAAATCCTTTATTGCTTTGTTTAATGTTTCATCAAAAGTAGTAAGGCTTGATTTTATATCCCTTACAATAACATTACATTTAACACTAAATATTCCACATGGGCCGACTACTTTTTCTTCATTTTTATAACAAGTAAAATTAATATGACTGATATTATTTTCATCTTGAATAGGCCTTTGGTCATTTTTTTTAAAGACAAATTTTGGTAAGGATAACCAATTACTTTTGAAAAAATTATCTTGTAATATTGAAAGCCAATTATTTAAATTTGCTGTTATATCTTCATTTATAAAGTTTAAAATTTCCGATTCTACTTCAAAACAAAAATTTTTTTCTTTTTCAAGTTCAAATGTTATATCTAATTCTTGTTCCCATTTATTAATTTCTATAAAACCTATCGCTGATTTTAAATCAAAATCTTCACCTTTCATAGATAATGGACCGCCTTCATGACCTTTATCTTTAACAATATGTATATGACTATCTTCATCTATAGGCTCAGTTGGTTTTGGATTATATAGTGTGAATACTATTTCTGTTCCTTTGAAGTCTTTTTTATACGTTACTATAGATTTTTTTAACAAAAAACTACAAGGTAGTTCCATTTCTAAACCATCAAAAGAAAAAATATATTTAATTTTATACTTATCCATATGTTATCCTCTATTAATCAGACCCTGAAACAAGTTCAGGGTGATGGGTGTAGCGGTGCTAGGCTTAAATCTCTCCTCGGATAGATTGCCACGTCGCTCCCTGCGGTCGCTTCTCGCAATGACACGCGGTAAATATTATCATATAATCAATATTACTATGACAATTTTAATTATACAAAAAACCGCCGCTATAGGCGAAATAATACTCAGCAGTCCGGATACCCTCAACCTTATCGAAGAAGACACATTCAGCAGGATAAGTCAGGCATTGGACGAGTTTGAGCGGGAAGATGAAATAAAAACCGTATTAATCAGGGCACAATGCGGCGTTTCGAAAAAAACAGGGCAAAAAATTTTTTCCGCCGGGGTTAACCTTAAAAAATACAAAAATCTTCTTGAACCTGAAGGGATATCACAAGGAAAAGCAGAGGAATTATTCAGGGAAAAGCTGGAAAAAAACAGGGAATTACTTGAAAAAATAGAGGAATTTCCTAAACCTGTAATTATCGGTATTGACGGGCTGGTAATCGGAGGATTTTTCGAACTTGCCCTCGCATGCGACGTTGTTCTGACCTCACACGAAGCTGTGTTCTGCTTAAACGAGGTCAATATAGGCTTAATTCCCGGATACGGCGGGATTCACAGACTGTTAAAACTTGTGGGCAGGACGAGAGCCTTTGAAATAATTTCAACAGGCAGGCGCATTAAATCGGACGAGGCGTTAAACCTAGGCATTGTATCAAGAATCCTGCCTGAAAAAGAGTTTATCAGCTACTGCAACGAGCTGGCCGCTAAATCGAAAACTTCCCTAAAGCTAATCAAGGACAGCATAAGGAGAATATCCGCCGGAGAAAGTGTCAACGACGCAGAGGTCAGAAACTTTATGCAGGCTGCGACTTCTCAAGAGGCAAAGCTTCTTTTGTTAAAGTATTTATAACCTCATCCACCGCCTGCACGCCCTGCTGACCCTGACGTGTACGCACGGCGAGCGAGTTGGCCTCGATTTCCTTGTCGCCGATTACGAACATATATTGTATTTTGCGGTTCTGGGCATCACGGATTTTGCTATTCATGCTCTCGCTCCTGTCGTCCACTTCAACCCGCAGTCCGGCCTCTTTCATCTTTGCGTAAACGCTGTCAGCAAATTCAATATGCCTGTCAGCAATCGGGATAAGTACTGCCTGCACCGGAGCAAGCCAGAGCGGGAATGCGCCGGCGTAATGCTCGATTAATGAACCCACAAAACGCTCCATTGAGCCAAATATTACCCTGTGGAGCATTACCGGGGTCTGCAAAGAGCCGTCTTTGTCAGTATATTTCAGGTCAAAACGTACGGGCAGGTTAAAATCAAGCTGAATGGTAGCGGCCTGCCACGTCCTGCCGATTGCGTCCTTTAGCTTGAAGTCTATTTTAGGCCCGTAGAATGCGCCATCTCCTTCATTGAGCTGGTATTCTATGCCTTTTTGCTCAAGTGCTTCTTTTAGTCCTGCTTCTGCCCTGTTCCAGTTTTCTATTTCCCCGACAAAGTCCTCAGGCCTTGTTGACAACTCAACCTCATAGCTCAGCTCAAATATCTTCATTGTGTAATCAACCAGGTCAATTATTTTGTGAATTTCATCGACAAATTGATCGGGAGTGCAGAATATATGAGCATCGTCCTGCGTAAAGCCCCGCACCCTTGATAGCCCGTGGAGTGTGCCGGAACGTTCCTTCCTGTAAACCGTTCCCAGCTCTGCCATGCGCAGCGGTAAATTCCTGTAGCTCTGCCTTTTTGACTTGTAAATCAGCATATGGAACGGGCAATTCATTGGTTTGAGGACGTAGTCCTTATCCTCTTCCACGTTAAGGTAGTACATATTGTCATCATAGAACTCTGTATGCCCTGATATATCCCAAAGCTGTTTTTTTGCCATATGCGGGGTGTTGACTATCACGTAACCGCGCTTTCTGTGCTCGCTGCGCCAGTAGTTTTCTATCTGTTCCCTGACAAAAGCAAGATTCGGATGCCACAGGACAAGCCCGGGGCCTACTTCTTCCTTGACGCTGAACAGGTCAAGCTGGTTGGAGAGCTTCCTGTGGTCCCTTTTTTCAGCTTCTGCAAGAAAATTAAGGTATTCCTTAAGGTCATCCTTAGTCCAGAAAGCAGTTGCATAAATTCTTTGCAGCATTTTATTTTTTTCATCGCCCCGCCAGTATGCGCCAGCTGTACTTAATAACTTAAATGCCTTGATGAGTTTGGTTTCCGGCAGGTGCGGCCCTCGGCAAAAATCGTTCCAGATATCTTTTCCGTCTTTTGTCATAACATAAAGCGTCGGGTTTTCCTGCGCATGTTCCATTAACAGCTCTGCTTTGTAGATTTCACCTTTATCCCGAAAGTCTGTAAGTACTTCCGGGACATTATGTATTTCTCTTCTTTCAAAATACTGGTTTTCCTTGATTATATTTTTCATTTCTTCTTCGATTTTTGGCAAATCATCTACGCTCAGCGAGTGGTCAGGAATGTCGAAATCATAATAAAACCCGTTTTCTATATTAGGCCCGATTGCTATTTTCGCATTCGGGAAAAGCCGCTGTACGGCCTGCGCCATTACGTGCGCTGTGCTGTGACGGAGGATATCGAGAGCTTCAATGTCTTTATAATCGATTTCTTTATCTTCGGCTGAAATTATTTCCGCTATATTTCCATGAGGTGTTTTTATTTTAATCATTTTGTCTGCTTCCTTTTACTATAATGGTTTATTTTAAGCATTATTTTAACAAATGTAAAATTTTTTTTAAAATTTGAATATATATTTTTTATTTTCTTTTTATATATTTATATGTAGGGTAATAGTGTAACTAGGTGAGGGCTAAAAAATGATATTTAACCAAAATGTATATGGGTATTATAACCCATACGGAACCAGCCCGTATTCACAATATTCTTCCAGCAGACATTACGGTGGATACGGCGCTCAAAACATTTATTCAAACCGTTATAGTTATGGGAATAATAACTATTACGGTGGTTTTTATGATAATGAAAGGTTTAAATTTCAGATTACACAATATAAAGTAAACCAGTCATTATCAATCAAGGCTTATCAGGAAAAAGACATGGAAGATAATCCTGATAAAATTACCGACACAAAAACTCTTGTCAATTTTATGTTTTATTCTGACCTGGATAAAAACGGTAAAGTTACCAAAAGCGAAATAGGCCAGTATAAAGCTGCTTATAACGATAAAATTGACTCTATTAACCGGCTAAAGGAACAATACCCTGATTATGCAGAATACTATGACAGGTATATCGATCTTTATCAGGACCAGCTGGATGTTTTTAATTTAATCGACGATAATTTTAACGCATTTAGCTCGGAAGGCAAAAATGATGAAATCGACAGCGAAGATTTAGTCAACTTGTACAAAAAAGCCGGAACTGACGGCAAATACAACGATTTTACGCAGGAAGACCTTAATGAAATGAAAGGTACAACCTCACCTGATGAGCCTGAGTATAAATTCGATGACTGGGCAGACATGTGGCACAAAATCAATGACGATAAAGACAATACCCTGGAACAGGAATCCCGGGGAAAAGATTCAGCAGGTAATATAATAGGCCATATAACATTTGCTGATAAGGATAAAGACGGCCTAACCACAAAATCCGAGCTTACAGACCGAATAAGTGAAACACAAGCCAGGCTTGATGCTTTCTCATACCAGATTAACGCAATACAAAACAGTAATACAGGTTACTATGTATCTCAACTGAACGTGTTGCAGGAAATATATGACATCCTGCAAAAAGATTTAACCAATTCAAAAATGATATATAATAACTTTGATACGTTTAATTCAACAGGAAACTCAAAAGCCCTGGACGCTGATGACCTGTGGAATATACACCAGGCATCAAAATCCGACGGTGACAACACCAATTTTTCATTCTTTGATTTTGAAAAACTTAAAAAAATGAACTAATTTTGTAAACTAACAAAAAAAGCTGCCTTGTTAAGGCAGCTTTTTTTGTTTATAAAATTTATTTATGCGTACATATCAAAACTTCTGGCAATACTGTCTTTTAGCATTTTATCAGCTGATTTAGCCTGAGCGTTGCCGATTTGGCGGCGCATATCTGCCATAATCATATTTGATTGCAAATCTTTTTCCTTTTCATGAAGGCTTTGCATACCGGCAAAGCTAAGATTAGGATTTCCGGCTTGCCTTATGCCCTGCATCATCTGATTTGCAGAAGTCATCCAGCTCATCTCAGCATTACTTGCCATACTTACTGCATTGAGTTTCATCATTAAATTTGATACTAGTGACATTTTTTCACCTCTGTTCTACCTCTGACCATACCTTCAGTTTGTCAATTATATAATAATAAGCGCTGTTTGTAAATGTTCTTAAGGGTAATTTAATAATTTAAGAAGCCGTGCCCTACCTTCGACAAGATTAGTCACGTGGTACAAAAGTCCTAACCTCCAGCCCGGTAGCCTGACAACACCCGAGAGCTTCGGCTTATGGCTGCTGCGTTTCCGCCCTGACCAGGTTCACCGGCTTTCGCCGCGTCAGACCGGACCTTCTCCGGTTAAGTGCTTTTGCCGACCGTAACCGGTCTGGCCTCACGGTAGGCTGTCCACCCTGCTGAAGCGATTGCAGGTTCAGGGCATCGCTAGTTCCCCGTGTAGCACGACTAATATATTTTAACATGAACAAAATAATTTTTTCCCCGACATTCGGGTAATTAATTATTTACTTGAGCAAGCCTTCCGGGAATTTCATTATAGCCGGCTGGTCTGTAATGATTGTTTTGATGCCCGGGGTTATTTTCTGTACATATTCATACTGGATAAGCTGTGGATTTGCTTTTAATGCAGCGGCTTTTTCCTTTATCGCCTCGGCTTCACCCTGTGCTTCTATGATTTTTCTCTTTTTTTCCTGCTCTTCTTTTTCCAGTACATACTTCATTCTTTCAGCTTCCTGCAAGGCTACCTGCTTCATTTCAATAGCCCTTGAGAATTCGTCAGAAAATTTCACGTTCCTGATAAGCACTTCGCTAAGATTAATGTTATAGTCAGCAAGAGTATCTTTCAGCTGGGATTGTATCTCGTTTTGTATTTCCACCCTTTTTTCAGAGTAAACGCCAAGTACCGGATACTGAGCGACTGTGTTTCTCACAACACTTCTTACTTCCGGCCTGATAATTTTCTGGTCATACCCTCTTCCTACTGTCTGGTGAAGTTTCCATACTTTATCAGGTATAAGGTTATACCTCACTGACATATCCATGGTAATTTTCTGCCCATCAGAAGTAAGTGAAACAAGCGGCTGATCATCAATCCCCGTCCTTATCCCGGAGCTCCTGTCGTTTTCGGAGGCCATTGTGTACGTTTCAGTCCTTACACTGTACACTGTCGGCATCTGAATCCCTGGGATAAGTATGTGCATTCCTTCACCCAGCACTCTTTCTTCCATTCCGGTGAACCTGTTCATTATTGCTGCCCTTTGTCCGGCATCTACTACTAGTACTGCCTGTGACAGAAACATTATCCCGATAAATATAAGGATAATAAGTCCCAGGGATAAATTCTTAAACGGCCCCTGTTTAAAGTTAAGGTTTACTGTGTTGTCGTCTCGCATAATTCGCTCTCTCCTCTTGGTTATCTAAAATCGCTAGCTTTGAGTTTATGCACCCATTTGCTAAATTTATGGTTATCATAGCTTAACGCATATTCGTATAAAGACTCAAGAAGTTTTCTGCCGGACTCTGATTTGCCCAGCAATAAAAACATTCCACGTTTATTTTTCATATATGCTACTTCTGTTTTCAGGACTTTGTCCACATTGTTTTCAGGTTTTTTAGCCAGCCGTTCCCTTAACCAGCGGGACAAAAGAATTACGGCGGGCACTTCAGCTTTTAAGCTCTTTAAATATTTTGAAAATTCTTCGAGTATCATCAAGAATATTATAACCCAATAAAAAATTTTATCCTGAATTGACTAATATAGTATAATTATAGCTGTATTTATATTTGGAGGAATGGAAATGTCACAAACACAGTCCCAGCAGAAAAGCTTAAAAGGCACAAAAACAGAACACAACCTAATGGCGGCATTCGCCGGTGAATCACAGGCCAGAAACCGCTACACATATTATGCGGGCGTAGCCAAAAAAGAAGGTTATGAGCAAATAGCGGCATTGTTCCTTGAAACAGCTGATAATGAAAAGGAACACGCAAAAAGGTTCTTTAAATTCCTTGAAGGAAACCCGGTAGAAATCACCGCAATGTATCCTTCAGACTTCGGTACGACCACGGAAAACCTTAAAGCCGCAGCGATGGGCGAAAACGAAGAGTGGACAGAACTTTATCCTAAATTCGCCGACATAGCCGACGAGGAAGGTTTTCCGGCAGTGGCTGTGGTTTTCAGGAAAATAGCAGAAGTAGAAAAAAAGCATGAAGCAAGATATTTAAAACTTCTTGAAAACGTTGAAAATCAAATGGTATTCAAAAAAGATTCTCCACTTGAGTGGAAATGCAGGAACTGCGGCTATATCCACGAAGGAAGCGGAGCCCCGCAGTCATGTCCGGCATGCGCTCACCCGCAGTCATTCTTTGAAGTAGATGTTGAGAATTATTAGATAACAATTATTTATTCCGGTAGGGGCTGTCCGAAGGACAGCCCCTACGTCATGCCGTGCTCAAAACAACATCTTTCCAGCATTGCATAAAAACAAATCATTTCCGCACTGTCATTCCGAGGAGCGAGCGCAGCGAGCGACGTGGGAATCTATCCAGCGTAACGCAT
>CAZLCO010000006.1:64947-68926 GCA_964558005.1 uncultured Gammaproteobacteria bacterium | reverse complement strand
ATGTCGGCTGTAATCAGCTCAAACTGGCCTTTTGATTTTTACCGGACAGTAGTGACTTCGATAAATAATTCCATGTATTATCTTGCAGATAACGTATATAAATTTTTATCACAAAAACAAGAGCTGCAAAGTTCAGCATATGATGGTTTTAAAACTCTTGAAGCCAGTATAAAAATTAAAGAAAGTTTTAATTAATAATCACTAATGTCCGGTAAAAATTTTTAAAAAAGTTGTAAACCTCCTAAAATAAAATTGTTCAGACTTTAGAAAAACACAGGAGGTTTACTTATAGAATAGGCAAAAACGTAACAGTCAACGGCAATCCTAAATATCAACCAATATTCGCATAATAGAGTTAAAGTTTATTAGAAGGGTCCGCCTGAAAAGGCGGCTCTCTTTTATGAAAAGTTGTTATAAAATATAAATATGGAAAAAGTTTATTCAATAATATTAGCATCCGGCAAGGGAGAGCGTTTCAACTCTAATAAACCAAAACAATTTTTAGAAATTGAGGGCAAAACTATACTTGAACACACGCTGGACGTTTTTGAAAACAATAATTTAATTGATGAAATAATACTGGTAATTAACCCGCTCTACAGGGATTTAGCAGAAGAAGTCATCAAAAATTACAGAAAAATCACAAAAATCCTCGATGGCGGGAAAACAAGAAAAGATAGTTCCTTTATAGGGGTCAATTCCATAGATGATAACAACGCAAAAGTGCTTATCCACGATGCGGTCAGGCCTTTTGTGCCTGAGCGGATAATTAAAGACTGCGTTGCTGCGCTCGACAGATACCGCGCTGTTGGCGTGGCTATAAAATCAGCTGACACAATTATCCGGATTAATGATGAAAACATCATCGAAAGCATCCCCGAAAGAAAATACATGATGAGAATCCAGACCCCGCAAGCTTTCCGGCTGGGCGTAATCAAAAAAGCACACGAACTGACTTTACAGGATGAAAACACTGGGTTCACCGACGACTGCGGCCTGGTTGTAAAATACAGCCTTACAGATGTTTATGTGGTTAACGGCGAGGAAACCAACATAAAAATAACTTACCCGGAAGATATTTACCTTGCGGAAAAGATTATAAAAGAGAGGAAAGCCGGATAATGCAAAACAGTGAACAACATGCCCTTAAGCATTTACAAGAGCGCATAGATGGTTTAATACGCAAATATAAAGGCAAAAAGGTTATCTTTTACGGGGCAGGTGAATTTTTTAAAGCACTGAAAAACAAATTTAATCTTGAACAATTCGATATTATCGGTGTATCTGACATAAAATTTTCACAGCAAAAAATTGAAGAATATGAAGGGTATAAAGCTATAAAACCCACAGAAATAGGGGGCTACAAACCTGACGTTGTTTTTATTTCAATGTTACACAATGATATAGCCATAAATTTTTTTGAGCAGGAACTTTTTCAGGTAACGGGCAGGTTTGAATATGAAAAACTAATAGAACACGACTACACTGACTTTAAAAAAAACCTGGTTAAACTTGATGTTGGTAATAAAGTCGAGGAAATAAACAATGCAAATAATGCGGTTTTAGAAAAATTAAAATCAAAACTGGAAAATAAAGATGAAAAATTAAAAATAGTTTTTCTTGTGAGCGAGGCAGCAAAATGGAACTGCCAGTCTCTGTATGACGAATTAAAGCGGGAACCTCGGCTGGAAGCAAATATAACTGTTGATAAAAATGAAATAGTTGAGCTTAACCGTCAAAAAAATATTGAACGTTTTAGAAAAAACTATAACTTTTTCAGGTCAATAGACCCGAAAGCATCAAAGCTCTACGATGAAAAAAAAGACGAATCCCTTCCAATAGAAACACTGGACGCTGATATTATATTCTATCAGCAGCCGTGGGGGATGATAGATTATCCTAAAAGGGTGCTGGGTAGGGCATTAAGCGTTTATTTGCCGTATTCGTTTTTGTTAACGGCAAATTATAATATGCATTACCATGTACCATCTTTCCATTATTATTTATGGAGGTATTTTACCCAGAGTGAACTGCATAAAGAAATTCATTTAAGTTTTGACCCAAAAGCGGAAAATAAACTTTTCGTGTCCGGTTATCCCAAGTTTGATGTTTATTTTGACAACCATATAAAAAATCCTGAAAACATCTGGAAGAAAAATATGGAAAAACACAAGGAAATAAAAAGGGTAATTTATGCGCCGCACTGGTCATTCAGCGAAAAAAACAATTTGCGCTTTGGTACTTTTAGCTGGAATTACAAATATTTTCTCGAACTTGCGAAAAACAACAGCAACATTCAATGGATATATAAGCCGCACCCGATACTCGGAGATAAAGTTATTGAACAAAAGCTTATTTCAAAAAAAGAATATGAAGACTACGTGGCTGAGTGGGACTCACTACCCAATGCCAGAGTTTACAACAGCGGTAATTATTTTGATATATTTAAAACTTCTGATGCATTAATAACTGACTGCTGCTCATTTTTAGGCGAGTACCTGCCGTCAGTAAAGCCTGTTATACATTTATTAAGGGAAGGCTCTATCGGATACAATGAAGTGGGGCAAAATGTAGTAAAACCGTATTACAAAGCTTCCAATATACAGGAAGTGGATGATTTGATTAAAAGAGTGGTTATAAATGCCGATGATTATTTATATGAAAAGAGAACGGAAGCTTTAAAATATGTATTACCCAATAAAGAAAAAGCTTCAGTCCTTATAAAAAATCATTTAAAGGAAGTATTCAGTATATAAAGGGCAAAATGAAAAAAATTGGCTACACTACCGGAGTATATGACCTTTTTCATATAGGCCATTTAAATATACTAAAACAGGCGAAACAACTCTGTGACTACCTGATTGTGGGTGTAACCACAGACGAATGCGTAAAAAAAACCAAAAACTTATCGCCTGTAGTGCCTTTTGAAGAAAGAATTGAAATAGTTTCAAGCATAAAATATGTTGATGAAGTTATGCCTGAGCATGATACAGACAAGCTGAAAGCCTGGCGGGAGCTTGGATTTAATATAATTTTCAAGGGGGATGACTGGAAAGGCACAGAAAAATGGATTTATCTTGAAAAAGAATTTGAAAAGTCAGGTGTTGAAGTTGTTTATTTTCCCTATACAAAAACCACATCTTCAACAAAAATACGTAAAATAACTGAAAGCACTATAATCGTTTAAACCTTATGAAAAACATTAATATCGCCCTTGCAACCGATGATAAATACGCTGAATACTGTTCGGTCGTTATGGTTTCTGTTTTGTGCAATTCAAAACCTGATGAGAATATAAGTTTCTACATTTTGAATTCCGGATTATCAGAAAAAAACAGGGAAAAATTAAATCAGATCAGCAAGATTAAGCCATGTGAAGTTAATTTAATTTATATTGATGACGATGAGCTGGGAGAGCTGCCGGAGAATATATTTTCTCACCTGAAAGACAACAAAGTTACTTATTACAGGTTAAAAATAGCTTCCCTGTTAAGTCACGTTGACAAAATTCTGTATCTGGATTGTGATGTCATAGTAACAACAAGTTTATCCCCGCTTTTTGAAACTGATTTAACTAATTATGCTCTGGCGGCAGTGCCTATGGCCCCGAAGTCAGCTGAATACCTTAAAAAAATCGGAATGCCGCCTGTTTCAAAATACTTTAACGCAGGTGTTTTAATATTAAACCTTGATTTTTGGAGGCAAAATAATATAGAGCATAAACTTTTTGAGGTTAAGACAAACAAGCTAAAGACTTCAAAATTTTTCCACGACCAGGATATTTTAAACATTGCGCTGCACAATAAAATAAAATTTCTTCCGTTAAAGTGGAATTCACGGGCAAGGTTAAAAAATGAACTTTTAGCCGGTGAATTCGACTGTCCTATATCAGAAATAAAGGAAGCCATAAAAAAACCCGCTATTATTCATTACACAAATAAAATAAAGCCCTGGCATAAGGAATTTCCTTTTCCGCATG
>CAZLCO010000006.1:0-64937 GCA_964558005.1 uncultured Gammaproteobacteria bacterium | reverse complement strand
GAAATATCTTACATACCACAGGTTAAGCCCTTATAAAAACAAGAAACCACTGTTTTATTTCAAAATGCATTTTAACCATTTCCTGCACAGATATATTACTTCAACTGCTGTTAAGACCGGATTGACTATATCCCTGTTTAAAAAATCAATCACAAGAAATTTTAAGGGTAAAAAGGTTTTGTTATATGGGGCAGGGGTTTATCTTGAAAAGTTAATTAACGAAGGAAATTTTGACAGGGGTTTAAATATCATAGGAATTAGCGACATGAAATTTGGTGATGAAACAATAGGGGACTTTAAAGGACTAAAAAAAATACCTTATTCTAAAATCAATGAAACTGATTTTGATATTATCCTTGTGACAACGCAAAAACCAGCGTGGGTAATTCATGAGCTTGAAAAAAATAATAAAATAAAAGCCTATCCGCTCATGAACCTGCCTTTGAGTTATTTAATAAAGAATATATGGGGAGGATAATATGCCCAGAGTATCTGTAATAATCCCCTGCTATAATCAGGGAAAATACATTGATGAAGCGGCTGAAAGCATTTTAAACCAGACGTTTCAGGATTTTGAAATAATTATTATTGATGATGGCTCAGATGATGCTTTAACAAAAGAAAAACTGAAAAATTATAATAAATCAAAAACAGCAGTTTATTTTAAAGAAAATGCAGGACCCTCATCAGCAAGAAACTTCGGTATTGAAAAAGCAAAGGGCGAATATATCCTGCCCCTTGATGCAGATGATTATTTTGAAAAATCTTTTCTTGAAAAAGCGGTTAAAATACTGGATGAAGATGAAAAAATCGGGTTTGTAAAATGTTATGTAAAAAATTTCGGGGAGATGAATAATTTATGGAAACCGGATGGGAAAACCCTTATAGACTTTTTAGCGGCGAATCAGGCTGTTAATGCGGTTTTATTCAGGAAAAAAATCTGGCAGGAAGTGGGTGGATATGATGAAACAATGAGAAACAGCTTTGAGGACTGGGATTTTAATATTAAAATGCTTTCAAAAGGCTGGCGGGTTTATTGTATAGAAGAACCCTTGTTTTTTTACAGGCGCAGAAAATATGAATATTCTGTTTCGGAAAGAGCCCGGTTAAGCAGGGAAAAAGTTGTAAGGCATATTATATTAAATAACATAGAGTCTTACAGAGATAATATTGTAGATGTAATTTCACGAAAAGAAAAAATAATTTCTAACGTGTATTTCTTAAATAAAATTATCCAGGAAAAAACCAAGTATATTGAATCTTTAATGGATAACCTTGAAGATGAAAATATAAAAAATAACATTAAAACAAACCTGACAAAAGAAGTTTTAAAAAGTTTACTGGCGGAAATTGGGGAAAGTAAGGTCTGTTTTTATGGGGCGGGGAAGTTAGCCCGAAACGTTGAAAAGTCTTACGACCTATCAGTATTTAATTTACAGGGATTTATTGATGCAGACCCTGATAAAAAAGGGCAAAAAATAGGTAATTATTTAATTTATTCACCGGCAGATATTCCTGATCTTAAACCTGATTTTATTGTTTTAACAACTCAACTCATTTCAGATATTTATGATTTTTTATCTGATTTTAAAATCAAAAATGAACTTGGTTTTAAAATAATGCTTTTTGAATCCTGAACAAAGCCATAATGCTTCCTTCCCATCTTTTTCCATATATGCTACTATCATAATAAAATTAACGTTTGTCGGGATTACTGGGACGAAAGATATGCAAAAAAGAATTGATGAAATTGTAGAGATTTTAAAAAACAAAGACTTACAAAACCGCATAAATCAATTAGCGGAAATTTATTCCGGTAAAAAAATACTCGCTTATGGCGCAGGGCTTATGGCGGAATTTGTACTGGACGAATATGATATATCAAAACTTGATATTATTGGGTTTGTTGACAGTAAATATTTATATAAAAAAGAGGATTTTAAAGGTTATAAATCGTATTCACCCGATGAAATAGAAGAAATAAACCCTGACATTATCCTTGTATTTACCTATTACGATAATGTAATTAAAACTTTTATAAACACTTATTACCCTGAAATAAAAAATATTCCGACTATTCCTTTAGTTAAAAAAGGATTTTTTGAAAAATTATTGGGTAAGGTGTGAAAGTGTTAAAACTTCTAAAAAAAGATAATGTTGCAGTTCATTCCAAAAGGAAAATTATGAAAATACTGCAATTAATTAATTTTCAGAAAAGAATAAATAAATACAAAGGCAAAAAAATCGTTGCTTACGGTGCAGGTATAAATGCCAAAGATATTCTTGAAAAATTTGATTTTTCCGCACTTAATATTCTGGCATTTGCGGATACTAAATTCCACAGCTCAAATGGAATTTTTCACGAGTATAAAACAATTCCACCTGATAAAATTAAAAACATGGATCCGGATATTATATTGATTTTTGTTTACAATGATTTTGCTGTTAAAGAATACCTGAAAAAAAATTTCCCTGAACTTGATAATACAAAAAAAGTCAGTATAAGGGATAAAAATATCCTGGATAAGTTAAAACTGTATTTTTGTGGTTATCTATAATGAAAATATTAATACTGCATGCAAACAATAATATAACCCAATCTGCCAGGCGAGCCGTTACAAATATTTCATTTAACCTAGTTAAATATGCACGAGGACATGATTATATTCTGCATCACTATAACGACCCTGTATGCGAAAAATTAAGGAATGAAAAATTTAATGCGGTTATACTGGACGTCACTTTTTTATATCTTAGAAACCGCAACCTGTATAATAAAAATTATAATAAAGATTTTGTTTCTGAAATAACAGAAAAATACAATTTTTTAGTCAATCCAGATACCGTTAAACTTGCATTTCCACAGGATGATTATCATAGACCGGCAATTCTGGAAGAACTGGTAAAAAAATGGAAAATAGACGGTGTTTTTACTCCTCTTTATGATCACAGGGAAATACTCTATCCTTCTATCCAGGGAAAAACCACGTTTTATAAAGCCCTGACTGGTTACGTTGATGAAAAAGATATAGCTATTGCGGAAAAATACAGCCAGCCTTTTGAACAAAGAAGCATAGACGTGGGTTTCAGGTCAAAAAACCTGCCTGCCCGCTATGGACGGCACGGAAAAATAAAATCAGACCTGAGCAACAATTTTATAACTGCACTTAAAAAAATTAACCAGAGCGAAGATTTAAATCTTGACGTCTCAAATGACTTAAATAAAACATTATTAGGTGAAAAATGGTTTGAATTTCTCGGTAATTCAAAATTTACACTGGGATGCGAAAGCGGCTGCAGTGTAAACGACCCTTATGGGCTAATATGGAAAAAAAGTGAGGAGTACGAAAAGGCAAACCCTGAAGCCAGTTTTGAAGAAATAGAAGCGGCTTGCTTTCCCGGGGAAGACAGGTATAAGTTCAGCTCTATATCTCCAAGACTGTTCGAGGCTGCAATGACAAAGTCCTGCCAGATACTCATTGAAGGAGAATACCTTGAGCTTGTCCCAGGGGAAGACTACATTGAATTAAAACCTGATTTTTCAAATATATCTGATGTTTTTGAGCAAATGCAGGATAGTGTACTCGTAAAAAATATGATAGATTCATGTTATGAAAAATTAATTGCTTCTCAAAAATATTCTTACAGGACCTTTGCCGGGCAACAGCTTGAGATAATTAACAGTCATCTTAAAAATTTTGAAAAAATTTCCCAGAATCCTTCAGATAACCTTTATTCAGAAGACATAGAGCCATTTATTGAAGCCGCCATAAAACTCTCACGAGAAACGGGTTATGTTTGTATCCCCGCAGAATTAAACCAGCAAAGCTTCGTTAATATTTTAAATACAACATCCGGCATCCTTGCAGACAAACTGGAATTATTGGAAAACAAAATACATCTGCGCTCAGGAAAACTCGGCGCAGTGAGGGAATTTTTCGATTTAAACAAGTTTCTTGATTATGAGGATAGTAACTTTTAAATTTTAGTGGCTCATACTGATATGGCACAAGTCTATAATGCTCTGTTGCGCAAAGCTTTATCAAGTAAGTCTGAATTTATTGCCTTAAAACTCCCTATAAATTATGATTAAAGTTAAGCATTTTTTAGTTGGAATCGCTTTAATAATGAAGAAAAAAATATTAATAATCGGTTATTTTGATTTTTATAAAGATCCAAGGTCCTACAGGCAAATAACAAATTTAAAAAATGAATACGAAGTTACTTGCGTGGGTACGCATCCTCCCCGGGTTGAAAACGTCAGGTTCATACCTCTTAAGCTCAGGCCCCTGAACAAATTAGAACGTATCCTTGAGTTAATACAGCTTAAAGTTGGTTTATACGATAAGGTTTATTGGAGAAAATTTGATTTTAACACTGAAACCAAAAAAATTTTAAAAAATGAAAAGTTTGATTTAATTATTACGCATAATTATTATTCTATTCCAGCAGCTTTAAGCATTGCCAATGGCGCAAAAATTATTGTGGATGAACATGAATATCCGCTTACAATGTATGAAGAAAAATTTTTTTGGAGATTTTTTTATAAAAAATTCAACATCTATATATGCAAAAAATATTTACCTAAAATTGACAAACTGTTAACTGTTTGCGATTCTATTTCCGATAAATTCAAACAGGACTTGGGAATAGAATCCATTGTATTGACTAATGCAACTGAACATATTAACCTGAGCCCGTCAAAAACGGATAATAAAATAAAAATTATTTATCATGGCAGAGCAAATTCTTTTTCAAGAAAAATGGACTCTATGATTAAATTAATGGATTACCTGGATGAAAAGTTTTATCTTGATTTAATGCTTATTGCTGAAAATGATTATATTAAAACTTTAAAGGGAAAAATTGTCCAAAATTCCAGAATAAAAATAATTCCTCCCGTTCCCAGAAAGGATATTATAAGTTTTACAAACAAGTATGATATTGGTTTATTTTTTATACAAAAAAATACAAGTTTTAATGTCAAACATAGCCTGCCAAATAAATTATTTGAATATATACAGGCACGCTTAATGGTTGTGTCAGGGCCTTATCCTGAAATAAATAAAATAATAAAAAATTATAATTGCGGTATTTTTAATGACAATTTTAATCCCGAAAACCTGGCAAAACAATTAAATGCCTTATCCATAGAAGATATTGAAAACTACAAAAAAAACTCAGATAAAGCTGCAAAAGAAATAAATTCCGAAAAAAACATTATACTGATGAAAGATCTGGTTAAGGAGCTTTTATGTGCGGAATAACCGGAATAATAAACCTAAATAAAAAGTCGGTCAATAGAGATTTAATTTCATATATGAATAATATTATTTCGTACAGGGGACCTGATGATGAAGGATATTATTTTGATGATGATTGTGGACTGGCTTTTGGGCATAGAAGACTTTCAATCCTTGATTTGTCAGAAGCCGGACATCAACCTATGACAAGTGACGACAAGAATTTATGGATTACTTATAACGGTGAAGTATATAATTATATAGAAATTCGGGAAAAGCTCCTGGCAAGGGGCTACAACTTCAGAAGCCAAACTGATACAGAAGTTATAATTAAAGCTTATCAGGAATGGGGCGAAAATTGTGTGGAAAAGTTCAATGGGATGTGGGCTTTTGCTATATGGGACAGGAATAAAAACAAATTATTCTGCTCAAGGGATAGATTTGGAATAAAACCTTTCTGTTACTTTAAAAGTAACAATGTTTTTATATTTGCTTCTGAAGCAAAGCAAATATTATTACACCCTGAGTACAACTTTAATGTTAATAAAAGCGCAGTTTATGAATATATCTCAGAAGAACAGCCAAATGTTTCCGATACGCTTTATGATGGAATATATCAGCTCCCGGGAGCTAATAACCTTGTATTAGACCTGTCCGAAGATAACCCCCAAGTAAATGTATATGAATACTGGGACATAGACCTCAAAAACATTAAAAAAAACAGATCAAATTCTGAATATGCCGAAGGATTTTATGAAGAATTCAAACGTTCTGTAAAATACAGGTTAAGGAGCGATGTGCCTGTAGCAGGTTGTCTGTCAGGAGGACTGGACTCTTCTTCAATAGTTTGTCTGGCAACTAAATTTTTAAAAGAAATCCCGGATGCGCCGCTAATGAAAACATATAGCTCCTGCCATAAAGACAGAAGGCACGATGAAACAGAGTTTGTAAAAGAGGTGGAAAACCATACAAACGTAGATGCTCACCATATTTATACCAGCCCTGAGGAATTCATCGAAAATATCAGAAAAATAATATGGCATATGGACGGACCTACAATTAACGGGAGTATCAACAACCAGTATAATATATTCAAGGCGGCAGGACAGGACAATATTAAGGTAATTCTAGACGGACAAGGGGCTGATGAGTACCTTGGGGGATATCATTCTTTTTTTCCGATTTATTTGGCTTCCCTGCTTAAAAGTAAAAATTTCATAACATTCTTAAACGAACTTTTTTTCATAAAAACTGATCACAAATACAGTTTTAGATATCTTTTCAAAAATAGCTCAAAACATATAAACCCTGAATGTTTCAACTTTTTAAGCAGTGAGGTTATTAGCAGCGGCAAACCCCGTCATAGAAAGCAATATAGCAACATTTTCAGGAATGCTCTTTATAAAAGGACAAAGTTTAATGGACTTCCTGCACTGCTCCACTACGCCGACAGAAATTCGATGGCGCATTCTATTGAGTCCAGAGTACCGTTTCTGGATTACAAGTTAGTAGAATATGTTTACTCCTTGCCTGATAAACAGATAATTAATAACGGAAAAACCAAGTATGTTCTACGTAACGCAATGAAAAACACTTTGCCCTCTAAAATAACTGAAAGAAAGGATAAAATGGGCTTTCAGGCCCCTGATGACTTGTGGATATACGGTTTGTTTAAGAACCATCTGCTGTCAATGCTGGATTCAGACCCGGCTCGGGAGTCAGGCATCTTTAATATTGAGGTTTTAAAGAGAAAAATTGAGGAAAAATCAATTAACTCATCTGTATTATGGAGAATTTTTGGTACCCTTATCTGGTATGATGTTACAAAGGAAAGTACCAAAAAAAGATTTAATTATGAAAATACTTATAATACACGCTAACAAAAATGCTGAAAAAATAAGAAGAACTATATTAAATTTCTCGTTTTGTCTTTTAAGGTATGCGCCTGAGCACGAATATTTTTTACACTGTTACGGGGACCCTGTTACAGAAAAGTTGAAAAATGAAAAATTTGACTTAATAATACTCGATGTTACTTTTTTGTGCTACAGATGGGCAAAGGGAGTTGAGTACAGCCTGAATTTGTTAAAGAAATACAAATTCATCCGGGAAAGTGACGCTGTAAAGGTAGCCCTGCCCCAGGATGATTATGACCACAGCGCTGTGCTTGATAAATGGATGAGCGAATGGGGAATAAATATTATTTTTTCAGTGCTTCCTGATTACAGTTCTGTCCTTTATCCGTTGTCGGGCAAAATCGCAAAGATTATCCCGTCTTTTACAGGATATGTCGATGAAGAAGATATAGAAATAACTGAAAAATATGCTTTGGCTTTTGAATCACGAACAATTGATGTGGGTTATAGAGCATTTAATCTTCCTCCAAACTTTGGCAGTTTCGGGCAAGTTAAAGCACAACTTGGAGCTAATTTTGCTGAGGCGTGCAGAAAAATAAATGCAAATCTGAATTTAGATATTTCAAATAAAAAAGAGGACACTATATTAGGGGTAGACTGGCTTGAATTTCTGGGAAACTCCAGATTTACCCTCGGGTGCGAGAGCGGGAGCAGTATTTTAGACCCTTATGGTGAAATCAAAAAAAAGGTTCAGGAATACTTAAAAATTTATCCTGACGCTGACTTTAAATCAGTAGAAGCGGCTTGTTTTCCGGGAGAAGATAGAAAATATATATTTAACGCTATTTCCCCAAGAATTTTTGAAACAGCAATTGCCCGCTCCTGCCAGATACTACTGGAAGGAGACTATTCGGGTATTGTAAAACCAGACGTGCACTATATTCCATTAAAAGAAGATTTTTCCAATATCTCAGAAGTCGCAGAAAAAATGAAAGATACAGAAAATATAAAAAAAATAATTAATAATTGCTACGAAGAACTTATTAGCTCAGGAAAATATACCTACCGAAATTTTGCCGGGCAAATACTTGGTGAGGAAATTCCAGCGGGCAGGCCTTTCAGGAGAAATATTGAAAAAATAATTAATATGGCTAACAAAATAAGCGCTAAAAAAGGATTTGCCTATATTCCACCAAATACCAATTGTAATGCGGATGATATTAAGGAAATTAAGAAGGCGAATTCAAAAATCAGTGTACTTAAACTCTTCACAATAAGGAAAAATATCTTCTTTTAAAAATTTTATAATCGGCTTAGAATTAACAACTGTAAAAATAACAATATCCGGTTTTTCAAAAATCATTTTTTCCAGGGCAAAGATTTTAAATCCTTTATAAATTTCGCCGTGTTCCATAGTTTTATCACAAATTCCAACTACATTTAATCCTGTAAGGTCATAGTTATCTGCAATTTCGTCAAAAAATTTACCTGTACCATATAAAAAAACTTTTTTGTCCTTATATTTTTTTGCTAAATAATTAATTCTTTCCTGTGTATTTTTTTTCATCTATATATTTTCTTCCTGCATCGCTTCTTTTAAATAGCTCTCCCAATATTTCAATAAATACTGTAAAAACCTATATCTTTCTATGGGATTTTTACTTAATTTTTTATTATTCAAGATTTTCCAACAAAGTTTCTTTTTAAAATCAGTTAACATGTAAGGAACTTTGCCTTTATAACGTAGTTCTGGTTCTTGATCAATTTTATACCCCAAATTTTCCTGAATTTCTTTTGTTAACTTAGTTATGTAATATTTTTCAGAATTATCAAGCACTTTAAGAGCGTTTCCTTCTTTATAATTAGGATTAGTGCCATTAAGTGCATTATGTGGCATATTGCCCCACCATAATCTTCCTTGAAAAGTTGATTGTTGCAAACATTCATCATATTCAATATTCATATATTCGATAAGTTCTTTTAATATTTCTTCATTATTTTGATGAATATGTTCAAACTTTACTATTTTATAATTATCATATTTTTTAGTTAATTTTAAAATTTCTTTTAACATTTTAAAAACTATTAAATCAACACTAAAAAATGATATATATGCTTTTTTTATTTCTTCAGGGTTATTTTTGGAAGTACTTAATAGTAGCTTTTTAGCGGATAAGTACATATCAAAAAAATTCCTAACGGGGAAAATGGGTTTTATATAGGGAAAATCATTTAAAACCTCTTTTTCAAAATGATCCCTGGAAATAAAATTATGCTCATGGTGAAATATTGTTTTTAATTTATTAAAATCAAATCCCGAAAGGACTCCATAAGTAAAATACATTGCAAGCAATAAATTTTTTCGGCTAATTTCATAGTCTTCAAAAACTTTAAGCAATATTTTTTTTAAATAATAACCCTGTATATCAGGATGAGATGAGTATTCATCTCTTATATCAAAATGAGGAGTGTATAAAAATTTCATGTTAAAAAATGATTTTACTATGGATCTGGAATTTTTATACTTTTCATAAAAAGAATAATAAGGGAAAAAACCAGGCAAACTCAGGACTTGCGGATGTCCATCAAAAAGACTGTGTAAAAGCATAGAGCCTGTAGAACCTGGAGCATACAAAAAGACAATATTAACCTTGCTTTCATCAAAATTATTTAATAGCTCAACAACTCTTTCTGCACTCTGGTCAATCGAAATGTTTTGCATTAAACCCTCAAATTGAAATATAATAATAAACAATAAGAGTATTATAAAGGATTTTAAATTGGCTGGGAAGGGACATTTATTATGGATAACAGGGTTATCTGGCTCAGGTAAAAGCACTCTGGCAAAAAAAATTTATGAAAAAAATCAAAATAATACTGTGATTATAGATGGTGATATGTTCAGGGATATCATAGGTGACGAGCTTGGACATAGTCCCAAAGACAGGTTAATTAATGCATGGCGTATAGTAAAAATGTGCAAATTTCTTTGTGATCAGGATAAAAATGTAATTTGCGCTACAATGTCTCTATATCAGGAGATTCATGAATATATATACGAAAATTTTAATAATCCTTCAATTATATATCTGGAAGTTTCTTTGGATGTGTTAAAAAAACGAAATCAAAAAGGCCTGTATAATGACTCTCAAACAAATGTAATCGGGCTGGATTTACCGTTTGACAAACCTGATAACGAAAAATATGTTATTACTTTAAATAATGAAAATGATTTGGATAAAAATGTAGAGTTTATATTAGGGAGATTGGAAACATGGCACAGTTAGTTGATAACCATTGGAATTATTCAAAAAATGCCAGGTATTATAAGTACAGGCCAAATTATAGCCCAAAGGCATTAGACATAATTTCAAACTATATAAAAAACAATAAGGAACAGAATTTTAAAGTTGCTGATATTGGGGCAGGCACTGGGAATTTAACTCTTATGCTGGCGCAGCGGGACTTTTCTGTTGATGCTGTTGAGCCTAATGATGAAATGAGAACGATAGGCATTGAAACAATTAACACTGATAAAGTTAACTGGTATAAAGCCGGCGGAACCGATACAAAACTGGAAAGCAATAAGTATGATTGGGTAACGTTTGGCAGCAGTTTTAACGTTATGAATAGAGAATTAGCGCTTAAAGAGGCTCACAGGCTTTTAAAAGATGAGGGTTTCTTTAGTTGTATGTGGAACCACCGTAATTTAAACTGTCCGATTCAGGAAAAGGCAGAAAATATCATTATTGATTTTGTTCCTAATTATTCAAGAGGTGTCAGACGTGAAGACCAAAAGCCTTTTCTTGAAAAATATAATAGTTTATTTACAGATATAATTTATCTTGAAGTTGATTTTAATGTAAAACGGACTATTGACGAATATATCAATGCGTGGAAAAGCGTAAGAAATCAATATTGGGACTTAGAAACATCGGAAGGTTCAGAACTGTTTGAAAAAATAACAGTAAAAATGCGTGAGAACCTGCCTGAATCTTTCGAAATACGATACACAACCAGAATTTGGACAGCTCAAAAAGTTTAAAAAGGGCAATTATGATTAATAAAGTATATAATGAGTTTTTAAGAGCTAAAATACAAAATAAAATCGATGCTCTAAAGCATAAACTCAAAGATAAAAAAGTTGTTCTCTATGGAGCAGGAAATTTTTCAACATATCTTTTAGATCAATTTCATTTTGAAGACTTCAATATTATTGGTATTGCCGATAGTAAGTTTAAGAAAATAAAGGGTTTTAAAGATTTTGGTATCGAAGATCATATCTTTAATTCAGAGCAACAATCTATCGAAAAAAAAAATAAAACATCTCAATACTACTCCATACCAACTATAAATCCTGAAGATATAGATAATTTCAAAGATTATACATTTTTATTTCTTACTTTAGAAACAGAGAAACTATTTAATCAACCTCAAATAAATGAATATTTTAAAAATGTTCCTAAAGATAATATCTACAGTCTAATAACCCCAAAAGATTCACTATTAAAAAAAATGATAGTATTTTATTTAAAAAATTATATAACCACATCAGCTTATAAAAGAGCTTTACCTAATTTTCTGGTTATAGGTGCACAAAAGACAGGCTCAACTTCTTTTTGTTATTTCTTGAACCAACATCCCAATTTGCATTTTCCAGTTTATTCAACTTTAAAAGAACCTCATTATTTCTCTCACTACTATGACAGAGGAGAGCTATGGTATAGATCTCTTTTTCCTTTATATACAGATCTCAATAAAAATGACCTTATTGTAGATGGTTCAACATGTTCCATTCTACATCCTTATGCTCCTGAGCGTATTCATCGATTAATACCGCATTGTAAAATAATTCTTTTACTCAGAAATCCCGTTGATAGAGCGATTTCTCATTATTATGCCTGTAAAGACCTTAAAAAAGAAACATTACCTTTAGAGGAAGCTTTTAAACTTGAAAATGATCATTATGATTTAATTTATTCTAAACCTATGGATAAATTATTTAGATTTTATATAAGTGTTGGCAGATACATAGAACACATCAGAAAGTTTAGACAATTTTTCAATAAAGATCAAATGCTTATTTTATCTAACGATGATTTTAAAAAGGACCCTCAAGGAGTTTTAAAACAAGTCTATGACTACTTAGGAATCCAGAATGATTTTAAAATTGATCACTTCACCAATCAAAACGTGGGAAAGTATCAAAAAGAAGCGATTCCTCCAAAGATATACGAATATTTGTATAACTACTATAAGCCCTACAATAAAAAATTATATGATTACCTGGACAGAGATTTTTGTTGGTAATAAATCTATCCTTATTAATTAGATTACTTACTAAGCTGACATCCTGTAATACTTCAGCTCATTTATTTGTTGGACTAAGCACGCCTGAAATTTTGCTATAATTATTTTATTAAATGGTTTTTAGTTAATAAGGGAAAAAAGCTGGAATCTGGTTATATAAATGATTTAAAACTTGAATTTTCCTCTAAAGCAAGAACGCTGGAAATGTTAAGGGGGAATATTGCTGAGGCGAAAATTTTGCCGCTTATGTATTTTAGTATTGCTGAACATAAGCTTAACCCGGAAAAAGTTCTTGAAAATATTGTAACTAATTTTAGCAATAGTAAAAAACTCGTAATCAGATCATCCTCTCAGTGCGAAGACTGCCATGACTCCTCTAATGCAGGGCACTTTACCAGCATTCTGAATGTGGAAAACTCTATATATGAAATTAAAAAAGCCGTAGATGAAGTAATGGCCTCTATGGAGAATGATAAAGATGAAGTTCTTGTCCAACCAATGCTAGAGAATATAAAAATATGCGGCGTTGCTTTTACCTGTGATATAAATACTCTTGCCCCATACTATGTTATAAATTATGACCTGACCGGAAAAACAGATGGCATCACCAGCGGAGCAGATATAAATTCAAGGGTTTTTATCCATTACAAAAACTGTAAAACATGCTCCAATGAAACATTTACCAGACTTATTAACGTTATTAAGCAAGTTGAAAAAATTTTCGATAACCAGTTTCTTGATATAGAATTTGCTATTGGTAAAAATGATGATATCTATATTTTTCAGGTAAGGCCTATTATAACCAGGAATAAAAACGATTTATCCAACTTAAACCTGGATTTGCCGTTAGAAAGAATTTACAAAAAAATTGATAAATTATCAGCCAGACACCCTAATTTGCTCGGCGATAAAGCGGTATTTGGCGTTATGCCTGATTGGAACCCCGCAGAAATCATTGGCTTAAAGCCACGAAAACTGGCGCTTACTCTCTATAAAGAGCTAATTACCGATAACATCTGGGCCTATCAGCGGAATAACTACGGATATAGAAACTTGCGTTCTCACCCATTATTAATTTCATTTATGGGAGTGCCTTTTATTGATGTGAGAGTTGATTGCAACTCATTTTTACCTAAAGATTTACCAGAAAAAATAGCTGCTAAACTGGTTAATTTTTACTCAAATAAATTCATATCTATGCCTTCTTATCACGATAAAATTGAATTTGAGATTGTTTATTCCTGTTATTTTCTCAACATTGAAAATCGTTTATCTGAACTATTAGAACAAGGCTTTAACGATGAAGAAATAAATAAGATCAAACATTCATTACTTAATTTAACCAATAATATTATATGCAATGAAAACGGCTTTTATAAAAAAGATTTAGCAAAAATAGAAACTTTAAAACAAAAATATAATTCTATAATAAATTCAGAATTGTCTTTGATAGACAAAATTTATTGGCTGACAGAAGATTGTAAACGATACGGCACATTACCTTTTGCTGGAATTGCAAGGGCTGCTTTTATTGCTGTTCAGTTTTTACATTCTTTTGTTGATATAGGAATAATAACCTTAAAAGAAAAGAATGATTTCCTTAATTCTTTAAATACTATTTCTAAAAAATTAAATCTTGATCTAAATACAATGCCTGAAAAAGATTTCTTAAAAAAATACGGGCATCTGCGCCCGGGGACTTACGACATTCTGTCTGAAAGATATGACGAAAACTTTGAAAATTACTTTGGGCAAATTAAGGGAAGCCAGATAAATCATGAGGAAAAAGAATTTAATTTTTCTCCTGAACAGAAAGAACAAATTGAAAGCATTCTGCAAAAAACAGGGATAAATCTAAATTTTGAACAGCTTTTAGCTTTTATAAAAGAATCCATTGAAGGCAGGGAATATGCAAAATTTGTATTCACAAAATCTTTAAGCCAGATTATTTTGTACATACAGGAATTTGGAGCAAAATTTCATTTATCAAGAGAAGATATGTCATATGTTGATTTCAAAAAAATATTAAATTTGTACAGTTTTCTTGATAATGCTGATATTAAGGATTTTTTAAAAAATGACATCGACTATAATAAAAAAATGTATGAATATACCAAGGCAATTAAATTACCTGCTGTTATTTTGCACCCTGAAGAAATTTATAGTTACGAAATACTTGCAGACAAACCAAATTTTATTACTTTAAATTCAATTAAAGCTGAAATAGTAAATGAAAAGGATATTAATTCGAAAGATTTAAAGGGTAAAGTAATTTTTATAAAATCTGCGGATCCGGGATATGATTTTTTATTTACTAAAGACATTGGGGGGTTAGTAACTCAATTTGGCGGAGCAAATTCCCATATGGCAATAAGATGCGCAGAGCTTGGAATTCCGGCAATCATTGGGGCTGGCGAGATGAATTTCGAAAAATGGCAAAATTATTCTATAATAAACATAAACTGTGAAATCCAGATGGTTACAGGACAACTATGAAAAAAATAGCTATTACCCAAAGGATATATAAATTTCAAGATTATTCTGAAGAGAGAGAATGCCTGGATATAAACTGGATAAGGTTATTTAAAGAGCTTAATTTTATTCCTGTAATTTTATCCTGTGAAATTAATTTTAAAAACCTGAATTTTAGCGGCGTTGTTTTATCCGGCGGAAATACTTTAAACAGTATAAAAAAATGCCCGTATGCAGAAAAAAGAGATTTTTTTGAAAAAAAGCTTATAGAATATTGTATAACGAATTCGATTCCTGTTTTTGGTGTTTGCCGCGGAATGCAGATTTTGGCTGAATATTTTGGAAGTGATTTTAAAGAGGTTAAAAATCATACTGCACAATATCATCCTATTATAGGAAACTTTAAAAGTTTAAAACGCGTAAACTCTTACCACGATTATTCAATTAATAATTTATCAGGAGAATTCGATATAGTGGCAAAGAGTGAGGATGGAAATATCGAAGCAATAAAACATAAAAAATATAAAATTTTTGCCCAAATGTGGCATCCTGAAAGAGAAACTCCTTTCATCAAAGAAGAATTAAATGTAATTGAAGGATTTTTAAATTAAATGAAAGCAATAATTCTAGCTGCAGGACAGGGCCAAAGGCTTAGACCTTATACAAATGAAATACCAAAATGCATGGTTAAATTGCATAATAAGCCTCTGATTGACTATATTCTAGAAACATTTAAATCCTGCAACATAGAAAATATAACTATTATAGGCGGTTATAAATCTGATGTCCTTAAGTCTTATCTTGCTAAATATGGATTTAATTTTATAGAAAACAAAAACTATAATTTAACTAATATGGTTTCAACTCTTTTTTGCGCTGAAGACCAGTTTGATGACGATATAATAATTTCTTATTCTGATATTATTTATAAAAAACAAGCGCTTGAATGTCTCATTAATTCAAAAGAAAATTTTTCTGTTGTTGTTGATAAGGCCTGGCAAAAACTATGGGAACTAAGGCAGGAAAATCCGCTGCATGATGCTGAAACGATGAAAATCAAAAATGGCAATATAATCGAACTTGGGAAAAAACCTCAATCTCTTAATGAAATAGAGGCACAATATATAGGATTGATAAAAATTTCTAAAAATATCTTGCCTCAGATAGTTAACTTCTACAAAAATCTGGATAAAAAGGTTCATTATGATCAAAATAGCTTTGAAAATATGTACATGACTAGCTTTATCCAGTTAATCATAGATAATTTAATGCCTGTAAAGCCTGTTTATATTGAAAGCGGCTGGTTGGAAGTTGATACAATTCAAGATTTGAATGTTTATGAAAAAAGTGACTATTATAATAAATTAACCTGAGTTGCCTGTATATTAAAAGCAATTATAGTTTCATAAAATTTTTCAAAATCTATATGGATTTGTTAAAGGCGAAGCCTTTAACCTTCCCTCAGGACGGTTGTGGGCGGGGATTTTAAAAAATTTTAAAAAAGTTAATTAGCAACTCAAATAAATTATGCTTTATCAAATATTCCGCCAGATAATAAATTTATCTCAAGAAGACCTTATGCTGGTCTATACAACTCTGTATAAGGGCTTTATTAGCTATTGTCCAGTCTATGGTTTTTTGCAGCCCCTCACGCAATCCTGTTTCCGCCTTAAAACCAAGTTCCCGCTCGGCCTTGCCTGTGTCTCCATAACGCTTGCCTGACCTGTCCCATGTCCTTGCGGGTTTCAGGTCAATTGATGAAGGGTTTTGAGTTAATTCGTTTATGGTTTCAGCAAGTTCCTTAATAGAGGTCTCCACTCCTGAAGAAAGGTTATAAACTTCTCCTGGCTTGCCTTTGAAGGCGCAGGCAATGAGGCCGTCCACTATATCATCGACATAAATAAAGTCCCGTGTGGCTATACCGCCGTTTTCAACAGGCACAGGCTCATTATGCAGGGCTTTCCAGACAAAAGTCGGGGCAACGTTTCTCCATATAGTATTTATAGTCCCACGCCATTGCCCGGCCCCGAGTATTTCTCCCGGTCCATATACATTCTGGAAGCGAGCCTTTATAAACGGTACATTATGCTGTTTCCAGTAATAATTACCGTAAAATTCGCCGATGATTTTTGAAATCTGGTAAGGACTGTCAAGGTGCAGTGATACCGGGTCTTCTTCAGTGGTGGGCTTTGCCTCGTCAAAGGTCTTTTGCGCTACGGTGCAGCCCGCTGATGAATATACAAGTGCTTTAAGATTTTTAAAGTCCTTAATTGTTTCAAGAAGTTTTAGTGTTGTGTAAGTGTTATTTTCGTGGTCTGCAAGCGGGTCTTGCATACTGGACTGGTTGCCGTGGTATGTTGCGAGATGGAATATAATTTCAACATCCGCCGGGATTTGTCTTAAGACTCTGTCGTCTGTTATTGAACCTAAAATAAAATTAATTTTATTGCTTTCAGGTAAATTTCTGATATCCGCAGAAAGCAGGTTATCAATAATTATTAAGTCGTATTCTAATAACTTTTTTGCGAGGTTTGAACCGACAAACCCGGCACCTCCAACTATAGCTATTTTCATTTATTTTAGTCCGGTTAAATGTGTATATGTCTGGCTTATACCGTAATTTTTATAATACTCAACGGCCTTTTGAACCCCCTCATTAAGCGGTGTTGTAACCTGCCAGTTAAAGTCCTGGTTCGTCCTTGACGGGTCAAGTAGAATTGTAAAGGCATCGTCAGGATTACGTTCGCGCACCTCAACAGGGCTGTCCAGCTGAATGCCCAGAGCGTCTATTGTCGCGTCAAACAGTTCCTTAATAGAATAATCGGAACCTGAAGATATGTGATAGGTACCTTTGCCTATGCCGTCAACGGCTTTTTCAACGCAATCTACCAGGTCATTTATATAAATAAAATCACGGCGTGTGTCCATTACAAAACACGGCTTGTTATTTGTTAAGCGGTGGTAAAAAGTAGGCAGCGGCCCGCTCAGGTTGCGAGGCCCGTATGCGTTGGCCAGCCTGAAAGTAACATAGTCCAGGCCGGAAAGCTCTACATACATTTCTCCCGCAGTTTTGCTTATTGCATAACTTGAATCTTTAGGAATTATGGGGTGGTCAAGCTGAATAGGCTGCTGTATGGGCTTCAGGCCATAGCATAAAGCTGTTTGGAAATAGATTAAGCGGTTGCATCCGGAATTTTTCATTGCCTGAATTACTATAGCGGTGCCTAATGCGTTAACAGCGGCGTCGCTTATATAGTTTTCCGGGTCTTTATATGATGCGGCGGCGTGTACAACTACATCAGGCTTAAATTCGTCCATAAGTTTAAATACTAAATCTTTATCAACTATACTTCCTTCTATAACAGATAAATTTGGGGTTGGTGTTAAATTATCTCTGCGGCCGGTTTCATAGTTATCAATTACTAAAACCTCATCGCCCCTGGCAATTAAGCGGTCAGCAAGATGTGACCCTATAAAACCCGCACCTCCTGTAATAAATATTTTCATATATGTTTTCCTCCATACTTATAGTTGTTATTTTATCATGTCCCGGTAGTATCGGGCTTTGTCGTGAAAAATTTGCTGCCATAATTCAAGGCTGAGCATTACCCAGAATTTTCTTGAAAATTTCCCGGTTTTCTCCAGGTTTAGCAAAAATTGTTCATTATTAAGTAAATTACGAGATTTTGCGCTTTGGCTCATGAATATATCATTAATAAAGTCCTTTAATTCATTTTTGTACCATTCTTTTAAGGGCACAGGAAAGCCCATTTTATCCCTTCTTTGTAGAATTTTTTGGGGAAGAATATTTTTATAAGTATTCAGAATTAAATGCTTGAGACGGCCATCCTTGAATTTTATATCAGCCGGTATGGTTGCAAGAAACTCTGTAAGCGGGTGGTCAAGGAACGGGACTCTGGATTCAAGTCCATGAGCCATACTCATCCTGTCTTCTACGTGTAAAAGTGCAGGCAAAAGACATTTAAAGTCAAAATGAGTCATTTTGTCAAAATATGCGTATTTTTCTACATTATTCTTGTTATTAAAAATCTGTTTGAATTTTTGAATTATTACTTCTTTATCTAAAAGTCCAGGGGAAATTTCTTCCTGCATGTCTCCTGAGCGGTCTATTAGCCTGAAATAACGCTCATCAATGTCTTCGAAGAGTCCTTCTTTCCAGAATGACTTAATCAATGGCTTATATTCCCTGAACACACCAAGGTTTGGGATGATTGATTCTATTGTTACAACAAAATTACCGTTTTTATAAGTGCCTTCTATTGCGGCTTTAATGCATTGCTCAAAATAAGCCAGCAGATACCTTGAATAGCCGCCAAATATTTCATCACCCCCCTGACCGCCGAGCACAACTTTAACCTTTTCTGAAGCAAGTTTGGATGTCATATATTGAGGAAACGAGCCAGGACCGGCAACAGGAAAATCAAGGTGGTATATCACATTCTGTATGTGGTTTTTAAAGTCCTCCGATTTTATTTCAATTTCATTAAACCTTCCATCAGTTGCTTTTGAAACTTCTTTAGCGTAAGCGCTTTCATCATAACCGGGATAATCAATAAATTTACCGTGGAATGAATCTATTCCAGCGCCATTATATTTTGATGCCAGCATAGTTATAAGGCTTGAATCAATACCGCCTGAAAGGTAGCTGCCTACGGGAACATCGCTCACAAGATGAAGGTCCAGCGATTCATCCAGCATTTCCTTAAGCCTTTTTTCAAAATATATGTAACTATGGTCAAAATCTATTTTGAAATTTATGTCCCAGTATCTGGAAATATTAATTTTGCCGTTTTCTACAATCAGGCAATGTCCGGGTAGTAATTGTTTTATACCCTTAAATAAGGTTTTTTCACCTATTATGGAGTTAAAGACCAGATATTCAGAAAAAGCTTCCATATCTGTCGCTATTTCAGGCAAAAAAGGCAATAATGCCTTTGCCTCAGAAGCAAATATAAATAAATTATCAACAATTGTATAATAAAAAGGCTTTATCCCGAACCTGTCACGTGCGCAAATTAGCCTGTTTAGTTTTTTGTCCCACAGGGCAAAAGCAAACATCCCCCGCAAATGTTTTAAAAAATCATCGCCGTAAACATCGTAAGCCGCTAAAATACATTCGGTATCAGAATGAGTTTTAAATTCCCATTTACTGCCAACCTTGCTTTTTATTTCCTTATAATTATATATTTCGCCGTTATATGAAATAACCGTACCATTATCAGCATTCATGGGCTGTTTTGCCTGCCCAGAGAGGTCTATTATGCTTAATCTCCTGTGTACGAGACCAAAGCTTCTATCATTTTTAACCCATGTACCGTTATCATCTGGTCCCCTATGGGCTATTAATTTATCCAGGGCAGTCAGGCATACTGAAATATTATTAATTTCATTGCCTGATAAGTTTATTATTCCAGCTATTCCACACATGTTTTTTGCCGATTACACAATTATATATAATATTCTCCCACGGAAAGGTTCTTTAATTATAAGCATATATAAGTTTAATTTTATCCTTTAAAAAAGTGAAAAATTTAACAATCAAGTAAATAGTTCTTTTAGTGCGTGGATTTTATCATTAAGAGTCCTTTGTATAATGCCTATTTTATTTATTTTTCGCAGTTCCGGGTAGTTTTTATTAAGAGAGCTTTTAATCTCTGAATCTTTATACGTACTGATTAATATAAGATCCGGGGACAAATCCTTTATTTTTTGAGGGGGAATTGATTTAAAATTATAAAATTCCCCTTCTTCTTTAAATTTCAGATCAGATATCGCAATTATATTTAAATCCTCAAGGCTGTAGCTGTCGAGAATTACCCTGGAAAATAGGCCAGCTCCGTATAGTAAAATTTTTTTACCGCAATACTTTTTCTTTAAATTTGCGATTGAATTATCAAACTTTCTTGTATAGAGGAAATCCTTTATTTCTTCATATGATAGGTACATAAATATTCAACTCTCTTTATCTTGTAATCCTGTCCAAAATATCCGCAAACTTGCCTGCCATCGCCGGATAACTATATTTATTAACTTCTTCTTCTACAGCGTTATAAGATACTTTTCCGGTGTGTATAAATTCATTATAGTATTTAAGTATTGTTTGCTTAATTTCTTCATTTGTTAAAGCGTGAACACCTGCGCAGGTGTTATCCAGTAATTCACCAACAACATCTTTTTTTCCGCCGGTGACAAGAATGGGCCTTTTTGCTGCAAGGTATTCAAATATTTTACCGCTGTAGATACCTTTATGTTCAGAATTTTCCCATTGAAAATATAAAAGAATATGTGATTTTTTTTGTTCAATTAAAACCTCTTGCCTTGGAATTTTTCCGGAAAAGGCAAATAAATTTTCCAGTCCGTATGTTTGTGCAAGTTTAACAATATTCTGGTTTATAGCTCCAAAAAAGTTTATTGAGATTTTATTTTCGTCTATCAGTTTTGTTTGAATTAATTCCGAAACAGCCTTAAATAAATGTTCGGGGGTCTGATAATTTTCGTAAATCAGCCCGGTATGTATAAAAGTTAACTTATCATATTGTTTTTGTTCTTCTACAAAAACTTCAGCAGGGTCAAAACCGTTATGTATTACATCAATTGTTTTCCCGTCCAGAAAATTGCTTTGTATGCCTGCCAGGGGATCAGAAACTGTTGTTACTGCATTGGCTTTTGGTAATAAATTTTTTTCAAGATTTGTGTCAAAAAGTTTCCTCAGGCAATTTTGTTTATAATAGTAGTTCTGTGTCCATAAGTCCCGCATATCCGCATGCCAGGGAATGTCGTGTTTTTCTTTTATTTTTTTGCCTGCTATATGTACTACCTCCGGTCCTGAGCTGGTCAATATAGCCTCTACCTTATTGTTTTTAAGATATTCATCAGCTTTTTTAACCATTCTTTTGGTCAGGTTTTTATATCTGTGGGGATACTCAATAAGCTGCCACCAAAAATTTTCAGGGGAAATGCTGGTATTAAAAGCAAAATTAAACAAGTCGAGGACGTTCCCGGGATAATCAACTTCAATTATGTTAAATTCATTATGATTTTCCCTCTGCATTTTTACTGTCAGGATAACAGGCTCCCAGCCGTATTGTTTTAAATATTTGGCCAGACCATATGGTCGCCTGGATGCGATAGCATTAATCGGGGGGAAATAATAGGTTATTATCAGGACTTTTTTATTATTTCCCATTATTAATTACCTTTTTAAAAAATAATTGATTATTTTTTTTACAGCGTTGCCGTTCCCAAGGATTTTAAAAGAAAAATCCGGTCTTAAATTACAGGCTTTCTTAAAATTGTTCAACAATTTATCTGGACACATCTTTGTATTTACACAAAAACCATTTTCAATAAGTTCCGGCCAGACAGAATTTTCCAGAAGAAAAAGACTGTTTTTTTCAAAATAATAAGCTTCCCTAACAACCCCGCCGCTGTCTGTCGCCGCCATTTGACAATTTTTTACCAGTTCAAGGCTGTCAAAATAACCAACAGGCCCTAAATCCTGAAACGCCATTGTAAGGTTTAGTTCTTCAACTTTTTTTCTTGTCCTGGGGTGGATAGGGAAAATAACCTTAATATCCTTATTTATAGTGTTTAAAAATTCAATTATATTCCTTAGCTTTTCAGGGTTATCGGTATTACTTGCCCTGTGCACGGTTACATAAACGTATTTTTCACTTGAAAGATTAAGTCTTTCTATAATATCTGATTTCTCTGATGCAATTGAGCTGTAAAACAAAGCCGCATCATACATTATGTCGCCGCAGTTAATTATCTCAGCGCCAAACTTATCCAGCCCTTCCGCTTTTAAATTATTTACAGCCTTATCAGTTACGCAAAATAAAATATCGGAAATCCTGTCCGTCAGTATACGGTTAATTTCTTCGGGCATTGTGTTGTCAAAGTTCCTCACTCCCGCTTCAACATGTATGATTTCTATTCCGAGCTTTTTAGCGGCAACAGCCCCTGCCAGCGTTGAATTTGTGTCGCCATATACCAGCACATAATCAGGATTTTCATTAAGCAGTAATTTTTCAATCTCTTCAATCATCCTACCCGTCATAGCACCATGCGGCAGGGAGTGAATATTTAAATTATAATCAGGTTTTGGGATATCCATTTCTTCAAAAAATGATTCGCTCATTATTTTGTCAAAATGCTGGCCTGTGTGCACTAAAACTTCCTTGATCCGGCTATGTTTCGCAAACTCCCTGCTGACAACAGCAGCTTTTACAAACTGTGGCCTTGCCCCGATTATTGTTACTATCTTCATTTAACGGCCTTTACTTTCATAAGCGAGTCAACAACCTGCCTTTGTTCTCCCTCTGTCAGTTCAGGGAAAATCGGCAAAGAAAGCACAACTTCGGTACATTTTTCGGTGTTTGGCAGGTTAACCGGCTCAAGATGGGCATGTACCTGTTGTTTGTGCAGGGGAATAGGGTAATAAACCATTGTGCCCACCCCAGACTCCTTTAATTTTTGCTGTATATTGTCTCTGTCATTCACTTTTACCGTATATTGATGATAAACAGCTTTAACATCGTCAATTTCTGTCGGGGTTATTATTTCAGAACCTTCAAACATTTCTTTATATCCGTACGCAGCTTTTCTCCTGGCTTCGTTCCAGCGGTCAATATATTTAAGTTTTACGTTCAGTACGGCTGCCTGCATTGTGTCGAGCCTGCTGTTTACGCCCAGTTCCTCATGATGGTATTTAACCCTTCCGCCGTGAGCCCTTAAAGCCCTTATTTTTTCGGCAAATTTTTCGCTGTTTGTTGTAACAAGTCCGCCGTCTCCCATGCAGCCGAGGTTTTTGGAAGGGAAGAAGCTAAAACATCCTAATTCGCCGAAAGTTCCGACCTTTTTGCCTTTGTACTCAGCTCCAAAAGCCTGGGCGCAGTCTTCTACCACGTATAAATTATGCTTTTTGGCTATTTCCATAATTTTATCCATTTCACACGGTTGTCCGTATAGATGAACAGGGAGGATAGCTTTTGTTCTTGATGTTATTTTTGCTTCAATAAGCCCAGGGTCTATATTAAAAGTATCGGGGTTAATGTCCGCAAAAACCGGTGTTGCGTCTACTATACCGATTGCTTCTGTTGTGGCCACAAAAGTAAAAGCCACAGTTATTACCTCATCGCCGGGACCGATTCCCAGCGCGCGCAGTGCAAGGTGCAGGGCGTCCGTACCTGATGCAACTCCTATAGAATTACTTATGCCCAGGTATTTTGAACAGTTTGTTTCAAAATCCTTTACAGCAGGGCCTAAAATATATTTCCCGGACTCGGCAACCTCAAGCAGCGCTTTATTTAATTCTTCTTTTATACTTTCATATTGCTTTGTTAAGTTTAAAATCGGTATCACTATTTTTTCCTTTCAACATTATTATTATGTTTTGTGTATTCTTTAGAACACTCTTTGCATATAGCTTTTTCATTTTTAAAATCGAGTTTAATCCCGCATTCGCACATCCACCCGATAATTTTAGCAGGGTTTCCGCAAACAAGTGCATGGTCCGGTATATCTTTCGTGACAACAGAACCCGCACCCACAAAAGCATATCTTCCTATTTGCTTTCCGCAGACGATTGTTGCATTTGCCCCTATTGAAACTCCTTTTTTCACAAGGGTTTTGTAATAATCATCTTCAGTGTTTCTCGGGTATTCGCACCGGGGGTTTATAATATTTGTGAAAACCATTGAAGGCCCGCAGAACACATCGTCCTCGAGCTTTACACCTGTATAAACTGATACATTATTCTGTATTTTAACGTTATTACCTATTTCCACGCCGGGAGAGATTACCACGTTTTGCCCGATTTTGCAGTTTTTGCCGATTTTGCAGTTTTTCATTATGTGGCAAAAGTGCCAAATTTTTGTCCCCTCGCCTATTTCGCAGGGTTCGTCAACGTATGATGATTCATGTACAAAGTAATTTTTCATTTTAATGCTAATTCTCTGTCAGCCTGTTCTATTATATTTATTATTTTACATGCGCTTCTTCCGTCTGTTATAGGTGTTTTATTTTCTTTAATACATTCCATAAAGTGTAGGCATTCCTGTTTTAAGGGTTGCAATGGCTCAAAATCAATAACCTTTTCCTCTTCCCTGTTCAGTAAAACATTGTTACTGTCATAGCTGTATTTTACAAGTTTTAACTTGTCTTCCTGTTTTGTATCATTGAAAACAAGCATTCCTGTTTCGCCTACTATCACAGTTTGATGCAGCTTTTCCGGCTCAAGCCAGCTTACGTGAATATGTGCGCTCTGGCCGCTTTTAAATAACAAATCCGCATAAACAGTATCTTCAATGTTTTCCTGTATCGGCCGGAATGAAGAAGTTTTCACCTTAACAGGCTCTTCTTTTATAAACTTAAAAATAATTGACAGGTCGTGAGGCGCAAAACTCCACCATATATTTTCGTTATTCCTGATTTTCCCAAGGTTAATACGTGTACACCGTATGTGTTTAATCCCGCCTATTTCTCCGGAATCGACAAGCTCTTTCATTTTTAGGACAGCAGGGTGGTATTCAAGTATATGGCCCACCATTAACGGCAGGTTTAGTGATTCGGATAAATTAGTTAAATATTCGCTATCCTTTAAATTTAAACAAATCGGCTTTTCCACAAAAGTAGGAAAACCGGCTTCCAGTGATTTTTTGGCCAGCTCATAATGAGTTTGGGCAGGAGTTGCAATTACAATTCCATCTATTTTTTTATCTCTTAAAGCTTCGTCAAAATCTTCGAATATCCGAACACCGGGGTAAGTTTCCTGTAGATATTTCTTTAATTCAGGGCTTTTTTCGCATACACCGTAAAGGGCCCCTAATTCATGATATGTCCTTACGTGATTTTTTCCCCAACGCCCACAACCAACAATACATATATTCATTTTTCACCTAAAGCAATATTATTTTATCTCTGTTTTCCTTTATATTTTTTGTTGAATTCCTTGTATCCAATACCAAATCGCAGTGCTTTACAATCCAGTTATAGTCATAGCAGGAATGGTCAGACACTATCACCGCAATATCAGCCTCTGAAAGTAATTTTTCAGTAAGCTCCCGGGATTTAAAAGGTTCTCCATCTACGCTGTAGTCAGGTATATAAGGGTCATTATAAATAACTTCAGCGCCTTCCTGCCTTATGGACCTTATTATTTCTTCCGCAGGTGACTGCCTTGAATCGTTAATATCTTTTTTGTAAGCAACGCCGAGGATTAAAATTTTTGAACCGTTTAATGGCTTTTTAATTTTATTTAATGCTTTTGTAATTTTATACCTTACGAAATTAGGCATTAAAGCATTGATTTCACCCGCAAGTTCAATAAATCTTGTGTGGAAATTGTATTCCCTTGCTTTCCATGTTAAATAAAACGGGTCAATAGGAATACAGTGCCCTCCTACACCTGGACCCGGATAAAAACTCATAATCCCAAAAGGTTTTGTTGCTGCTGCATCCAGGATTTCCCATACGTTAAGGTTCATTTTGTCACACAGTATCAACAATTCATTAACCAGCGCTATATTGACCGATCTAAATGTATTTTCAAATACTTTTACCATTTCCGCCGCAGCGGGTGAGGACACAGGATAAATATTAATGATTGACTGCTTGTAAAGCGCCATTCCCACTTCAGTACATGCCGGGGTAATTCCGCCCAATACCTTGCTGATATTGTGTGTATTATACCTGTCATTTCCCGGGTCTACCCTTTCCGGGGAAAATGTCAGGAAAAAATCTTCGCCCACTTTTAAGCCGCTGGTTTCAAGTATAGGCAACATAACGTCCTGTGTAGTCCCTGGATATGTTGTGCTTTCCAGGCTGATAAGCTGGCCTGCACGCATATATTTTGATATTTCAGTTGTTACATTTTTTATATAGGTAATATCAGGCTCCCTGTTGGCTGTTAATGGAGTAGGGACACATATTATTATTGCGTCTAGGTCTTTTACTACACTAAAATCCTTAACAGCTTTAATTCTTCTTTTTGTGACAAGCTCAAGGAATTCATTGTCGTCCACGTCATCTATATAGTTATTGCCATGGTTGACAGAATTAACTCTTTTTTCTGACATTTCGATGCCGATTACTTCAAATCCTACTTTTGCCTTACACACCGCAAGGGGTAAACCAACATAACCAAGTCCAACCACGCCTATTTTAGCTGAGCGAGTATTAAACTTTTCTATCAGTTTTTCTTTTAATGAAATTTGTTTAGTTTCCATAATAAATATATTTTATATTAATTTAATATTAAAGGTAACTGTTCATTTACAGTATTTCTTAAACGCTGAAAAGAAATTGAAAAAAAATTTCGTGAAGTTTTTGCCAGCTCAAAAAGCATTGAGGCATCGTCTTTTCCTGATTGGTTATCAAGCACCTCATAAAAATCATTTAATTCCTTAAGGGCAATATAGATTGAGAATTCCCATTTTTTAAAAAATTTTCCATCAATCTCATCAAATGTTTTAATGATTTTATTTGCAAGCTGACCTATTTTGGCCGGGTTAAGCTGTCTTTTTTTTAGCTCCTGTTCCAGGCTTTTAGAATATTTTAAGCCTTTTTCTGCAAGGGTTAAGGTTTTTTGGGCCTCACAGGCAAAAAGTTTTATTTGCTCCTGTATTTTGTAATAATTTTCCCTAAAGGGGTCTTTTTCCTGTTTTATTATTTCATTCAGGCTTTCTCTGATATTTATGCCAACAGGCTCCAACTCATTTGCTGTGTCCTGAAAGCCTTTATTTTCATATCCGTTTAACTGTGCGCCGTCGGTAGAACAGTTAATTAATTCAACCTTATCTTTGTTTTGTAAAGCAAATTCCTCAAAATGACTTATAAACCCCGCATAATCGGGCGACGTGTCAATCAGTTCTCCATCCTGACCTTTTACTTTTAATACGGAGGTTTCCTGCATTTTTTTCATCTTTTTTTCAAAATTTTCATTTTTTTCCGCATTCTCTCCCCAGTAGCTACCGGAAGAATATACTTTACCGTCAGTGTATGCTAAGTCCTGTCCCGCTAAAACAATGGGATTGCAGCCCATATTATATGCTGCCTGCAGGGCAAGATGAGAAACTGAACCCTTTGTTTCATGATTTTCAAGCGAGAAAACGGTTTGTTTTGCTATCCATCTCGATATAAGGTCATTTTTGCAGTAAAAAGTAAAAAATTTATTTGGGCTTAATTCATCTGTTATTTTACCGTAAGCCAGGGAATGTTTGATTATATTAGCTTGAGAATGTTCAAAATCTTTTATTGTATAGAGGTTGTCAGTCCCGTCAAGGTAAACAATAAAATCAGGCACTATGCTGTTTTTTATTAATTTTTTATAGGCGACATTAACACAGAAAACAATAAATTTTTCCCTATTATTTTTTATTATTTCTATATTTTTATCCAGGGAAGGACCTGGTGAGACTATAAGTGCTGCTTTGTCTTTATATTTGCCTTCTAGGATATTGATTGAATAGTCATTTTCGCAAAATCTTAATTTACTGTACCCATTTAACAACCATAGCCAGGAACGGGCATATAAAGTTGTAAAGTTGGACTCGAGATTGTTTAATAATTTGGGCAGTTCCAGTGAAATATTTTTAATTTGCCCAGGATAAAGCAAATCAGCTGACTTTAACTTTAAAACGCTTAGTTTATCTTTATATTGATAAATTGATTCAATTGTTTTAGATAATTCTTCATAAGAACTGGCAATAAAAACCCTTCCGCTTTGCAATTCCTGATTAAAATCAACTGCTCTCAGCGTAAAATCGCTTAGCTCCCTGTCCGGCTCAAAAACTATTATTTTACTATTTGAGCTTATAAAGACTCTTTTTAGTAAATAACCCAACCCAAGTCCTATTATGACAATAATTTTAGACTGCCCTGCTTTTTTGAATTCTTCAACAGCTTCCTGTTGCGGGTTTTCGTTTGAGTGCAGCGGAATACCTTTGTAAATCAGGTTTACATCTTCTGATGCTGCGTTTGTTAATTGAAATTCAGTGTTTATATTATTTACTCCCATCTTATTCCTCTATTTTCTTTATTGTTTGTCTTAAAATATTCATAAGGTTTGGGTTAGCAGCCTTCAGGTTTAGAAAAAGCCTGGAAATTGTACTAAAAAGATTTGTTAAATCTCTATCAGTATCCTCAAAATCTTTAATTTGGTTATCTATTAATAAAAAATATCTGTAATTTAAATTTTTTAACAGAACATTTTTAAAAATAATGTTTTTTAAAGCAAAGTAATTATTTTTTATTGCCATTAAATTTTCAGAAAACCTTTGAGGGTCTTCTTTAAGTAGATTTTTTATGTCATTTATAAACATTTCGATGAAATTTGAAGAATTTTCTCTTTCTTTTTCTCTTAAATCCTCTTCTTCAGCAGTTAACTTTGTTTTATTTAGTTTTAAAATCTCTATTTCAAAAAAACGACTATAAGATTTCAAAAACCCTTCTAGCCCTTCAGCTATTTGTGGACTAAAACTGGGCAAAATATAATCATTAAGGGCCTTTTCTGCCAGGTTATTAACTTCATAGTTATTTTTAATAATTTCACTTAATTCTTTTATCAGGATATTTTTCCTTTTTTTAAACTCTTTATTGCCCAGTTTTAAAGAATTTTCCAGCTCTTTTTTGTCAATAATTTCGTCAGTATATTTTTGCAGGGCCTCTTTAAATTTTATATGTTCATAACCTTTTATATAGGCACCGCCTTCTGTTGAGTTTACCAGTTTAATTTCTGAGCCATGTTTTTCGGCGATTTCCTCAAAATAAGTTATAAATAAAATCAAGTCGCTTCGGCTTATAACTCGTTCCCCGTTCAGCCCTTTTATATAAAACAGGTTTTCGCTCAATTTTTCCATATGTTTTTCCAGGATATTATCCTCAACATCGACTTCGTTTTTGAACTTATCCCTATCTGAGATGCTGACGAATTTTTTTTCATCAAGGGAATACCCGCCATATAAAGAATCTTTTGAATAACATTGATTATTCGTATAGGCCAAATCCTGACCGATAAGAATTATTTTGTCCATCCCCATCATTTTTGCTGAAAACAGGGCTATTATAGAAACAGTGCCCGCGGTTTCATACTCTTTTAAAGGCACCTGCAATAATTCGCCAAGCCAAATTGAAGCTGCGTCTTTATTTAAATGATAATTTAAAAAACATTTTGGCTTAACATTAAAAACACCGTTAAATACATTTGTTGCATTAATTACATTAATTTCAGATATTTCGGGGACATCAATCTGTTTTAGAGTATTAGGACTTGTTTCTATAACAACAGCAAAATCAGGTATAATCCCATATTTTAAGGATGTTTTTAAAGCAGTGCCAACACAAAAAACCACTACTTTATCTCTGTAGGCTCTCAATTCCTGAATATTTTTATCCAAAGAAGGCCCCGCTGATATTATAACAGCTGTTTTCCCCCTGGATTTATCTTTCAATGCATGTAAATCCTGATATTTATAAACCTGAGGTAAATTATTAAATAATGACAAAGTCCATTTTTGGCCCTTTTCCATTAAATTTCTATAATTAGACTGGTAAGTGCCGTGAATTTTTTCTATTTCTTCCTTAAATACTGCGCTATTTTCAGCAGAATCATTTTCGTAATAATTCAAGGGAACGATGTTTAACTTATAATCTTTAAAAAACAAGGCAAGGTACGCAGCCCTTATATCATCATAGTCCGCGGTTATCCGTATTTTTTTATTAGCTAATTCCTGAGTAAAATCAGCCAGTTCAAAAACTATCCTTAAAATTTCAAGATTTGGCTCGTATACAATAATTTTTCCGTTATATCTTTTTGCAAATTCCTTTAAAACATATCCCAGTCCAAACCCATAAAGTATTGTTATTCCTTTATTAGACTTTTCTTCAAGTTTATTATAACGCTCAAGCGCATTCCAGACAGGGTCAACAGGGTCATCAACAGCTATTCCGTCTTTAAACAGTATACTGTCACCGGATTTAGCCTCTTTTATTTCATAATTATGTTTTAAATCAATTATCCCCGTGATTTTTTCGGCCAATTTTCTATTATATTTAGACAGTATTTGTAAATTATTTTCGAGTATTTTATTAGACATAACATAATTTTACTTCTTTATTATGTACTGGTGTCAAGGTACAATTATTGTATAATAGTTATCGCATCTTGCGCCTGTAGCTCAGTTGGATAGAGTGACGGTCTCCGAAGCCGTAGGTCGTGGGTTCGAATCCCGCCAGGCGCATACCTTTCCAAAACCACCCTTCAATTTTGTGCCATTTTTGTGCCATGAAATTTTAAAACAGTAAATTTGGCTAAATATTGCTACAAGTTTTTACTGCGTATTTGAGGATTTTTTCACCTATAGTATTATCGAATCCCATATTTTTAATATTCTGAAGTTCTTTTTCTAGGATTGCAGGAATTTGATCGCTCTGTTTTTTTATAATTTCCTCTAAACCTTTATACCTGAAGCCAACAGTATCAGCAAAATCTTCCCAATCTCTTAATTTAACTGTAGAAATCCTAATAGCATTCCCAATTTTCATTGCCATCCATTGACTATGCTTTTCATAAGCCATAGTGCACAGGATATCATAAGCAGGAGCAAGCTGGATTACGCCATTGTCTTTATGGAGTAAGGAGAAGTTCTTTGCATGGGCATCAGTATTGCCTATTAAATAGTTAAACACAGCACGTTCCACAAATCTGATTCGATCAGTAGCAGGAACAGAAAACTTACTTATGAGGTTAAAACAGTCTTTAAAGCCTGCACCTTCTTCCTGTTCATACTTTTGTGAAGAAGGGAACCCAAGAGCCTGGGCAAAATCTTCCTGATGAATACGCCTTATTTTATTATCAACTATTTCCCTGTCGTATCTTTGGATCAGGAAATACTTCAATTCTTTCACCTGTCTGAGTTCAACCTGCGGAACATTTATACCCACTGCTTTAGCTGTTTTAAGGCATAGATATTCATTTTCTATAAGCTCAGGAAATATGTTAGAAGCTGGTTTAAGAATATGAGTTGTGGGGCAACCTCCAATTGGGAGTGCAATTTTATTATCTATAAGGCAAACTGCTGTTTTTTCCTGAACTCCTGCGAGGGATATGCGAATTTCAACAGTTTCTTCTAACACCGGTGGTAGTGGTAATGAGTTTATATATTCTTCAAGCTCGTCATCACTAAGGATTTTACCCTGCAACTGGAAGCTATTATTTTCAATTACTGGCACATCTAGTTCGTGAAACGATACAGCTCCTGCGCAATCAAGTCCTATTACTGATAAAAGGCTAAACGTATTATTTGAATTTATTCCAAACCTTCTTCCGATTGCTTTCCTTGTATTTTCATTCTCAGGTAGTAACCCGCCAAAATAAGCATTACAGACCGTTCCCCTGAAAGATTCTTCCTGAATAGGCAGACACAGAGATAAAGGCCTTTTAACTTCTGTGAGATATTTAAATTCCAAAGTACCTTGGTTTTCTTCAAGAATACCAACAGGAGCACCGTGTAATCTAACAGATAAAACTCTTTTCATTTATTATTCCTGCTCATTTAATTTAGGTGGTTCTTGCGCTTCAAAATTAATGCCGAGCATCGCAGCTACTTTAAGTGATTTATCAAGTTCACTGCTTGGTTTGCCCTTCTCTAAATCGCTTATAAACCCAGTGCTGACTAAACAGACATTAGCCAAATCAACCTGAGTTAATCCCTGTTCTTTCCGGACTTTTTTTATTAATGCGCCAAATTCTTTTGAAGTAGATAATTTCATACATCACCATGAATATACACGTTCGTATATATTATATAATAATTTAGCTAAAAAGACTAGATTTATACACGTACGTAAATATCTTACAAATTTCCCCAACATTTTTAGATTTTACATACGTACGTGCATATTATAGATTATTTGGCAATCTTAAGAGGTTTATTTGTTTGTTTTTTATTTAAATGGAGCAAATTGTCCAGCGCATTAACTCCCTGCTGCGTAACTTCCGGCAGAATATGGCCGTATGTATCCATTGTCATTTGGATAGAAGCTTGTCCCATTTGGGTTTGAATGTATTTTATAGGAATATTGCTTGCTATCAACAGAGAAGCGTAAGTGTGCCTTAAATCGTGGAACCTGATGGTTTTAATTTTGGCCTTCCTCAGTAGGGGCTGGAACTGTCGCTTATTCATATTATTTGGATCAAGGTATTTTCCTTCTTTGTTCGGGAAAACAAGCTCCTTATCGCTGTATGGGCATTTTAGTTTCCATTCCTTGAGAACTTTTGCGAGCTCATTAGACATATCAACATGGCGGTTTCTGTTGGGAGTGTAATAAGCTGTTATGAATTCTATTCGCTCAAAAATCAATGGTTCCTCCGCCGGGGGGTACCGGATGCGGGTAATCTGTAGCGCAAAATCCTTCTAGATGTGAGTTTTTGAAAGTGTGCATGTAATGCATGTGGAATCAGGGGAAGGCAAACATAGTGAGGATATAGGACTAGTCTGGCAATGCTTACTCGTGCATGTGGACGCATGTAAGACAGATAATATGTACATTAAGACTGCAACACAAGGAGCAATCCGTTAAAGAACTATTACCTGTATTAATTCCAACAAATACAATGGGATATCATATAAACCTTCATTTTGGTTATAATCAGCAGTTGATGTCCGGATTAATACTTTTGGACTGAATTTATCCCTGTATATTTTTAAACTTTTAGCTTTTAGGTTAGTTGAAGATTTAACTTCCACAGGAATTATATTTGAGTCTAATTCAATAACAAAGTCTATCTCAGAGCGACTTGTTTCATTAGTCCAATAAAAGACAGGTAAGTTATTAATAGTTTTAAATTGCTGTAAGACATATTGTTCAGCAATCGCTCCCTTAAATTCTTCAAATATTTTGTTCTCTTCCAGCAGTGTTTTTACATCAAGATTTGTCAAAGCCCCTAATAAACCAACATCAAGCATGAATAACTTAAATGCGTCAAATTTCTCATAAGCAGTTATAGGCAGACCTGGTTTTGATATTCTATTAACTTTGTATATCAACCCGCAATCACAAAGCCAGGAAAGGGCTGTTTCAAATTCTTTTGCCCTTGCTCCTTCTTTAATTGCCCCGTATATAAACTTCTTATTATCTTTAGTTAATTGCGCCGGTATTGATTTCCAGAGAAGGCGAATTTTTGCAACTGTATTTGCCGGAATATGCTTTGTAAAGTCTCTTTCATAGGCAGATAGTATATCTTTTTGCTTTGCCCTAACTGCATTAAAGTCTTTATTATCAATAAAATCCTGGACAATTTCGGGCATACCTCCGATATAACAATATTGTTTCAACAGGTTCAGGTACTTATCCTTAAAAGTTTTAATAAGCTCAAAGTCCTGTTTCCTGATTAATTCTAATAACGGGCTTTCCCCAAGTGCTTCTATAAACTCTTCAAAGCTAAGTGGATACAAATCCATAAACTCTACTTTCCCGACCGGAAACCCTGTTCCTTCATGACAAGCAACACCAAGCAAACTTCCCGCAGCTACAACATCGTATTGTGGCGCATTTTCATTAAAATATTTCAGAGATGTTAGTGCTTTGGGGCATTCCTGGATTTCATCGAATATGATTAAAGTATTTTGAGGATCAATTTTGAACCCAACCTCAATATCTAGTCCCAGCAGCAGCCTTTCAAGATCCAGGTCTTTTGCAAAAAGATCAGCCATTCTTGGATTACTGTCAAAGTTTATATAAGCGGTTTGCTGGTATTCGTTCTTTCCAAATTCCTGCATAAGCCAGGTTTTTCCAACCTGCCTTGCACCTCTTATAATTATAGGCTTATGTTTCTTCTTTTTTTTCCAGTTAATGAGTTCTTTTATAGCTTTTCTTTTCATAACAATCCCACTTTTTTACATTAAAATCATATCATATTTTACACTTTTTTACAGGAATATTCTACAAGATATTACATTTTTCCGAAGGAATCCAAATTTGAGTCAAAAAATTTTGTGCCAATTTTGTGCCATAAAATTAAATAAAGGCATCAAACTCCATCAAAAACCATACAACCCAAGATTACCGAAAACGCCCACCACGTCTAAATTTAACCTAAATTATCAAAGCCCATCAAAAAGCGTCAAAATGCTTTTAAATCAACTCCGAAGCCATAGGTCGTGGGTTCGACTCCCGCCAAGCGCATTCTTTATTAGCGTTGAAAATTTTTAATTCTTTTTATAGCATCTGATAACTTCTGATAAAACTTTTCTTCCAATTAGAGGAGATACCCACACAGCCCCTTTATCAACCGTCTCAATAATCATTTTTAAGTATTTCATATCTATATCCTTATTAACATAGGCAGTAGCACCGGTAGCTAATGATTCCACGGCCTCATCCTGGTTTTCGTGGGCAGTTAAAACCATAATTTTTACTGATAGATTACTCTCTTTGATTTTTTTAATTGCTTCTATACCTGACATAACAGGAAGCCCCAAATCCATAATTATCAGGTCAGGTCTTAGCTCCTTAGTAAGAGATACAGCAGTTTGACCGTCTTTTGCTTCTCCGATAACCATAAAACAAGGGTCTTCCTGAAAAAAATCCTTTAGAGCCTTTCTATATAAAATATCATCTTCCGCTATTATTATTTTTATTGGAAGTGAAGTAGTTTCAAACATAATATTGTCCTTATATGGGTAATGTGAAATAAAAGGTAGTTCCTTTACCTTCTTCAGATTCAAACCATATATCTCCTCCGTGGAGTTCAACGATTTGTTTTGATAAATATAATCCCAGCCCTGTTCCAATATGTCTTTTGGCTTTCGGGTATTTCTGGAATATTTTTTCTTTTTCTGACTCAGGTATTCCTACACCATTATCCGCTATTGATAAAAGAATGTCATTCTCTCTTTGTTCAGCTGAAACTTCAATATTAATCCCTTTGGGATTATGTTTAACCGCATTGCTTATTAGATTTATAATAATCCTTTTTATTTCATCAGGGTCCATTTTAATTTCAGACAATTTTTCCTGAGTATTTATATTTATCGTATCTTCATTCTCATCAGCAAGATATTTTATTGACCTTACTGCGTTATCAATTATTTTATTTATGTGAGAGAGTTCCGTTTCTACCTCTTTATGTCCAAGTTCCAGGGAATAAACGCCAAGAAGGTTGTTTATTATGTTTAAAAGGTATTCATTATTGGCATACATATCCTTATGGTATTCGGCAATCTCTTTAATCTGAGTATCGGGCTTTCTTGACATTAAAAATTCAAGTGCTTTTTGTTCTCCTAATATGGGGCTTCTCAGGTCATGTATAAGTGAAGCTAAAAAAGTTTCCTGAATTTCCGCAATTTCTTTTTTTCTTAAAATATCTGTATAAACAATGGCTATTGTTCCGGCTATAAGTTCCAAATTCTCTATTTCCTCTTTTGTCCATTTTCTTGGAATAGGAGAACACAGTATAATCCTGTCAGTTATTTTTTTACCTCCGCCCTTAGGAAGAATTTCTTCAAGCGGATAGAGCATAAATACCTGTATATTATTATTAAGTAAATATTCTTTTAATTTATCATTTTTTATCTGCTCAATATCGTTGATTACTACTATTTTGTGTTCCATATGAGCGGTTAGTTCCCTGAAAGATTCAGAGATAAATATTGTCTGGCCTTTAATATCAGACAGATTATCACTGGTTGCTTCAAAAATAACGACAAAATTTCTATCATCATCAACCTGCAGGTGAGCTGCCCTGTTTACAGCATATAGACTAGCCAGCCTGTTTGCAAGGTATTCAAACACCTGCTGAGGTCGCTCATATGAGCTGACTTCCATTATTATTTCCCTGAGGATTTTTTCATATTCTACAGTTTTAACCAGATTATTTTGCACTTTGAACAAATGCGTTCCTATAGAAAGGTCTTTTGCCACTGGCATTAAAGATTCCAGGTTTTGTTTTGACAACAGCTCTTTTGATTCAGTGTTTGTTATGAAAAATACTGATTCAAGCTTATCCATATAAAAAACAGGGAATACAATTTCATTATTTATATCAAGGCTTCTAAAGAGCTGTTTAAAGGATTCCGGGTACTCAGGCGCATTTATATCATCAATTACAAAAATATGCTTTTCTTCAATCAATTTATCTTTTAAATATTTGTCAAATTCCTGCGGATAAATCATTTTTCCTTTTGACGAGGGTATATCTTCACTTTTTTTATATTCTTCTATAACTTCTGAAAATGCTTCCATCTCTTCATTGTAAAGCCTGAAATGAACTCTATCAGCGTTAAAGAGATTCCCCAGCTCCATTGTAATATTCCGGATAGCTTCTTCAAGGTCATAGCTTGTCAGGGTATGGCTTATTATATTTTCTAAGTATTTTTGTTTATTAATATCATGATCGGGCATAGAAATACTCTCCATTTTTAGGCTATTAATTTTAAAATAGAGCTTTTCAAAGGAAATTAAATTCCAAATAAGTATAATTTTTCTATATAACTACTTATAAACCTTAATCTTAGCCGGAATGCTCTTAGCGAGAAGAAGACTGGCATATTCATTATTTAAGTTTGCACTTATAGATAATTAAAAAATTTTATAAAAAGTTGATTAAGATTTACAATTCAGCCAAATTCAGTTTAAATTAATTAAAAAATTCGTTATACTATAAGAATACTTGTTTTATATACAGATTAGCTCTGATCAGGAGGAAATACATGAACTTTACCATTAACGGAAAAAACATCGATATCACAGATGCAATTAAAAATTATGTAAATGAAAAAATCGGCAAAATCATCAAGCATAACAATCAGATAATTAATATTAAAATTACTCTGAGCGTTAACAAAAACCCGAGTGTAAAGAAAAACAACACTGCTGAAGTAGTATGTTTTCTTAACGGCTCTGTGGTCAAAATCAAGGAAGACGCTGAATCAATGTACGCGGCAATTGACCTCCTTGCCGACAGGCTGGACAGGCAGGTAAAAAGCGCCAAGGAAAAACTCATAAAAAATAAAGCGGGTGAATCTATAAGGACCAACAATGTAGCAGCTGAAGAAGCACCCCCCGAAACAGAAGAAGAAACAGAACCTCTCGATGATGAAACTGTACGTATTGAGATGGAATCAAGCATAGAATAATTTATTAATGTTGAAATAGCAAAAAGGGCGCATTATAGAGCGTCCTTTTTTTGTTTTTGCCAATAATTAAAATAACATTAATTAATGAGAAATGTTCTCAATAAGTAGTACAATAATATATAGAAATTATTGTAAAAGGAGAATTTTATGGATAAACAAAAAAATATCAAAAATATAAGGGAACATCCTTTTGAGAGGGTATGTAAACTCTACGGCAAGTGCTGCAACCAGCACGAAAATCATGATTCTTCTCACGTATCATTGTTTGGTTTGCATTGTCTAAATAAAAAAACCTCAGGGGCGTCTTAAAAGACGCTCTTATTAATTATGTTTAGATTTTGCTGAAATTTGTGGAATCAAAGTTTTATTCATGATTTATTTTTATTATGAATAACCTGAACCTGACAAAAAGTGTTGACATAAAACCTTCAGACGCAACCCCCATGATGCAGCAATTCCTTGAAATTAAAAGGAAAAATCCAGGGGCAATACTGCTTTATAGAATGGGTGACTTTTATGAAACTTTTTTTGAAGATGCAATAACTGCGGCGAAAGATTTGGAACTCACCTTAACAGGCCGAGACGGCGGCAAGCTGGGCAAAATACCTATGGCGGGCGTGCCGCATAAAGCAGCAGACAATTATATAGCAAAACTTTTGGAAAAAGGCCATAAAGTTGCCATTTGCGAACAAATGGAAGACCCTGCACAGGCTAAAGGCCTGGTTAAACGAGATGTGGTAAAAACTATCACCGCAGGCACAATTACCGATATAAACATGCTGGAATCATCCAAAAATAATTACCTCGCCGCAGTAACAAACATCCAGAAGTCGTGCAAGCGGGGCTTTGCATATGTAGACATTTCAACAGGCGAGTTCAGGATAACAACACTTGGCTATAATGCCCTGATATCAGAAATAAACAGGATAGAACCATCAGAAATATTGTGCCTGCCTAAAAAAACAGAGATAAAACCATTCCATATAGTCCCGGAAGAATACCCTGACCTGCCTGAAACCGCCGCCAAAAAATACAACTGCACAATAAGGCCCGCAACCGCTTTTTCTAAAGATTCAGTGTTCGAAAAAATAAAGCAGGTATTTAATATACAGTCACTCGAAGCCTTTGGCTATCCTGACTATACGGAAGGCCTGATTGCAGCAGGTGCAATAATCGACTACCTGCTTGAAACGCAACAGGAAAACCTGCCCCGATTTGATGTGATTATGCCATATGAAACCAGTTCATTCGTCTCAATTGACTCCAATGCCCGCAGAAACCTTGAACTAACACAGACTGTCAGGGACGGTAAATACGAAGGGAGCCTGCTGTGGGCGATAAACAGGACTAAAACCAATATGGGAGCAAGGTTGTTAAGGAAATGGATACAGCAGCCCTTGCAAAATATTAATGAAATAAAACAGCGTCAAAATGGTGTTGAAGAACTGTTTGAAAACCCTAAAATGCGCTTTGAGCTAGCCGGATTACTGGATAAAATTTATGATATTGAGCGGCTGGCAACAAAAATAAGTAACAACAGCGCAAACGGCAAGGATTTTATAGCGTTAAGGGATTCCTTAAAGATTTTACCCTTGTTTGGAAACATTCTTTATAATACAAAATCGCCGTTGCTAAATAAATTCAACGAAAATGATGAAAAAATCCTGAATATTACCGATCTGATTGAAAGGACAATAGAAGAAGAGCCGCCAATAGGCCTTAAAGAAGGAAATATAATCAAAAAAGGGGTAAACGAGGAACTCGATTACCTAAAGAGCCTGCTTGGCGACGGTAAAAACTGGCTAAACGAATTTGAGCAGAGAGAAAAAGAAAGAACCGGTATAAAATCCTTAAAAATAAGCTACAGCAAAATATTTGGTTATTTTATCGAAGTGACGCACTCGAATACCTCGCTTGTACCGGACGATTACATAAGAAAACAGACCCTGACAAGCGCAGAAAGATATATTACACCTGAATTAAAAGAGCATGAAAATGAAATACTCTCCGCCAGGGCTAAAAGCTCTGAGCTGGAATATCAGATGTTCTGCAATTTCCGGGAATACGCCAAGGAGTTTGTAGAGCCCATAAGGGATAAGGCGAAAGCCCTTGCAGTGCTTGATGTATTGCTATCCTTTGCGGAGGTGGCCGCAGAGCAGGGGTACATTAAGCCGCAAATAGACACCTCAAATGATTTAATAATTGAAGAAGGCCGCCACCCGGTAATTGAGCAAATGCTGCCGCTTGGCAGTTATGTGCCGAATGATATTAATATTGCTTCGCCAGTGTTGATGATACTTACCGGGCCTAACATGGCAGGCAAATCCACCTATATGCGTCAGAATGCCTTAATAATAATCCTTGCACAAATCGGCTCTTTTGTTCCCGCAAGATCAGCCCGTATAGGTCTTGTAGATAAAATTTTCACCCGGGTCGGGGCAGTCGATGACCTTTCAACCGGCCAGTCAACATTTATGGTTGAAATGACCGAAACCGCAAGCATTTTAAATTCAGCAACAGAAAAAAGCTTTATACTGCTTGACGAAATAGGCCGCGGCACCAGCACATACGACGGCGTGGCAATAGCATGGAGCGTGGCCGAGCATATAAGCCAGAAAATCGGCGCAAGGACAATATTTGCCACTCATTACCATGAACTTAATATAATGTGCGATAAATACCCGGAAATAAAAAACTACAGGATGACGATTTCCGAAAACGAAGACAATATAATATTTTTAAGGAAAGTAATCCCGGGCAGCGCAAGCAGGAGCTACGGCATACAGGTAGCAAAAATGGCCGGACTGCCCGCAACGGTCATTAACCGTTCACAGCAGTTAATGAACAGGATGCAAAAGGATTATGCGGCGAATATTTCCACAAGAAAGCGCGGCAGCAATGAACCTCAGGCTGAAACTCCTCAGCTGACGCTGTTTACGGAATAAACCTTAAAAACTTCGTACTCTTCCGGCAATCCGCTTATATCGACTTCTCCCTCATAAACCCCAAACACAGTCGGTCCGCTGCCTGACATAAGGGCGTTTTTGCAGCCCAGCTCAAGCAATAAATTTTTTAGTTGTCCAATTTCCGGATATGCGGGGATAATAACTTTTTCAAAGTCATTATAGAACATTCCGTTGTCATTCCGGGTCAAGCCCGGAATCTCATCATACCTTTGATAAGCTTCTTTTGCTGAAATAAAAAGGTTTTTAGGCTTAATTAATATAAATTTTAAATTTTTAAAAGGCATGCGCTCAATTTTTTCACCCCTGCCGGTGCAAAGGCAAGTACCGCCTTCAAGACAAAAATTAACGTCAGAACCAAGCCGGGCGGCTATTTCGTGCACTTCTTCAATGCTCAGCGGATAATCATATATTTCGTTCAACCCCCGCAAAGTTCCGGCCGCATCCGAGCTTCCGCCTGCCAACCCGGCTGCTACAGGGATGTTTTTGTTTATAAATATGTCTATAGTCTGGTCTTTAATACCCGTTTTTTCTAAAAACAGCTTTGCTGCCTTAAACACAATATTGTTTTCATCATATGGTATTTCTATAGAATTGCCTGACAGGTTTATTTTATTTTTCCCGGGTTTAACGGTTATAGTGAGGCAGTCAAAAAGGCTCACAGTCTGCATAACACTATGCAGCTCATGGAAACCGTCAGGCCGCTTGCCGAGTATTTCCAGAACAAGATTTATTTTTGCGGGGGTTTTTAAATTAATTTTTTTCATTAATTAAATTATAATAGAATTAAAACAGGTGCAAAAATAAAATGAACAAATACCGACATAAATCTACACTGGCAAGCTTTCTGGCTGCACACCGTGGATTGATGATAGCAATAAAATCCCAGCGCAACTTCAGAACAGGTTTTTTTATTGCATTAATAGTTATATTTAGTGCTGTATTGCTTAAATTTACCTTTATTGAAATGGCTGTAGTCGCTATAGCTATTGGCTTTGTGCTTTTTGCCGAGCTGACAAACACTGCTGTTGAATTCGTGGTGGATACATATTTCAGGACAAAATACTCGGAAATCGCCAAAATGACCAAGGATATCGCCGCAGGCGCAGTGCTTCTGGCTATTTATATATCTGCAGTTATAGGTTTACTTCTGTTTTTACCTAAACTTATCGAGTTCTTTTAAAACCTTGTCCTTGCCCAGTCCGGTTTTTGCGGAAAAGCCGATAACTTCTGTATTGAAAACCTTTGATATGTGTATTACTGAACTGTTAATTTTATTTTTAGCCAGGGTATCCGCTTTTGTTGCGACTGTAATGATTGAAAATTTATAATACTCAAGCCATTCCCGCATCTGAATATCGTTTTTCTGCACATCATGCCTCGCGTCTATTAACTGCACAACACATTTTATTGTGTTTCTTTTTAAAAGATACTCCTCAAGGTTCTTCTGCCACTTCTGCTGCTCGGTTTTGGAAACTTTAGCATATCCATACCCCGGCAAATCAGCGATTATAAACACATCATTCAGGTTATAAAAGTTTATAAGCCTTGTCTTTCCGGGCGTGTTACTGGTATGAGCAAGGTTTTTCCTGTTAGTAAGGGCATTTATAAATGACGACTTACCCACGTTAGAACGGCCAATAAGCGGCACTTCCGGCAGCCCGTAATCCGGGCAGTCTTTTAGCGAGGGGCTACTGGTTAAAAATTCTGCTCTGGTTATCTTTGTCATCGGCTTTTAACTGCTTCTTCCTCCTCCAGGTATTCGCCAGAAGGTCATATGTAGGTTTATCGTTAAATACTGATATTTGCACAGAATTATTTTTTTTAAAATCAACATCAAACATTTTTTTATTTGCCCGGGCAAAAATATTATCAGCTTCAATCAGGACTATTTCAACAAGCCTGTCCCTGAAAAAATTCAAGCTTTCCCTGTTAAACATTTCAAATGTTTTAAAAATATCAGCTTTTTTTCTCATGTTTTAGATTATAACATTTTACTGCTTCTTATCAAAAACCTCCACCCATACTCTTAAACTACGGCCTTCTTCCTCATTTTTCAGCGGGTAATAGACTATTTCATTGACATCTTCCAGATATTTATTCAGAGAAATCCTTGTTTTTTCTTCTTTTAAATCTTTTCTGTCAAGGGTTATTGTTTTTGAGTTTATTTTAAAAGTAAATTCTTCTACCTCTTCACAATTTTCTATTAACAGGTCAGCTTTTTTATTCGGAGAAGCAAATTCCTGTTTTATCGGCGGGGTAATATACTCCGCCGCCAGATAAACCGGCCATGTCCCGATAGCAATGCTGTCATAGTAGTGCTGCAAAATTTCATCAAACGAATGGCCCTTCTTTGACATATAACTTGCCCCGTGCTGGCTCATCCCTACGCCATGGCCAAACCCTCCGCCGAACGCTTCCAGTCTCACCAGATAGCCGTCTTTGTCTGTATAGTTATTAAACACAAGGTTTGCGCTTGGGAGTGCTTTGCCGTTGTTTTTGAAAATCCGCCGTATAAAAAGCTCCTTCTTGATTATCCATTCGCCTTTTGAGGTTTTAACAGATATTGCTATAGCTTTGCCTGATACGCCTCTGGAAATCACGTCTACACGCTTTATTTTCCCTATATCCATGCCGCCTTTTGGCCTTGGTTCAATTAATTCGCACCAGGTGTAATGGTTAAAGGAATCATTCAAAACCCGTCTTAATTCCTCGCCTGTCCATTCCCTTGTCCACCTGAAATATCCGGAATTTACATCAAACGCCTCAGCGGGTTTTGTTGTATAAAAATCTCTTGCCGCTTTTTCATCGTTCAAAACCGGAGTGCCCTCTATATCAGGCTTTCCTTTTAGATAAGGCAGCGGTGTTGCCGGAAAAGCCCCGCCTCCCGGTTCTGCAAATGCGTTTTCAAAATTTTCTGTATATCCCCCGGCGGCTGAACTGTATAAGGCAATAATTACTTCGCCGTAGTGCAGTGCGACCAGCCCTTTGGTCTCTTCTATTGCGGTATTTGATTCGGGTTTTTCCGTGTTATACCCAAAATACACCTGCGATTTAACAGAATCGCACACATCAAAGTGAGGATATATCTTGACCCGAGGCCTGATTGCATAGTTCCGGGCGGCAATTGCCTGCGCCTTTGAAGCTTCCATTCCAAAATAAGGCGGCAATTCGTTTGGGACAACACCTTTAAGGTAGTCTTCCAGCGGGAGTATATTTACCAGAGAGAATTTGCCTTTCTTGCCGGGAACCCTTGTTATCTCAAACGTACCCCTATATGCGGCCTGCTGTCCTTTTCTTTTGAGTCCGACCACGTTTATCGGGGTTTCGCTCGTTGGCTCTACTAATATCGGGCCGAAAACACAGCTTTTAAATTCTTTATCGTTCACGTAAATTTTAAAGGAAGTTTCTTTTATTTCAAACTTTATTATTTTACCGGGTGCGATTTCGCCGATTTTTGCGTTAAAAAACTTATCAAAAATCCTTAGATTTCCGTCAGAAAAAAGGCTTATTTCTTTATAATCAAGCTTACTGAAATCATTTGAGCTTATGCCGACTCTTATAACTCCGTCTGTGCGGGTTGAGGCGTACTGCTCGGCGAGTTCCCCGCACTGCACCGGTAAAGTCAAAATTAAAAATAATGCTAAAATGGATAAAATTATTCTCATATGAAAATTATAATTTATTAAGGCAAAAATGGTATAATTGTTTATCATGAAAGACCTGCAAGAAGTTATACAAAAACTAAAAGAACTTAAGCCCGACCTGGAAAAAGAATATTTTGTCGAGGAACTTGGGGTTTTTGGATCTTATGCAAGAAATGAACAAACTGAAACCAGCGATATAGATGTACTTGTAAGTTTTGACCAGAATGCTACAGTTGGACTCCTGAAATTTTCAGGCCTACAACTTTTTTTAAGCAAGATATTTAATAAAAAAATTGACCTTGTTTCCAAAAGGGGAATTCATCCAGCTCTTGAAAAAGATATTCTTAATGAGGTTATTTACGTATGAAAAGGAATTATCTTTTTTTTCTAAAGGATGTTCTGGAATATGCTGACAAAGCTCGCAGCTTTACAAAAGGTATGAATTTTAACGATTTTATTAATGATGAAAAAACATTTATGGCAACAGTCAGGGCTTTAGAAATAATCGGAGAAGCAATAAGGCATATCCCAGATGAAATAAGAAAGAATTATCCTGAAATTCCCTGGTATCAGATAATTGGATTTAGAAATACAGTAATTCATGAATATTTTGGAATTGATAAAAAATTAGTCTGGGACACATTAAAAGACGATTTAACTTTTGTAAAAGAGCAAATCTCAAAAATATTAAAAGATATAGAAGAATAAGTATGAAATATTGTATAGTTTATACCCTGACATCAAATATCGAAGAAGCAAAGAAAATTACCCATGCCCTCGTGGGCAAGAAACTCGCCGCCTGCGCAAATATAATCCAAAACGTAACATCGGTTTATGAATGGAAAGGTGAAGTGTGCGAGGACGGGGAATATTTAATACTTATCAAAACAAAACAGGAACTGTTTGAAGCGGTTAAAAGTTCTATTTTGAAAAACCACTCCTATGAACTCCCCGCAATTCTTATGCTGCCGGTAGAGGCCGGGCTGGAAGGTTTTTTAAAATGGATAGATGAAAATACAGGCGTATAATTATTTTCTAATATTTCCCTAATACTTTTGTTATTCCATATAAATTAGAGATGGTATGGAAATTATTGACGTTGATTAATCATGCAGGCAAAATTTATATTAATACAGGGCAAAGTATAGACCTTAGAACTCCTTCAAGGAGGCCGGCATTTTCAGCAAGACCGGCGGTAATGATTGAAACCGTTACTCCTATGGTTTTGAAGCCAAGGGACTACTTGCACATAGGGTTAAGAAAAACAGTGCTCAGCAAAAAAGCATCACGAGATTTTCTTGCAAATATTTGGGACAGAATGCCGAATTTTAAAAAATTTAACCCGGAAAAAATATTGGCGGTCGAACCCGGCAAAATGCTCAGGGGCCCTACTCCTTCTACAAAGAAATTTGATGAACTTGCTAAAAGAAAAGTAGACGCAATAATAAATTTTCAGATATTGCCGCCTAAACGCATAGAAAAAATGAAGCAAGCTGCTGAAGCCCGGGGAATGGAATTTATAAATATTCCTACAAACGCTTCAAAAGGAGCGACAAAAGATGCGCTGGAAAGAGTTGATAATGTAGTTCGACGGCTGGAAGAAGAAGGGAAAACAGGTTATTTCTGTTGTAGGCATGGTTCAGACCGCACAGGATTTTATTCTGCCAGATATAAAGTAAATAAAGGCCTTGCCACATCGGAAGAAGCCGTAGAAGAAATGCGGGAAATCGGATACAGGGAGTATTTATTTCCTGTTTTAAAAGGACAGGTTCCGGCGGAAAGGAGAGTTTAATTTAAAAAGCTATGCAGCCTTTTTTACACATAATAATGACCCGTGAGGCACTTAATAAAAGCAAGACTCCCCTATCCAGGCCTTTATTAAGGATTGCATCAGGTGCATCTTCCAGGGCTGATATCCACCATTTCCCGCAGCAGCATTTTACTGTAGATATTAACGCAGGCGTTCAATTTGTTAAGATGACAAAAAAATATATCCAGAAAAAAATCAGAAAATTTTCAAAAATTGTTGAACTGGAAAAAAAAATAGCACAAATTCAAGACCCGGAAAGAAAAGCAAGGCATCTTGCCAAAACAAAAAAACTAAAAGATACAGTTGCCGTTAAAATAGCATACTCTCTCGGAAGAATATCTCATACTATTCAGGACGCACGCTCGCACATTATGGACCCGGAATGGAAATTAACGCTAAAAATGATTACAGGCAAAAAGGCTTTACCAGCTGATATTTATTCCTGCAGGTTTGGATTACCTACAGAACTTACAACAAAGGGGATAAACTTTGTACGTAAATTAAAAATTAATCAATTTGGACTCATTCCCGATAGGGGGCTAAATAATATCTATAAGTCATATAGAAATGTCCCAACAAGAGAATTTAATTTATGGAATCCAAAGACATGGTGGAATGAAATCAGGCGCTCACACGGGTTTGTCAATCTGGACTATGCAGGCAGCCTGCGTGATGAAGCGACAAAGGCCGCAACCGGAAAATCCGCCTTCAAAGAAGCAATAAGAAAGGCAATGAAAGACACCAAAAAATTCTGGGAAAAACATATACTTGCTCCGATAAAAAGACGGGCAGGAAAAGAACAGACTGAAAGAGCCATTACAGAGCTTCAAACCCTGGAACCTGATGCCGGTCTTTTTGTAGATAAAAAATGGGAAAAAATAGGAGAAAGGGCTTTTAATATTGCAGTTGTAAACAAGCTTCCAAAAATAAAAGAGCATGGGCCATTTTCTGAATTCTTATTTACAGCTACAAAGCCGCTTATTCCTCATGACCACGAACGCCTTCCGGCTTTTGCAAGATTAATTGCAAAACACAAGAAAAAAAGACAAAGGGTGGCGTAATAAATTTGACCTGCAAAAACTATTACCTTATACTACTTTCGGGGTAAATAAGGAGATAAATTGTGACAAATGTCGTAATAGTCGGGGGGCAATGGGGAGATGAAGGAAAAGCAAAGATTATTGATCTTTTATCCGAAAAAGCTGACATAATAATAAGATATCAGGGTGGGTGCAATGCCGGACACACAGTTGTAGCAAATGATCAGACTTATAAATTCCACCTTGTGCCTTCAGGTATACTCTACCCCGGCAAATTATGTCTTATCGGCAACGGCACAGTCATTAACCCGGAAGTTTTAACCGGTGAAATCGATAACCTCAAAGAAAAAGGAATAGATACATCAGGTTTAGTAGTAAGTCCCGCAGCGCATGTTACGCTGCCATATCATATTGCGCTCGATGAGATGACCGAAGAATCTCTCGGAAACAGCAAAATCGGTACGACAAAAAGAGGCATAGGCCCGACTTATGTTGATAAAATCGGCAGGATAGGTATTCGCATCGAGGATATATATGATGAAGAAGTTTTAAGCAGAAAACTGGACATGATACTGCCGCAAAAAAATGCCATATTCAATTATTTTGGCAAAGCAGGGTTTAATAAATTTGAAATAATCCAATTCTGCCGAAAATATGCGGATTATTTAAAACCGTATGTAAAAGACCCGTTTGAAATTATAAGGAAAATGCTTTCTGAAAACAAAACCATTCTGTTTGAGGGAGCCCAGGGGGCCATGCTCGATATTGACCACGGCACATATCCTTATGTTACCAGCTCAAACCCCATCGCTGCAAATGCTTCTATCGGCAGTGGAGTTGGTTTTACAAATATCCATAAAGCAATAGGTGTTTTTAAGGCCTATGTAACAAGAGTCGGAGAAGGACCTTTTGTAACCGAGCTTACTAATGAAGAAGGCGAAAAACTCCAGAAGGTAGGTAAGGAATTCGGCACTACCACAGGCAGAAAAAGAAGATGCGGCTGGTTTGACTCCGTTGTGGCCAGATATAGCGCCCTTATTAACGGACTTACAGACATTGCTATTACTAAAATTGATGTTTTTGACGATTTTGACGAAATAAAAATCTGCACCGCATACAAGGACCGCAGAAATGGGACTGTATATGAGCATTACCCGACAAATATAAGTTTGCATGAACACCTTGAGCCGGTTTATGAAACAAAGCCCGGCTGGAAGCAGGACATATCGTCATGTAGAAAAATTTCAGAACTTCCTGAAAACGCTCGTAAGTTTATATCAAGAGTTGAAGAAGTTACAGGTGTGCCTGTATCTATTATCAGTGTTGGTCCCGGCCGAGAGCAGACAATTATGAATGCTTCACCGATTTAAAAGAGGTTTAATTATTTTATTTTTTATAATTTATTAAACTTAATTATCATAACGAGCTGTTTCGAATGGTTTTTTGACCACTTTTATGTATTCGTCCTCGGATAATTCTTTCTCCTCTACTGCTTTTGTATGTTCTTTATTATAATCGTCAATTCTTTGCTGATAGGTTTTTTTAGTACCTGTAACTGTGGTAATAGGAATAACCTGTTCAATTCGAATATCAGGGAATTCATTTTTTAATTTTTCTGCGGCTTGTCTTTCTTCTTTTAAAGCTTTTTCCAGTGCGTTTAATTCTTCTCCCTGGTTTAATTCAGGCATTCTTTTGAGCCATACATTTGCAGCAGCTGGGCCATCGTAATTAAAGGTATAAACCAGGTCTTCTGGAGATCTTCCTATTTGTTGACTTTCTATTCTAGTTGTTTTAAATCCTGGAAATTCTTTTTTTAGATGTTTTTTTACTGCTTTTGCTCTTTCATATGTGTCTGTTCCTACAGCCGCTCTGCCAAAAGCAGGGGCATACAGACTTGAATTGATGTTATTGTTTAACATATTTAAAACTCCTTTACTTTTTCTTTTTCTACTATTCAAATAAATCCCCTAAAAAAATTCTTGATAACTTGTTAAGAAATTTTTACAAAAGAATTTTCAACTACTGTTTTTTGGGCTTGACTTAGCTTTTTACTGTTGGTATTTTATACTTACGTTAAAGAAATTTAATAAACTTTTTATTTATATATGAAGTGCGCCATTAGCTCAGCAGGTAGAGCACTCCCCTTTTAAGGGATAGGTCCTGCGTTCGAATCGCAGATGGCGCATTTTTCTTTATCAGGATAAGGATATGAATAAATATTTACTTGAAATAGGAACAGAAGAACTACCGTACAGCTTTGTTACATCAGGACAAAACCAGCTTAAACAGGCTTTCTCTGATGCACTGAAAGAAACAAGGATTGAGTTTAAAAATATTAAAACCTATGGCACGCCAAGAAGACTGTGCGTTATTGTAGAGGATATAGCAGAAAACCAGCCGGATTTAGTAAAAGAAATAAAAGGCCCACCGGCCAAAATTGCCTTTGACGAAAACGGACAACTGAGCAAAGCTGGACTTGGTTTCGCAAAAAAACAGGGGTTGAACCCTGAGGACTTGTCAAAAAAAATAATTGATGACACGGAATACCTGTGGGCCTCGGTTGAAGAAAAAGGCAAATCAACTCAAGAAGTCCTGCAGGCTGTAATTCCTGATATTATTTTAAAGATGCAGGGCTCTTATTTTATGAGATGGGGAGATCTGGAAATTAAGTTTTCTCGCCCGATAAGGTGGCTGGTATCTATTTTGGACGATAAACAGGTAAAAATAAATATCGGCGGAGTAGAATCAACTGATGAATCCCATGGACACAGGTTTTCCGAACAAAAAATTGTAAAAATACAAAATCCTGATACATATTTAGATGATCTGTACGGTGCAAAAGTCATTGCAGACGGAGATAAACGTCATGAAGAAATAATGCATCAGATTCAGGATGTGGCTTCATCAGTAGGAGGAATAGCTAAAATAGACCTTGAATTGATTGAAGAGGTCAACAACCTGGTAGAATGGCCAACCCCGGTTATAGGCAGCTTTGACGAGAAGTATCTGGAAGTCACAACCGATGTGACGGTTTCTGTTCTGGCCTATCACCAGAGATATTTCCCGGTTTATGATGATTCCGGCAGGCTAATGAACTATTTTATAACCATAGCCAATCACGAAAAAACAAACATAGAAAACATCAGAAAAGGCAATGAAAAGGTCGTCAAGGCGAGGCTTGATGATGCGATATTTTTCTATAAGGAAGACATTAAAAAGCCGCTTTCTGAAAAAGTTGAAGAGCTAAAAGGCGTAACATTCCAAAAAGGGCTTGGCACGGTATATGATAAAACCATCAGGGTGCAGGAATTATCAGGAAAAATATCTGATGAACTCGGTATTGATGAAGATACAAAAGGGAAAATTCAGCGTACAGCATGGCTATGCAAGGCTGACCTTGTTACCAACCTCGTGCGGGAGTTCACTGAACTGCAGGGCATAATCGGCGCTGACTATGCAAGATTAAGTAACGAGGACAGCACAGTCTGCGAAGGAGTAAAAGAGCATTATATGCCGGTATCAGCAGATGGCGAACTCGCTGATACTATAACCGGCCAGGTAGTAGGTATTGCGGACAAACTCGACACCATAATCGGTGTGTTCAGTTTGGGGAAAGCTCCGACCGGCTCGGCTGACCCGCTGGGGCTCAGGCGTGCGGCTCTCGGTATAATAAAAACCATCATAGAAAAAGATTTAAACCTTAATTTATCAAAATTTATTGAAAATAATGATATCAAGGACTTTTTTATCCAGAGGTTCAGGATATTACTTAATGAAAAATATAAATATGATGTTGTGGATGCGGTGCTGGAAGCGAAAGACCCGCTAATCGATCTCAAAGATGTTATAAAAAGAGCGGATATAGTTACTGAGCTTATGCAAAAAGATTCATATAAAGCTTTTCACGAGTCAGCAAACCGCATACAGCGTATTATAAAAGGCCAGAACATTACAGGCAGCCCGGATAATTCATTGTTAAAAGACGAAGCAGAAAAAGCACTGTGGGAAAAAGCTCAAAACATTGGTCAATCAGGCGACTATAATGTGCTGGTTTCTGAACTTGAGGGCATAATCCCCGCTATCGAGAAGTTTTTTGATGATGTGCTGGTTATGGACAAGAACGAAGCTATAAAACAGAACAGGATTAACCTGCTCGGCTTTTTAAACGAAAAATTTATGCGCATTGCGGATTTTGGAAAAATTGTATATTAAATGCAAATCACCGCCGGAAAATACAAAGGCCGCAGACTAAAAACTCCAAAAGACAAAGTCCGCCCCACTTCCTCAAAAATAAGGGAAAGCATTTTCAACATGATAAATGTTGAGGGGATGCGGGTGCTTGATTTGTTTGCAGGCAGCGGGATAATGTCATTAGAAGCGTTGAGCCGGGGGGCAGTGGAGGTTATTTGCGTTGAAAAAAGCCCTGAAGTTGTTAAAATCTTAAGACAAAACCTTGCTATTGCCGAATCCAGAATAAATTTAATGGTCGGCGATGCCTTGAAAATACTTGACAGGATGGCTGAAGAAAAATTTGATTTTATATTCATCGACCCGCCGTATATTTCAAGGTTGTATGAACCTGTTCTAAACAAAATTAAGCAGAAAAATATTTTAAATGAAGGCGGGTTTATAGTGGTTGAGCATGACTGCAACGTCAATATTGCAAGCGAGTTTGAGATTTATAAGGCTAAAAAATACGGCGATACCTGTATAACAATTTTATATAAATTTAAATTAGCTCCTCACGCTAAATATTAGTAATTCTGTTGGTTAAAATTCTCAAAATGTCTTACATTCTTTTAAAAAATAATCATATAATTAAAGAAGGTTTCTAAAAAGTACGATATTATATATACTTAAATTATGCTTTTAGATTATGACAAATACTCGCTTATAATTGATAACAAAAGGACGCTCATAAAGAGCGCCGCTATTCACTATTTCCGTATGCCGGGACAGAATATGTGGCGTGACAGGCTGAGTAAGCTGAAAGCGTGCGGATATAATGCCGTTGATATTTATTTTTGCTGGGGATACCACTCAAAAGCGCCGGGAGTATATGATTTTACCGGTGTCAGAGATGTCCGCGCATTGCTTGATATAGCCGCTGAACTCGGCTTGTTTGTTATCGCTCGCCCCGGGCCGTATATAAACGCAGAGGTGTCGCTCGGCGGTTTGCCAACCTGGCTTTTGAATATTCCTGACATAAAAATAAGAAACAGGGAAGGCGGGGATTTTATTTATTCAAAAGTCTATATGAAATACTTAAAGGAATGGTATTCAAGGATTATACCTATATTAAATGAATATCATAATATTATCGCTTTCCAGATAGAAAACGAATATTTTACAAATCAGGCAGAGCCCGACTATATGCAGGAACTCTATGATATGGCCCGCTCTATGGGGATAAGAGCTCCGATATTTCATAATGATGTGTTGGGGGTTGGACTGTATTCAGATATAGTAAATATTTACGCCTTTGATACCTATCCGGCAATAAATATGCTTTATGACTGGCGGGATTTTCCGGATTCATTCGGAGTGCTTGACCATGCAGAAGAAAATCTTGGCGGTGCCAGCGAAAATGCACCGCTATTTGTGGCGGAATTGCAGGCCGGTTGGTATGACAGGTGGAACGGCCCCGGATATAGACATATAAGAAGGCTGCTGGGCAGGGAACATATTAATATAGTGACTAAAACAGCATTATCGCAGGGTATAACAATGTTTAACCATTATATGGGCTGCGGGGGAACTTCCTGGGACAGGCTCGCAAGCTGTGAGGTTTATACTTCCTATGATTTTGCCGCCCCTGTATCTGAAATCGGAATACCTAAAGGAAATTATTTTAAGGCAAAAGAAATCAATTATTTCCTGAATGCCTTTAACCTCGCATCAACTGAACCGGATACGATTGATATAGAGAACGAAAATGTGTTTGCCGTCCTTAGAAAGGACAATATAAACAGCTGTAAATGGTTATTTATCAGAAACCTTAATAAAGAAGCAAGGAAATTTAACCTCTGGGGAGAGCACAAGCTTACTGTTAACCCGATGGATATGAAAATACTGCCAATTAACCTGGAATTAAAGGGCTGTAAAATAGACTTTTGTGGTATGTCAATTTTCGGCAGGGTAACTGAAGGTGATAACGAAACAGTGCTTATATTAATCGAAAAAAATAATGAGCTGAAAATAACCGCTGGAGAAACGCATTATATTATAAAGGGTGATGATGTTGAGGACCTTTCAAGACGCAGTTTCGGCAATACAGAGTTTCTGTTTTTAAAGGAAGCTACCGCTGACAGAACATGGATTGTTGATAATAATATAGTATTTGGGGCGGATTTTTTAACTGACAACCTTGAAAAAGCGGCGGTTTTCTGCAACGAAGAAATCAAACAGCCTGAACTGTCCGAATGGAAGTGTTTTAATGCAAGTCCTGAAATCGATATGATGTATGATTATTCGAGCTGGGACTATCCGCAGGAAGGAAACCTGGACTGTATAACAAATGAAATAACTAATGATTATATCTGGTATAAGGGCTCTTTCCACGGTCACATTGACAGTATGGAAATAAATGCCAAGCACTGCTATGCGATTTATATCAACGGCAGGCAGGTTTTTTATCACGACTGCACAAGAAGCGTTGAGGGCTCAGAAGTGCCGGAAACTATTGCATTCAATATTGACAGCAGTTATTTCAACGAAAAAAGTCTTTTAAACGAAATTACAGTATTAGTACAGAACCTGGGATTTGACAGGGGTTTCCAGAACGAACTCAGAACTCCCAGAGGCATTATTTCCGTTAAGACTTTCCCGGAAAAAGATATTCAATGGCAGATAAAAGGAGGACTTACGCCTGTAGCGGAAGAATGGTTTAACTCTATTCCTGAAGATATAGAAACAGAATCGGAAAATTCATATATTTCATACCTTTGTTCAAGTTTTGAATACAAACATGACAATAATGTATATAATCCGCTGGTTTTAGACCTGGCTAATTTCCCCTGTGAAAAGGCTGATATATATTTGAACGGAAATTTAATAGGCAGGTTTTGGAAAAATAAAAGCAAACAGGATGCTTTTTACTTACTTGAAGGCTTTTTAGAAGAAAAAAATACTATATCTCTTGTTGTATGGGATATAAGACCTAATAATTTTGGTGAAAAAGGGTGTAAAAATGTTCAAGAATATGTTAAAATAATAATAAGAAATATAAAAACATATAAATTAATTCCTGTGAGAGAGCTAATCTGAGGAGTTACAATATAGGGGGCACAAAAAGTGAACATTTTACCAGAATTTATACTCAAAAGAGTTTACCAGAAAGGCAGCCTGCGAGAAACAAACGAAGGTATAGCATTTGACCTGAAAAACATTATTGGCCCGGGAATTGTTACAGGAATTAATTATGTAAAAATTAATGATGATATGTACAATTCCTCAATGATCAAGATTATCAAGTCAGGTGTTGCAATAGTAGCTGAAAGCATTTCAGCTGACAACCCTATGTGTTTTAAGATGAATGATGAAATTACCTGCGTAATACAGAGCTGTCTCGAGCTGCAGGAAGGATTAAACAAAATCATTGTCGAACTTATCAGCAAAGATGTCGGAAAAGTTAGTGTGACTTTATCTGATAATCTATAATAGTTTTTTAATAACTATTTACAGACTCCAATAGAGCTGTTTTGGCATTTTCTGCCATTTGTCCATCTTGCAAAACTTAAGTTAGTGCCGGATAGATTTACTCCGGTCAATTCAGCGCCTGTAAGATTTGCATTCCATAAATTGGCTCTTGAAAGGTCAACGTTACTTAGATCAGCATTTGTAAAATTAGCACTCCGCAGATCAGCCCTCGAGAGATTTGCTCCACTGAGTTTTGCATTTTTAAAATTTGCTTTGGATAGATTGGCAACAGACAAATCTGCTTCTGTTAAGTTTGCTCCTGAAAGGTCAGCTCCTTTAAGCATTTCCCCTGAAAGATCAGCTTTAGAAAGATTACAACCAGGACAGTTCCCTGTTTCCAGCAGCGTTTTTTTGTCGTTAGGTCCAAATATCAGGAACAAAATAATAGCCAGAACAACAACAGCTAATACAGAAGAAATAATTATAACTATTTTTTTATTCATACCCTTATAGCCTTTCACTTACTATTCAGTTTTTTATAGTTATTTTAGTTATTATATTAAAATTAATAATTTATATATTAACATAACGAAGAAACACTTTAAATTCATGTCTATAGATTTTTTAAAAGAAAATTCAGGAAGCTAATTTTTGCTCATAATTGGCAAATCTTGAAATGCCGCAAATCTCGTCCTGTAAATTAAACTTTATATCCCCGATAGAAGGCGCAAATTTTTCATGAAGTATTGTTAGCAGTGAATAAGACAGGCAAACAAATCCGACATGGTTAATAAATTTTTCCCAGTCTTTAAGCGGGAATTTGTCTATTCCCAACTTTTGTTTTGATATCCTGTGAGACATTTCTGGCTTTATTCCTGTTATATAATTAAATTCATTTTCGTTTAGCCACTCCAGAAAATCTTTTGAATTAAATAAACTGTCAAACATTATTGTGTTTACAGGTATTTTAAAGGACTGAAATTTCTTAAGCATATTCATGAGGATTTCCTGTTTTGTCCTGTAATTGTTTTCTCTGGATTTTTCAGGGCTAACCCAGACATCGAATAATAAAGGTATATAGATAGTCCCATTAGTTAGGTACAGTTCTATTATTTCGTTATTATGTTCAGAATCCTGTTTTAAAGGAATTGAATCCGCTGCAAGATAAAAACCAAATACACTAAATAGGGTGAATACAAGTTTTGCAAGCCGGCAAAAGATTTTCTGCCAGTTTATTTTTCTTTTCAGGAAATAATAAAAGTGTTCCTGTGTATATGTTTTTGTGTTGTCAGAAAATTTTTGAATAGAAAAGTACTTATCTTCAAATAAAAGAGCTAATAAATATTTTCGAATATTGTTTAAGTCTATGTTTAAATCAAACTGGCTGACAATAGTATTAGTTTTATCAAAATTATGGCTATTAACTAAACATGAATCCATTGAAAACATCTCCGATAAAAAATTAAAACATTTAAATATTTAATATATATAGCGTATATAATGTAAAAGTTTTAATTAATAAAAAAATTGTTCGCCTGTAAGGGTGATATTAAGGGTGATTATTTTAAAGTTAAATCTAAAAAAACAAAAAAGCCGGTTTTTAAAACCGGCTTTTTTATGGTGGGCGTTGAGAGACTCGAACTCCCGACATCTTCGGTGTAAGCGAAGCGCTCTACCAACTGAGCTAAACGCCCTTGTTTAGCGGATGTAAAAATAAATTATCACGCACAGATATATTCGTCAATATTATTTATTCTGCTGTGTATCAACAAACCCTTCTTCCCTGTGTAAAGAAGCCCTGACTATTTTGTGGCCGTCCATGCTTTCCACTTTCATTTTTATTTCCCCAACAACGACTTCATCGCCGACTTCGGGCTCTCTTCCTATCTGCCCGAAAATAAGCCCGCCAATTGTCTGGAATTCTTCCGTGGGAAGGTCAAGGTTGTATTTTTCATTCAAATCGTAAACATCCATTTTTGAATATACGCTGATGGTGTTATTGTCTATCTTTATAACTTCCGGTATCTGAACATCATATTCGTCCCAGATTTCGCCGACTATTTCCTCCAGGATATCCTCTACTGTAACTATACCCGCCACACCGCCATGCTCATCTACTACTATGGACATCTGGGCTTTTTGCCTTATAAAGTCATTTAAAAGGCTGCTAATAGCCTTATTTTCCGGGACAATCGTAACTTCTCTCGTGAGGTCCCTAATGTCTATAATGTCCTTGTTTTCGCAGTTCCTGATAACCTTAAGAACGTCTTTTGCGTTTACTATTCCTAAAATATCATCAATGTCTTCCTCGTAAACAGGTATTCTTGTGTGCCCCGAAGATATAATGAGTTCAATAAGCTCATCAACCGTAGCGTCTGCGCTTATAAAATGCACATCGGTACGGGGCACCATAATTTCGTCAACTACTGTATCCGTAAAATCAAAGAACCGAGAGAGCATTTTAGCTTCTGTAGGGTTAAGAATTTCGTTCTGCTTTCCAACCTCAATGATTTTGTCAAATTTTTCCTGCCAGTCCTCTTCAAAATCATTAGCCTGAACTTCTATGGTAATATGAGAAACGTTTTTAATTTTTTCAGTGAGCTTTGCTTCGAGTTTGTCAGCTATATCGTCGGCGTCTTTTACCTGTATTTCAGGGTCAACCTCTATTTCAAGGTTTATTATAAGCCCGGAATGTCCCATATCCATAGTTTTTAAACCTATAACCTTTGAAATACCTGTGGTGGTATCGGCTATTTTTTTAATTTTTTCCTCTACATCAGGTTTAGCTGCTGTACCTGTAAGGAAATTTACGTTATATCTTAACAAATAAACCGCAAGGCCAAGGAGTATAAACCCTATAAGGATAGACGCTATGGCATCCGGGATATGTGCGTATAAAGGGGCTACGAAAAATTTTGAAATTGTAAGTGCCACAAGCGCAATAATAACACCAGTAAGAGCGGCTGTTTCTTCAAACCACACGAATTTAGTAGTAGGGCTTTTTATTTTTCCGATTAGACTGATAGATTTTAAAAATGCATCTATATTGCCGTTTGCTTCTATTTCAGCTTCATAAACAACTGCCCTGCTAGCATTTATTACAGCCCATATCTCAAAAGCAATACTCGCTATAAGAGTAACAACTATCAGCGGGTAATGATCAAGAAGTTCCTGTGAATGATTTGTATGATAAAAAAGTTTCTCGCCTCCACTATAAAGAGCTATAGACGTACCTATTAAAAGGAAAGCTGAAGCAAAAAGTGCCCATACATTTGCTTCAAGGCCATAACCAAAAGGATGGAACCTGTCAGCAGGCCTCTTGCACCTTTTTAGGCCAATAATAAGGCACAGGCTGTTAAAAGCATCCCCTGCCGAGTGTATAGCCTCTGCCAGCATGGCGGAACTTTTACTAAAAAACCAGCTTATAAGTTTAATAGCAACAATTGCAAGGTTTGCAAATAAAGCGCGCCAGACAGCTTTTTCCTTTAAAATATAGGATTCATCTTCCTGACATTTTTCTTCAGTTAATATTATCGTATTATGTTTTTCGTTATTTATCTTACTATAAGGGTCAGATGACATTTTTTACTTGTTATTCTCTGCAAACTAATGAATAAAAATACTCTATTTTATATATTAACAGATTTTTGGAGTTTCTTATATAATTATGTTATCTTTTATTATACTCAAATAATACATAAAAAAGTAGTATATAAATGAAATTTTTAAAAACACTTATAAAAATATTTGAAGGGCTTTTGTGGTTGTACTTGCCGCTGGTAATTTTATACTGGGTTATCATGCCTGTGGAATTTTCTTTTATTAAGGCATTGAGAGGATTTCTCGGTATATTTATTGAACCACTGCTTTTGCCCCTTAACAGTAATTATGATTTTGTTTTTAAATATGACAACCAGGGTCTCAGCTATTCGGCCCTTGTTTTGGCCGGACTTGTAATAGTGACAGCGCTGCTCGCAATGGCCAGCGTTAAATTAATTGAAATCATTGAGGAAAATATTTTTCAATTAAAAATAAAAATGAGCCGTAGGGAGATAGAAAAAGAAAAAGAAAAAGAGGTTCAGTCAGTTCAGGAGGAACTGAACAAAAATAAAATCATATATTTAATACTAAAAATTATAAAAGCGCAGGAACATGAAGAATATCTTGTAAAAGCTGATGACAGCCCGTTTTCTATTGGACTCGTTGATTCATATCAGACTTCTATTGTTAATCTTGCACAAAAGTTTTCCGGCAAGGAATACACTAAATTTAATGCAGGGACTGATATATATAACTTTATTTTTACTGATGAAGAAAGATTATTGCAGTATCTAAAGTTTTTAAGGCAGAGAATAAACGAAATTAATAAAGGCACAGCGGAATTAAATACAACTTTTAGTTATGAAGTCGCATGTAGTTGTGGATACAGTCTTGTAACAGCAGATACAGACCTTTCTGTGACGAGTAAGATATTAAAACTTTGTGGTGACAGGGAGGTACTTATTACAGAAGTACTGAAAAATAAAATTTCCAGACTAAAAGACCTGTTTGATATAAAAATTGCACCCAAGGGCTTGTATATGCTTGATGAACATCAGGTAGATATTCATTTACTAAGTTTTAATTAAAAATTTAAACCTCCGGGTTAATATGATATTGATTTGAGGGTTAATGAGTTAATTCCATTTATATGGAATACTTAAAAATGAGAACGGTAATAGGGCTCGGGTAAAATTAAACCGGTTATCGGAGTTCCGGGCAAAAACTCTGAACAAGGGAGAGTAATTTATACAAACTGGGAGTTTTTCACAGTTTGTTTTTTTTGCGAAAATTCGCAGAGGCTGAAAGACGAGGGCGAGGAGCCTTCGTCTGTAACGCCGTTTATGGCGAATTTTCAAGACAGCGAAATTTCGCAGAGGCTGAAAGCCTGTTGGGTGTCCAAAATTTGCCCACCCAAAGACAGCATCTCCACACTTGACACTAATATATAAATATAATATATTAAAAGTATTAAAATAGTTTTGCAAAAAACACTTAAAAAAATATATAAAAACCGTTCGAAATCGTTCGATTTCGTTCGATTTTGAGAAAAGTTAGTTTTACAATCAAGCAAGGTGAATACTTCCCCACCATATTAATTTAACCAAAAACCCCTAAAACCCTTTAAAACACAAATAATTGATATAAAAAATAAAAATTAAATTACGAAAGTGGGGTTGAAAAAAAAATTTAAATTTTCTAAAAATTTTAAAAAAACCTGTGCTTGGAAATCAAAAATTAATTTTTGATAATCAGAAATCAATTCATTCTGTAATTAGGCGATTCCTTGGTTATGGTCACGTCATGAACGTGGCTTTCCTTGTATCCTGCCTGGGTAATCTTTACAAATTGCGCTTTATCCTTTAATTCAGAGAGGTTGGCCGCTCCCACATAGCCCATTCCGGAACGCAGGCCACCCAATAACTGGTGCACGTTAAATGATAAAGTCCCTCTGTAAGGCACCATACCTTCAATACCTTCCGGTACAAGCTTCACTTCGCTTTCTGTTTCGCCCTGGAAATACCTATCCTTGCTTCCCTGCTTCATGGCGCTTATAGAGCCCATTCCACGGTACATTTTATAACTCCTACCCTGATAAAGTATTGTCTCGCCAGGGCTTTCTTCTGTTCCGGCGAACAAACTGCCTATCATTATTGAACTTGCGCCTATAGCGAGTGCTTTTACTATATCTCCGGAGAACCTTATGCCGCCGTCGGCTATTACAGGTATATTATACCTTTCTGCCACACTACAGCAGTCCATAATAGCTGTTATCTGCGGCACACCTATTCCTGCTACTATTCTGGTAGTGCAGATTGAGCCTGGGCCTATGCCTACCTTAACCGCATCCACGCCTGCCCTTATCAATGCTTCGGTTGCTTCTGCCGTAGCCACGTTCCCCGCTACCAGCTGGAGGTTAGGGTATTGCTTTTTGACTTCCTCTACTGATTCTATAACCTTTCTGGAATGCCCGTGCGCTGTATCGATTGTCACAACGTCAACACCAGAATCCATAAGTGCTTCCAGCCTTTCGCTGAGGTCGTCTGACACACCTACAGCTGCTCCTACCCTTAGCCTTCCAAGACTGTCCTTGCATGAGTTAGGGAATTTAATCGCCTTTTCAATGTCTTTTATGGTTATAAGTCCCTTGAGTTCGTAGTTCTGGTCAACAACAAGAAGTTTTTCTATTCTGTTCTTGTGTAACAGCTTTTTAGCCTCCTCTAAAGATATCCCCAAGGGGGCTGTCACAAGGTTTTCCCTTGTCATAACGTCTTCTATCTTTTGATTGAGGCTAGTTTCAAACCTCAAGTCCCGATTAGTAAGGATACCGACAAGTTTACCGCTCTTTGATATGGGGAGTCCCGATATTTCATATCTTTTCATTACCTGGAGTGCTTCATATATCTTCTGCTCAGGCTCCATAGTGATCGGGTCAACAATCATGCCGCTTTCCGACTTTTTAACCCTGAAAACCTCCCTTGCCTGTTCTTTAACCGACATATTCTTATGGATAAAACCTATCCCACCTTCTCTTGCGATACTAATAGCCAGGCTTGCCTCGGTTACAGTATCCATTGCCGCACTGACCAATGGCATATTCAGGCTTATCTGGTTAGTAAGCCTTGTTGACAGGTCAACGTCCTTTGGTAAAATGTTGGACTCCTGCGGTACAAGCAGCACATCGTCAAATGTAAGTCCTTCTTTTATCTGTATTCCGGTTGTTTGCACTTCGCTCATATCTATGCCCTCGGTTTCAGTGTCGGGAACGAAATAACGTCTCTTATGCTGGCAGAATCAGTAAGCAGCATCACCAGTCTGTCAATACCTATACCCAGCCCGCCTGCTGGCGGCATTCCATATTCCAGAGCCCTTACATAGTCCTCATCTATCTCAGCGGGAATTTCCGGGTTATCGCCTTTGGTCTCCACCTGCCGCTCAAACCTTCTACGCTGATCAATCGGGTCAGTTAACTCTGAAAAAGCATTGGCGAATTCCAAACCGTTAATGCGTGTTTCAAACCTCTCAACAAGCCTTGGATCGTCCCTATGAGGCTTTGCCAGCGGTGAAATGTCACGCGGGTAGTCTATTATATGTATTGGCTGGATTAAATGGTGTTCCACCTTTTCCTCAAAGACTTTATCTATAATTTGTCCCCATGAGTCGTCTTTATCAACTTCTACGCCTATTTTTAAAGCCTCGCCTGCTGCCTCCGGAGCAGATAGGAACTGGCTAAAATCAATACCTGTATACTTTTTAACCGCACCTATCATTGTGAGCCTTTGCCAAGGAGGCGCAAGGTTTATTTTTATTCCCTGATATTCGACTTCCATAGTGCCTAAAACAGTCTGTGCAAGATAGCTTATCAGGTTTTCCACCAATACCATCATTTCATTATAATCAACATATGCCTGATACAGCTCAAGCATTGTGAATTCAGGATTATGCTTTGGAGAAATTCCTTCATTCCTGAAGCTACGGTTTATTTCAAATAATTTCTCACTCAAACCGCCGACCAGCAATCTTTTTAAATACAACTCCGGCGCTATCCTAAGATACATTTGCATATCAAGAGTGTTATGATATGTAGTAAAAGGCCTGGCTGTTGCTCCGCCGGCGATAGGATGCAGCATTGGCGTTTCCACCTCAAGGAATCCCCTTTGGATAAGGTAGTTTCTTGTTTCTGATATTATCCTGCTCCGTTTAAGAAATGTTTCCCTGACCTCGGGATTCATTATCATATCAAGATACCGGCTTCTGTAGCGGGTTTCTACGTCAGTAAGACCATGCCACTTTTCAGGCAGGGGGAGTAGCGATTTGGAAAGGATTTTAAAGTCATTAACCCTTATGCTTAGCTCCCCGCGGGGGGTTCTTCTGACAGTTCCTGTGATACCCAGTATATCGCCTACATCAAGGAGTTTAATCAAACTTAATTTATCTTCCGGAACATTATCCTTATGCATAAAAAGCTGGATTTTACCAGAGCCGTCAACCAAATCGATGAACATTCCATTATTTCTCATTGCCATTATTCTTCCGGCGATGTTATAGGTCTTTGAGTCCTCACCGCCTGAAGGCAGGTCTTTATATTTATCCTGAAGCTCAGCGGCGCATGATGTCCTGTTGAATGTATACGGATAAGGGTTTACATTGTTATCTATAAGGTCATTCAATTTCTGAATGCGTGTATTCCTAAGTGCTTCAAGGCTACTTTGTTGTGTAACTTTTTCTGTCAAAACGACCTCCGATTTGAACTAGACTTTATTTTAGTAAATTGTACCACTAAAAAAATTGGTAGTAGATGATATTTTTAAACTCACTACATTACAAAAGCAAATTATTGACAATCAGAAATTGACTTTTTATTTTCCAGCGCAAAAAAACGTTTCAGCGCCAATGTTTAAGATAAATAAATTCACATACATATCTAATGCGCTATCTGCACATAAACATTACGGGTGCGAGGTTTATTGTCAAAATCAATTAGTATAATCTGCTGCCACGTGCCGAGTGCCAACTCACCGTTCACCACCGGAAAGCATTCCGAATTACCGACGATAGATGCTCGCACGTGAGCGTAACCGTTGCCGTCGTGCCAGGTCTCGTCGTGGTGGTAAGTTTTATTCATCGGCGCAAATTTTTCAAAGGCTTCCGGCAGGTCTTTTAACAGGCCGGGCTCGTATTCAACGGTAGTGATTGACACAGTGCTGCCCGGCACATACACCAGCACCTGTGCGGATTCGGGGCGATATTTCCTGATGGCTTCTTGTACTTTGTGGGTGATGTCGATTATATGGGTAAATCCTTTTGTGCTGAGGTTAAATTTTTCGGTAATTATCGGCATAATTCCTCCTTATTAATTTTACAACTATTTTATTATAGATTTTTAAGTTGATTAATATAAAATTAATTTTTAACCCCACCCCCTGACCCCCTCCCCAGGGAGGGGGAATAGAGTTTGGGTAGGGCTTCGCCCTACACCCAACCCAAAAAGTTCTTAAAAGATAAAAGAACTTATAAAATCAGTCAAATTTCAACCACTACCTAAAATTAAAAAAATTAATTTACTTATGATAAGGCTCGTTATTCAAAATTTTAAATGCCCGGTACAGCTGCTCTAACAGAATTAAACGCATTAGCTGGTGCGGGAACGTCATATCAGAAAAACTCAACAGCATATCAGCCCGCTGTTTGACTTCATTAGTCAGCCCTTCTGCGCCTCCGATAATAAAAACCAGATTGTTTATACCCTGCGACTCGACCTCCCTGATTTGTGCGGCGAGGCTTTCCGAGCTTAGTTTTTTGCCTTTTACTTCCAGCACAATAACAAAAGAATTTTCTTTTATTTGATTAAGTATTTTTTCGTCTGAAGGCACTTCGGTTATTTTTAAAGAAGAATAAGGGGTTAAGCGTTTTAAGTATTCGCTAATCGCTTCTTTCAGATAATTTTCCCGTATTTTTCCTACTGCGATAATATTAATGTTCATTTGCCAAACATACTAGAAGTGAGGGTAAATGTCCACGTTAAAAATTTATAAAATTTATATTAAATAAATAAAGGTGAGCAAGCCGCCAAAGGCGGCGCAGCGAACCAAAAAAACAATTAGTTTCCTCCCATGCGAAGCGGGAGTGAAAAGTAGAAGGTCGGGCTTTTGCCCGCCTGCAGGCTTAAACTCATTCCTTTGGGGAGGGGATTTAGGGGTGGGGTTTATAAAATTATTAAAGATTAATTATTTAGCCTACTAATATAGATTTTGAATAAAAG
>CAZLCO010000005.1:28913-74378 GCA_964558005.1 uncultured Gammaproteobacteria bacterium | reverse complement strand
TATGATTAGAACATGATTTATTAATTTTACTGTCTGGACTTTTCAGTACACTTTAAGAGATATAAGGGAGCATGGTTATCCCTATTATCAGGAAAATGAAGATAAATATCAGCATAATTAAATAACCTCAGTATTTTAAGTCTATAAAAAGGGCATATCTTCTAAAGTTTTTATCGCCAGCCATAGTTTTCCCAGCCGGGCAGAGAAAGGGTAGAAAACAATTGATAAAAAGCGTTGTTAGACTGAGATTGTTAATTGCTGATAAAAGCAGGTATATTTTTCATTACTTTTTTTTGGATTATGATTTATGGCAATAGAATAAGCTGAAATTTAAAATACTATAAGAAGGTTATTATAATGGCTAGACTATCACCAGAAGATGCAGCAGAATTAAAAGAAATGCAAGAAAAAGAAGAATTAGATAAAAATCCACCAAATGATAGGGATAGGAAAGAAAAAGAGCTATTAAAGACTTATACATGGAGAAAAACAAGTCCAAGGAATTATTATCAAGAAAACAAATCTGGTTTTATTGAATATATAAAAAAGCTACATGACTATTCTGTAGAAGAATTTAAAAAATATTATGAAAAATATAATACTTTAGGTTATTTTTCTGAATTGTTAGAGAGACTAACGAAAGAGGAAGAAGATAAAATAACTGAAATTACAAACTCTTTAAAGGGATTAAGCCCTGAAGAACTTGAATATATAAGACTAAAAGTTATAGAGGCAATGCCCATACATGGCTGTGAACCCTATAAAAAAAACATACATTATTTGTCCGATAAAACCGAAAAAGTCCTGTATATATTAGAAAAAACAGAAATTGGAAATAATTATCCTGAATTTAAAAATGTTTTTAGCTCAAAAGATTATAGAAAAAAGTGTTTTAACGAAAATTATTTGGATAAAGTTGTCTTTGCCTGTAGTGGCTCAGCAAATTTTAAGGCTTTTATTGACAGCTTATTTAGCTTATATGACGAGTTCTGCAAACTTGATAAAGAAAAAGCTGAGGAAGCTATTGTTAAAACAATTAATGCTGCTTTAAATTTAGATGAACCATGTTTGTTAATAATAAAAAAGGAAAACGACACTTATTTCTCTATTTCCCCTATTTTCTTTGCAAAAGAAGGTGGATTTAGATTTTATTTACCGGAAGGATACAATACTTTCTTTATTAAAAAAGATGTAAACAATGATGGATATATTTTAGATAAAGATATTGAATTAGCTGATATAAAAGAATCGATTGAAAATGTTTATAAAAATAAAAAAGTTTTAAAGTATAAAGTTTTGGCCAAAAAACTATTAGGAATTTTTGTTAAATCTAAAATTTTGGAAAAAAAACCTGCTGGTAAAAAATTATGTACTAAGTGTCAGAAGGAACCATGTTATGGACATAAATCAGTTTGCAAGAACTGTTATGAAAAGAGGGAAATAGAGGCAAGACAAAAGGGGGTAAGGCCTGAGTCTATTAAGAGAAATCATAATAGAAAAAATAAGGCAAAAGGCTAGAGACACACAATTAAATTAATTTACATAATACCAAAAGATAAACATTAAGAAATGTAAACACAAATTTTTAAAAGCTGTATTTGAGTATCTAAAAGTATTTGGGAGATATTACATAATTTTATAATAAGAAATTTTTGTTTTCCGACAAGTGGGACATTTAAGGCAATAATGTCCCACTTAATTTTTAAAAATTGTTGTTAACTATCATTAGTTAAAAATAAACAAGGATATTTTATCATTTTTTGTCTCAGTTTGTCTTGTTTTTTCAAAGCCAAGAATCAATACTGAAAAGGGTTTTGGGGATTTACATTTTATTCGAAATAAGGTTTACTAATAAAACAAAGATTGAAAAAGTTAATAAAGGCAATAAACCCCTATTATTAGGGGCATTAAAACTACAAAATTTATGAAAGGCAGGTTTTATGTTTAAAAACAGTCAAGTTGTAAAGCCAGTAAGGAGAAAGTAATTATGAACAATATTTTAGAAACAAGCTATTTATATCTATTTTCAGTAGCAATCGTAAAATGCATCAAAGCAGAGCCTACTATTAGAAACTACGAGAAAGCTACTGAACTACTGGTTAAATATACTCCTGAAGCTTTTATTGCCGGAATTTTAATCTTAGATGAGGCCCAGAAGCGAAAAGCAAGAATAACCTTTGGGTTTACAGAAAAATAAGAAGAGGAGAAAAAAATGTCAGAAATAAACTTAAACAAATTACCCCCGCTACACAGGGAAATACTGGAAAACTTTACTACCCCACTTAATCCAGATATAGATTTGGAAAACGTTTTGAACGTTTTGAACGTAAAGTTAGCTCATATGATAACCTCAAAACGGATTAAAGTGCGTCCACTGAAACAAGAAAAGCCTACCATAGTTAATTATTACGCTTTAAATTTTATATCATCCGGCGGGGGCAAGGATAAACTTGTTAATGATATTGATAATTATTTGCTGGACAGGTTTAAAAAATATTTTAAGGAAAAAACATCTGTCTCAGATGAAGAAAAACAGGTTACAAAAGAAGAAATAAAAATAGAAAAAAATAAACAAAAACAAACAAGAAAAAGAAAGGAGCCCAAAGATGTCGGAGAAAACTTCTAATAATAATGGTTTTAATAGAACTAAATTACCTAAAAGAAGATTAAGGTTTGAAATAGGAGATGGTACTCCTGAAGGAATCTGTCAGGATTGCGCCACGCTTGACGGATTGGATTTTTGGTCTGTATTTATAAGAATCCCAGAATGTGGAGATTACCTTAATAATTCAACACAGGCACAAAGAGGTTTTTTAAGTTTTATGGTGCAGGTTTATGATGGCTCTGCTACCGTTAAAAGCATAAAAACAGAAGACAAGGTCTATTATGTAAATAATATACCAGTTAACTGCCTGGCATATTCAGACACAAATAAAGTTTTAAACAATAAAGCTGGTAAAACACTTGATGATATGCTTGATGGCGGACTTGTCAGACGAACTTTTATTACATATATGGAAGACAAACCTTTAACAGTAAATGAAGATATGGAAGCTGATAAAGCAACAAAGGCAGCTGCTTTTAAATACGGTGAAAAATTAAGTCAAAAACTTTTTGAAATATTTGAAAAGATACCTAAAGGGGCAGTCTATAGCCCAAATGAAGAAGCTTATAAGCGTTACTATAAGTATGAAACAGATAATAAAAAAGAATATAATCGCACCCTGAAAACATCTGAGGATATTGTAAAAAAAGAACTGCGGGGCAGGCATTGGAAAACTCTTAAATTATCTGCTCTCATAGCTGCATTACAAAATCCGGAAAGTACAGAAATAACCCTTGAAGATATGGAATATGCTATTTACATGAGCGATTTGTTCGCTGATAGCTTCAATAAATTCTTCAAACTAACTCCAAAAACTGGGGCTGAAAAACTATTTGATTATTTTAAAGAAAATAAAGGCAAATGGTTAACCACAAGCGAGATTGATAAGCAAAAATTTGTAAACCGTGCAAGGTTTAGTCAGTGGTTCAAGGAAAACCTGTCATTAGTTTATGAAATAGCAGCTATGAAAGGGTATGAAATTAAACATGAAACATTTGGAGGAAAAACCGGAAATAGCGGTAACCGTTATATGTTTGTAGAAAATAACATTGGAAAAGAGTTGAACCCGGAAATCGCTGAGCCGAACGATTTAATCAAGTAAATTAACCCTAAATTTTACTTTTTTAGTTTTTTAAATTAACCAGAGTCTAAAATCCTTATAAACACTTACTTTTGATACATTTTTAGTTTTTTTAGCTTAGCTAAATTAATTATTTGTAAAGTTGTTTATTAGTTGCTGTGCACTAAAAAAGTAAAAAAATAAAAAAAATAAACAAAACTGCTGGTTTCAGCAGGTATGCAAAAAATAAAAGTAAAAAAGTAAGTAATAACAATAAGGAGAAAAAATGAATATATTTGATGGTTTTACCCTTGATGAGCTAATAGATTATTTAGGAATGCCGACAAAGAAGAGGAGAGATAGATACCACTGGCAGTGTCCTGGTTGTCAGGACAAAAAACAGGATAATCTTGTGTTTACTCCCTCAAAAGGCATAGTGAAAACATGGTGCTGTGAATATAGCAGAGAATTATGTGGTGAGCTATTAAAAATCCGCCATGCAAAGAATAGAGAGTTTTATAAACCTGCATATGTCGCACAAAGGGAAGAAAAAATACCAACAGAACCCCAAAAGCCTGTAGTTACAGAAGATAAGCATTTGGAAAATAAAGAATATTTTGAAGAATGCAGAGATGAACTACTTAATAATCCATCTTGGCTTAGTTATCTCGAAAAACAAAGAGGTATAACCAAGGACACAGCATATCTTGGCATTGGTATGGATAAACAGAAAAAATGCTGGGTTTTGCCTGTGTATGACATTATAAGGGGCAATCAGTGGATTATAGGTTTTGAGTACAGAGGCTTATATTTTAATAATAAAACTATCTGGAAAGCAACAGGGACATACTCCTGCATTTCCCCTGTTAATACAAAAACTGAACAAACAGAAATAATGATTGTACTGGAAGGTTTGTGGGACGCTCTATGCTTTTACCAGCACTTATTGGAGCGTGGACAAGCACATTTTTATCATATTTTTAGCCCGTCCAACGGTGTTGCCTCAGTACTTAATTGCTTGAAATCATTTGATTTTACGCCTTATAAACAAGTGGTTTTATATCTGGACTCAGACGAGAAAGGTAAAAAGGCCATGGAAGAGGCTAAAAATCATTTCCATTACATTAAAACTATTGTCATGGACTGTGGATGTAAGGATTTTAACGAGCACTACCTAAAATGTATTAAGCAAAAACAAGGCCAGATTCAAACGTAAACTCAACGGCTGGTATAAAACCACCTAAACAGTATAAAACAGCCCTAAAAAAGCATTCAGTAAAGCGCAAATAAAGGAGAAATAGAAATGGAATTAGATAATTTAGAAGTGATGACTGTAGATGAAGTAGCAAAATTTTTAAAAGTGCCTAAAAACACACTTAACTCTTGGTTAAGTACTGGAACAATCCCACGTGACGAAGTCTCGTTTAAAATTGGAGCCAGACGGCTTTTTTGTAAGGAAAAAATTATTAAATTTATAGAAGAAAAAATGAAATCATCAAATTGATATCTTCGATATATAATCAGACGAACAAGGACTAAAAAAGCGGGAAAATGAGACTATATCAAAATAAAGAGAAAACTAAATGGTATTTTGAGTTTATGCTTGAGGGTAAACGGTACAATAAAGCCTGCAAAGGTGCTACCAACCCCAATGAAGCTAAACAATTTGCCTATGATTATAAATCTAACGTGTATAAAGGCAGGGAAGGTTATGTTAAAAAGCAGGTAATTAAACTTGAAAACCTGATTAAAAAATTCCTTTCTTATTCTGAGGCTAATAAAAGAAGTTTTAGCAATGATAGGTATTACTGCCAATATTTCCTAGCTTTTATGGGAAATAAATATATTGATGAGATAAAACCTTATGATATTGAGGACTACAAATGCAAAAGACAAAAGCGAGTTAAAAATTCCACTGTAAACAGGGAATTAAACTCGATAAGTAAAATGTTTTCCTTAGCTGTAGAATATGGTTGGCTTGAATACAACCCTTGCTTTAAAGTAAAAAAGTTAAGAGTTGAAAATATCAGGGAAAGAGTGCTTTCTAAGGATGAAGAAAACAGTTTTTTAAATCAATGTGTAGAAGATAGGGCTTATTTAAAACCAATAATATTAATGGCACTACATACAGGCATACGTAAATCAAATATTTTACAGTTGGAATGGTCTTGTGTAAATTTTACACAAAAATTTATTACAGTATTGAATCCTAAAAATGGCAAAACAAATAAAATACCTATGACAGGTACGCTTAAAGCAATGTTAGAACAGCTTCCAAGAACATCCAAGTATGTTTTTCCAAATCCTCTTACAAACAAGCCTTATGTTGATATTAGGAAAACATTTAACAATGTATTGAAACTAGCAGGTATTGAAGATTTGACTTTTCATGCCTTCAGGCATACGGCAGCAACAAGAATGGTAGAAAAAGGAACTGACCTTGTTACTGTTAAAGACCTTCTCGGGCACTCCGAAATAAAAACTACTATGCGCTATGCGCATCCTGTACCTGATAGGAAGCTGCAGGCAATACAAGCATTAGATAATTATTAATACTTGTGTTGTGTAATGAATATTAGTGAGATAGAATTAATTAATCAATTACACAAAAATTACACAAAAAACCCATTCCACAAAAAATAACAAATGCTAAAATCTAATAATATCAACACATGCCCACGTAGTTCAGCAGGATAGAACGTCGCCCTCCTAAGGCGGATGTCGTAGGTTCGAATCCTACCGTGGGTATTTTTGTGCCTAAGGCACATTCATAAAGGGAGCGGAAGAAAAATGATTTTATACCCCAAAGAGGACAGTAGCATTTTTATAGAACATAATATATTTTTATAATAATTTATAATTATGATTGCATTTACAGATTACCCCTATTTTTTCTCGTCTTTAATCGGACTGTTCATCGTAATTTTAGTATATGTATTTTCCCCTCGAAAAAGACAGATAATGTTTGTCAGTGGATTGACCTTATCTTTGTTAAGTCCTGCCTCAATATTTCACGAAGGAAGCTACTGGAATACTAAAAGACTTATAGGCGTTGGTTTTGGAATAGAGGAAATAATATTTTGCTTTTCTGTTGGAAGCTTGATTGCTTTTTTTCTTGCAAATTATGTTGATTTAAAAAATTTCCGATTTTCTTTAAAGGTTTTTTTAAAAAAATTTTCTATAATTTTATTTTTAGGTTGTTTGTTGCAATTAATTTTATTTTTTTTCTCTATTGATATTATGTCATCAACTCTAATCACACAAATTACTATTTTCGGGCTTATTTCTTATTTTAATAAGTATTCAATGTCTTTAAGTTTAATCATTGCCGGTTTTTATACTATTTATTACCTATTAATGCTAAAATTCTTCTATATTATTTTTCCTTTATGGAAAAATGACTGGAATGGCTTGTATATATGGCCGTTTAAAATTTATAAAATCCCTGTTGAAGAAATAGTATGGGTTCTCACTTTTACTTTATGCTGGATAGCTATTTTATTATATAGTCTGGATTTAAGATTTTATAAAAAGGATAAAACTAAAATTGAATCAAATATATGAAAAAGAAGAAACATTATCTTTTCCAATATGTAATGAAAAGCCAAATATAAATGCTCCAATAGAATGGTGGTTTGTGCATAGCAATTTCTCTTCAGGGAAAGAGCTTTCCGGGCATTTTATGTTTAGTTTGTTCAGGCATAATATTTCTGAAAAAAGCGACTGTCCCGAATCCTGTTACACCTTGTTATTCAGGCTGGAAGACTCCATGCATGACAAGCCCTTTGTAGTATCAATGGGTGATAACAGGATTAGAGAACTATTGAAAAGTTCAGAAAAAATACTGCTAAATTCAAATATTAACAGGGAAATTTTACAAACATACCTTGAAGAAACAGAAAAATATGGCTTTGTTTCCGGCATAAGTTGTTCCAAGTCTCCCGTAAAATTTTCAGGGAATAAACTTGATTTTAGTTGGCAAGATTTTTCTTTAAAAGAACATAATGGCAAGCTTATTTTTAGCTTTAAAAATCCATGGGATAACGAAATTGTTGAATTTACAGCAGATTCAAAATCCAAAAGATTTGATTTGTCTGATGAAAAAATGGCGTATATAACATATCCATTCTTTGATATTCAGGGAAAATATAATGGTTTTGATGTTTCCGGGAATGCCTGGTTTGACCATCAATGGGGTGGATTAGGATGGTTTTTTTCTGAACAGAAAAAATCCGGCGAATTAAATTTACTTGGCTGGGACTGGTTTGGAATTAATTTTGATAACGGAACAGCAGGAATTTTGTTAAGCCAAAGGGACATGAAAACCAGGGAAAAACTTCGCTCTAGATTTGTTCTGATGGAAAAAGACGGCCTTATTAAAGAATTTAATAATTTAAAAATAGAACCGCTCCGATACTGGTACAGCAGTAAAACCGGAATATATTATCCTGTTGAATGGAAAATAACAATACCGGAGTATAAAGCCGAGTTGTTTTTTGCCCCACTGAAAGATGACCAGGAAATACCTGTGTTAGGTATTACCCGTAATATTTGGGAGGGCGCAGGGAATATTTCAGGTGTCATAAATGGCAAAGTCGTTTCAGGCACTGCAAGACTGGAATTAAATGGATATGGGTATGTTTTTGATGTTTCTGAAGTTATGAATGCTTTTTCCCAGCGTGTAAGCAGTCATATAAAAGAATTTTTTCCTGAAAATCCTGATGAAAAATTTTTCTGTAAACATACAGGTATTCAACCTGAAAAAGGAAATGTTGAAACAATAAGAAAAATTCTTAGTGAACCAATATGGGATATGTTAAACAGGGGAGGAAAGTTCTGGAGGCCAATATTTGGCATATTGCTTCTGGAATCTTTATCGCTTGATTCTAAAAAATATGAAGATTTAATGTCTGTGACCTCAGAGCTTGCTCACCTTGCGTCATTAATTATTGATGATATTGAAGATAATGCACAAACCAGACGCAATGACAAATGTATTCATCTAAAATATGGTACGGATGTAGCAATTAATGCTGCTAACACTCTGTATTTCCTTCCAATATTAAAGTTAAAAGAAAACAAATATATAAGTGACAAACAGGCTTTACAAATTTACGAAAAAGCAATGGAATTTTTTGTAAGGGCACATTTTGGACAGGGAATGGATATTGCGGCTTCTTCAGCTGAAAACTTTTTACAAAATAAAGATTTAGATACTTTAATCAAAGATTCCTTGAATATTTATGCGCTAAAAAGCGGTGCATCTGTAGAATTTATTGCATATACAGCCTGTATTCTTGCAAATGCCGATAAAAAAACAACAAATAAGCTTTTGGACTTTGCAAGAAGCTTTGGGGTAGCTTTCCAGATAAAAGACGATATACACGACTTTGCCGACAATGACAAATGGACAAAAGAACCTGGCTCTGACCTTTCTAACGGCAAGCTGACATATGTTATTTTAATTGCTTTGCAGGAATTAAAGAGTGAAAACTTAAAATTTATAAAAGATTTAATTTGTAAAAAAATTCCGACCTCAAAGGAAAACATTGATAGGGGAATAAAAATAATCCGTTCATCAAATGTACTGAAAAAAGCAAATGACAAAATCTTTTGTCTTATAAATGAATCATGGAAAGGTATTTCAGAAGTTTTGCCGCAATCCAATGCTAAAATTATGCTAAAAGTAATGTGCGATTATTTATTGAAACTTGATTATATGGATTTTGACATAACATTATGAAAAAAATTTTTTTATTAATTATTAGCTTGATAATTCTGCTGCCTCCGCAGGTTTTTGCGCAAAATATTGATAAAGAGACTATTTATAAAAGTGGATTAACCTGCGCCAGAGAGTTTAATAAAGATAAATGCAAACAATTATACGAAGATTACTATCTCCTTGAACCTGAAAACAAAGTAATAAAATGGTTGCAAGCAGTAGTTCTCATGCAGGAACATAATCTCAAGCAGAGCAAGGCCACATTGAAACAAATCATTGGTGACTATCCTGATTTTTACCCGGCACAGGTTCTAATGATGCAGGTTTTATATCTTGAAAAAGATTATAATGGCTCATATTTGATTGCAAAAGAATTAATGAAAAAAAAAGAAGTTTTATCTGAATATAATTATGTATTAACCTTACTATTTGCAGGTGCCTCAAAGGGCACAATTGCCTCAAAAGATTGGAAAAACTCAATTCCTGCCTATTTTGAGGTTAATTCATACTTTTCTGAAGCGGAAAAACTAATGCCTAATTCTCCTGAAGTATTATATGGAATAGGTACTTATTACCTATTACGGCCTAAAATAGCGGGTGGATGTTTAAACAAGGCAATAGAATACCTAAATAAAGCTAAAAACCTTACACCTGATAATCCTGATATCTATGTTCGACTTGCACAGGTATATGATAAAAAGAATATAAAACATCTTGCAGAGAAAAACATAAATACTGCAAAAAATTTAGATAAAAATAATGAACTTTTAAACGAATATTTCTTTGAAAATAAAAATAAATAATAAACTCCTCATCAACTCCAAAAATTCTAATATTGTCCCATAAGGGATATTTTGTTGTGCTAATATAAAATTTATAGACGATAAAGAATTTGAAATATTTATAGAAGCCCACGTGGATCTGCCAAGACAGGGCCCCGACAGTAATGCCCTTACCCGAAAGGCACTGCAATTAATGCAAAACCTTCCCCCACAGCCTGATATTCTTGATATCGGTTGTGGTTCGGGAATGCAAACGCTTGAATTAGCCAGAAACCTTGGTTGTAAAATCACTGCTATTGATATTTTCCAGCAGTTTTTGGATGACCTGGCAACACGAGCAGAAAAGGAAAACCTCTCACATAAAATCAAAACCCTTAACAAGTCTATGACTGAACTGGATTTTAAGCCTGAAAGTTTCGATATTATATGGGCTGAGGGCTCTATATACCTTTATGGTTTTGAAAAGGGCTTAAGGGACTGGTCTAAATTTCTTAAAAAGGGTGGTTATTTTGCTATAATTGGAAGTTATAAAAAATCTGGGATTGGAAATTCTTACTCATTTTACTTTACCGGAGGAGGCGTGGGCTAATTACTTCAACCCGCTAAAAGCCGGCCTTGAAAATATTGCGGCAAAGTACGGCCCGAAAGCTGATAGCGTAATTGAAGAGAGAAATTTTGAGATGAATTTATACAATAAGTATTCAAAAAAATATGGATATGAGTTTTATATTATAATAAAGCCTGCACCCTAAAATTCTATCTCCAGCGCATCTTTAGACAATATTTTGTCTAACTGCGGAAAATCCTTAATACTGTTATTTTCAACAAGCTCAAACGCCGCATCTCTCGCTATTTCTAAAACATTTGCGTCTTTTATAATGTCAGCCAGCATTAATTCGGGTATGCCGCTCTGGCGTATGCCCATAATCTCGCCCGGCCCTCGCAGCTTGAGGTCGCTCTCCGCTATAACAAAACCGTTGTTTGTCTGCACCATAACCTCCAGCCTCTCACGTGTTTCTTTTGAGCGGGTATCAGCGACCAGAACACAATAAGACTGCGCCTGCCCACGGCCAACCCTGCCACGCAACTGGTGCAACTGCGACAGGCCAAAACGCTCACAGTTTTCTATCATCATAACCGTTGCATTCGGCACATCAACTCCGACTTCAATAACCGTTGTACTAACCAGCAACTGATACTTGCCTGTGCGAAACTCTTCCATTATAAGGTCTTTATCGCTATTGGGCATTTTGCCGTGTACCAGCCCGATGTTTAGTTCCGGGAAAATTTCTTTTTGCAGCCTTTCAGCTTCTTTTGTTGCGGCTTTGGCTGAGAGAGTCTCGGATTCATCTATCAGCGGAAACACAACATAGGCCTGATGCCCCTTGTCCACTTCTTTTTTAATAAGAGTGTAAGCCTTTTTCCTTTCCCCGGGGGTTATAAGCGCTGTTTTTATAGGCATCCTGCCCGGCGGCAGCTCGTTTATTATTGTTGAATCCATGTCCCCGTGTATGGTCAGCGCAAGTGTGCGTGGTATTGGAGTTGCTGTCATGGCGAGCAATTCCGGATTAAGTCCCTTATTTTTAAGCTCTGCTCTTTGTTTTACTCCGAACCTGTGCTGCTCGTCTATAATTACCATACCGAGGTTATTAAACTCAACTCCCTCCTGTATAAGGGCATGAGTGCCGACAGCCACGTTTATCTGGCCGTTTTGCAAGTTCTGATGCATTTCACGCCTTATTTTTACGCCGTGTTTACCGACAAACAAGCCGGTGCTGAGACCAAGCGGCGTAAGCCACTGAATAAAATTCCGGTGGTGCTGCTCTGCAAGAATTTCAGTAGGTGCCATGATAGCTCCCTGATATCCGTTTTCCACTGCGGCCAGAAGCGCCATACACGCAACTACTGTCTTACCGCTACCTACATCCCCCTGCAAAAGCCTTCTCATTGGCTCAGGTGTTTGGACATCCGCCATAATTTCTTCAAAAGCATCTTTTTGGCCGTTTGTTAGTTCAAATGGCAATGATTTGCGAAATTTTTCAACAAGTCCGTCTTTTTTAATTTCCAGCTTAAGTCCTTTGGTTTCTGACTTTGCGGCTTTTTTTATTAAAGCCAGCTTTAACTGCATAAGGAAAAATTCTTCAAAGACTAACCTGCGGTGTGCATCTTCAAGTTCAAGTTCCGAGCCGGGAAAGTGTATTTGCTTTATAGCCTGTTTTTTTCCTATTAAATTATATTTCTCCCTGATTCCTTCAGGTATAAATTCTTCTATAAGCTCTCCATATAGCTCTATAGCGTTATGTATAGCTGTTCTGAGTATTTTGATATTAAGGTTTTCGGTTACTGTATACACAGGAACTATCCTGTTAAGGTGAAGGGAGTCAACCTCCTCCATACTGCCTTTTACTGTTTCCATTTCCGGGTTGTCAATGGTCAATCTGCCCGTATAATCATCGAGTTTGACTGTACCGGACACTATAATGTTTGCCCCTTTGTGGAACTGTGACCTGAACTTATCCAGTACGAATTTATTAGTCTTCCCGAAGAACCTGCTTATAGTAAGCATTCCGGTGTTATCAGAAATGTTTATTGTAAAAATAGTGAGGTTCTGGCGTTTTTTGCTGGAAAACTGCCCGACTGAAAGAATTTTACCGAAAACCGTGACATCGTCGCCAATATCGAGATCGTTTATAGGTGTTCTGTTAGCGTAATCGAGGTGCTTTCTGGGGTAATAGTGCAGCAGGTCATATGCGGTAAAAATGCCCATTTTATGCAGAAGAGCACCGATTTTTGGGCCTACGCCTTTTACATACATTACATCAGTTGCTTCAGGGTTATTTACCGGTTTTTTTCTTGTATTTTCCTTGTTTTTTTCTTGTGTTTTTCCTATTTGCTTTTTAATATGATTAACCAGCAGTTTTATCATTTTCATTCTGGTTGAAACATCTGACGTTGAATATGTTTTAAATACTTCATAAAGATTATCCCAGCCATTTTCGCACAACTCATCCAGTATAAATTTTGAAAATGAGCGGCTTTTCCCGGGGATATCTATATAATTGTGCTTTACTTCTACTTCAAGCGCTTTTTTTATTGTTTCCAGATTTTTCATAGTAATATTATGGTATGAAAAAGACGAGTAATAAAAAAGTTGATATTGTTTTACCGTCGAGAATCGGGGACTCCATACTCAGTATACCTGCTGCTGTGTGCCTGAAGCAATTAAGCCGCAAATACGGCGATAACCTGCGTGTCAGGGTTATAGCAAAACCTTTTCTTGTAAAATTATTATCTTCTTTAGAGCTTTTTGAATGCCGGGGCATGAACCTTGCGCAAAAAGCCGAATCGCTTGTTTCTCCTGCAGACAGGGCGTTTTTTATTGAAACAACCAATGACAATTTTGGTTTTTTGTCAAAAGAAAATTACGGTATTAAAAATCCTTTCAAGAAATTTTTAAAATTCAGCCACCAGCCGGAGTATTTAAGTTTTTCATTCCGGCCGTTCCCGGATACGTGGGAAAAAATTAAAAATACTTTCCCCCCAAACCTTGTGAGTTTTTTAATTAAAGAAATAAAACTGCCCTGGTATTCGGTCTGTCTTTTCGGGATATGCCTTGAGCTGGGCTACAGCGCCGAGCAGATTATTGAAACATATGACCACAGCGAACTTTTTGCATCTTCTGACAGGATTTTACCGGGGAATATAAATGATGACTATGTTGTGTTCTGCACAGAAGCCGGTTATGGCCGCAAACACCTTGACGAAAGGTGCTGGGATATGGACAGGTATTTTGAAATAGCTGAAAAATGCGCAGAAAAGTATGGACTAAAGGCTTTTTTTGTTGGCATGAATACAAAAATACCGCTGCCTGATAAGAAATATATACAAGATTTAAGGGCAAAAGTTGATATATATGGACTTGCTCAGATCATGAAAGGGGCAAAATGTTATATAGGAAATGATACCGGGCCTATGCATGTGGCAAATTTAATGAAAATCCGCTCTGTGGCCGTGTATTTTAAAGACGAAACAATAAAAGGTTTCAGCCCGCTTTTTCCTGAACTAAGTACACCGGTTTTATGGCCGGAGTCTATTGAGGCAGTTTATGCTGAAGTTGAGAAAGTTTTAAAGCAAAAAACTTTTAGCAACATTTCTTAAAATATTGTTAATTATATATTTTTAGGCGTTTTATCTGGTTAGTTGAACCAAATGGAAACAAAAATAATGATTAATAATGTATCGTTTTATAGAAGTTATACCGCCCCACCAGTTAAATTCTCCGCCAATGAGGATAGCAAACCTTACCAGGAAGAGCTATTATTGCCTTCTTTGTCATATACTGAATACAAAGCGCTGCGCTCGTTAAAACTTCAGACAGAAATTAACACAATCGATAAAACTATTGGCCTTGAAGCGTATAAAGCGCAGCAAATAAAATCCCTTGAACCATACATTAATTTAATAAAAGATAAAAAATATAAAGATTTAGTACTTGCAGTTTATCAGGAAGCACCTATGGAACTGTTCACCCAACCGTCTTCGACAAGCGGAAAATTTCACCACGAAGATGAATTAGGACTTGGTGGCACTGTTTTGCATTTTAAAAGAGTTGCTGTAATGGGTGAACAATCTGCAAGAAGATTTTATGAAACCATTGAAAATTATGAAGAAAGACAAAAATTAACTGATATGGCATTGACTGCTGTACTACTCCACGATGCACCTTATCGATTTGGACAAAAAAAGATAACAGATTTTAGCGGCAAAAAAATATTAGCATACTATACAGATAACCAGGGCCATGCTGTAAATAATGCCATTGCTGTTGAAAAAAAGATGAAAGATATTAATGAACAAACTCCGGGAAATTTTAGTAATGATGAAATAAATAAAATTTGTTCAGGTATAGGCTTCCACCTGGGGATATGGCAAGACTGGGGAGATGGTAATATTAAAAATCCCAAATATCCTCTGGATGAAGAATCAAAAAAAAGAAACAGTGAATGGCTTAAATTACATAAACAATACAAGGACGATCCTATTGTAAAAATAGTACAGGAAGCAGACTACCACGCTACAATACCATTCGCCAGAATCGATCCCGAAAAAGCATTGAAATTAATAAAAAACGGCCATGCCCACTAGATCAGGTTTTTTAGCTCAAATATCCTTATAGGCTCTGAGTTTTGTGTAACAGCTACTGAATCAACTTCCTGAACCTCAACAATGTTTTTTACCCGTTCGTAAGTGCTTTCGCTTATTAAGATAGAAGTTTTATACAGTTTGTTGAATGTTTCAAGCCGGCTGGCAATGTTTACGGTATTGCCAATTGCGGTATATTCAAACCTCTCATCAGAACCGATGTTGCCAACAAAGGCCTCACCTGTGCTGATACCTATGCCTACTTCTATATCAGGTATTTCATCAACTTTATCAAGCATTTCCATAGCACATTTTACCGCTAACTGCGGATGTTCTGTGTTTTCTACAGGCGCACCGAATATTACAAGAAGCGCATCTCCTACAAACTTGTTAACAGTACCTTTATACTTGAAAATAATCGGTATCATCCGGCCAAAATAGTCATTTAAGAGTTCGCTTACTTCTTCAGGGGGCAGAGTTTCTGATATATGGGTGAAATTTCTTATGTCAACAAATAAAACGCTTATGTCTGCGCGTTTACCGCCCAATTTTGTTCCGTCTATATCCGCCAGTATAGTTTCCATTATGTCTTTTGATACATATTTAGCTATAAGGTTTCGGGTTTTTCTTTTTTTATCGTCCTCAAGAAAGTATTCATAGCCGTACCCAAGCAACATTACACAGACAATGAACACTATAGGTGTAATCGGGTCAAGAGCAAGATTATTGGGATATGCAAAAAACATACATACATAAAAATACCCTATGGCCATAATTAAAAGTAAAACAGAACTGTACAAAGGGGGAAGAACCAGTATAATTCCAAAGCTAATCACCACGGTTGCGAATAATATTGTTATATCAACTGCATGCGGAAGTTTTTTCATAAATTCCCTGTTTAAAAAATTATCGATAAGCGTAGCCTGAATGAAAACGCCCGGATAATCAATTTTTAAGGGAGTTGATTTTATGTCCTTAAGCGCTGTTGATGTTGTGCCTACAACAACTATTTTATCCCTGAAAAGTTCAGGATTTATGTCTTTATTTTTAATTATTTGCCAGGCGCTTATTGCTCTAAAAGGCTGAGACCTGTACCATTTTATATGGCTAAACCGGCCGTCTTCAAGCGGAATAGAGCGACCATTAATTTTCATATGATTTTTAGTCATTTCTATTATTGTCTCGGGATAAAGTTCTTCAATTACCGCCAGCGCAAGCGAAGGATAGTAATGGTTTTTATAGTAAAAAACATGCTCTGCCTTTCTTATTATGCCGTCCTCATCAGGATGAGAAAGCACTGAACCAATTTTACTCACAGAGTTCATAACACCTTCAAGCGAGTATGAGCAGCTTTTATACTCTGATTGTTTTCTCATAGCTTCGGGCCGAAAATCTTTCACCGGAATTGAGAAATTATCCCTGAAAATTTCACTTAAATCACCTGCTTCTTCAAAATAAAAAAATGATTCCTTATTACTGAAAAACACTCCCGGAATTACTTTTTTTAATTTTGAAAGCCTGTTGAAAAATTCAGCGTCATCTGTCTTATCCCATTCAGAAACAATTACTGAATCAAGTGCTATAACCTTTGCCCCCGCGAAGTTTTCCAAATATTCAAAAATATCGGCATAATAAGTCCTTTTCCAGGGCCACCTGCCGATTTTATTTATGGACTGATCATCAATCGTTACAATTACAACATCATCAGAAATTTTAGTCTGTGAAGTTACTTTTATAAAAAAATCATAAACAGGTCTCACAGCCAGCTTTGCGCAGAAAAAATAAGCTGACCACAAAACAATGAAGCTAAATATTGTTAATACTAAAACGCCGGTTAAATTTTTTTTTTGAAGTTTCATGCACCTAGGCCGGTATTGAGCCTTTATTTACGTGTCTTACAAGCCTTGATTTCTTTCTTGCTGCTTTGTTTTTGTGGATTACTCCCTTAGAAACAGCTTTATCTATGACGCTGTATGCTTTATTAACAGCCTGCGTAATCTTATCAGCGCTTTCATTATTTTTTATTGCCTCAAATACTTTTTTAACAGCGGTTTTTAATGCTGTTTTTCTCGCTGTATTGCGCAGCTTGTTTCTTTCTTCTATTTTTACTCTTTTTTTGGCTGATTTAATATTTGGCAAGTTTTTCTCTCCTTCTTTACCCAGAATTATATAACATAAATATCGTAAGAAAACAAAGCATGCTTGATATTAAATATGAAGAACTTTTTACAATTCTTAAAATAATTTTTTCCAACTAGCAAATTTTGGCAGGTTATTGCGTTTATATTAATAGCGCTTAATTTTTAAGGGAAACTTGCAAGGGAAGCTATAGTGAATAAACAGGGATTAAGTACATCTCAATACCAACAATATCCGCAGGCATATTCTGTACCAGCACAAACGCCGCCGCAGAACGAAAAACAGAGTGCGGTAAATGTGTATATTAACGCAGGCCAACACCCTTATGCCGGGCAGCCTAATTTTTATCCTTATTATTATCCTTATCCTTATTATATCCCGCAATATGTCCCACAACAGCCCCAGCAGCAAAATACCGCACCTCTTGCGTCCCAGAATATAAATCAGGCCAATCCTGTAAATAACCAAAACAAGGAAGAGCCCGAGAAAAATCTTACGCCTTTAACTCCTGAACTTTTACAGGGATTACAGGCAGACCTTACAAAAGGTGAAAAACAGGACAGATACAGAGCGATAGCAAGGGTAATAAATCTTATGAACGAAGACAGGGAACAAAGAAAAGACGGCGCTCTTGTTGATTTAATAAAAATAGGCCAGCATTCAAACCAGCCGCACGCTGTCAGAGAAGCGGCTAATGCCGCGGCCACAAGTATAAAATACGATACGCCAAAACGTAAAGGTTTCGAAGTATTAGTAGATAACGACCTGGAGTAGAAAATGAGTGGAATAACAAAAGCAGGAACATTTATAGGAAAGAAAATATTAGCCAACAGGTTTGTCCAGTGGCCAACGGCTTTAACAATAGGCGGAATTACTGCCTATAGTATTGTTAATGACGGACTTGACCGAGGCCGACAATATGCAAACGAACAGATGGCAAAAGATTATCTTGATTTATTCGCCAAAACACAAACCGCCCCGCATGAAAGTAACCTGCTCGAAAGAATGAAAATAGGAGCAAGGGACATACTTTTTAATAACAAGATTTATCCTGCATATACAAAAACTAAAAATGCTATCGGTGGCTTATTAGCGGAAACAGCTTCCAACAGTCTTAATGTTGCCGCAGTAGCAGGATTTTTTACCGGGTTATTCAGTAAAAGCAATAGCAAATTTATGAAAACTATTTTGCCCGCAGTAAGTACAGCATACCTCTTACTCAGTGCAGGCAAGACTTTAGCGGTCGATGTATTAGGAATCGGCAAAAAAGATATGTAATATTTCTTAATAAACAACAAAAAAAAGGCAATTTTTTATCATCACCTAACTTTAAACAAATGATTATTTAGTACAAAAAAAATGATTAAAACAAAAAAATAAAAGGGGAAGAAAATGAATCCGAATTACGTAAGTCCAGGAATGCAAGCATACTATCCAAACATGCCGTACCAATCGTACCCGGCCCAACAGTTCGGATATCCAACGCAGGGAGGATTCCCGATTCAGCCGAAACAGCAAACAAATGCTGTAAACATAGAAATAATAGGCCCAACGGCAAATGGCCAGGGTCCCGGCGGCGCAATGCCATTTTACCCGGGCATGTCCCAGGTAATGCAGCCGCAAATGCCATCAATGATGCCACAAATGCCGCCGCAGTTAATGCAGCCAATGCCGATGCCGCCAATGGCTCCGCCTCAAATGATACCTCCGCCGCCGGCGCCACCGATGTATCCACCGGTGTCAGAGCAGCAATTCCCCCCTTATATGGCACCTCAACAGCCTCCTATGGCACCGCCTATGCCCCCGATGATGCCCCCACCACCGCCGCCGGCAATAGACCAGATACAACCTAATCCGTTACAACAACCGCAGATAAACCAGCCGGTCGCTCCAACCGCCCCAATGGCACAGGGAACAGAAATCCTTGCCGGCGCTATTAAAACAATAACTCCGGAGCCGGGACAGGCTGCAGCGGGTCTTGACCAACAGGCAGAAGCACTTAAGACTTTAAGCGGTTTTATAAATGGTGCAAATACAATGGATCCTGCTTCACAAAAATCTGTAAATGAAATGCTTCTCCCTAACGACGGAAGAACGTTCAAAGGGCTGGCAGCCATAGCGGCAAGCGACACTTCAGCGATTCAGGGCCCGGAAAAGCAAAAAGCTGATGAAGTAAGGGTTATGAGCTTATTAACACTTGCTAACCTTCAAAAATACTTCAGACAGGAATTCGACAACCAGTTAAAGCAGGAAAATATCTCTGATGTGCCTTCAATATCGCTTGGAGAATTGCCGGGCATAAAAACTGTACAACAAATAGTTCAGGCAGACCCGAACCCTGAAGTAAGAGAAGCCGGTATATTCGCACTTATGGGAATTGCTGAACCCTCTAACCCTCAGGATATACAGGCCTTAAAGACAGTTTTACAGAATTCCGCAAAAAATGATACCAGCGAAAAAGTAAAAGCAACCGCCAAGGAAGCGCTCGGTGTTGTAGAAGCCAATAACGCAAGCGCATAAAATTTGAGCTTATATAAAAATAAAAAAAAGGTGTCAGTTAACTTGACACCTTTAATATATTCTAATTCTACGTAAATAGATTACAGGGGGTAATAGGTCAATTTTTCTCTTGCACTCCAAATTTCAACAAAAGCATAATTGCATAGTTTATTTTTATCTTTTCGACCATTTTTTCAATGGACTTTTCTTTTTTTTCATATTCGGGATTTTTCATAACAAATTCGTTTCCCATTTCGCCACTTCTTTATCACCTTATCTTATATATCCAGTATATAATATTTTTTTTGCCATTTAAATTACTAATACGGGTGAGAGAGAGTGATATTTTTGTGTCACTCTTCTGGTTTTTAAAATTATTGTATCCAAAACACGTTTATGTTATAAAACAGGAGTTATCAGAAAAAGAAAGAGGTAGATCCTATGACACAAAAGCGTGTTTACTTATTTAAAGAAGGCAATGCCGATATGAGAAACCTTCTTGGAGGAAAGGGCGCAAACCTTGCAGAAATGACTAATGCCGGGCTTCCTGTCCCTCCGGGAATGACAATTACAACAGAAACCTGTATGGAATACATTGACAACGGAAATGAAATGCCAGCAGGCTTAATGGATGATGTTAAAACAGCTATGGCTAACATCGAAAGAGAAACAGACAAAAGATTTGGCGATGCGTCAAATCCACTTTTGGTTTCAGTCCGCTCAGGCGCCAGGCTCAGCATGCCTGGAATGATGGAAACAATCCTTAACCTCGGTTTAAACGATGAAACAATTAAAGGTATTTTAGAACTTACCCAGAACGAAAGATTTGCTTATGACAGCTACCGCCGTTTCCTGACAATGTTTGGAAGCGTTGCTCTGCATATAGACAGACAACTTTTTGAAAAAGAACTCGATAAAGTTAAAGAACAGGAAGGCGCAAAATCAGACGCTGAAGTAAGCGCAGAAGGATTTAAAAAGCTTATCCCTGTTTATAAAAACATTATTAAAGAACAAGCTGGCATGGATTTCCCGCAGGATCCATACGCACAACTCCAGCTCGCTATTGAAGCAGTATTCAAGTCCTGGAATATTCCAAGAGCGGTAGCATACAGAAACCACTATAAAATTGACCACAGATACGGAACAGCTGTAAACGTACAAACAATGGTATTCGGAAACATGGGCGATGACTCCGCAACAGGCGTATCATTCACCAGAAACCCAAGTACCGGCGAAAACGTATTCTACGGAGAATACTTAACCAACGCACAGGGCGAAGACGTTGTTGCGGGTATCAGGACACCAAAACCGATTTCAGAACTCAAAGAAGAAATGCCAAAACTTTATCAACAGTACGTTGATATAGCACAAAAACTCGAACGTCACTACAAAGACATTCAGGATATGGAATTTACAATTGAAAAAGGCATATTATATATCCTCCAGACCAGAAACGGTAAGAGAACCGCACAGGCTGCAATTAAAATTGCTGTGGATATGGAAGAAGAAGGAATCATTTCAAAAGAAAGAGCCGTTCAGCTTGTTGATCCTTCACAACTTTATCAATTATTACTTCCAAGCTTTGATCCTGAAGCTAAAAAATCAGCAAAAGTTATTGCAAAAGGTTTAAACGCTTCACCCGGCGCTGCTGTTGGCAAAATAATATTTGACCCGACAGAAGCTGAAGAACTTGCTAAAGCAGGCGAATCAATAATCTTAACAAGAATAGAAACCTGCCCGGATGATATCCACGGCATGATTCCCGCACAGGGCGTTCTTACTTCAAGAGGCGGAATGACAAGCCACGCAGCGGTTGTTGCAAGAGGGATGGGCAAGCCATGCGTAGCAGGCTGCGAAACAGTTAAAATAAACCTTGAAGCACAAACATTAACAGCTCCTGACGGAAGTGTCTATAAAAAAGGCGATATTATTTCACTCGACGGTTCAACAGGTGAAGTTATCGACGGAAGCATAAAAACAGTTCCACCAAAAATGGGTGGCGACTTTGAAAAAATCCTTGCCTGGGCTGATGAAATCAAAACAATGACAGTAAGAGCCAATGCTGATACTCCCCAGGACACAGCTAAAGCATATGAACTCGGCGCACAGGGTATCGGCCTTTGCAGGACAGAACATATGTTTATGGAACAGGACAGACTTCCTGTCGTGCAGGAAATGATTGTTTCCGGTACACAAGAAGCAAGGAAAGCTGCTCTTGCAAAACTGCTTCCAATGCAGTACCAGGATTTTAAAGATATGTTCAAAGCGCTTAAAGGCTATCCGATGACAATTCGTCTTTTAGACCCGCCGCTTCACGAGTTCCTACCTAACAAAGAAGAACTTATCTCTGAAGTAGCTACATTAAAAGCTAAAGGTCAGGACGCTTCTCAGAAGGAAGAATTATTACAAACAGTACTAAGCCTTTCAGAAGCTAACCCGATGATGGGCTTAAGAGGATGCAGACTCGGCCTTACATATCCTGAAATTAATGAAATGCAGGTAAGAGCTATATTCGAAGCCGCATGTGATCTTAAATCAGAAGGTATAGAAGTAAAACCTGAAGTTATGATACCTCTTATCGGTCACGTAAACGAACTCAAAACTGTAAGAAAACAGCTTGAAGAAGTAGCTCAGCAGGTTATGAACGAAAAAGGCGTTGAAATCGAATACCAGTTTGGTACTATGATTGAAATTCCGAGAGCGGCCTTAACAGCTGACCAGGTCGCTGAATATGCGGAATTCTTCAGCTTCGGCACAAACGACCTTACCCAAATGACCTTTGGCTTTAGTCGTGACGATGCAGAGGGCAAATTCCTCAATAAATATGTGGAAAACAGAATCCTTCCGCAGAATCCTTTTGAAACTCTTGACCAGGAAGGCGTTGGCCAGTTAATGGAAATCGCTATTGAAAAGGGTAAATCAGTAAGGCCAAATATTAAGCTTGGAATCTGCGGTGAGCACGGCGGAGACCCGGAAAGCGTGAAATTCTGTCACAGAATCGGCTTAAACTATGTAAGCTGTTCGCCTTTCAGAGTGCCGGTTGCAAGACTTGCTGCCGCTCAGGCAGTGCTTGAAGCAAAAGGAGAAAAAACTCTGGTAACTAACTAAAAGGTTAATAATAAACCAAAAAAAACTACCTCTCACGAGGTAGTTTTTTTGTTTAACTCTAATTAGTTGACTATATCGTTGAGCCGAAGCCTCTTTTGATACCGTCTTTTTCACGTTTTTTATCTTCTTCAATCTTTGTTTTAAGTGCTTCATATTCCATTTGGAGTCTGTGGTATTCCTGTTCTAATTGTACGTCTTGTTGGTGGTACATTAACAGGAGTTGTGGGTTGCCCATAGCTTCTTGAGCTTGGTGGGCTAATGCTAATCTTGCGTCCTGATTAAGCTTAATAGCTAATTCAATGTCACTTAACATTCTTAGGTCAACTGATACTGCTGCATGGGTTACTACAATGCTCATAATAAATCTCCTTCTTTATCTCGCTGGATTTACACAGTTAATTGTTTACTACTTTGTCGCTCTTTCGTATTTTCTTTTTCTTGCTTATTTATATAAAAAATATATGTATTAAAAAATTGCTAATTTTGATTCTCTTAATTTACATAACTTAATAATTGACATAAAAAATCAAGCTATAAGAGCTTTTTCTAAATAATTAAAATAACATTAAACTTTAAAGAGGAACCGTCCCGCAAGTCGGGATAGTTCCTCTTAACGCACAAAACCAGTTATTATTGATAATTAAGAGATAGTTATTATTAGTTACATCTTTTTATTTGGCTACTAGGCAGTGAAAGCTCTTTTGGAAGCTTCTTTTCTCATTTTTTTATCTTCTTCAATTCTTTGTTTTAAAGCATCATATTCTGCATTAAGCATATGCAAATCCTGTTCTAATTTTGTGTTTATCTGGTGCAGCCTTTGTAATTCTTCCGGATTACCAATAGCATTTTTTGCCTGCTGCGTTAAGGCCATTATCTGATCCTGCGTTCTTTTAATTTTCATTTCAATACCGCTCAGATTTGCGGTGGTTTCCTGTACTGCTGTTACTGTACTAATAAATCCCATAATAACTCCTCCATTTTTTGATTTAATTGCATACTGGTATTTGCTAAAAAGTTTGGTAATGATTAAAATGTTTATAAAGTAGTAAACTGTGTCGGTTAAGATAAAGATTCGGGAGAGATTAATGAAAAAAACCATTTTGTATTCTTTAATAATAAGCTTTTTTGCATTCAGTGCATCTTACTCAGAAAATTTTGACGCAAGTGTCATCCCGCTGGAAAGCTCTTCAAACGTAATACAGGCTGATGTAAAATCCGAACGGATTCCTGCTGGAACTACATTTGAAATCAGGATGGAAACTCCGGTAAACTCATTTAATTATTTTGAGGGCGATGATTTCCGCGCAACTCTTCTGGATGATATCAGGATTGGCAGCCTGATTGTTCTTCCTGCCGGTACTTTACTCAGGGGCACGGTTGATTTTGTTAAACCGGCCGGCCGCTTTTGTAAAGGCGGTAAGTTGAGCTTGAATTTTGACCATGCTGTTACGCCTTTCGGGAAGCAGATTCCGCTTTATGTCAGGACCACCAGGGCAAAAAACCTTACTGAGGAAGGTAATTTTGTTGCTAACACCAGCTATACAAAATGCCTTGATGAAAATTCTGACAAGAGCGCAAAAATAATAACTACTTCTTTAGATTATTCAGTTAATCTGGGGAAATCCTTCTGGAAAGGAATACCTGTTGTAGTTACCGCTCCTGCTGGCGCATTTGTCGGTGCTTTTGGCGGGGCCGGTTACTTTGTCGGTAAATCAACATACGATATGTTTAAAAAGGGTGATGAAATAAAAGTCAACCCTGGTGACATTATCGAAGTAACCTTGATTGAACCCCTGGATGTTCCGACAAACTAGCCCGGATATTTCCAAGAATCTCTCTTAGTTTGGTAAAATTCCTCCTTTAATAAATATTCTTTAACTCCTCCAATAATATAAAAACAAAAACAAATTAAGATATTCACGATATCACCAAAAGTTAACAATTTGTAATAATATGTCAGAAATCAAACTGGAAAAGCTTATCGGGCGGCTCCTTATTGAAAAAAAATTAACTGTTTCCACGGCGGAGTCCTGCACCGGCGGACTTGTGAGCTCAAGACTCACTGATGTTTCAGGCTGCTCTGCCTATATTAAATTTAATGCGGTTACATATTCAAATGAAGCAAAAATAAAGCAACTGGGGGTAAGCCCGGAATCAATAAAAGAATGCGGGGCTGTGAGCGAAATTGTTGCAAAACAAATGGCACAGGGTATCAGAAAATTATCAGAAACCGATATAGGGGTTGGAATAACAGGCATAGCAGGCCCAACGGGCGGCACTCCTCAAAAACCGGTCGGGCTTGTTTATATTGCTATTAATAATGAAGAACAAACTGAAGTTCATAAAGTTAAAATGACTCCCGAACTGCTACGTACTGAAATAAAATATAGGGCGAGCCAGTATGCGCTGGAGTTTTTAAGGGAATTTATTAATCGATTTTATTAAATTTACTCAGGCAATAACTCCCGATTTTTTGACAACATCCTGGAAATCATCTGCTTTATATAAAGACCGGCTGAAACACTGCTCTCAAACAAGATCTCCCTTGTAATAATCCCAAAAATTTCTATGTTATAAGTTTTAAGCTGCCTGTATATTTTTCTTAAAACATCTTTATTTGGCTCAAGACCCGTCATAAGTATTACCCCGTCAATGTATGAACCCACCATAAAAGTATCAGGCACTGCCATTACAGGCGGGATGTCTATAAAAACCCGGTCATATTTTTCTTTCAAACTATCAACCAGCTGCTTAAACTCCTTAGAATGTAAATATAATGAAGGGTCAGAGGAGCTACCTCTGTTTGGAATTATAAAAAAGTTATTAATCCCCGGGATTGTATACATGAAATTTTCTATTTCAGGAGCAGGATAGGATAACAACTCTGTAAGATCACCCCTGGTCTCCATTTTAAGCCCCAAATCATTGCCAATGGATGGTGTTCTGAAATCGGCATCAACCACAACAACACTTTCGCCTGTCCTGCTGAGTCCGTATGCAAGATTCATAATAATAGTTGACCTGAATTTTGATAGTTCAGAAGAAGTAAAAGCAAAAACTTTTTTATTTAAACTACACCCTTTTAACTTAAGGCAGGAAACCGCTTTTTGAAACGCAAGGGAATATATGGATGCTGTCTCATCAAGCGCAAACATTATATCAGGCTCATCAAAAATTTCCCTTTTAAGCCAGGGAATTGTTCCTATTACCGGTAAGTCAAGATCCTGCTCTATTTCTTCAGGGGTATGGTAGCTGTTTTTTAATATTTCTTTTAAAGCAGTAATTATTAATGCGAAAAACCCGAAAAAAATTGTAAACAGGGTAATAAGCTCTATTCTTCCGGGAAAGGAATTGTAAAAAGGCAACCGTGGCGTTTCCAGTATTAAAATACCCGGATTAATATTTTTATATTCATTAACAAAAGTTGTGGCTATATCTTTTGCCACTAAAGGGTCTGCCCAGGCGGCAGTCACGTCTATTATATTTGTATTTAAAGGGTTTTTTATATTTATGGCTTTTTTAATTTTTTCTGTGCCCAGCTCATTATCGATTGTTAATTTGTACTTTTCCCGAATTTTATTCCATACCTTTTCAGCAAATTCCCCGGATTTTAATACATAAATCTGGGTAGAAACCGAATCTTTTTCTATAAGCATTTTTGTGTCTGATTTATAAACTGGCTTAAAGATAATAAAAGAATAAAAAATCCCTGTTATAAACCCAATAGAAACAAGTATAGATATAAATTTCAGGTTTCTTTGAAAAAAGCTCAACATACCCCAATTCCTTCTTTATATATAATTAAAAAAAATCAGGGAAATACCCATTCCACAAATGGACGATTAAACCGGATTATATTACTTCCTTAATTCCAATATCATCTTTAACTTATTAAGCATATTAGCTACTTCTTTATTAACCTCTTCATCAGTCAGCGTGGCTTCCGGATTCTGCAAAGTAAGCCTTACTGCCATGCTCTTTTTACCCTCAGGCACGTGCTCGCCTTTATAAAGGTCAAATACATCAGCACTCCTGAGCAATTTTGAACATGATTTTTTAATTGTTTTCGCTATTTCCTGATAATTTAATTCATCAGACGCAATAAACGCTATATCCCTTATAACAGCAGGATATTGAGGCAATTGCTTATATCTCGGGACAGTTTTGGTTATGTTATCCAGGATTTTTTCCATGTCCAGTTCAAACAGGTAAACAGGCTGGTTAATTTTGCACTTATCCGCAGTATCTGGGTGCAGCTCACCAAAATATCCAAGACATACCGGTTCTTTACCCAATAGTGTTATTTTAGCGGCTTTTCCCGGGTGAAAGTAGCTAACATCAACAACCGGCTCAATTTTTGCCCTGTTTTCGAGGTTAAATTCTTTTAACAACAACTCCATAAGGCCTTTTGCCGTATAAAAATCGGTTTCGCACGGTTTTCTCCATAAGGCAGGACTTATATTCCCGGTTAATGCGCCGGCCAGCAGTCTTTTTTCCTGCGTCCCCGCTTCTTTTTCGCTGACATTGCCATTGAAAAAGTACGTCTTTCCTATTTCATATATCCAGATATTTTTCTGTCCCTGGTCAAGGTTATATTTTACAACCTGGGCAATTGACGGGATAAGGCTTTGCCTGAGCATTGTGTGTTCCTCAGACTGCGGGTTGGAAACTTTTATTGCGCGGCCTTTTTCATACCCAATGCCAATCCACTTTAATAAAGGTTCGCCTATAAGCGAAGAGGTGACTGCTTCTTTCAGCCCTTTTGCAAGCAAAATTTTATGAATTTTTTTAATACATTTTGTTTCTTCTGATATTTCGGCAAGGGCTGTTTCTTTGGGCAGTGTCGGCTCAATTTTGTCGTAGCCGTAAATCCTGCTTATTTCTTCGATAAGATCGATTTCCCTTGTTACATCATTTGCCCTAAAACTGGGCACTTTAAACATTGCAGTGAACGTATCCCTTCCTAAAAGCTCAAAACCAAGGTTTTGCAATATTTGTACGCATCTGTCATAGGGTATTTCTATACCTAAAACTCTTCTAACCTCGCTGAACCTTAAAGTGACTTCTCTGTCAGTCAGTTTATCCTTGCCTGTTTCAACAATCCCCTCGATTTTAGCACCGGCGTGTTCTTCCATAAGGTTCATTGCCCGGAGTAAAGCAGATCTGACCGCCTCAATATCCACGCCCCTCTCGAACCTTGCTGATGCTTCTGTCCTTAACCCCACGCTCCTTGAAGATTTCCTGTTTGTCGGCGGGGTAAAGTACGCACTTTCCAAAGCTATATTTTTTGTATTCTCATCAACTTCCGAGTTATACCCGCCCATTAATCCTGCCAGGCCAACAGGTTTCTCTTCTGTGGCAATCAGTACCGAATCAGTATCGAGCTTCCTTTCTTCTTCATCAAGGGTTACAATAATTTCTTCGTCTTCAGCCCTTCTCACGCAAAGATAATTTACCCCCAGCTTATCCAAGTCAAACGCATGCAGCGGCTGTCCATACTCAAGCATCACGTAATTTGTTATATCAACAACGTTATTAATACTCCGCACTCCTGATGCAATGAGTCTTTGCGCCATCCACTCGGGCGAAGGGCCAATCTTCAAATCTTCCACAACACCTGCGGCGTAATACTTACAGGTATCTTCATCCTTTATTTCCACTTCAAAGTCAGGCTGTATACTCGGCGGGTACTCTCTCAGTTCCGGCAGTTTTATCGGCCTGTTATACAGTGCGCTGACCTCCCTTGCAATGCCCAGTAACGACATCTCATCCCCGCGATTGGCTGTCGGGGCTGTGTGCAGTACAGTATCCTGAGTTATATTAAGCACTTTTTTTATGTCTGTGCCGGGTGCGGGGCTGTCTTTAAGTATGAGAATGCCGTCGTCTTCCTGAAAATCAACTGTATTCAATCCTAATTCCTCGGCAGAGCAGAGCATGCCCTGGGATTCCACGCCCCGTATCGAGACGGGCTTTAATTCAAATTTTTCGCCTGTTTTCCTGTCCATTACCTCGGATCCGATAGTTGCATAAGGCACAAACTGGCCTCTGGCGATATTTTTTGCGCCGCACACCACTTCTTTTTCTTCTGTGCCGTTAAAAACCTTTGCCAGTTGGAGCTTATCAGCGTTAGGGTGAGGGTTGATTTCGAGTATTTCAGCCACGACTATATTTGAAAACCCAGCGCCGATTTGTTCGATTTCCTCGACCTCGAGCCCGCTCATTGTAAGCGCATGAGCAATATCCCCAGGCTCAATGCCCGACAAGTCCACATATTCACTCAACCAATTTATAGAAACAAGCATGTAATGATTTTAACACAAAGGTAGTGCCTAAGACACATTTATAAGATTTATATTAAACCAAACACTTCCTGACAAATTTCTGATAATCTGAAACTAAGGAAAAATTAAAAAATTTTTCTGTAAAATTTTTTATTACTTTCTTAATCCCCAATTAAAATAGTAAAGTCCGTACAGGGATAAAGGTTGTTATCCGGCTCAACCACATACTGCGAACCTTTCAGCTCCGATATTTTTTCCCTTAACGGCTCAATCCTTTTGAACACAGCCTTTTTGGTGTGCGCAATAATCTCAGAATTCCTGTTCTCCTCTGGGATTCGAAACTTTACCTCAAAACCCAGAGAATTAATTTTATCCACGATATTCTCTATCCTTCCGGCCAGGCTGGGTGAATAAAACAGGCTCACCGTAAGACTTTCCCCGGCCGTAGTGGATTCTGCCCGGTATATGAGCCGGTCAATTATCTCCTGAGCCTTTTCAGCATCAAGTATCCAATAACTTGCTTTACTATACTGTGAAGGTTTTCCGGGAAGTGTGGCGACCTGTATTTGACCGGGAGTAATATTTTTGACTATATTTAACAACTTTGATAGTTCAAACAGATTCAGATCAGTCCTTATATTTCTACTCAAAATATCATACAACTGCGGAGCTTTCAATGCGATTTCAGGCCGGGCAAGCTTGTCCACCAGAGCTTTTACAAAGTGCTGCTGTCTCTTTATTCTGCCTATATCGCCTTTTGCATCATGCCGAAATCTTAAATACCCCTCAGCCTCATCCGGGCCAAGCACCTGATAGCCCGGCTGCAGGTCAATTTTCAGCCCTGCTGTCCAGTCAGTGTAATACATCCTTTTCTCCACGTTAATAGGCACTCCGCCGATTATCCTGACAAAATCCCTTACCCCCTGGTAGTTTATGACGATATAGTTACTGATATCTATGCCAAAAGTGTCTTGAATAGTACGTTTCGTGAGTTCTGGCCCACCGAGGGCGTGCGCTGCGTTGATTTTGTCAACACCCCGTCCACCAGCCAGATATACCTTGCTATCTCGGGGAATCGATATAGCGTTAACCGACTTTCCATTCCGATCAACGCTAACCAGCAGTATGGTATCGGTCCTTGTGCCGAAAAAAGAATCTGAATAAGTACCGTTGGAATCCACCCCGAGAAAAAGAATATTTCTATCCCCCATCAGGGTAAGGAGTTTAGATCGTATGCCCGTCTTGTTAATCACATGGTTAACGTTTATCATACCTATATTCGGATTTTTTTTCGATTCAGCAAAATAATATAAGATTACCAGAAGTACAATACAAGCTATAATAGCCTGTAATGTCCACTTAAGCGTAAAAAAACCCTCATCGTCACGCTTTTCGGCCATTTTAGTAATAAAACTGATGTCTTTACTTTTTTGAGAATTCATTTCTATATTAAAAACTTACCATTTTCATAAATCAATTCTCCATCAGCGTATACTCTGGAATCTACCTTCATATTTTTAATTATATCCCAGTGTAGGCCGGAAGTATTTTTTCCACCTGTTTCAGGATAAGATGAACCCAGCGCCATATGTATTGACCCGCCGATTTTCTCGTCAAACAGTATGTTTCCGGTCACTTCCTGTATCATATCGTTTGTCCCGAAAGCGAATTCGCCAAGGAACCGTGCTCCTTCATCCTGGTCAATCATCTTCAGAAAAAAATCTTCGCCCTTCTCTGCCGATGCTTCGACGACTTTACCCTTTTTAAATTTGAGATGAATGCCCTGCGATTCATTTCCCCTATAGATTGCCGGAAAGTCAAAGTATACCTCGCCTTCCGCCGAATCCTCCACAGGAGAAGTAAAAACCTCTCCATCCGGGAAATTATTACTGCCGCAACAATTTATCCACTTCCTGCCTTCTACAGAGAGAGTCAGGTCTGTCTTTTCGCCTTCCACTCGAATTGTCTTTGTGCCATTGAGCCTGTTGACAAGGGCATCCTGCTTCTTGCCGATTTCCTTCCACTTTGCGACAGGATCGTCAAGATGCAGGTAGCAAGCGTTTATCAGAAATTCTTCATAGTCAAATATGGACATCCTGGCTTCCTGCGCAAGGGCATTGGTCGGGTAGTCACAAATTACCCAGCTCAAAAACCCTTCTGCCGCACGAGAAAGCATCTTTTCGCTCAGTGGACGGGTGGCCGCAGACCTCTTTGCCAGTCTCTCCGGGGGAATCTTTGCAAGATTCTTGGTATTATATGGTGCGCCTATGGCAATAAACTTATCCGCCTTCTCGTACTCCTGCTGGATTAACGGGTCAATAAACCCTAATTGTTCATCTGAGGCTGTTTTAAAGTATATCTCCTTTTGGCCCTCCAGCCCCAGCTTTAGGATTGGGTGAGCGCCTCTTTTTAAAACCTGCTCATACACAGCAAGTATAAGCGGTTGCGCCTGGGTATCAGATGATATAATTACCAGGTCATCTTTCTTAACGCCTGTACAGTAGTCCACCAGTACGTTTGCGTATTTTTGCCATATATTCATAATTATTCCTCCTCCTATCATTTCTATACTTTATCATAATGTAAATTAGTCTAAATTCGCATATATAAAACAAAACTAACTTATAGCTGTCAAAAACAGGAGAGGAAGGGATTCGAACCCTTGTGGCCGTTAAGCCCATTCGCTTTCGAGGCGACGCCGATAGACCAAACTCTGGCACCTCTCCCCCTGCTATATAATTAAAAAGTTTTTTCCCTTACAAATATTTTAACTAAAACAACCCACAAAGCTATGCCGATTATACACCCAATAGTATCAGCAAACAAATCCCACCAATCACCGCACCGCCAAGGCACAAAGCACTGATGAATTTCATCGGTCGCACCCGCCAGAACTGCTATCAACAAACAATACTTGCCTCGTTTAATAACGTTGATGCTGTTCAGCTCAAAACCAAACGATAATAAAAAGCCCATAACTGCATATTCAACAACATGAAACAGTTTATCAAACTTTGTAATATCAACCCCGACATGTCTTGAGGACATATACCAGATAAGCCCAAAATAAAGCAGGGCCGGTATTATTTTCAGGATTTTTTTGTTAAACCGCATATCTTTCCCCAAAACTGAACTGCTGTCTCGACTTTTAACGCCAAAGCAAGAGCAAAATATACTATAGAAGCAAATGTACAGCTTATAATTACGTTAAGTGCCATATATAGCTTGCCATCGCCTAAAATTTCACCTAATAACATCTTTGACCCAAATACTGCAACTGCCATTACTATGCTTATCATACCTATTTTTTTCAAATCCGGCATTAATTTTTTGAAATCAAGGTCAATTTTCTTTTTGATTAAGAAACCTAACAGCAATCCGTTTATAGCGGATACTATTACTGTAGAAAGCGTTATGCCGCCGATTCCAAACTCCTTTACGAGCAGGAAGTTCAGGACAGCTTTGATAAATATTGATAAAAACGCTATTAAAAACGGCGTCTTTGTATCATCAAAAGCGTAAAATACCCTCGTCAGCGTGTCCCGCAGCGCATAGAAAACTATGGCAAAACTCAGATAAAACAGCGCTTCTGTAACCATAAGGGTGTCTGTAACGTCAAACTGCCCCCTCTGAAGCAGGATGGTGATTGCCTCAAAGCTGAAAAAAGCAAGGAAAACCAGCACCGGAAACGTCACAAACCACAGAGAGCCCATCCCCCTGTGGAAATAATATTTAAGCCCCGACCAGTCCTGCTCTCCCACCATCCTTGAAAAAGCAGGGAAAATCGAGACCAGCATTGCTGTAATTAACACACCTGCCGGGAACTGAAATATCCTGTTAGCATATCCGATAGCCGACCAGCTGCCCTCCGGGAGTTGGGAAGCAAAAAACATATCCACATAGATATGCAGCTGCCCCACAGAACAGCCAAGCATTGCCGGGAAAAGGATTTCGCCTATTTTTCTGACTTTTTCACTTTTTAGGTCAAAATCAAACCTGTATTTATATCCTGCGCCAAAATAGGCCGGCATTTGTATAATAAGCTGGAGCAATGCTCCTATCAGCGTACTCCATGCCAGCACAAGCCCGCCATACTGCCCGCCCACGGACAGCACCGCCGCAATAATAACGATACTCGTAACTGTCGGACTAACCGCAGTCAAAAGAAATTTATCGTATACATTGGAAATGCCGAACAATATACCGACTATCCCACCCACGAGTATTACAGGCGACATTATTTTCAGCTGTTCGGCTATCATGGCGTGCAGTTCCGCGCTTGCGCCCGGGGAAATCAGTTGCGCTATAGTATCCGCACTAAAGAAAACAAGTATAGTTATGACGATAAAGCCCATACCTATTATGTTAAGGAAAGTATTGAGGGCTTTTTCCTCAGCCTCGCCTTTTGAAAATACTGATACTGTAACCGTATGGAACGGCCCGCCGAGCCCGCCCAGAATTATCAGGGTTATGGCGGGTATCTGGTAGGCGTAAAAGTAGGCGTCACTTTCCAGCGATGCACCGAATGCGCCTGCTATGACCACGTCCCTGAAAAAGCCTATGACTTTGCTCAGGATGGTTATGAGACTGATTAAACCCGCTATTTTAAATATGTTTTTGAGGTTCATTTATCACACATTTTACGGATATTTTTATTTTATAATTAAACAAGATTTAAAACAAAGGAACAAATAAATGACAGAAACACAATTCTGGACAGCAGAACTACTAAATCAGGGCATAATTGTCGGAGTGCTGGTAGCAATAGGCGTTGCCTTGTGGAAAATCGGCAAAAATCAGAAAAACTGGCTGCACGACTGGTTTAAAAGAAAGGATTGAATTTTTGGATAATCCTATTTTCTTCTTTTTGCCTTTCTATAGGCATCATCATGTTTATCAATGACCGTTATCAAAACGGTTTTATCTTTTTCATAAATTTTAAAAAGCAGTCTATATCCTTTGCCCCACTCAACAGCTCGAGTGTCACTTAAATCACCTTTTTTCTTTTTGGAGTATAAATAAGGGTTATTTTCGAGTTTAGAAAAATACCTATTTAAAAGTTTTAAATCAATACCTGATTTAACCAGCTTATCAAGGTCTTTTGTTGCTTCTTCTGTTAGTTCTACGTGATAAGTCAATGTATTTTTTCCTTACCGAATCCAGTGATACTGTCTTACCTTCCTTATATTCTTTTTCTCCTTCTTCAAGTCTTTTTTCATATTTAAGGAATTTATTTTCTACTTCCTCAATAATGAAGCCTAATGGAACAATAATCGGATTAAAAACAACTTGTCCATGCTGGCTAGCAGAAAACCAAGTTGAATATATGGAATTAATATCTTCAGTAGTCGAATAAATTTCTTTTCCATTAGTAACTAATTTGGCTTCCTTTAAAGGTCTTTCGTATTTCAATATTTCTTTTAAGTAATTAATAACTAATTTTATTTTGTTTAAAGAAATATTTTGACTTTTCAACCACATAACTGTTTTTATTTCTACTATATCTTCAAAAGAATAAAGTCTTGATGTCCCTCTTCCTCCAGACTCTTGTACCGATGGTTTTATTAAACCAATCTTATCCCAATTATTTAACTGTCTAACAGATACACCTGTTAAGCTGCTTACAAATTTATTATTAAAAGCGATTGTATTTTTGTTGCCCATATTTTGTCCTAACCAAATTTATTGATTACTACACATATTATTTAGTATCGGCTTTTTTTGCAAAATATTTATAATATGCTTATTTAAATATAAAAAAATGTTAATTGAAAATTCGTATAAATTATTATGTATATTATAAACGATTTTTATTATTAAGTCCTTAATACTGAAAATAACAGTCAAAATCCACGTCCCCGCTCCACATAAGGCAGTGGATGGGGTCATCCTCATCTATCCTCTGGTAATTATACTCGTCAAACAACCAGAACTTCGGGTTTACACCGATTGATTTGACTACACCCTTTTCCTGCAGCAGGGCTAAATTTTTCTTTACCTTATCAATTTTAGCGTTATATTTGCGAGAAAGCTCAACAGCAGTAAGCCCCTCAGGATAATTTCTGTTCTGGGGGTTACTGAACATTATTTCAAATATAATTTGCTGTAAAAGCTTATCCTTTTCCTGCATATAAGATATTGTATTATATTTATATGAAACAGACATCATTGAAAATAAATGAAACATTACATAGTTTTCTGAAAGAACACGGGTTAATAAACAAAAAACTACTTGTCGGATTTTCCGGGGGCAGTGATTCGCTGTGCCTGCTGAATGTTTTATATAACCTTGGACTGAATCCCATCGCCGCTCACCTAAATCATAACTGGCGACCGGAAGAAGCAAAAAACGAACAGGAAAAATGCAGAAAATTCTGCAAAGAAAAAGGCGTTGAATTCCATACAAAAACCCTGCCGCCTGATTTGCCGCAAACCGAAGAAGAAGCAAGAAACCAGAGATATAAATTTTTCAACGAAATCGCTGAAGAAACCGGCGCAGCCGCAATCCTTACAGGCCATACAAAGACTGACAACGTCGAAACCATACTTTATCGGATAATTAAAGGCACAGGAATTACCGGGCTGCGGGGCATACCCGAAAAGCGGGATAATATCTACAGACCGCTTTTAAATTTAACAAGGGAAGAATGCATAGAGTACTGCCAGGAAAACGGACTGACCTACAGTATTGATTCCAGTAACTATAACCAGAAATACGCCAGAAACCGCATAAGGCTCAGCCTGCTGCCGGAGCTGCGCACGTACAACCCGGAGGTTGATGGGGCGTTGTTGCGGCTTTCAGAAATTACAAAAGACGCAGAAAGTATTATCAATGAATGCATAAAACAAACCAATATTTTAAATAATTATATAAGAACACAGGATTATTTAAATCTTTCAGATCCCCTGCAAAAGCGCATCCTTGCTGATTATCTAGCTCAAAACAACATAGAACATACTTTTGAAAACATTAACGACCTGTTTTGCTTTATACAGGAAAATAAAAACTCCAAATCCGGCAAAACTTTTTCTATTGGCAGGGAATTGTGGGTTTTTGTTAGTTCAAAAGAAATCAAAATAATAAATAAAAAGCCCCCGGAGCGCATACCGCAGTTACAAATTACGGAATGGCCGGGGGGCTTGCCTGAAAAGTTCCCTGAAGAAACTTCCTATACTGTTTATGCTGATTTAAGCAGGGTTAAACAACCGGTGTATTTAAGGGCAAGACAACCCGGCGATATAATCCAGCCATTTGGTATGCAGGAAAAGACCAAACTGAAAAAATACCTTATAAACAGGGGGGTGCCTGAATACAAACGTGACCACCTGCCCCTTCTGGTAAATGATGAAGAGGTTTTATGGGTTGTAGGCATTGGAATGAGCGAATTATTGCGTGTGGATAAAACCCCCACGCATATAATTACTATTGAGTAACCTTTTCTTTTTCCTCAATATCCTTATTCAGCCTGCTGTATTCATCATAAATATTAATCGGGTTCTGCGAAGCTTCCCTGAACTTTTCATGTATTTTAAGGAAAATTTCAATTATAGAAGGGTCAAACTGCGTTCCGGCGCAGTTTTTAATTTCTTCTACCGCGACTTCATGCGGCAAACCCTTTCTGTAAGAACGATTAGAAGTCATAGCATCATAAGTATCAGCCACCGCAAGGATTCTTGCAGGCAACGGAATTTCTTCCTCTTTCATGCCGGCTGGATATCCCCTGCCGTCCCACCTTTCGTGGTGACAACTGACCCATAATGAGATCGTCCTGAGTCCCGGTATAGTATTTAAAATTTTCTTTCCACCCGGGGCATGCCCTTTGATTATAGTATATTCCTCTTCCGTAAGCCTGCCCGGCTTGCAAAGGATATCTTCGGGTATGCCTATCTTTCCTATATCATGAAGCAGACCGGCGGTTTCAATTTCTTCAAGCTGTTCCTCATCAAAGTCCATTTCCTTTGCCAGGATAAGCGAATACATAGTTACCCTATGGGAATGGCCATGTGTATAGGTATCTTTTGCGTCAAGAGCATTGGAAATAGCCTTGATTGTAGTGAAAAATAACTCCCTTAGATCATTTAAAAGGGTATTTTTGCTGAGGGTGAGTTCGTATGCTTCTATGCCGTTTTTTATAATTATTTCAAGATCATTCGGATTTATGGGTTTTGAAATATACTGGAACAAATTACACTTATTAACCCCGTCAATCATCGCATCAATGTCTGAATAACCGGTTAACAGCATTTTAATTATATTCGGGTATTCTTCTGTTACTTCCGCAAGAAACTCAGTACCATTCATATTTGGCATACGCTGGTCACTGATTATCAAAGAAATATTAGGGCCTTCCTGCTCAACAACTTTTAACGCTTCAAGCCCGTCATTTGCCGTTAAAATTTTATAATCACGCCGCAGTGTTCTCTTTAAAAACTGCAGGTTGTTTACTTCATCGTCAACAATTAATATGGTATGTTTTTCCCTGTCTTTTTCCTTTTCAAGGGTGTTCATAACATGCCGCAGTTTATTTAACTGATTTATATTGTTTTCTTCAAATTGATTTTCGTCCAAAAGCATCTACGAGCCTCGTACCCTTTCCAAATTGTTATCGACAAAATATTTTTAATACTTTAATGTTTTTTTATATTTGTTTAATAATTTTAATATGGATAATAACATTATAATAATCGGTGCGGGTCCCGCCGGAATGAGCTGTGCCATACAGTTAAGAAGATACGGCCTTAAACCTGTTATCATTGAAAAAAACACTGTGGGCGGGCTGTTGGGGAATGCTAATCTTGTTGAAAACTATCCGGGTTTTCCCGGCGGACTTACAGGCACGGCCCTTGTGGATAAATTCAATGAACACATAAAAAAGTATAACCTATCGCCTGTTTTTGATGAAGTATGTAAAGTAAAATTTAATGATCCTGTTTTTGTTATAAAAACTAAAAAATCAGAATATAAAGCAAAATTTCTGGTCATAGCTTCCGGCACAAAGCCTAAAAAATTCAATATGCCTGTGTTTTATGAAGTTTGTGATTTGTTTAAGCAAGACCTCAAAGATAAGAGAATAGCAATAATCGGCGCAGGCGATGCTGCGTTTGATTATGCGTTGAATATTGCTGATAACAGCCCGGCCAGAGAAGTTTTTATTTTAAACAGGGGCACAAAAACAAAATGCATCCCTGTTTTAAAGCAAAGAGCACTGCAAAACCCGAAAATTACATATATCGAAAACGCAGAACTTAATGAAAATAATGAATATGATTATTTTTTAGCGGCAATTGGAAGGGAAGCCAATATGGATTTTATAAACCCTGACGCGCTTAATGCACCGGGCATCTACCTGATTGGCGATGTAAAAAACGGCCATTTCCGGCAAACTGCAATAGCGGCCGGCGACGGCATCAGAACGGCTATGGAGATTTATAAAAAGATTAATTCTTAATTTTTTCCCCAAAAAAAGCTATAATTTAAAATTATAGAATGGAGGATTATTACATGTTTCAAAATAACCTTAAAAACGCCCATGACATAGATTTTAAAATCCATGGCGATGATATGCAGTTTGTGGAAGTTGAACTAGACCCGAACGAAGCGGTCATAGCAGAAGCCGGCTCAATGATGATGATGGAAGACGGCATTGAACTCGATACAATATTCGGTGACGGCTCAAAACAGTCCGACGATTTAATCGGAAAACTTGTAGGCGCAGGCAAAAGGTTGCTCACCGGCGAAAGCCTGTTTATGACCCTCTTTACAAACAGAGGCTACGGCAAACAGCACGTCAGCTTTGCGGCACCATTCCCGGGAAGAATCTTACCGCTTGATTTGAGCATTTTTGACGGAAAAGTGGTCTGCCAGAAAGACGCTTTTCTTTGCGCGGCAAAAGGCGTTTCCGTTGGCATGGAATTTCAGAAAAGGCTTGGTGTAGGCTTTTTTGGCGGCGAAGGGTTCATTATGCAAAAACTCGAAGGTGACGGGCTTGCGTTTGTGCACGCCTGCGGAATGGTTCACCCTGTGGAACTCGGCCCAAGCGATGTAATAAAAGTCGATACCGGTTGTCTTGTGGCGTTCACAAAAGACGTTGATTATGATATCCAGATGGTAAAAGGCATCAAGTCAATGTTTTTTGGAGGAGAAGGATTGTTCTATGCGAGGCTTAGAGGGCCGGGAATTGTCTGGGTACAGTCATTACCTTTCAGCAGGCTGGCTGAAAGGATTTACATGGCCGCCCCACAGGTAGAGGGTTCCTCACGCCGTGGCGAAGGCAGCGTACTTGGCGGGTTCGGCGACCTTATGATGGGCGATTAGGATTAAAATCAAAGCATAAAAAAAGACCGCCTCGGCGGTCTTTTTTTGTATATAAAACGGTTTAATACTTTAAAAAAAATCCAAATATGCTATACTAAATTTAAAGGGCTGGCCGATTGCCAGTCGGCCATTTCAAAGCCCCTTTAGTGAATTAAAGATGCTAGCAAATCTGCTAGCTCTTTTTTGTCGACTAGTGATAAGATTATGAATTAATATGATGAAATAGCCGAACTGTCATCCTGAGGAGCCGCAGGCGACGTGAGGATCTATCCTGTTTGGCTAAAATGCTTATCAATGTTTGATGGACAGATTGCCACGGGCTAAAGCCCTCGCAATGACAAGCGTTTGCTTTTAGCATGTTATTTAGTAATCTAAACACTAGCAAAAGAATAATTACTAATAATATTAATAACTCTTCTTTGTTAGCAACAAAGGCTACTTTCACCTGGCATCAACTCCTTTCTCTGACTTGTCACGTTTAGAGCGTGTTCAGAGGGGAAGTGCAAGAGGCATGCCCCATTTATAAATTTTATAACAATTCAACAGAAAAGAAAATGATTACTTCTTCTGGAAAATCATTATGTACTCGTGCTTGAAAATATAAAACCCACCGGCTAACGCCCTGTACCGCCATAAATTATTAGTGCGGCCCTTGCCGATTTCATTGCCTTCTATGTTTTTCACGATAATAGACTTGGTCTTAAACCCTACTTCGTTCATCTTCTGCATACAAAGAAAACTCAGCGGCACCAGCTCGCCCTTTGTGTATTTATCGCCAATGATTAACGCTGCGTAGCGGCCTTTTTCCAGACAGTCATAACCGTTCTGCGCTACTTTTTTGAACCCTTCGAGGAACTCTTCGGTAGATGAGCAGTTAGACAGGTCCTTGCGCTTATCGCTGAACTTTATAATATCTGCATACGGCGGATGCAACACTAAAAACTGTGCTTTTTCCACCCCAAAACTCTCCAGCGACTTTTCAATCTTTTTCTTCGCCGTTGCAGATGCGCTATCAGCGCATATAACCTCAACCATTTCTCTATTGTTGAGGTTTGCCCTGACTTTATCCGCCAAATCTTCTTTTAGTTCAACCCCTATACACCTTCTTTTCCGGTTTATTGCCTCAATGGCAGATGTGCCTGAGCCAAGAAACATATCAAGTATAATATCACCGGGTTTTGTAAACCTTGAGAACAGCTGCTCAGCTATTTGTGGAATATAATTGCCGTGGTACTCGAACTTATGACCGTTTGCCCTGCCCCTTGAGTTGAATGTCCAGAGCGTACCGGTTTCTATATGGTCGTAGTCCTTCCAATTATTAAGGTCTATATCGTTATAATCCTTGGTTTTCCTGGCATTGTTACCGTTTACTACCTGCAGCTTCGCCAAAATGAATCCTCTCTCACACTTGCCTACAGGTTCAAATATAGCGAATTACGGTAAAAATTATATCAATGATTTAGTGTATTTTATGCTAAAATCCTCTTAATCGGAGGCAGAAAAATGGAAACCCAAACGCTAAGCAATAAAATAAAAAAAATCCTCGACAGCCAGACCTTTGCGGTGCTGTGCACGCAAAAAAACGGCCATTTACACTCCTGCCTCATTACATACGTCATAACAGACGATGTTAAAACCCTTTACTTTGCCACGCCAAAGGACACGAAAAAGTTTGAGCACCTGCAAAACAACGGCGAAGTATCGCTATTAATAGATAACAGGGAAGACCACCCCCGCAACATCAATGAAATCAGCGCAATTACTATAACTGGCAGGGCAAAAATTCTTGAGGAAGAAAATGAAATTTCAAAATGGAAGACCCGCCTTGTAGAAAAATATCCTGATTTGAACGAATTTGCCAATGACCCCGCAACCGCCATTGTACGCATAGACGTATCAGACTATAAACTCGTAAACAAAGACGGAGGTTCTTTTGTTGCCGCACTATTTTGAAAAGACTCTGCCATATGCCCTGCCAAACAATAAAGGCAGATTTGAGCAGTTCGGCGGCAAGTACGTGCCGGAAACGCTAATGGCCGCCCTGTATGAGCTGGAGGATGAATTTAACAAAGCCTGGCAGGACGAAGAATTTTTAAATAACCTGTATAGCCTGATGAAAGAATACTCCGGCAGGCCAACATCGCTATATCTGGCCAACAGGCTCACCGAACACTACGGCAAAGCAAAGATATACCTCAAGCGTGAAGACCTGAATCATACAGGCGCGCATAAAATCAACAACGCACTTGCCCAGGCACTGCTCGCCAAAAGGATGGGCAAAAAACGCATAATCGCAGAAACCGGTGCCGGCCAGCATGGAGTAGCTACAGCCACAGCCTGTGCGCTCTTTGGCCTAAAATGCGAAGTGTATATGGGCGAAGAGGACACAAAACGTCAGGCCATTAACGTTGAGAGGATGAAACTGTTAGGCGCTGAAGTAATTCCGGTTTACTCCGGCAGCCGCACGCTAAAAGACGCAACCAGCGAAGCAATCAGGGACTGGGTAACAAATGTTGATAATACGCATTATATTATCGGGTCAACCGTAGGCCCTCACCCTTACCCAATGATGGTGAGGAATTTCCAGTCAGTTATCGGTAAAGAAACAAAAGAACAGATTTTACAAAAAGAAAACCGCCTTCCCGAATATGTTATCGCCTGTATCGGCGGTGGAAGTAACTCTATGGGAATGTTTTACAGCTTTTTGGGGGATGAACAGGTTAAAATAGTCGGACTGGAAGCGGGCGGACTGGGCGTTGAAACAGACAAAACCGCTGCCAGTATTACAAAAGGCACGGCAGGAGTGCTTCATGGTTCTATGAGTTATGTTTTACAGGACGATTACGGCCAGATACATGAAGCCCACAGCCTGTCAGCAGGTCTGGATTATCCCGGCGTTGGACCAGAGCACAGTTATTTAAAGGAGTCCGACAGGGTTAAGTATTATCCGGTAAATGATGACGAGGCAGTTGCTGCGTTCAGGCTGTTGTGCGAACTTGAAGGCATTGTGCCGGCGCTGGAATCTGCGCATGCACTGGCATATCTTGAAAAATTAATGCCTAAAACAACAAAGGACGAGATTGTGGTTGTTTGCCTGTCAGGCCGCGGGGACAAGGATTTAAATACTATTCTAAATTTCGCATAAAAAAAGCCCCCGACCATTGCGGCCGGAGGCTAAAGAAAATCAGAGAATATGAGTATGTTTATGTTTTTTCAAAAAGGTTGTACTTGTTAAAAATAAATACAACCAGGTCAATTATTAAAGAAAAAACTCTTTCCTCAAGGAATTCAGGAATTACAGGGATATCAACAAATGAATTAACAACATTAACAACCATTTGCTTTTTGTTGAATCCGGCTCCTGCCCCGAACTCCTTTTCCGCTGTATGAACAGCGTCAACAATAATTTCAAATAATTTCATAAAAAGGCTCCTTTTGTTTCTTATCTATTCCCAGATGTACAAAATTTTTGTTTTTATACCAGATAACTTCATTAAAAAATCCTGTCTTAACAGCAAACACGAACACCTTTCTACAGTCAGTGTCCAGCGGGCAAACATCAACAGCAGTTGCAACCTTCCCTTCACAAACATGTAAAGAATTTTTCCTGCCGCCTACTGCCCTATTATGCTCAAGACACCTGCAGCCCGAAGTCACTTTCAGTCTGCTGCTGAGAATATCCCTAAAAACTTCCAGCTTCATCAAAAATAAACCGTCATAATTAAGTTTTCCGCATCCGCATTTGCATTTCAGTTCATAATCCTGAAAATGCTGTGTCCTTAAAAGTACTGTCAAAAATAATTACTCCTATACATCATCAGTAATTTCACCTATATATAATCTACAAACATCTACAACATTAGAGCTAAAAGCCCCATCGCCACGTTGAACCCACCCTGCCGGGTTATTACAAATATTCCAGCCTGCACTTCCAGTCCATGTATCTTCGTCATTGTGCGCCCCTCCAATGCCGCCCCAATCAATACCACAAAGGTAATTATAATTAACACTATCAGTACCAATTAATTGACCGTTTACATACAAGGCTGCATTCTTTTGACTGAAGCAATCAGCACTCCATTCTATTTCATAAACACCTGTTGATGGCAATTCGTACGTAATTACAGCCCTATCGCTGGCAGAAGTGTAACCTCCTCCATCACCACACTGAAAGTATAAAGTACCATTGTAAAGATATAAACCTAATCCTCTTCCTCGTGCACCGCTTTCCATAATGACACCATCATCAGACAAACTATTAATTGTCGTTTTTGTATAACACGAAACAATAGTTTCATTTATTAAATCATCATAATCGGTGTCTATATCGTCCCAGGTTGCATCGAGCGTCATATTGGCCGTGACAAGAGTATAACCATCTTTATAACTATAAGGATTAATAATAAACATAATTAAGCCCTCTTACCGATTAACCAGACTTTTAAGCCTTTGCCGGCCGTTGAGCTGCCTATCTGGTCTATATCAATAGTTATTTCAGAATCGTCTTCCAGTGAACTATCAGAAATAACCGCAGGTGTAGCAGCGGTTTCCGAAGTTTTTTCACCTGCGTCAATGGTTAATTTTGTAGAAAGTATTGTTGTTCCGCTTTCATTGATGTCGACTGTTATAGTAGAGCCTACCGGAGCAGTATTAACGTTTGCCCTGACCTCATTTAATGTCATAGCAAAAGGCATTCTAAATGTTGCTTTTGCCGTACCGGTGGTTAAATCAGTTGTTTCATCAGAGCATGCAATGCCGATTTCTGTGGGCAAATCTGTAAGCGCACCATCATCATAATCGTGTGTATGGTTGCCCGCCGCTACCTGGCTGGCTCCTGTGCCGACATCGCCGTTGGTATTAAGATTTTCATAAGTTACGCCGGAAGCGGTGATAAAAACAGATGTTGAGTTGTTACAGTTGCTAAGATCAATATTAGCCTCCGCAATATCAATATCAACGTCATCGTTTCCTGTATCATCTATTATAGTAACTTTAGAAGAACCTGCATTTATTTTCTTAAATTCCAGGTCATAAGCTGTTTTTTGCTTGAATATACCAACTCCCGATGAGCCAACGTTTGAAGCAGTATTGGCCTCACCGCCGGAAGCCCCGGGAGCTGCCTGGAAAACAGTATTACCGTTTGAATCTTTAGTCAGGACGTACCCGACCGTTGCATTATCCACACCAGTTAAATTATCAAGAGCTGTTTGACGATTGCTAATATCAGACAGGTTATTAGCCTTTACAAGAAAAGTATCGTCAGAATTGGAACCCCTTAATGTAGCATTCAGAGTTGTGTTTCCGATAGTTATGTATAAAGTACTCATTATGATATACCCTCCCTAACGATAAATTTGGCCATTTTATTAGGGTCAGAAGGCATTACCGTATGCACCTCGCCGCTGGCAAGGTTTATTTGTATATCATAGTAGTAAATGCCTGCTGTTATATCAGTATCAGAACTCGTTACCGATATTGTAGTCTGGCCATTCTCAGCATCGTCGTGGCTTGTCACGACTTTTTGCATAACATTGGACACATCGCCTACGTTAGATTTCACTGTTAAGTACACGGTTGCCCCTGTTATATTTTTAGGGACAGACTTTGCCTCATCAGTGTAAAAATTAAGGGCGATCTCGTCAGAATCCCCCTTTCGAAGATACATATCTCCGCAGGTTTTAATATCAAAAGCCATAATTCACCTCTTAATTTAGTGCTATATAGTTTGTACCGTCATAAATTTTGATTTTGTTACTGTCTGAAGTATCTTTGTAGATATCGCCCGCCTGGTTGCTGCCCGGATCGCCGGCAG
>CAZLCO010000005.1:13062-28903 GCA_964558005.1 uncultured Gammaproteobacteria bacterium | reverse complement strand
GCCCCCCTCCAGCGACAGTAGGTGTCTGATGTTATGGTTATTTTGCCGCTGCCGTCAGTAACAACGTTTTTAGATGCGGTGAGTGTGCTGTCTATAATGTCAGCCGCCGCACCCTGCGATGCCCCGCCTTTAACGAGGTTTTGCGCAGTGCATTTTTTGCTTGTCGGTGTGCCTGACGGGTCATCGATTACGTACGTCAGGTCAAGGTAATTAACGCTGGACAAAGCGTCCAGCTGAGTCAGTTTTTTATCAGCCATAATTTTTGCTCCTATAAAATTTTTAAAAAAATAGTCAAATTTTTTCTTTAGCTGTTTTGTATAGATGTAAAGTAAAAAACAAAGGTTTAAAAATGCTCTCAACAATAAATTTCAATTATCACCAGCCATCTTTTAAAGGAAGCTATACAGCTTCGTTTATTCATAAAGATGAAAACGGACAATCTTTTGAGAGAGTAAAAACACCTAAAAAGGACTGGTGTTATATGGGAGATGCTGAATTCATTAAATTTTACAGAGATAAATTAAATGAAAACCTGCTTGATCCGGATATTTCAATAGGCTATGAAATAGATGAAAGCCCAGAAGGTTATTTTTATCCGGTATTAGCTATTGAAGATAAAAACCCCCGGTCTTTATATGAAAACAGTATTTATAAATATGAATTCCCCTCTCAATTTAGGCAACCTGAAGAATATGAACCTGAAAGCTTAAAGTATAAAATTCATCAAAAAGACCTTGATCGCTTGTTGCCCATTGATTATTTTAAAAATAATACTATGAATCCATTTACACAATTATTAAAACAAAGAGTAGCTCAAACAGGGGAAAAACTGCCTGATTTTATAACCGATACTCAATAATCACAATAATTATTCTCCTGTTATTCTTTCATAATCCTCAGTAACCACACGCCCACTGAGGTCCTCAAGATATATATAGCTTGTCTGCGGTTTGGAGCCGACTTCTGTGATTACAAGATAAGGCAGTCCGAATTCGTTGAACCTGTCACCGACAGTAAGGGTCGGGCCGCTTGTCTTTGGCCCCAGCCTTAAGGATAAAGAAAATGGGCTTGCGCTTGAGATGTCTATAGCGGTAGTTAACTGCATAAAATGCCCGGAACTGCTGCCGGTATTAGGAAGCCTTATGCCGGTCGCACCAATGCAGTCTGAATTTTTAAACAGAGCCATCACTGCATTGGTCGCTGTGTCTGTATAGACCGCCGGTACAACAGCCTCAATTTTTATTCTTGCGCTGGAGTTTTTCGGCGCATAAACGCAGTTTAGTATTTCTTCGCCTTCGTCGTTTTGCGGGGTCGAACCGTCAAAAGATATATGAGAGGTTATGTTTTTCCCTGCGGTAGTCACTAAATCAGTGGTTATAAACTGCGAACACCCTTCAAATCCCTGATTGTTTAAAGATACATAACTGCCATTGCCGGAAACATCCTCAATGTCAGTGCTGTCATAGAAATCCCGGAGCCTGTTGTCCTCGCAGATAAAGCCCGTACAGTCCTGTATGGATATAAATTTCGTGCCTTTTTCTATTGTATTGCCCTGTACCAGAAGGTTAACAGTGTCAACTGCCTTTATAAACCACGGGTCAGTGTTGTTTTCAACCCCGTCAAAAAATTTGTTGTTTAAAATTTTGCAGTTAACAGTGTTGGTGAAAGATTTAAAATATGTAGCGATATTTTTAAAAATGCAGTTTTCAACTATTAACCCGTTAACAACATGCGAAGCCCCGCCATTAGCAGTAGAATCAACATATCCCAGGTCAGTCGAAACTGTATCAACAGTACAATTGCGAATAATATTATTACTTGCAGCAAGAGTTCCATCATCGCTTAAATCCAAACACCTGATAAACCGGTCAATATTTCTGAAGTTAACATTTTCAACAACATTATTGCTTGATATTGGTATAAAGCTAACTCCATATCCTTTATAATTTAAAATTATACCATTTTTTACAACATTGTTATAAGAACCTGTAACATGTGATTCGTTACCAAATTTTATTGCCTCTATATGAGAGCCTACTATCTGGTCTCCGCCAACGATGGTGAACCCGTCCACAATATTGCCGTACTCGTCCCCGCCGTGGAAGTCGATATCTGACTTACGACAATTGACTGATGTTATGTCGTTAAAGCGGTTATGGCTCGCACCCCTAAAAGCAAGGAAGGAATGCCTGCACCCGCGCGCATAGGCGTTATTATGCGAACAGTGGTTGCTTCTGTAGAAAGTAAACCCGTAACCCTCAGCCGCATCTGTATGCCCCGGCGGATAAACAGCACAGTTATATGTGTGGCAGTTTATTGACCTGTCTATCCTGAAGCCATGACCTTTGCTGGCATAAGTACCCTCGTTCTCGACAACGCAGTTCTCTGCCCAGCAGTCCTTTGCATAGGCTATGGTGAATACATTGATCGTAAATGCATACGGCTCAGCGCTGTAATTTGCTCTTGCACCCCTTATGCTGGCATTTTCCACCATATCCATTTTTATTATATAAGCGCTATAAGAGGTTTCATAGTCGTGGCAGAGCGCATTTTCAAGACTTATTGCCGTGCCTGCTATTTCAACAATTTTATTTACTTCATGCCTGAATGTATTTTCAGAATTGCCCGCAACATCAGACGGTGTCTTGTTATCCCCAAAAAAGATATAGTCGCCAACCGCAAAACTGCCCGCACTGGCAACTGTAATTGAGGTATCGCCCCTGCTCGCATCAGCAGACAGGGTTGTATAGGTCATAAACGTAATATATGTCCTGTCAACTATGTCGAAATTAGCCTCATAATCGCCTGCCGGGTACTCTGCCTTAAAGCTGTACTCAAGGTCTTCTTCTATGGTTATGTTGTTGTTTCCTGTATCAACACTTGCAACTGTAGCCTCCTGATATTCTATTGCCTCACCGTTAGCATCAGACAGCCCTCTTATTATTATCCTGTCGCCGACTAAATAGTTACTAGCGAGCGACTCAGCGCCTGTGCCGCAGTATATGGTGTTTGTGCCCGCGGTTAAGTCAGAGCGTATCTGGGGCAGGTTTTCTGAAGGGGTTTCAGCGAACCCTCCATATATCCTGATTTGTCCGTACTGCCCGAGCGTTATCGGGCATTTGAAATTAAGATGGACATTCGATTTAACATTGAGCGAGGCATTTATGTAAACCCCGTTTTCCTTAGCGTCTACATTAAGCGTGCCGCCTGTTTCGTCTGCAAGATTGTCGATTAATTTCTGTAAAACCCTTGTCTGGTCGTTATCAGTATCGCCCTGCAGGGTAATATCAGTAACAGCCGTATCAAAAGTGTTTGTATCAGCGATTACATCAATACTCGGGGCTACGCTGCCCTGCGTGTCGCCGTATAAATTTTCGTTGTATTCCTTGCACGTAACCTCTATCTGACCATCCTGCATCTCACTCATTGCAATAATCCTGAATAATTTTGCAGAATAACCCATGACTGTTGAAGTTACATCAATAATATCCCCGACGGTCCTGTCCAACCCTTCTTTTGTGGTGGTAAATGATATAAACTTATTTGTGGTGGCTGATTCATTTAAGTAAAACCACGCCAGCCTCGATGCCTGCTTAAAATTAGTTATTCCAAAAGCCTCAACCTCTTTAACAAGCGGCTGTTCATTACCGTAATCAGACAGCTCCGCCACGGCATACACCCGAGCATATTCGTTTTCCGGGTCAATAAACTGCACTTTTATTATGTCATACTTGTTTTCCCGGGGTGTTGTCCAGAACTTTTCACTGCCCGCAATAATATTAGTGCTTTCGAAACTCTGCACACTGCTTCCTGACTGGTCTATTTTAAGATAAATCCTGCCGTCCTGATAAAGCAGATACCCCCTGCATACCAGCAGCATGGCGTTTAACCAGTCCAGCCTTGACTGTTTGGCATCCAGCACCAGGTTGAGAGCAAACCTTGCCTGAGCGTCAACCGTAGCATCGCAGTATGCAGCCGCATCAATAAAGCTTTGTAGGTCTATTTCGCTGTGAGAAAGCCCCATCCCGTTGTAACAGGTTAAAAAGTCCAGCACACACCACGCCGGGTTATTGCTGTACTGTACTCCATAGGTTTCAGTGTCTGAATAAACCCTTACTTTCCTGCCCTGCACAATAGCTGTAACGTTAAACCCTGAATTAGGCAATTTTTTAGATGCCTGCGCAGTGAGAGCGATATAAGCATCGTATTTTAGCCCACCGACTACCGCAGCTTTGTCTGCCTGTGCAGCGCCTGGCACACGGGAATCTATATCCTGCGTTCCTGTGCCGTAATATGCGCTATATGAGCACCCCGGATAGCTTGATATAGGCTCATCGTTGAGTTTTATGTCGCTTATGCTGTTTATTTCACCGTCACACAGGCATATAATCTGCTTGATTGTAGAAGTGTTTTCGCCTGTCTGCCATATTTTATTGCCCGCAACCTTTACCTGGCCGTAAATAATGGGGCGAGGAAGCAAATTTGAGACCTGTGTCTGGAGTTTGCCGAATGTATAAGTGGGGCTGGCCTGCCCGCTGTCCACGGGACTTTTCTTCTTGTTTGTAAGCGCGTCAATAACCGTGTATGCAAGCGCCACAACCTGTATAACGTTTGCTGCGGCGAATGTACCTACGGCGGCGGCTGCGCCTGCTATTGCCGTGCCGACTAAGCCTGCCGCGCTGATTATAAACTGTGCCATCTATAACAACCTCTTAAGTATTTTCTATAACCTGATAATCTCGAAACTCTCAATTTATGCCTCCTACAGCAGTGGAAAAATTTTCCTTCCCCTGCATAAATGCCGAAATGATAGTCATTGGGCAGTTTAAAAACAATCAAATCCCCGGTGTTTAGCTCATATGTTTCTTTAAAGTGCTTTTTAACAAGCGGTATAAAGTATTCTTCATCATGAATAAGCTCATACCTTGGGATTTGCGGATAGAGGAGGTAAACGGGATAGGTACAATCGAGGGTTTCATCGATTGTACCTATATTTTTATATAAAATATTTAAATCCATTTTTACATTTCTTAAAATTTTTTATTGAAACTGTTAACAAAAAAATTTTTTCGTTTTTAAACAATCAAGTAAAAAACAAGGTGGGTTCAAAAATGATAAATAATGTTTCTTTTGGCGCACATTACAGGCTTACGCTTGATGATGGGACCCCACTTCCCCACCATCACAATTGCAAGCCACCTTCCGAGGGTGGCATCATAAAACCACAGGAACAGCTGGCAAATTCTCTTATTTGTATGTTAAGAGATACAAAAAATCTAAATAGCTGGGAGAAGGCTGAAGTCGCTGAAGTTGAAAAGGACAGAGGAAAACTGGGAGGATATCATTTATTAACAGAAGGTGATTTAGAACAATATAAAGTAAGTAAATCTAAAGAAAATTTTATTAAAAAAAACATCCAAAAAAGAAATGTAACTGATCTACCTATAAGTGAGTTAATAAAAACTTTTGCGGTACAAAAAGGCCTTATGGCAAAGCCGGAAATTAAGGAAAATTAAAGCAGGTTAGGGCAGAAAGATAAAGCTACACCCTGATAACCAGCTCCTGCGGAATGCTTGGGTACCCGCCGAACCGCGTCTCATTAGCTCTTGCCTGGCACGCAGAAAATGTCTTATCGCAGGTTGATTCCCCGCCTGAATACTGGCAGCGTGCATCCTTGAACACCCACTGGCAGTTCACATCATAGGTCGTGTTCGGGCTCTGCGTGGAATACCCGCCGAGTATGCGTTCAACATCAAATGAAAATTCAGTTTCCGTAAGTTTTACGTTGTTTACATACCCCTCGAATACATTTATGGCATCGCCGATAGTATTGTCCTCATCGTCAAATATAACCTCCTCAACAACACACGTGGAATTGGTCAGCACATCGCCTTCATTTGCTATGATTGAGCTGTATGCCTGGTTTATGTTGCTGATTTTTATGTTGACCTTTTGCGGGCCGCCTTCCATGCGGCTTTCTATTTGTCCCCGCCTGACCATGGCGGCCACGTAGGTATTCCCGCCAAACTCAAAACTGGACAGTGTATCATTTTCGATTATACGAATAATGTCCTGTTCAGCGTTGTTAATGATTAACGTTAATAATATACGTGTTTTGACTTCATTTTCAGCGATTTCATTTTTCTGGTTGGTGTTTAGTCCTTTAGACATAAGGGGTTCCTTTTGTTTTGTAAATTTTAATTAACACAATATCAATTATTTTTCATAGTTTTTATACACAGCAGGAAGCAAGTATTGGAGAATAAAAATATGTTAAACTCAGTCAATCACAACTCAGCACTTTCCTTTCAGGCGTTTAAGGTACAACCTAAAGAAAAAACAAATAATGTTACACCTGTTGACCAGTTAAGGCTGGATATGCATAATGCTTTAACTGCCGCAAAAAAATAAGAAGGCATAAAAGACGATCCCAGGGGTATGTCAGATTTAATTTCCAATAAGCTCAGAAATGGGGGAAATGTTTATGAAGTAAGCTCTTTAAAAGCGAATCCTTTCGCCGATAATGATAGCGCAAGAAGAAATGCTGACAAATTGAAGAATAAAGTTATTAAAGATTTGAAAGATAAAGGTTATTCTTCAGAAAAAGTTGATGAACCGGAAGCAACAGCTTAACAGGGAAAAATCATGTTAAACAGCACAAATTTTAATGCCAAATTCCCGTTCTTTTCCGCTATAAAAATCAGCCCTCCTGTAATGCTGTCCCAAAGGTTTTCTGCTGATGAAGTCAATGGTAACCTTTGTCAAACATATCAAACTAACATAAATACATACGGCGAAGACAACGTACAAAAACCTGACCCTGACGATAATGTTAGTTATTATTATATATTTACCGTAACAAATCAGAATATTGGCTCCGATGAACGACAAAAACAACTGGCGCAGGAAGATAAATTGCGTGACCAAATGGCAGAAGAATACAAATGCCTCGGTCTTAATGCACTTGTAGTGCCTGACCGGGAAGCAGAAAAGCAGCTAGAAAAAGATAGGAAACTGGCGGAACAGGCTATAGAAAGTCAAAATAAAGCCAGAGAATTTGTCAAAAAAATGACAGGAAAAGACCCTAACTGGTAACCTCCACAAGCGTAACCTGGAAAGTCCTGTACCCCGCCGCCAGATGCTCAAAATTCAGCTCGTCATGGTCAAAGCGGACAGTATATTGTACTCCGTCCCCGCCCATGTTCTCTCCCGTGACCGGGTGCGTGTCCTGCCACGTCCAGTAGAACGCTTCATAGCGGCCCTTTCTGGCATTAAAAAACGTCATAATAGCGTTGGAATCTGTGTGGTTCTTGTCGAATTCCAGCACCCATTTTTTGCGGGCATTGCTCCACATATTGCGACGCTGCTCACCGCCTGAATACACGTCGTCTATGATTGTGTTCCACTGCGTGCTTACCTGATAAGCCCGTTTGTATTGATAATCAAATGTTGCCATTATTTTGCACCTCTAACTGAGTTCCTGAGTGAACTGTCATTCTGCACACCATCCGCCACCATAGAAAAAAACAGCCTGCTGTGCCTGTTTAATAAATCAAACACCTCAGAAGCAGAAGCGCCGGTTTTTATCTGCGGTGCATACACATAGCCTGCCTGCCCTGCGCCACCATTGGCATGGCCGTTGAGCATTTTAAAGAGTTTTGCCTGCTGTCCGGGGTTGAGTATCATTTCCTGGCCGTGCGCAACTACAGGCACCGGCTGGCTGAAATTACCCGGCACTATGCCGCCTTTATCGAAATTAAACAAACCGCCGATTAAATCAGTAATCGGTTTAGCTTGCGGAAAAATTTTCCCTATAGTCTTTGAAACACCATTAGATGGCAGACTTGGCGGAGTAATGTCATTTGTAGTAAGGCTTTGGATAGTACTCATACTTTTAATCAAATCTTCAATATTTTTTTTAAATGAAGAAGAACTATCAGATGCCTTTTTTAATGTCTTGAGAGTTTTTGTCATTTCTTTAGTTGCGCTGTCAAGTACATCTTTAAGATCATCCAGGGATTTTTTTAAACCCGTTGTATCTATCAATATCTTATTATCCATTTTTACGCACTCCTGATTGTGTTTCTAAGTTTGGTATCTGTTTGTACACCACTGGCTATTAATGCAAAAAGCCGGCTTTTATTATTGTTAAAAACCTCGAATAAGTCCCGGGCAGTTACCTGTGTAGTGATTTCCGGGGCATATACTTGGGTGGCTCCCATCCTGGGATTGACAGCTGCCGGTGAAGTAAGACCGGGCGTTATAATTTGGCCATAAACGTCAGTCGATACCCTGCCTCCGCCTCCGCCTATTATGGTTCCGACAATAGTCCCGACTACGCCAACTCCCAGCCCAACGGCAATTTTTATTTTTGTAGCATCATCAAACACCTGGGATGTTTTTTTAACATGGTCGCCTGTATCTTTAAATGTGTCTTTCAGTTCGTTCACAGATTTTTTCAGCCCGTCGGTGTCGAGTTTTATGGTTACTTTGCTTTGGCTAAATAAAGCAGCTTCTTCTGCTCTGCGTTTAACTAAGCCAGCAGAAACTGTTTTACCATCTGGACCTTTATTCCATCTGGCGAATTGTTTTTGGGCCCCCTCAAAATCCCCCTTATTTAATAATTTCAGAAGAGTTGATGTTTTAAACGCATTTGGCCCGATATTATAGGCTAATGTTACTAAGGCATCAAATTGATGTTGATTGATTGGTACTTTTACAGATTCATTAATAGTTCTTTCAAATGATGACAGATCATCTCTAAACAATTGTTCAGCTTCAACCTCTGTAATTACGTCACTCAGAACCAAAGGTCTGCCGTGCAATAACCCAGTATGCCCCCACCCTATTGTGATTTTATCTTTTACTCCATTGATAACATTTTGATAAGCATGTAGGACGAGTTTTTCTTTATCTTTAATGAGTTTTATCCCATCAGGACCAGTTTTATAATTATTGATATTTCTATTAGTCATAATACAGTATTCTCATCTTTTACTTTCTAAATAAATATCATCTTCGTATATAAATTTAGGGAGTACAGTAAGCAGCATTCGAATATCCTCTGCTTCCTGCACAAACATTGCCTTCACATATACCTTTTAACCAAGATTTTAATTCTATTATTCTTTGTTGGGTCATTCCTGTCATAATTCCATTTGCACACATAGGATAAACACTACCATAATGAAGCAATGTATCTTCTTCCGGGTAAATTGATTCCAGATGCGCATCCCTAAATTTTATCCAGGCTGATTGAGCTTTTTCTAATTTAGAAATAAATAATTTATTGTCTTTGTATTTTTCCAGAATTTGTTTATAAACATCATTTAATTCTTTATCTGTTTGTTTAGCTATTTGGCAAGAATGCTCATTCATGCCTGTTTGAGTTTCTTCAAATTGTATCTTTATATTTGAATTATTCTCTGTTGATTGTTCTTGCTTTATGTCCTCACGTTGAGTTTGAGCTTTAGCTTCTTGTATATTTAATATACAAAATAAAAATGTAACGATCCCAACAACAAAAATTACATTAAGTAAAACAACTATTTTCTTTTTCATAACTGTTCCTTGTATTAAATAACAAGAACAATTATACTATTGATTTTTTCAGCCCGTCGGTGTCGAGTTTGATAGTAGTTCCTTTCACAACTCCATTAACTGCTCAAACGCCTCGTCGTTTGACTGTTCAGCCGTCCCGATATACCTGGACATTAAGGCGTTCAGCTTCCTCGGCGTCAACCGCCAGAACTCCCGCTCGCTCATCCCCAGAAGCACAGTCGCACAATAATACATATACACCCAGTCCCACTGCGCAGCGGGAGCGTTAAAAACGGAGCTTTGCTTCGTTTTTAAAAGCTCATTCTCTTTTGCCTTACTCATTTTTTGGTATAGCCTCATTGATTGCGGTATTGATCAGCTCGCCTATCTGCTTAACCTGCGACAGGTCAAACATCCTGCCGACTTCTTTTTGCGTTAGCGTTTCGTTTTCGTGGATAAGCCCGGCCCAAAGCACGTTTATAATCGCCTTGACACTGCCCTCAGCGAGTGTGTTCATAGCTGTTTCAACACTGCCGTAGATTTCCTCGAGTTCAGCGAACGCATTAAGGTCATAGTGCAGGTGATAAGTTTTATCGCCAAGTTTAACGGGCGTTTTTTTCGCCCGTATGTCTGAAAGGTTGGACATATATTGAACCTCCTTATTGCTCATTTTATTCAAATTGGTTATCATATTTGAATGAATAAAATAACGTTTTAAAGTTAATGCATCAATTAAAAGAAAAATTTAATATAAGTAGACAAACTAAAAAGCTTCTATTTGCACTTAAACAGAAATTGTTAAAAATACCGGCGGAAACTAATATAGCAAATAATATTATTGTTATTTCATATGCTGTTCTGCCAATTTTAACGGCTTGTTCAGGAGTTTTTTATGACAAATTACCTCCTTGGTCTGAAAATATTTTTATTATTTTGTCTTCAGTTTATATCTTTTTTATGTTGTATTATCATATGGTTTTTTCAAAAATAAAAATAACTGATTCCACTTTTGCTGACCTCCTTAATGAACACTTATCTTTTATTGAATTAAAAGAACTACATAAAGAAATTTCCTTTTTAGCTAATTTATCAATGACTAAGGATTCACTAGAAAAAAGTAAGTATCAATTAATTGAAAAATTTAAACCTTTAGATCCAGATAAATATCAATTGCGGCCTTCCTTTATTAATCTTTTCAAAGTTATATATGATGTTTTGGATAAAGAACGATTATATGGTGAATTATTTTCTATCGCCCTTTACATATACGATGAAAAAACTGAAATTAATGGACATCAGAATAATTTAAGGGATTATTATTCTTACAAAAATCCTTTAATGTTTAAAACTCCCGGAGGGGGAAGAACCTGGCATATTTCACAACCTAGTCATATTTGTTCGACTTTTAACGATAATGATGAAAATAAATTTTTTATCCACGAGAATTTACAACTTAGAGCAAAAGAAGCTAAACCCGAAAATCAAAAAAATGATGAAAAATATTACGTTTCCGCAATTTCTTATCCAATCAAATTTAAAAATGATAAAAATAGAGGAGTTTTTTGCATTCTAAGTAATATCGAGGCAAGATTTGGATTTAAAGACGAAAATAAAAACACTCCCATTATGAAAATTATAAATGCAAACAAATATTATCAAATTAAAAAAATTGCTAAAATATTTGAAGAACTATTCTTGTTAAAATCCGAAAATGATAATGATTTATTAATAAAAGAACTAACTTAACTACTATAAAGTACCAGCGTTTTCAAAAATTCTTCTTAAATATTTATTATAATTACCATTTTCTAAATCTTCGTAATCACAAAATTCTTTTATGATTACAATCTTACCTTTGTCTTTTTTGGGAGATTTTTTTTCTGAATCTTTTATTTTTTGGGCAAATTTCATACTTTTAATCTCCTTACCTATATAAAAACAAATCGACCATAAATATTGATAACTATAACAACTGTTACATTTTGTTAATATTATGCCATCATCTGTAAATATTATTTATTTTTTGCAATAAATTTTGTATTAACCAATAGGGTAATGACACACTGATAACTTATGCTCTACGAATCTCCTGATAACATATATATTAAACTATGTTTGTCTTTTTATAACAAGTTTATAACAAAATTTTAATACAAATTGTAACTAAAACTAAACACTCCCATACGGTATCTCGACCTCGATTTTGTTTCTATAACTGTTTATAATGGCTTTGAACTGCTGCAGCTTCAGCATAGAGATAGTCCTGTCCTCCGGGCCATAAAAATGCCTGTAGGTCATAACCATATGCCCGGCGTGCTGATATGGCACGCCTTTTTGCACATATTCCCCGTCAAGTATGCCGTACAGGATAGCTTTTTTGTAGCCCGCTTTTGCCGCAAAGTCCAGCGCAAAAGACGCCACAGTATAACCTCCCATAAGGTCTATATTTGGCTCAAAAGCAAAATACGGCTTGTATCCCCTTCCATTGCGCCTATAGACACAGTTGCCCTTTGCGGGGTTGTCTATCCAAAGCCAGTAGTCGGTTTTATAATACAGCGGAAAAACATTGAGCCCGATTGTGTGGTTGTTTTTTAACAATTCAGGCAGCTGTTTTTCTATCTGCAAAATCCTGTCCGAGCCGCCAAAAATTAAAACAGTATCAGAAATGATTTTGTCCTCCATATTAAATACTTTTTGAAAATTTATTTATTCTTAATTGTTAATGATTTTATATCTACCCCCCTAACCCCTTTCAAAAGGGGGATTTAAAAGGAAGGGAAATCAGCTTATATCGGCAGCAGTCTCATTAAATACAATATGCTTGATTTGCCCGTCGTTAATTGTCCTGATGGCTTTTGCGCTGAATTTTATACTCGCAAAACCTTCTTCAATACTATAATCCAGACCCTGCACCTTACATTTTTTAAACTGAATATGTATATCCGCCACGTCGCCCGCATCAGCGTGCGCCTTGGCTGACACTATTTCCAGCTTAAAATAGCCTGGCGTGTCATCATAATCCAGGTCATATGTCTGTGTTTCCGCATCCCCGGAACCGCCTGCCGTGACCCCGCCCCCGGTAAAAATGTTCAGAACATCCATTGGTATGCGAGCGATGGTGCCGCTTATTTCCGCTGTTTGGAGGACTGACTCAACCGCCTGCACCTGGTCATCATGTTTTAGTTCGTAATTTTCACGGTTTTCTGTAATGCTTAAATCCTTAATCGGAACGTCATACAGAGTACCATAAGTGAGCGCTGCTGTTGTATCAGCTGTTATTGCCGCGATTTTGCAATCGGAAATACCGCGGAATGCGGCTGTTTTACTTATTGCCATAATATTTCTCCTTTTACTGTCAATTTTTATTTTTAGATGTTTTTTATAATTAGAATTTAATATATAGAATTAAAAATGCTGCAGATTTCACCTTATACAAACAGAATAAACCCTTATACCCTTTATCCTGCCGGACAAAGGAATATACGAAAATCGCAAAATATTTCCTTTCTGGGTAACGCGGAATTAAAAAGTGTTGACGAAATAGCTAAAAACCATCCGTACCCTGTAAAAGCTGTATTCAGCGACATCGACGGCACATTAATATACAGGAACGATTCAGGCGAAAGAGAACTTCCTGAAGAAAACAAACAGGCTGTACAAGGATTAATAGATAAAAAAATACCGATAATACTGATATCCTCAAGGCCCTACAAAGAACTTAAAGACATTGCAAAAAAACTCGAAATACCAAACGCTTATTCTATAAGCGACAACGGTGCTGTGGTAGCAAATCCAGAGGGGCTTAAATTTGTCAACAACCCTTTAACTCCACAAGATACAAGACTTATAACAGATACTTATAAATACCACAAATCTCAAAATTGTGGTGAAGGTTCGCATTTATTTCTTAAAATAAATGGGGAGACCGTTTCAGAAACACAGCCGCCAAAAAATATAAAAGGAGTTAAAGTCTTGCACAAGAGTTTTCAGGCTGCATTCGAAAGAGACCTGACCCCCACTGCTATTTCAATAGTCCAGGAGGACCCAGAAAAACTTGAAAAGCTTATAGATGAATTCAAAAAAATGTATTGGGATAAATATAATATCTATAAAACTTCTGACCGGCGATTTGATATATCCACAAAAAATGCCTCAAAAAGCAATGCGATGACGATTTTGTGCGGAAACCTTGGAATACACCCCAAAAACACCGCCGCCATAGGCGACGGCCAGAATGACTCTGATATGCTCGAACTGGCCCGCAAAGAGGGCGGCCTTGCAATAGCTATGGCCAACGCTGATGAATTAAAACAATTTGCGGAATACGAAACTTCGGACGTAAAAGAAGCAGGTTTCAGCCGGGCTATGGAAGCTATTATTCAGAATAATTCTCGATTGGCACGCTGAAATTTAACGCATACCGATAAATCCCCCCTGCCTCGCCGGAAAAAGCCACTCTTGTAGCGTACATTTTCCCGCAGTCAGTTGGCGCATAGCCTGTCAGGACTGAAAGGACTGAATCTATATAATTATACGACCCGTTTTTATCCCTTAAGCCTCTCACCATAAGCACGAGGTTAAAATCAAGAGTGCCCGTCTGCTGAATAAAACAGTTTCCTTCCGGGCTGCCGTAGCTTGCCCCCTGAAACCGCACCAGCACAGCACCCTTAGGGTGAATTAACTTGTATTCAGCGATGTTTTCAGGAAACCCCTCGATTTTAAGGTCGGTTATACTGCTTTGCAGCTGAGAAATTATGTCGTTTTCTATTGTTATGATAGCCATAGCAAGTATTTTCCTTTTTTGTTTATATTTACGTGCAAATGAATTCTCTTTACAAAGTTTTCAAAAAAAGTTAAGAAGACCACTTGTAAAAAATTTTCAGGACAACCATGAATCGTATTCATCCCACTTTGTCTTATTGTAAAACTTGTTAACCGAAGAAGAAGTGCTGTCCTTGTTAGTTTTCAAGGACGGGTTATCGTATGCCTCACTGCTTTCTATACCAAGGTTAAACGCCCCGTTTTGTATATCCCTGAGTGTTTTAACGACTTCCTGATATTTTTTAATCACGCTTTCAGGTACTTCTGTGTACATCCTGCGGCTGTACAGCCTGTAAACAATAAAGTCTATGGCGAGATATTTCAGCTCATCCGGAGTGGAAGCAAGCGGCAGGTCATATCGTCCCCGCAAATAGCCGTCTATTATGTTATCCACATAATTTAAAGCGTCTGTGATTTTATCTGTATCGACAGTATCGCCGCCCGTGTCATTGGTAAGCTGCACCAGGTCATCGTTAGCGATGACTGATTGTATGTCTGATATTGAACAATAGGTCATAAAAAACTCCTTGTTAAATTTTTTTAATATACTATCAACTTTTTTATTTATGACTTTTATATAAATAGAAAGAATAATTTTACTTAAGAAGAAAGAGGAAAGAAAAGATGATGAACACAAACAATGTAATGCCATCTTTTGCCGCATGCAGAATCAACCCCACGAGCCAAAGCCAACGAGGACAAATTCTTCAAAGACTCGACCCGCATCAGGATAGAAGCACTCAAGCCCTTTTAAATAAGACTATCCCCGACGGAGCAACAATAAGACAGATTATAAATGCTCCCGCTGCTTCTAAAGCTCCTAAAACACCACCATATGCTTTTGAAATAGTAGCTAATAATCCTATATACGCAGTTACAGCTCAAAAAGCTGAAGGCTTCCTGGCTACACGAATACTTAATGATATGGGTGTTGCACACCCCGAAGACCAGATTGAAGAAAATATTATCACCGAAGATATTCATAACATAATACAGACAATGACAGGTCAAACAGAATCTGCTTAATATAATCTAAAATATTAGAATATCCGGGGCGGGCTAAAACCCCGTCCTCAATTTTATTTAATAAGAGAAAAAAGAACATGAACAGCATACCTCTTTCATTCACCGCCTGCAGGATTCATCCCGTAAAAAATAACCAACGCAATCAAATTCTCCAGAAACTTGATCCGCTCAGGATGATAAAAATCGTACATTTTTAAAGTATGCAATGCCAGGAAAAGCAAGTATAAAATATGTTCTTCCGAAGGAAGAACATATCAGTGTTTATAATAAAAGACCTGATGACAGAATAAAAACAATAACTTTCGAGCCCGACCCGATAATCCTGATAATAAATGTGTAGCAATAATAGCTAAAATTTTTCTGGCTGTCCGGATACTGAAAGAAATAGGTGTGGACCACCCTGGGACTCAAATTATAGAAAATTGCAAATAATTATATATATAAAGTGGCGGGG
>CAZLCO010000005.1:0-13052 GCA_964558005.1 uncultured Gammaproteobacteria bacterium | reverse complement strand
CCCCGCCACAATAGAAATATTATGTGGAAATCGTATCCTTGAACATATACGCCGCCTCGGCGCATACCTGCAGCTGGTCACGCAGTTCGCCCACTTCGTAGACATCCTGGTGGTTAGCCGCCTCACGCCACTTCATAACACGCTCATGTACGCCGCCTTCTTCCTCGTCAAACCTGTCGTTGACGATTAAACCGGCAGACATTACACGCAGGCCGAGGCGTTTTGGGTAAGCATAAAGTATAGCCATACCCTTGCCGGAATTTACCTGCCACACTCTTGATGCGGTAAATTCCGTACCGACCTTTGTTTCCTTTGCGGTGTTTTCGATAACTGACGGCACGATAACCTTATCAATCTTTAAAATCCTGGCTAACAGCTCAGGCGTGATTGATTCAGCGGAAGTGTATTTTATCTGGTCTTTAATGTCAGATATTTCCACCACCTCGTCAAAGGTCAGATCATCCATCAGCAGCCTGATTTCCATATTTGCGCCGGATACAATACCCTTTTCCCGTAATGTCTTAAGCGCTGTTTTAATATCAGCCTTAAATGTATTTGTGCCCGCATCAGAAGCCCAGGCACCCTCTGCGTCCTCTCCGCCGGAAACCCCGTCAGCCCAGGTGGCTGTAGTGATTAAAGAGGCGACTTCGGATTCCCGTTTGAGCATAACTTTTCTTTTTGCCAGCTCAATCGCCTCAATATCCGGCTGTAAAGGCTGTGCAGACTGCTTTTTGGCATTTCTACGGAGTTCGTCGGTTATCGGCACAGCAAAAGCTGTTTCTACTGTGCTATAAGTGACTTCTGTAGTTTTAAAGCCGCCTCTTTTGGCTTCACCGCCTTCTCCCCTTACGCCGGCATCGTTTCTGAAATAGTCAGCCGGTAGGTATTTAGTAATTTTCATTGTCGGAGCGTTTGCCTGCAGCACAGGAAATACCTGGTCTGCGATAAACTCCGGGGTCTGATAGTAGATGGAAGCGTTTCTCAATGCGCTTGCCGTAACGATATTTTTTCCTATTACCATAAGTTTTCTCCTTATTTATTAATTATATGTATGTATTATTGAGGGGCGGGCACGCGTGCCCGCCCCTGCTTATTTATTTTTTGTTATTTTTATAAAAATAGTTAATTTTTTTATTTAAGGGTTTTATATATGCAGAAAATTTAATTAGTAAAAAAGCAAAAGGTTAGTAAATGTTAAATCAAATAGGTTTTTCAAATGTTTCCGGGATAGTTTCCCAGCGCTTTGCCTCTTCTAATGAAGATAAAATGCGAAAAGCAAAAGAGAGAATAAGTGAAACTGAAGTAAAATTGCAAATTGCATCTCGCCGGGGACAAGGCTTTAGCCTAGAAAAAGCAGAAGCATTAGCAGATAAAATGGAAAAAATATTAAAAGATGAAGGTATTAATAATAGGGATTTTGAAACTGCAAGGATTGAAATAGCACTAAAAAGAATAAGTGAATATGAAAAAGTCGCTCAAAGGATTTATATGCCAGAACAATATCCCGCTGTGGAACAGGTAGCAGATGCTTTTGAAAAAGCCTATAATGAAACATTTCCAACGGTAGGGAGCCGAAGTTTTTAAGAAATACAGGATGGGCAGTCAACCCATCCTGAAAATTATAAAAACTACAGCCCCACATACGGAGTTAAAATCACGCTGCACAGGTCATCCTCAGCGCCTGATGCGCCAATGACCCGTCCCATGGTGAGACTTGCAGTAGAAGAAGCATCCGCAGCTTTTCCGCAATCACTTGCGCCCAAGTATTCGGCTTTTATGAATGTCCCCTCGTCCAGCGCCGCATTGGCCACAACCTTTGAAATACCGAGTATTCTTACTGTTGCCTCTTCACCGCTTTCCGGTGCGTTTTGGAGTACCCCGTCAGGCAGCTCGTCGCCCGCATCGAGCAGACGCACCTGTCCTGAGGTATTTACTTTTACAAAATGATATTGGTAGTTACTGAGGTCTTCAGCCGCTTTAAAACTGAAGTCCAGTACCGGTGAACTTTGAAATGCCATAATATTTCTCCTTTTTTTATTGTCATCCTGAACTTGTTTCAGGATCTTTCCAACTTTAATTTTTAGCTTTTTTATTTAAGTAGGTTGGGTCCCCGACCCAACAAAATTCTTTATATCTCCATCGCTGCCCTGGCAGCCAGGTCTTTGTATTCGCCCTGGACTATGCCCAATGCCTCGCTGAAACTTATGTTTCTCTCTTTTGCTTTTTCTATAGCAAGTATATTCAACTGCTCGGAAGCAACCGTATTCGTAACCTGCTCGCCTTTTGCGACTTCGCCAAATTCAACGATTTTCGGCTGCTGTTTAAGATATTCCTTAAACTTGTCAAGCGGACAGGCTTTTCCTTCCGAAAAACTATATTCCTCAGCACCGTGCAGGGCTTCCATTAGCTCCAATATAATGCTTTGCTGCTCGGAAACCAGTCTGCCCTCGGAATGAAGTGTGTTTACAAACTCACCAAACTCCGCAAGTCGGTTCTTGCGCTGTTCAGCCTTTAACTGTTCCCTTAATTCCTGTATTTCATTGGTTTCTTTTTCTTTTTGTGTCATAGAATCAAACTCCATAGTTATATTATTACTTTCACTGAATCTTATATCCGCCAGCCCCTTGACAGCAGGCGGCACCGCCCCTAAAAACCCGATATGCCTCAGTGTTAAATCAGGATAAAGGCTTATAGAGCGTTTTTTATACATCCCCTGCCTGACCGCCTCGATGAACTCCGGCACAAGCTGTTTTAGCTTTGCGAACAATACTTTGCCGTCGGTTTTTAGTCCTTCCACCCATCCGAACGCCGGGGCGTTTTCTTTTGGGTGCCCAACAACGACCGGAGCTTCGTGTTTGTTTAAGTTATACTGATTGACTATTTCCTCAAGGTCACTGGTGTTCCAGTCCCTTGTGTGGCCGGCGGAATCAGTATGCTCTCCGGCTCTGAAGACTTCTATCCATTGGTTTTCGAAATAGTTCATAGTTTTATTCTCCATTTGTGTTAATTTTTAAATTTATGTGTTTTATATAAATATGATTTCAACCACAAACAAAATCGGATTTTCTTCAAACGTTGTAATCGTAGGAAACAGCGAGTTTGCCCGAATAAGAGACAGCAGACGCCTCAAAGAAATAAAAGTGGGGAAAACCGGCCATTCCGGCGAAGAGGGTTTAGCGTCCTATCAGGCAGCGAACTGCACAATTGGCGTGCTGGGCTATCCCGAAATTAAAAAGGCTGTATTGACCCACAATGCTCCCAGAAATCCCGACAAGCCTATTAAAGCCATACCAAAAGCAATTAAAGAAGCTAATCTTAAACAAAAGCCAACCAAAAAATTTATGGTTGGCGGAAAATTTTACGAACTGGGGCAGGCATATGCCCCCGAAAGCAAAATTGCAAGCCAGGAAGTGAATTTTGCTTTTAACAGAATTTCCGGAAATGACGACATTACAAAACTGAAAAACCATAAAAAGCTTAAAGCGGCGACAAACGTGCTTTATGACCCGGCATCAGGGCCTGATACCCTTTACGTGAATCCATATCTCGAAGGTGCTGAACGTGACAGCACAGTCAATAACATTGACGAACTGAAAGACTTTTACGCTGAAATCGAACTGGCAAAAGGCGACCACTTATTTGTCGGGGGCAGAGAATACAGCGACAACATGGACGTAAGCCCAATGTTTGAAAGGCCAGCCAATCTTAACAACGGTGTAAGGTTTAGCTATTATATACCGGATTCAAGCACTCCGGTTGGAGATGAAGACAGATTAAGATATATAATCGAGCCCCCCAAAAGCGTAAATATTTTCAGGGCTGACAATGGCCACACCCTGTGGGTGGATTCAACCGAATACCATGTTGTGGAACAGGTTGCCCGCAAAATAGACCTTATTAAAAAGACTGAAATGTTTAAAGACATTAAAAAAATCAATTATGCGGGAAAGTACAAAGCATCAGGCTTTGAAGAAACAGGGGAAATTTCGCAGCAAGGTTTATCAAGAGGCTTCCCTATCTATTTTGCGGATATAAAAGACTTAAACAAACCTCTTTTCTGATTTTACCTCTTTTTGTAAGCGACAAAAATTTAACCGGGGGAATCCCCGGCTTTTTAGGTTTATATTTATGGATTAAAACGTATTTATTGTAAGCGTTAACGAGTTTAATGTTGAAATCTTTCATTCATTGTTCTCCATATAATGAAAGTTAGAAAAAATCGTCATCTTTAATCCATAATTTGAAAGACCCTGAAATAAATTCAGGGTGACATATACTAAAGAGGATCTTCGGCTCATTAACGGTTATTATGGGCTAAGCTGTGCGTTAGCACTCAAAATCCCCGCTGGCCAACCCGTAATTGGTGACATAATAGTCCTTACTAAACTTTACGCCCTGCCTGACGAGTATCTCGTCCCGCTCCGCCAGGTCTTTGTTGACCTCTTCCTGCGTAAACATCGAAAACTTCGGCACTTCGCCGTAATTAAAATTAATTTCCCATATCCAGCGGATTAACTGGTTATGCGCCCGTTCGACTATCTTTTTATCGGAATAAACAATGTCCTCACGCACACCCGCGTGCACTTTGCCCAGCGCATAGGAACCGGAACCCCTGTCACTGCCGTCGGTGGTAAGTGTCTGGCCGAGTATGGCCTTGCTGATAGCGTGGTCGCAAACGTTGATAAGGTTTTCATACAAATCAGCCCTTGAACCCTTTTCGCTCGGCTCGATGAATTCCAGCTTCGCATCGTCTGAAATAACAGCCACAGCGTCTTTTACCATGGCATCAAGCTGGTCTTTCATATTTTCCCGCTCGGTGTCCATCGTATGCCGCGGCAGCTTGCCGATTATATAAGGCATTCCGTATTTTTCAGTAAACGTAACCCACCACTTAAGCCCGGACTTCTTGAATGTAACCGGCCAGAAACACGAAGATAATACCCTATCGCCGTAAGGATTGTATTTTTTATTATGTATATCGTTGTATGTGGGCGTTAAAAACTTCCGATCAGGCAGCTCCTCGCCGTCTATGCAGTTATTGAGCGTGGAAAGTTTCAGCCTGCCGTCCTTGTCGAACAAAAACCATTCCTGATTCTTTGGCAGCAGCTCTACCGGCAGTATGTAATTGCCCACCCTGCCCCAGATAATTTCTATGGGCTGAAACCCGAACATCGGTGCGTTAAGTATAGCCGAGTTAATAGCGTCAATATCAAGATCATTGTACAGGTCCTGAATAACTTTAGCCTGTTTTGACTTAACTTTTCCCCTGTCTATTTCCCACAAAAGGCTCATTGTGCCGGCCTTTCTCGAATTCACGCACGCCCTGACCTGCGAATCCACCATGAGCTGCCTGTAAGCGGAAATATCCTTTCCCGAATTAAGCAAAATCTCATCCGGGTCTGGAAGATAACCCAGCACTATATTTAAATCCATTTTTTCCCTCTTTGCCAGCTCCTGACTTAAAGTTTTGGGCGCTTCCTTGTAAGTGTATGGGCGCACTTGCTTATGCGCTTTTTGCTGTTTAAAAATGTCCAATAGTTTCATATACGTACCTCAAAAAATTTTTTATTATAAATAATGTAAAAAACTTCATACCAATTAGCATTTTTTAATTGTGTTTATACTTTAATATTGATAGTGCAAACAGTTCATTTCTAATAAAGGGGAAGTCATGGCAGAAAAAAAGTCGGCAAAAAGCAGTAACCATTCACTTTCCAGGTTTATAATCATAAGCCTCTTTGCGGGAATTATATTTGGATGGATTTACCCCGAAGTATGCGGCTGGCTGCCAGGCGGTGCGGCCGCAGCCGAATTCATAAACGGAACGCTTAAAACAGGCGCCCACCTCTTCCTGAAAATGATAAAAATGATACTTGCGCCATTGGTATTTGCCACGCTTGTAGTAGGCATTGCCGGCCACGGTAGCCTTAAAAACCTGGGCAATGTGGGCAAAAACACCATTATTTACTTTCTGGCGGCCACGTCCATCGCCCTGATTATCGGCCTGCTGACAGCAAACATACTCCAGCCCGGCAAAGGCTGCGATGTGGAATGCTCGGAAGGCCAGATGAGAATAGTCCAGCAAATGCAGGCTGAAAACGCCTCTCATTCACCGTCCGAAACAGTACTGCACATGGTGCCAAAGAGCGTATTCCACGCCATGGCCGATAACGACATATTACAGATTGTGGTTTTCTCCATATTTTTTGCTGTCGCACTCGCGGCCATCGGCCAAAAAGGCGAACCTATCCTTGAAGGCTTAAGGAGCCTGTCTGACGTAATGTTCAAGTTCACAGAGTATGTTATGTACTTTGCGCCACTAGGTGTTTTTACTGCCATAGCGGCGACAGTAGGCCAGAACGGTATAGAAATCCTGTATTATTACGGAAAACTTATATTCTCGCTGTATTTAGCACTTGCCATATTCGTTGTATCTGTTCTGGTAACGGTATGCGCAATGATAAAGGTGCCGTTCCTCAACCTTGTAAAGGCAATCAAAGATCCCGCCATCCTCGCATTTTCCACCGCAACCAGCGAAGCGGCACTGCCAAAAGCTATGGAAACAATGGAAAAATTTGGCGTACCCAAAAAAATCGTAGGTTTTGTAATGCCCACGGGCTACACGTTTAACCTTGACGGCAGCACGCTCTACCTGTCGCTTGCGGCGATATTTATAGCGCAAATGTATAACATCGAGCTTTCTATTGGAACGCAAATAATGATGATGCTGACCCTGATGCTCTCCAGCAAGGGCATGGCTGGCATTCCTCGCGTCTCTCTTATAATTCTTGCCGGCACCCTGGGCAGTTTCAACATTCCTATAGCCGGCGTGGCGGTTCTTTTAGGTATTGACCACATACTGGACATGGGCAGGACAACCGTTAACCTTATCGGAAACTGCGTTGCGACTGTTGTAGTTGCCCGCTGGGAAAATGAGTTTGATTACGAAAAAATGAACGAGTTTATTGAAGGCAGGAATGCCCAAAAAGCTCCTATACCAGAAGACCCGGTTGCAAGGGAATTCCGCGAACATATAAACAGGGAAATCGAATTTATTAAATATTCGGCGCAGCCTGACTAAACGGCTGTTTTTGTTTTTTGCTTTTGCACTTCATTTTGACAACGTTTGCAAATATACTTTCCGGTTTGCTCAATTTTAATCAGTTTGGAAGGATTCCGCTCAAGGCAAAAACAGCACTTGCCCTTCGGAGCGCATTTAGTTATAAAAAAATTTTTTAATACTTCAAAAACCATAGTAGTCTAACCCAGAATAGTACCTTAGTAATATTAAATTATAACAAACTTTTTAGCCAGGTCATAAAAAAACAAGGATTTTTTAATGTTCTGTCAATTTTTAACCAAAAGTTGTTTTTATATTAATACATAAGGTTAGGAGTAAATTTTAAATTTGTTTTAGGAGGGATTTATGGCTGATATTATACCTATTAGAGAAGGGGTTGAATGTTATCGAATGCCTATTGTAACAGAAGACTCAATGGCTGTTTATAGAAGGTTAGAAAACTTAAAAAGCACCAACCCTGACTCACCGGAAATTCCGAAATTGAAACAACGTTTACAACAACTAAAAAGAGATGGCGGCTGTGCGCCTATTTTTAAGGAATTAAGGCGTTCATAATAAAAATACTATAGTTTATGACAACGATCCTGTGCAGGGTAAGCTATTTTAGCACCATTATAATGTAGGGTGAGCACCGCGTACCGCACATTCAGTACCCCTCGGTCACCCTCGAAGACCTGTCAACCTTGACCGTGGAAATATCAGCGGGGGCGCCGCACTGGTTGAGCATCCCGAACGCCCCGGCCGCCGCATCGACCTGGTCGTCATGATAGCCGTCCTGCGGGAAAATAACGCACTCGTCAATGAACGCCCTGTTCCAGCTGCCCCTGAGCAGCCGCACATTATTGTTCTCGACTGCGGCGGCGAAAGGTTTTGCCCGGGCGGCTTTGTTTTTATCAGATTTTACCCCTTTAAACGCAAACCCCGCAAGGATATTACGGGCATAATGGCTTATATTGTTCAGACCGGAACTCCCCGGCTCCTGCTCCATAAAAATTTCCACGGCAAGGCCGTCTAATTCCGCTGTTTGCCTGACAAGCTTTTCAACCCCGGCGGGCGATAATTTCTGGCGTATAACGTCAACTACCCAGTACTGCCCGTCGAGTGCGCACATCCTGACCCCGACTGTAAAGTCAGCCTCCATTTTTTCGGACGCCGCCATATCCCAGTAACGTACAGTCCTGGCTTTTGCCGGGAAGTCGTCGGCGAAACCGAAACGTTCCCGGGAAAAGAAATTCCCGGAAGGCATAATCTCCCAGTCGCCGTCCCGGAGCTGCTTTCTTGTTACCGGGTCAAGCTCGTTAAGGTTTTTCTCGTATTCCTTTTTATCAAGATATGGGTTATCCCCTGCCTTAGCGGATATAAACCGCCTTTCTGCGGCCTTTTCATCAAAAAACCTCCTTTTGACCCACTCATGGCCAACGCCTCCGGGGTTAGAGGCCGCGCGAAACCTCAGCGGCGTTTCTGTTGTCATAGACTTCCTGCTGCGTGAAAACAAGTATATGTACTGCTTTTCCGTAAACTGTGTCAGTTCGTCAAAACCTATAAAATGAAAAGCCGCTCCCTGATAGCGGTATTTATCCCGGTCTGTGTCCAGATAACCAAAGTTTAAAGTCGCCCCGGACGGAAATTCCCACTGTTTTTGCTGTGCGCACCATTTTGCTTCTGTGCCGTCCAGCCACTGGTGCGCCATATCCATAAGGGCGCAGGGTAAATTCAGCTGGGAATATGTCCTGCGTAACAGCAGCGCCTTGTAATTTGGAACTTCCACATACATCAGCGCCGCCATAAGCATTGCCGCCGACTTGCCGCCGCCCGCCGCCCCGCCATAAAGTATTTCCCTTTTAGCGGAAAGGAGGAACTCCTTTTGCTTTTTTGTTGGAGTAAGCGTAATAAAAGGGTTTTCCTCTATTGTTGCCCTGTATATCGCGTCTTTTTCAGGCATGGTTTTTTTATATTCCTCTATCCTCTCGAACAAAGGCTTTTTTTTTTCAGGTTCCGGTTTTATTTGCTCCTGTGTTTTTACTTCTTCCAGTGCCTGAGAATATATTGTTTTGTCATAGCCAAATGCTTTGCCTTTTAAAATAACAGCGCGCAAAAGCGAATTAGATATAGCAGTTTTCCCTTGCCTGGCTAAAGCCATGCATTCCTCAATATCTCTGATGTAATATTCAGGGGGATATCCGCCATGAACTTCAAGGTATTCTATATATTTTTTGAATTTTAGTATTTTTTTCCATTTCCAGGCCTTTTCTGCGGTTGATTCCAAATACCCTGCTTTGATAGCAGCCTCTTTAGGAGCGCAACCTTTAAAAACATTTTCACAAAATCTTTCTTGTTGTTCATTTAACTTTCTAACCATAATTTTATTTCCTATATTAAAGTAAAGCGAACGGGTTAAATAACCCGCCGGCGAAAAACCGTAATTGTAATGACGGTTTTTGTAATTTGCATTCAAATCTTATTTGTACTATTTTTTAAAAAGTAAAATTTTTAATCATGGGGACAGGAGTTTATGAAAAAAATACTTATTTCGCTATTTGCAGGACTGTTGCTTGCAGGCAGTTCAACACAGGCGGCAGTAGTGCAATGGTCAGGAAATGGACATTATTATGAAATTATCAATAAACAAATAAACTGGTACGATGCAAAAACAGAAGCTGAAAATATGACCTACCTGGGACTTCAAGGTCACCTTGCCACTATTACTTCTGCTGAAGAAAACCAGTTTCTAACAAACACCTTCCTGTCCGCAATTAACAACAAGTGGCTTGGAGGTTTTCAGCCCCCCGGGACTGGCGAACCAAACGAAGAGTGGTCATGGGTAACAGGAGAAGTCTGGAATTATACTAACTGGAATACCGGAGAACCAAATGATGTTGGGGGAGAAGATGCTTTATCCTTTTGGTCAACAACGAATTCAGACGGCAAAACATGGAATGACGCCCCTTTCACCCATAATTATGGTTCTACCGCTGGTTATGTTGTAGAATATCAGGGTGTTGCTCCCATCCCCGAACCCTCATCGCTCGTGCTTGGCCTCTTAGGTTTAGGCGGTGCGATTGCCGGTAGGAGAAGAAAAAATGCCGGGCATAAATAAGGAATAAACTTTTTGTTATCCCGTTTAATATGCCCGACATAAAAAAATGAAAAGGATGGTAAGATAATGAGTATAGGGCGCAAACAACACGCCCTGTGTTTGGTTGTAGTAAATATATTTTAAACAAGCCGGCATAGCTCAGTTGGTAGAGCAGCGGTTTCGTAAACCGCAGGTCAGGGGTTCGAATCCCCTTGCCGGCTTTTGGCTTCCGGCATCGATATAAGAATGCGGCTTAGCCGCCATTTATTATAATATCTTAGCTTTTTTTCTCATTTGCTCAATCGTTAGATATTGATCTCTGTTATAAATGTGAAATTTGTCCCCTAACGCATCAAGCACATTTTTTTCTGCCTGTGCCTGTGTATTATTATCATACTGAAGATACATCAAAGGGTTTCTCCCTTTTTCTAATGCTCCCTGCTTATATGCGCCTGAATTTTTTACAAACACGCCGCAACCTTGCAGTACGCTTTTCCTGGCTATGATTGTCCCCTGAAAACTCGGGCTCACGCTATTCATCGTCATTTTTTCGGTTCTCCTGTCCTTATGTTTTTTCCAATAAATACACAAAACACGTGAACCCGAAAAATTGCCCCCGAAATTTTTACCGTTTAGCAATGCGGTTTTTTTATTGCCTTAACATTCCAACGAAGCAGTTATTATGATAAAATAAAAAAATGCCAAAAGATGCATTAAAACTACTGTTAATCCAGAAAAACGACTCTGATATTAAAAAATTTAAAGAGGAATTAAAAGCTTTCGATAAAACACCTCTTTTAAACTTTGATATTGAAATATCAGTTACAACAAGTTTTTTTGATGCAGATACTTACCTGTTATATAATTTACCTGACGTAATAGTGCTGGACCTTGATTTAATAAGCAATGCGCCTGTAAAAATAATAGAAAACTTTAATAAATATACAACAGACTTCCCTATTATCCTGTTAACCGGCTCAGAAAACATAAACGTAGCAGTCAAAGCTCTGCAGGGAGGCTACCAGGATTATCTCCTGAAAAACGAACTTAACGGAAATACCCTTGCCCGCTCCATAAGGTATTCGATAGAACGTCATAAACTGATTAGTATTATCAGAAGCCACGCCCTGCTCGATGAACTGACCCATACATACAACAGGAGAGGGTTTAATTCTTTAGCGGAAAAAACCCTGAGCGCAATGAAAAGGGCATCAAAGCCCGGGGTTTTGCTTTTTGCTGACCTGAACGGCCTGAAACAAATCAACGACAACTTTGGACATAAAGAAGGCGATAATGCCATAATAAGTGCCGCAAGAATCTTACAGGAATCCATACGAACTTCGGATATAGTAGCAAGAATCGGCGGAGACGAATTTATAATCCTTCTGGCCGAATGTCCGAAAGAAAAAGTATATATTGTAATTGACCGTATAAATAATAAATTTGAAAACTTTAATAATGCCGGCAACCTGCCTTATAAAGTATCGTTGAGCCTGGGTTATACAACCATTGGCCCCGAAAGTAAAAAATCCGTTGATGAACTGATTTTAGAAGCAGACCAGGCAATGTATGAGATAAAGCAAGCCGGCAGCAAGTAAAACCCCATAGACACTTTATCTCAGCCCGCATCCCGCAGCTTCAGCTCCAGCGTCTCCCGCTTAATGAGCCGGTCAGTGGCGAGCTCTCTTTGTTCAACCTTGATTTTGTTTTCTTTTAAATCCCAGTACGATGTGCTGTAATGAAAGCCCTTTGCGGTATTTTCCCGGTACTGGCGGTAGCGTTTTTCCTCGACAAACTTTGCTCTGTTTGCCTCAAGGTAATTTTTCGCCCGCTTTCCACGGAGCGTCTGTTTTTTCACCCGGCCAAAAAGGCTCAGCCCCTCGATTTCAATAACCGGTATCCCGCATTTATGGTTTGAACAAAACCCCACCCGTACAACTTTTAAACCGTCTTCATCAGTATAAGTAAATCTTTTAGGCTTTATAAGCCTGCCGCAGCATTTGAGCATGTGAAAAACCCCCTGTTGATCTCTTCCTTGTTCTCCAACTCTTATATATACAGAAAAGATACCGCCGAGCCATTCCGCTAGGCACTAGAACATGTGCGCTGCTCTTTTAGCAGCAAAAAATTTTTTCTTGACATATTAAGTATTTTATTCTATTTTAAAGTATAATTTACTTTTTGTCAAGGGTTTTTTCCGCAAAATGAAAAATTTATTGATGAGTCCCGCCGAAAGGCTTAAATACATTAGAAAACAGACCGGCCTGAGTCAGCAAAAATTTGCTGCTCTTTTGGGAGAAAAGCCCAGCAGGATTAACAGTATTGAATCAGGCAAGCAAGTAAATTTTCCGTACAGCTTGGCGGAAAAAATACTTGAAGCTTTTCCTGAAAATCTATACAGTTTTAAATGGATTACGACGGGCGAAGGCGAACCTCGAGAAAAACAATCACTTTCCCCGGAAGAAAAAAAACACCTTGAAAAAGCTGAAAAAATAATTGACCGCCTTTTAAACAACATCACTGATGCCGAGCTTGACCTTGTAGCAGAATGCCTTATCGAGCATAAAGAATTAACGGTACTTCTCCTTAAAAAACTAAAATCAGATGAAAAAGCGGTTAAAAGATTTTTACTGGAATAATTTATCAGGTCGGGCTTTGACCAGCCCCTAATTTTTAACCAGATAGCTTCTTAATGTTTTTTTAATGTTTTAAGTTTTGTAACTTTGTGCAGGGAGATCTCAAAACTTTTAGCAATTTTAATAAAAAATTTATCTTTATATAAATAGGCATTAATTTATATATAATTATTAGATAAACAAAATTTAAGGAGAACGACATGACACAACTTAATGGTTCTTATCTAACTTTTCAACCAATTAAAGATTATGGTTACAC
>CAZLCO010000004.1:63011-81683 GCA_964558005.1 uncultured Gammaproteobacteria bacterium | reverse complement strand
TTTTAAAATTTAATTTTGTTCCTGATAAAATTTTATAGGTAGCAACTTACGTTATATATTAAATTACTGTCAAAACCAAGTGACTTGGTAAGGTTATTTGTACTTGGAACATTATAATTAGGTACACTGTAAAAACTTGTTTTATTATTCCGACCCGAACCGAAAAATCCGGAATTGGCTATTTGTCCCAGTGTATTTCTGGAATTAGCTTTTGCCATATCATATGCCATCATACTTGTTGAAAAATCACCAACATTATTAAGACCAAATGAAAACATTTTCTCTCTCCTTTATAGGTATTTATATATAAAGTATATTTACCTTATAAGGCTGCTCATTTAATTCAAATATTTTAATTTTTTTTTACAAAAATTAATATTTTATTAAATTACTTCTTTTTCTTATCCCCGGCGAGTTCTGACTCGAGCCGCAGGAATACAGGCTTTACTGTGTCTTTGGATGCTATTTTGCCCTGTTTTAGCCCGCCCCACTGCAAATCGTCAAGCAAAACATCCGCAACATTGCCCTCTAAGGACATCTGTTCCCACATAGCCTGCGCAATATTCGGAGTAAACGGCGATATCATAATGCTGACGTGACGCAATGTTTCCAAAACATTGTACAAAACCTGTGCGCATTCAACAGTTTTACCTTCTTTGTGTAATGTCCATGGTGCTTGTTCATTGATGTATTTATTGGCTTTATCAACAAGGTTAATAACAGCTTCGGCCGCTTCTGACAGTTCAAAGTTGTTGAATTTATCTATAACCTTTTGCCTTGTTTCCCCCGCCAGCGCAGAAAGTTCATTTTCGTTGTCCTGACAGATAATTTCCCCGTCAAAATACTTCACAAGCATACTCAAAGACCGATTTAGCAAATTCCCCAGGTTATTAGCCAAATCCGCATTGACCTTAGCCTTAAAATCCTCATCACTATAATTCCCATCCCTGCCGAACGGCGTAGTGGTCATCATAAAATATCTGAAGGGATCGGGGTTTTCCAGCTCATAAGCGTCAATGATAGCTTTTGGAGCGATTACATTGCCCAGCGACTTGCTCATCTTGGACTGGTCAACCGTTATCCAGCCATGCGCATAAATTGTTTCCGGCAGCGGCAAATCCAATGCCATAAGTATCGCCGGCCAGTAAATAGCGTGGAATTTTAATATATCCTTGCCTATCATATGCACATCCGCCGGCCAGAATTCGTTCAAATCCGGGTATCCAACCCCTGTTATATAGTTCGATAAAGCATCTATCCACACATAAATTATCTGGCTGTTATCCCCGGGTACGGGCACACCCCAGCTCACAGCGTCTTTTGCTCGTGACACGCTGATATCCTCAACGTCCTTAAGCTGGTTCAAAACTTCATTAGCCCGATACTCCGGCAGTACAAAACGTTTATTATTTTTTATATGCTCTTCTATTTTGTCTTTATACTTTGTAAGTTTAAAAAAATAATTTTCTTCTTTTATTTCCTGCGGTTTGGTCTTATGGTCCGGGCAAAGCCCGCCTTCTTCCAACTCTCTCGGGTTCAAAAAGCACTCGCATCCTGTGCAGTAAAGCCCTGTGTATGACGCTTTATAAATATCACCTTTTTCAAGGAGTTTTTTAAATATCTCCTGCACTGCCTGTCCATGCTCAGGCTCGGTTGTCCTTATAAACCTGTCGTATTTAACGTCCAGAAACTTCCAGGCATCTTTAAACTTCCCCGCGGTTTCATCACAGAATTCCTGAGGAGTAATGCCTTTTTCATTAGCGGTTTTCTGTATTTTAATGCCATGTTCGTCTGTCCCGGTCAGGAAAAACACCGGAATTCCCCGCTGGCGATAGTGCCTTGCGATAACGTCGGTGGCGATTTTTTCGTATGCGTGGCCGATATGCGGCGGGGCATTAACATAGTCTATGGCGGTGGTAATGTAAAATTTTTTCATAACAGCAGAATATCTAACTTTCTCCTAAAAATCAACGCACCGGCTCTGCTGTCTGATAATACTTTTCAAGCAAAGCCGCTCCCACAACGCCCGAATAGTCCTTGAGCTTTGTGCGTGTAATGGTTGTGCCGCCTGAGGGTATAGCCAGCGACTTTGCATGCGCTTTTTTAACAGTCATGTCATAGAAAAAGTCCACGGCCTCTATGAGCCCACCGCCCATGATAATTAATTCCGGGTTATAAAAGTTTATGACCGAGGCTATACCGCTGCTGAGATACTCTGCCGCCTGCGTCACCGCATTGAACACTATTTCGTCGTTAAGCTCAAGCGCCCTTCTTATATAGCTGGACTTTATCCTGCCGCTTTCAGCCATTAAATCGCTTATAACAGATTTATGCCCTTTTTTCAGTGCACCGAGTATTTTCTTTTCTATAGCAGTTCTTGATGCGTATGCCTCAAGGCATCCATGTTCACCGCAGCCGCACTGCCTACCGCCGGAAGCCACTATGATATGACCTATTTCTCCGGCTGTACCGGTTGCGCCGCTGTATATTTTGCCGTTGCACACAATACCTGAACCCACGCCTGTGCCAACAAAAATACATACAAGATTTTTATACCCTACCCCGCTGCCAAAAGTGATTTCGCCTATTGTAGCGACTTCGACATCATTACCGACAAAAACAGGAACTTTAAAACTACTTTCGAGTATTTTTCTCAATTCTATATTTTCACACCCGAGATTTGGCGCGCAAACGAGGACTCCGTTTGTCCTGTCGACCTGCCCTGCTGCGCCTATTCCAATTGAAGACACTTCTGATAGTGATATTTTTGCTTCCGAGAGTGCTTTTTCAATTGATTCAATTATTTTTTCTGTTATTCCCTCACCGTTCTGGGCTGTCTTTTTTTTGGACGAGGCGATAATTTCCCCGTTTTCTGTGTTCACAACCGCGGATAATATCTTTGTACCGCCTAAATCAACTCCTACACTATATTTTTTCATCATATTCCTTTTCTCCGTCACTACGTTTGCTATCTTAATAGTACCACTTGTTTGAGGTATATTAAACATGTAACACTTGGAGAGGAAACAATTTTTGCTGAGAAAATATTTATTCTACCCCTCACTTTTTATACTGTGCTGGGTCTATGCGGTAAAATTCAACGATGCGGACTACGACTTCTGGGCAAGGATAGCTGCAGGCAAAATGTTTCTGCAAACAGGCAGCGTCCTGCCAAACGATATTTTCTCATACACCCTCACTAAACAATGGATTGACCACGAATGGGGCTCCGGCGTAATCTTCTGGTATTTAGCCGATACATTCGGAGATATGGGACTGATTGCGCTGAAAATTGCACTTATGTTCTCTATTATGTGGCTTATCTCCAGAATAATTGAACTCCATAACCCAAAACCCGATACACATAGAAACATTTTATTCTATTTTCTTATTATACTGGCAACATTTTTCGGCATAGGCCATACTGTACGGTGCCAGCTATTTACGTTTACGCTGTTTACGCTGTGGATATACACACTGGAAAGAGTAAGACTTGGAGAAACCCGCCTTTTATGGATACTGCCCGTTACAATAGTTATCTGGGCAAACCTGCACGGCGGCTTTGTTGCCGGGCTGGGACTGCTTTTTATTTACGGGCTCGGCGAATTCCTGAACAAAAAGCCTTATAAACAGTATTTTATTGCTATGCTGCCGACAGCACTGGTTACACTGATTAACCCCTACGGCTTCAAGTATTTACAGTATATTTTTTACGCCACTACAATGGACAGGAGCAACATCATTACCGAATGGATGAAAACCGACCTGTTTGCGTCCTGGTGGAGCTGGTATGCGCTAAAAATTACGCTTTTAATTTATTTTACAAGCGTAATTTTTTACTTTATAAAAAAACGGCCATCGTTTGAACAGGTCGATAAAGTCAAATTCTTACTACTCGGCATAACCCTGTATTTAGCCTTAAACCACATTAAACACCAGGCATTCTTTGTTATTTCTGCCGCCTGCTTTTTATACCACGACTTTTATGCCATTTTTGGCGAAAAAATCCCCCGACTACTTAATGTTGCCAAGGATGCTGCTTTATATTTTATTATAATAGGAGCCGGCATATTATTAATGGTATTTAACCCCATACTTGTAACCGTTCCGCTGAATAAATTCCCGGTATGCTCCGTTGAATTCATCCGGCAGAATAATATAAAGGGTAACGTGCTTTCTGTATTCCACTGGGGCAGCTACATTGCCTGGAAGCTATACCCTGATTGCCATATAGCACTGGACGGACGTTTTGAGGAAGTTTACCCCGAAGAAACTTTTTATCTGGTGTCCATGCTTATAAGCCACAGCAATAAACCGGAAAAAGGCATATACTGGGATAAAGTCCTTAAAATATACCACACCGACATAATAATAGCCGCAAAATCATCAAAAAATGAAAAAAAGACATACAATGCACTAAAAGAGTCAAAAGACTGGAAAATAGTGTTTGAAGGGCCTATAAGTGCGGTGTTCGTAAGGAAAGAACTGGCAAAAGATGATTATAAAAAACCCGTAATCGATTATGGGAAAATATTAGAAGAAAAATACGAAACAAAAATGGAATTTATGCAGGAGAACCCGAATGCTTTGTTATAAAACAGCTACAGAATTAAGAAAAGCCTTATTGTCAAAGGAAATTTCAGCAAAAGAAATCCTTGATGAATCATATAAAAGAATAGAACTTGTAGACGAAAACCTGAACGGCTTTATCTCACTAACTAAAGACCTGGCCTACAAAACAGCGAAAGAGGTTGATGAAAGGATAGGCATAAACGCTGACCTGCCGCCGCTGGCCGGCATACCGCTGGCGATAAAGGACAACATGTGCGTAAAAGGCACGGAAACCACCGCCGCCAGCAAGATTTTAAAAGGTTTTGTTCCGCCATACGATGCTACGATAGTAAAAAAACTCCATGAAAACCTCATCCCGATAATCGGTAAAGCTAATCTGGACGAGTTCGCCATGGGCAGCTCAACAGAAAACAGCGCATTCGGTATCGCAAAAAACCCCTGGCAGCCTGACTATGTACCGGGCGGCAGTTCAGGAGGCTCAGCGGTAGCGGTGGCCTCCGGCGAGTCTGTGCTTGCGCTGGGCTCTGACACAGGCGGCAGCATAAGGCTTCCTGCCAGCTTTTGCGGCGTGGTCGGGATGAAGCCGACTTACGGCAGGGTATCAAGATTCGGCCTGATAGCGTTTGCCAGCAGCCTCGACCAGATAGGGCCTTTCGGCAGGTGTGTCGAGGACGTTGCGCTCACCCTGCAGGCTATCAGCGGGCACGACCCGATGGACTCCACCTCAATAAACCAGCCTATACCTGATTATACAGCTTCTATAAAACAAGACATTAAAGGACTGCGGATAGGCGTTATCTCGGAAATGCTCGGTGACGGCGTGAACCTGGAGGTAAAGGCCGCTGTTAATGAAGCAATAAAGGTATATGAGAGCCTCGGTGCCAATATAGAGGAAATCTCACTCCCTCACACAAAATACGCCATTTCTGTATATTATGTTATCGCCACAGCAGAAGCCAGCTCAAACCTTGCACGCTTTGACGGAGTAAAGTTTGGATACAGGACACCACAAGCTGATACCCTGCTTGAAATGTACACAAAAACAAGGGCAGAAGGTTTCGGCGACGAAGTAAAACGCCGCATTATGCTAGGCACATACGCACTCAGCTCGGGATATTACGACGCTTATTACAAAAAAGCCCAGCAGGTCAGGGCTTTAATAAAGAAAGATTTTGACAAAGCATTCGAGCAGGTGGATTTATTATTATCGCCCGTTTGCCCGACCACTGCGTTTGAGATCGGCTCAAAGACCGATGACCCTCTGAGCATGTACCTTATGGATATCTGCACACTCATGGCGAACCTCTCCGGTCTGCCGGGCATCAGCGTGCCGTGCGGGTTTGACTCCAAAGGACTGCCAATAGGTATGCAGCTGTTAGGGCCTGTATTATCAGAAGAACTTATGTTGAGGGCCGCTTATAATTTTGAGCAGGCTACTGACTATCACCTTCAGCATCCTGAATCGTTCTGATTAATTCCGCACCCTGAGGAGTCGGTCTGCTAAATGCATTTCTTCCGCCCAGAACAAATACATCCGCAAAGTTATCACTCTGTGTAGGTATTTGAACTCCCGGCTGACTTGGGTCTTGTCTTTCTTGCTGCGCCCTGAAGGCTATGTTTCTTTGAAATCCTAAACCTGTTACCTGCATTTTTTTACTTCCTTTCTTTCTAAAACCTCGATTTTATTAGTCTCTGTTTTAAATCCACCTGAAAAATAAAAATTGCCAATAATTTTAAAAATTTACAAATCTCAATATTACAATTTGACAGCTTCCGCAAAATAAATTCATAATTATTGTATGAACATGATAAAAAAATACATTTTATTGACGGTTATTTGCGTTGTCCTCCTCTGCCCGAAAACCGCCAGCGCAGGCACAGCTTCAAAAATAGCCGACAAAACAATAGAATTTACCGCAAAAACAGTGTACTACGTCACCAAATACACACTGAAAGGCGGATGGTTTCTGACGAAAAAAACCGTAAAGGGTATAAAAATAGTTTCAATCAGTGTCTACAGAGCAGGAAAAGATGCGTTTTCCGGCAATAAAGGCCATCCGACGAAAACAAAACCGCCTGCTGATTATTACGAAAACCGCAATACCCTCCCCCCGCCGCCTGTGCTTGATTAAAGTCAGTTATGCGACTTTTTTCTTTCCAAACGGCCATATATTATCTAAAAATTTCCCAATACCTCTTTTGACCTTGGCCGAAAGACTATTTTCTTTTATAAATTCCTGTCTGAAGTTATCTACAGTATAATTTATGATTTTAACAAATACATATTCCGGGTCTGCTTTTTTGGCATCATCAATAACAGCCTTCATCTGCTGTTTTGTTACAGGGTATTCTTTTATACTGTCCCTGCCAGTAACTTTAATGTAAACATCAGGCTGCCCAAATGAAGTTTGTCTTGCAGATACCGCAACATCAACGCCCATCCCGTCTCTTCTTGTATAATCCACAGCTTTCCTGTTATTCCGCCTGACAAAACCTCTGCCGTCTTCTGTTATTCTTGCGTCAAATGTGTCCTGTAACGCATCAGTAAATTTTAAAAGCTTTGGAGTAGGATAGTCCATGCTTTCCCTGATAACAGTATATAAAACTCTTGTCCCGGCAAACCCTGGCTGGCTCTGTTCATAATTCTGCCCGCTAACTAACATCCCTGTGCTTTACTCTCTTTTTTATTACCTAATTGTAATTATACAAAGGAATATTTTTATTTAAAGCTTTTTAACATTCTGCCTTAAAAAAATTAATACATTACAATAATTTATTAAGGAGGTTTTATGGACAAACTATTCGTTGGAGTGCACGGCGACGGCCAGTATAAAGGCGGGATGTATAACATCCTGGCCAGTTTTAACGTCGGAATCCTAAACGCTTTTAAAAAATGCGGCTTCCCGGCAGATAATAATATTAACTACTTTAACAGAAACCAGGTACCGATTTTGTCAATCGGCTTCAATGTTTTTGGCTACGAAGCCTGGCAGCAAATGCTTGACATGGGTATCACCAACATAATGTGGAACGTGGACTCCATATTTTACCAGAACCTCAACGTCGTCCAACAGTTTAAAGACTACCCGAACTTTGTCCTCTTCAGCGTAACCCCCTGCGATGAAGAACCCATAAAGCACTACCTTCCCGGCACAAACTACATCTATATGCCTCACGGCGTTGACCCGGGACTCTGGGAACCCAAAAACCTCGATAAAGAATACGATATAGTGTTCCTATCCTCGATACGGGACTATGAAAAAGTACTCACCGACCTGAAAGAAAAGACAAACCCGCAGGTATATAACACAGTAATGACAATATATAATTACGCAATGGAGCATCCGGAGCAGTCCTTCTGGGAAATTTACCAGCTATTCAAAAAAAACTACGGCCTGAACCTTGACCTACCGCTGTTCCACAACCTCTTCCATACGCTGTGCTATGCGGTGACCCACAAAAAACGTGTAGACCTGATTAAAAAACTTAAAAACTTTAACGTAAAAGTCTGGGGCTCAAAGCTATGGGAAAAACACGTTGAAGGCAGCGTCGAATACATGGGCACAGCCGACTTAATGGAAAGCATTGATATTATTAACAAATCCAAAATCGTCCTCCACGTCCACCCGCACCAGCTTTGCAGAGGGCTGCATGAAAGGGTTTTAAACGCCTCATCCGTCGGCTCTTTTGTTATTTCTGACGAGGTAACAACTATTAAAGAGAGTTTCGGCGATAATTTCGGATATTACAAAAACACAAACCACGCAAACATAGAGGACTTAATCAGCTATTACCTTAAAAACGACGAAGAACGAGAACATAAAGCACAGCAGGCACAGGCCATAACCCTCGCAGACCACACGTGGGAGAGCAGGGTTAAAAAGATACAGGAGCTTCTCGTTTTAAAATAATGGTCGTGTCCCTGTCAGCACTGCTGCCTTCGTTCATTCTGGAGGAACGGGTCAGCTCTTCGCTCTGTTTTCTTACATCTTCCAGCCCGCTCGTTATAAACTCAAAATCAAACCTCACACCCTCATCAACCGTTGAAATGGTGATTAGCCGAAATGCGTTCGGGTACTGCACAAGTGCGGGCGAGGAAACGTGCAGGACATTGTTTCTCCTGTTTATTTCCGCCGCATGATAATGGCCTGTCACAACCGCTATAACGTTGTCGTGCCGGTCGATGACTTCATAATACTGTTTTGCGTTAATGATATAGTGTGTTTTGGACTGAAACGGTTCTAACAGCGGGAAATGCTGGAATATAACGGCATATTTGTCCTTATACTTTTCCAGCTGCGCATCGAGCCATTCCAACTCTTCCGGCAAAAACTCCGCATGCGCCGTGGGCAGCCTGTCTATTGCGCCGCCCATACAGATGAAAACAAAATCATCCTTTACAAAGCTGTAATATGACTTTTCTACCTTATGTGTGGCAACCTCGTTCATTGCGCTGACAAAGTCGTCCTTCCCAAAAAGCAGACCCACGTCATGGTTGCCGATTGTCCAGTACCATTCTGTATCAAGCTTATTTGCCATTTCCCCAAAATTTTTGACCAGTTCTTTATCCGGCGTATTAATCAAATCCCCGGTAAGCACAACAAAATCAAGGTTAGTTATCGTATTAACTTTCTTAACCGCATCTTTAAGAAGCTCACCGGACTGCTCAAGCATCCTGCCTGCGTAACTGCTGTTTTTGTCCGTATAATGCACGTCTGTAAGCTGGACAAATTTTACTTCCCCGGCATAAGCCGGGCTTACATAAAGAAATAAAATAAAACCCAGTAAAAATCTCCTGAAATACTTTTTAACACTCATGATCCCCTACTCCATATTTTTACTTATTTATTTTAAATATTTTTTTAACTAAAATGCAAATTTTTTATAAAAAATTATTAGTAAATTTTATCAAAATCAATGAAAACATAACATTGATAAACATTCCTAGTACAAGTTCGCCTCAACTTAAAATCCAATAATTAATCCACAGACAATATGTCCTTAATGTCTTCGTATGTCAGCGTCTTGCCAATATTGCGCTCGACTGATATCACGGAATCCACAAGGCTGCGCTTGCGCTCCTTGAGCTTCATAATTTTTTCTTCTACGGAACCCTTTGTGATAAAGCGATACACGAATACGTTCCTTGTCTGACCTATCCTGTGAGCCCTGTCGGTGGCCTGATCTTCTACAGCCGGGTTCCACCAAGGGTCGTAATGGATTACATAATCGGCGCCGGTCAGGTTAAGTCCCGTACCGCCAGCTTTTAAGCTAACGAGGAACACCGGAATCGAATCATCATTGTTAAAGCGGTCAACTTCCTCCTTGCGCTCCTTTGTTGCCCCAGTCAGGTAGCAGTATTTTATGCCCTGCTGGTTAAACCATTCTTTTACTATGTCGAGCATCTGTACAAACTGGCTGAAAAGCAGTATCCGATGGCCTTCGCTGATGATTTCCTCGAGCATTTCCTTGAGATGCTCAAACTTGCCGGATTCATTGACGTTATACTGTCCTTCCTTGTCGAATAAGCGTGGGTGGTTGCATATCTGCCGCAGCCGCAGTAGTGCCGCAAATACAGACATCTTGCTCTTTTCGAACCCTTCTTCGTTTATCTTGCCGAATATTTCCTGTCGTGTGCTGTCCAGTACGTCAAGGTACATATCCCGCTGGTCAGCGGTCATCTGGCAGAATGCAACGCTTTCAATCTTGGGCGGCAGGTCTTTTGCTATATCGCGCTTCATCCGTCTCAGAATGAACGGATAAACCTGCTTTTTGAGGCGGAATTCAACTGTTTTATCGCCCTTGTCCTGTATAGGCAAAGCATACCTGTAATTAAACTCACTCAAATCATACATAAAACCGGGCATCAGGAAGTCAAACACTGACCATAATTCTGACAGGCGATTTTCAATTGGCGTACCGGACATCGCAAGGCGGTGGCTGGCGTTCAACTGCTTTGAGGCCTGCGCTGTTAGTGATTCGTGGTTCTTTATATTTTGCGACTCATCAAGTATAACCGTCCTGAAGTTATGCTTTTTATATTCTTCAATGTCCCGCCTTAACAGGGCATAGCTTGTTATAATTACGTCATTATCCTGGATATTATTAAACAAATGCTTTCTGTCCGAGCCGATAATAGCAATATAGTTTAGATTAGGGGTAAATTTCTCGATTTCATTTTCCCAGTTGAACACAACCGAAGTCGGGCATATTACAAGGTTCGGGGCTTTACCGTCTTTTTCCTTGGCTTTCTGCATCATAGTTAGAGCCTGTACCGTTTTACCAAGACCCATGTCATCCGCCAGTATGCCGTTTAAGCCGTATGAATACAAGAACCACAACCAGTTATAGCCCTTGGCCTGGTACTCCCGCAGCTCACCCTTGAGCGCACGCGGCAGCGGTATGTCTTCCATTGCGTTAAAGCTGCTGATCTTACCCCAGAAGTCCTTGAACTTCTTGCTCATCTTCAGGGTGATTTCCTGCTCTTCCAGCTCTCCCACTATCCCGGCACGGAACGTTTTCACCCGGTACCTGTTTTTCTCTATTTCATAAGCGTCCACATTACTCAAAGCTGAGGTGATACGAAGCATTTTAGTGTATGGTATTTCTATATTGCCCTTGTCTTCAAGGTACACATACTTTTGGCCGAGCTGGAAAAAGTGCTGAACTGCTTCATAGTCCATTTTTGCCCTGCCGACCGTTGCGTAGAACTCTATTTCAAAACTGTCCGACGTTTCCGAGAAATCAATATCAGCGACTATTTTCAGCGGGCTTTTGGTGAGCTTAAACTCGGACAGGTCGTCTGCTTCAACTATTTTCCATTTTTCCGCTGCCTGCGGGAGCATGTAGTTATAGAAATCAATAGCGTTATCGCCTTCAAGCACAAGGTTATTAGTCTGCATCGGCGTAAATCTTGCCCTCAGAAGTTCTTTATATGCGGCTTCTTCGAGCCCGATATTTCTTTTGACCCAGTAAATCAAATCCTCATCAGGCTTCTTAACAGTCACGTAAGGGGTTTTCTCGGCGAGTTTCCCGTATGGCACGGACACTCCGTCATACTCAAAACCGAGCGTGCCTTTTATTCCACCCCGCTCTGTTTTTTCCAGAGTCAAAACATTGACCGGCGGCCTTTGCTCGAGTGTAAGCTGTTCCAGCTTTTCAAATACTTCCACGTTTGTGATATTTTTAAGTTTTGGCACTTCTTCATAAACAAACTTGCCTCCATCCGCGTCTCTTATATCGGTAAAAGTAGATTTTGTCATATAAGAAGGCAGTTTGGAAAGAGGAGTATCAAGCTGTACTATACGGTTTTTGTATCTTGCCCATTTCAGGCTTTTATTTACATAATGCAGTTCTTCAAGCGGCAAAATATCTTCCGGCTCAGGCCTCTCCCAGTGTAAAGAAAGAAGTACGTTACCCACCAGCGAAACATTAACCTTTAATTTCAGTTTCCATGGCTCAGGTTCAAAGAAAAGATGTTTTTTTGTTTCATTATCAATAACTTCCTCTACCCCCATAAGGTATGGCATTATCGCATCAACCCTGTTAAGCGGGATATTATGCCAGATGATATTTTTCTTGACCATTTCAAATTTAAATATGTGCTGCAACAGGGAAAATTCATTTCTCTGGGCTTCATTAAACTCTAATGCGACTTTACTTTGTTTTTGCGCCTCTACAACAACCCTCAGCAGCTGTTCAATATTTTTGACTATATCGTTAGTATCCCTGTCAATAACCTGTATGCCAATAAATTTAGCATTTTCCGGCAGGTTAAGTATGAACTTGTAATTCCCCTGCGGGTTTTCTATTGCTTCAGGCATTTCTTCCGCCGGCTCAAAAAGGTTTCTTTCGACACCTTCCAGCGCAACGCATATGGCATGCTTGCACCATTCTTCCTCGAGCGGGCATGTGCACTCTGCTTTTAGTTTACCTCCGGCGAATTTAAGTTTTACATCATATTTATCTTTAAAAGAGCCTTTTGTTGACGCTGTAATTGTTTTTCCCTTTACCTGCGCGTCAATCAACTGGCCTTTTTTATAATAGTCGTAACCTCTTCTCCAACTCCCGGGAGCAGCAAGCTCTTTAATGTACTTAAAATTAAATTTCATCTATATATTTATAAAACCTTATACTCAGACAATAGTTTTAGAACACTTAAAAAAGTGTTCCGCAATAATTATTATATCAGCAAAAAAGTTTTTTGTAATTATAATAGAGGGATTTTTTGAATATTTTTAATTAAAGATTTGTATCCACTGTTTCCTTAACCCAATCCTTAAAGCTTTCAATCCTTTTATTTTTCAAAAAATTGTTATTAGTAGAAAAAGAGTGACCGTCCCTGGTCTTAAGGCCATCCCTGGAGTCCTTCTTTATATTTGTCGTAGATACTATATTGCTCTTGACCCTGGCAAAGCCTGACTGGTTTGTCGAAGTAAGCACATTTAAATTAACATCAGAAGATACTTCAGCGGAGAACTCCTTAATTTTTTTCGAAGATACTATGTTATCGTTCAAAGAACTGGTCGGGACCTCAAAACTTTCTGTCCTGATGTTTTTGTTATAGCTCCTTTCAAAATCTACAAGGCATGTCTGTGTATCCACCATAGCAGTATCAATATTAAGCCTGTAAAAAGACTTTATCGGCTCAACTTCGGTAAAGCCAAGCTTATACAAAAGAGGTCTTTTAAGGATCATATCCTGAAAACTAAATCCGGCTGAGACAAGCAGCATCTTATCTATGCCAAGGCTGCGGGTTAAATTTCCGCACATTTTATAATCAATAACCTTGCTGTCCTTGTATTTTTTCAAAAAATCCCTATAATCCTCGTACATCCCCTGCGACATAAGCATGCTTTCGGCGGAATTTGAGCCTATGGCGTAGAACCTGCTGTTTTTATTAAGCTCATTTACTATATCTGCAACCATAAAATCGGAAATATTCGGATAAATGCCGTAACTTGACTGCCCTGTCGGCACATTCACAGGCGAGACAATAATCTTTACATGCTCAGCTTTTGCTTGTCCGGCGCTAACGCATATAACAAGCACAAATACAGATAATAAAGTTTTTAAGTAAGACCAAACCATACAATATCAATTATCATTGAATATTATTTGCGGTTAATCCTTTATTTAGCCGATTTAACTCCAGCAGTCAATTAATTTCTTTATGCTAATTTATTATCAATCCTTGTGGTTCCATCAGGGTCATATTTTTCCTGGTCACGGGTTTTCTTTTCCCTGTGATGGTCTTTTTGCTCAAATGAAGCGTCTATCTTTTCCATAAGGTCATAAACTTTTTCTTCCACCTTCATGAATGTACTGGAAAGTCTTTCCCTGATATCTTTTTCCCTGTCCCCGACAAAAGCGGCGATTTTATCTGTAATATTTATAAACTTTGACATAAATTCAGCTAACGCCGCCTGCGCAGCTAATCTTGCGTTATTCATCGGGTTTATAAGTGTATTATTGATTGCCCTGCCTATTGTTGAAGTAACACCTGTTGCTGTTTGTATTGTTGTATTAACAACAGTACTTATCAGACCGTTAGTTGTTTCCCTCACCCTTGTTTGGGTATCATTAATCGGGTTTATAAGCCTTCTGTTTAATATTTCCCTGGCTCTTTCCGATTTTTGCTTATGAATATCAACTGTAGCAGATTTTTTAGCGTCAAATTTATCATCAAATGCTTCTTCAGGCGGCAAAACATCTAAGCTTCCACCAGCAGACAAAAATGTATCCACCTGTGGATTTGCCTGTCCGGCAATTGTCTTAGCTGCTGCGTCTTTTTTAACCTTTACAACAGCACCATCATTTTTTCCGGATGTTTTATTTGAAGATTCTATGGATTCTATTTCTGCCATTAAATCCTGATTGACCTCTTAAATAACTTACCTTAGATATCCCGAGAATATAAATATAAAGATTTGACACTATCAATTGTATTTACACCGAGCGGTTCTGTCAAGGCCTTCCAATTGTTTTGTTAAGAAATATTCTCATTAACAGTAAATTAATAACAATAAAATTAATAAGTACAAAAGTCTTAATCAATTTAACAATTATAATAAAATCTCTATTAGAAAATTGACATGGAATTTTGATGCTGTTATATTTAGATACACACTGAAAACAAAGGATGAACACTATGATAGCGATAGTAGAAACAGGCGGAAAACAATACAAAGTTGAAGAAGGCAAATACGTTGATATAGAACTTCTTGAAGCAAACGAAGGCGACAGCGTAAACCTTGATAAAGTAGTAATGATAGTTGACGGTAAAGATTCCAAAGTTGGCCAGCCTTACGTTAAAGGTGCTACAATTAAAGGGAAAATTTTAAAAAACGATAAAGATAAAAAGGTTATCGTTTATAAAATGCACCGTAAAAAAGGCTATCGCAGAAAAAATGGCCACAGGCAGAAATTTTCAAGATTAATGGTAGAAAGTATAGATATATCTAAAGGTGGTGAATCCTAATGGCACATAAGAAGGGTGTAGGTTCAACAAAAAACGGACGGGATAGTGAATCCAAGCGATTGGGAGTAAAAAAATTCGGTGGACAACAGGTTGTAGCCGGTAATATACTTGTACGCCAGAGAGGAACAAGGTTCCATCCTGGAAATAACGTTGGCATTGGACGAGACAGCACTTTATTCGCCCTGGTTGACGGTGAAGTCAAGTTTGAAAAACACAGACGTACCAGGACTCAGGTCAGCGTTTACGCTGTATAGTCAAAATTGAAAAAAATTCTAATTATTGAAGATAACCCAATAAACTTAAAATTGGTTAGCGATGTACTCATCGCTAAAAATTTTGAAATACTGCAGGCCACCACAGGAAAAAACGGTCTTAATATCGCTGAAAAAAACCACAGCGAAATTGGACTTATATTACTTGATTTGAAATTGCCTGATACTAACGGTATTGAAGTTATTAAACAACTCAAGGCAAATCAGAGTACATTGCCGATTCCTGTTATAGTGGTTTCCGCTCAGGCAATGGAATGCGATAAAACAGCCTCAAAAAATGCCGGGTGCGCTGATTATGTAACCAAACCAATAAATGTACGGGAACTTTTGCTTAAAGTGGAAAAATTTATACAACCGGACTAGTTTAGCCAAACAATAAAATATCAATCAAAACGGTTATAGTTGCTATTGCAACTATAACCGTTTTTTGTATAAGATTAAAAAAAAGGAGCAAGTTTTATGTATAAAATCGAAGAAACACTCGACCACCTCCTCGGCACAACAGTCCAGGAAATTAAAAATTCACTCTTTCGTGAATTTAAATCAAATGACTTTAACATTACCACAGAACAGTGGAGCGTACTGGCAAAACTTCACCAGGAAGACGGCATCTGCCAGAAAGATATTGCAAACAGCCTTGAGAAGGACAAACCAACCACAACAAGAATACTTGACCTATTGGAAAAGAAAAACTTCATTATAAGGATTGCGGATGACAAAGACCGACGAAAATTCAGGGTTTACCTTACACAGGACGGAAAAGACACTGCGAATAAGCTTATTCCTATTGCAAAGGCCTTTCAGGAAAGACTAAAAGCTAATATCTCAGAACATGAAATGGAGCTTTTTACTGAAATCCTTAGAAAGTTAAACAAAAATAATTTCTAAAAATATTAATCTAATGCAAAAATCAATATTTAAATTATCAAAAATACCGGTATTTTTGCTCCTGTTTTTTATTTTATTAACAGGCCAGGTTTGTGCTGAAAACATTCCGCAACAACCCGCAGACCTGAATAAAAAAGACATACCTGATTATTCCTCCCCGGAATTTCTTGAAAAATTACCTGAAGAACTTCTTGAACAACGAAATAAAACCAAAGAAAAACCAGAAATTGAAAAATGTAAAAAACCCGATATTTGCGGGGAAATAATATTTGACCCAACTGAATGCGAAGTACCTATTAATCTTGAGGAAGCCCTGACTATATCATTAAATAGAAATTTTGATATAAAACTGTTTCTCGCCAGAAAGCAAAGGGACAAATGGAGATTTTACCAGTCATTTGCCGGTTTTCTTCCTGATATAACAAGCACTTTCCTGCTTACAAGAGCACAAGGCGTTTTTATTGTAGGCGACATTGAACCTGTTAAGGTACTCGAAACTCCATTTGAGATGAATTTTTTTCTTAATCAGAGATTGAGTTTACGGGAGTATTTTAATTTTAAAGAATCTTTTTATAATTTTAAGTCAGCAAGGGAAGAACTCGAATTTTCTAAAGATGAAGCCCTTCTGGAAGCATCAAGGAGTTATTATAATGCATTAAGGGCAAAAATTGATATAGAAATCCTGCAAAAAAACGTTGAACAAATAGAAGAACAGTTCCAGATAAACCAGCAAAGAGTAGCGGCGGGGGTTGGTACTGAATTCGATGTACTCAGGGCAGAAGCAGATCGAGATAACGCCATACAAAGATTACTAAGGAGAAAAAATGCTTACAGGCTTGCTCAGGCACAACTTGCAAATACACTTGGAGTACCTGTGTTTATCCAGCTTGAGCCCTGTGACAATGATCTTTTAATAAGAAAAATTTTTTATGACTGCTTTAACCTGGATATAGCAAGGCAGGCAGCTTTTAAAAAGCGAGACGATCTTGCTGCTGCCAGTTTTGACATAAAAGCAGCAAGGCAAAGAAAAAACGCCGGCTATTCCATTTATTTTCCCGAAGTTAACCTGATTGGACAACTTGCTGAACAGGGTACTACTCAGATAGGAATATTCCCGGCAAAAAGACTCACGCTTTTTGTTGAATGGAACGGACTTGCCAGCCTTGGACTCCGGGGATATACCGAAATAAAGGCACGAAAAGCTGAAATAAGAGAGCAGGAGCTTCTTTATACAATAAGGTCAAGAGATATTGAAGAAAATATAGTAAAATCTTTTTCTGATATTATTACAGCAAGACAGCTTATTGACTCAACTTTTCTTGAACTCGAAGCCGCCAAACTTAGCAGGGAAATCTCTCTGGTAAGGCTTAAAGAGGGCATTGGCTCTTTTATTGACGTAATCCTGACACAAAACGTCTATACCGAATCAAGGCTTGATAACATTGATTCAATTATAGGCTATAATATTTTCCAGATTGAGTTATTGTTTGAAATGGGAGAACTTTCCATTAATAACATTTTGTTCGGGTTTGACAGCCCGGCATTACAGCCAAACACAAACTGCGACAGGGCAAGCAAACTTAATCATAAAATAATGGAAAAATTGCAGGAACTTAGAAACCCTAAACATAGCAAACAATTACATGAAGAATTTTATAAAGATGAAGCCCAAGCAAACAAATAAAAAAAGGGAAAGACTGGATAATTACCTTGTAGAACAGGGCCTTTTCGACACAAAAAGTCAGGCACAGAGCGCAATTATTTCCGGCAAGGTAAAGGTTAACGGCGAAACCATAACTAAATCCGGCACACAGGTAAAGCCGGACAGCATAGACCTTGAAATAAAACATATGCCATACGTAAGCCGGGGCGGGTTTAAAATAGAGAAGGCATTTAAGGAGTTTAACCTTGAAGTAAAAGGTAAAATATGCCTTGATATCGGGGCATCAACAGGCGGTTTTACTGATTTTATGCTGCAAAACGGGGCAAAAAAGGTATATGCGGTTGATGTGGGGTATGGCCAGCTCGCCTGGAAGCTGCGAAATGACCCACGGGTAAAGGTGATTGAGCGGACAAACATAAGAAACGCTGCTCCGGCAAATATTTATGCAGAGGACGAAGAGCCTGCTTCCTTTGCTGCAATTGATGTTTCGTTTATTTCAATCACTAAAATACTGGAAAACGTAAAAGCACTCATATCGATCGAAAACATTGAGCTTGTCGTACTTGTAAAGCCACAGTTCGAGGCGGGCAGGGAACATGTGCCAAAAAGCGGGGTTATAAAGGATAAAAATGTGCATTTTGAGGTAATAAAAAAAGTGGTTGAATTCGCTGGCAAACTAGGGCTTATCCCTTCGGGGCTGACCTTTTCGCCCATCAAAGGACCTGCCGGTAATATTGAATATCTTTTGTATTTAAACGACAATCCTGCTTGCGGTAAAATAGATGAAGCGAAAATCA
>CAZLCO010000004.1:0-63001 GCA_964558005.1 uncultured Gammaproteobacteria bacterium | reverse complement strand
CAAGGAAGTTGTGGACAGGGCCCATGAAAATCTCTAAAGCAGGTATAATCTATAATATAGAGCACGAAGCAGCGGAAGCCGTTGCCGACACGCTGGAAACGCTGCTTATTCAAAAAGGGGCGTCCATCGTAACTAAATATAAAATATCCGGCAAAAAAGACACCCCTGCAATAGACACAAATATAGACATATCTTTCATTATAGGTGGCGACGGGACGTTTCTCGGCAGCGCAAGATATCTTTCTCCGCATGGAATACCGCTACTGGGTATAAACACAGGCAGGTTGGGCTTTTTATCCCAGTTAAAGCCGGAGCATATGGAAGCTGGTATTGAAAAAATTATTAATAATGAATATAGCATTGACGAAAGGCTTATGATTAAGTCAGAATACGCCACAGCATTAAACGACATAGTCATAAAAGGCGGGGAAATCTCCCGTACAGCCCAGCTATTCCTGTATATCAACGGCAAACATGTATGTGACTATCTTGCCGACGGGCTAATTATCTCGACCCCCACAGGCTCAACCGCTTATACGTTATCAGCGGGCGGGCCGGTCGTTGTACCAGAGCTGGAGGCGTTCGTTATTGTGCCAATATGCCCACATTCACTCACCACAAGGCCTATAGTCGTACCAAGCAGCGAAAAGATAGAGGTCAGAGTAAATATAAATTCCGACTTTATCTATATCACCCATGACGGGCAGGAAAACCTTAAGACCGAAAGCTCAAAGGCAATATCCATAACAAAAAATGATTACAAGGCGAGGATTGTTTCCTTGAAAAACAAGGATAACGGGTTTTACAGCGTTTTAAGAGAGAAGCTGCACTGGGGCATTTGTCCGTTTAATTAATTTCCGATATAGATTTTTTATTTTTTTTAAAATTCACATTCGTAATTTAATTTTTATTTTTTCTATCAATTACATTATACCATATCATGATAAGTTTTTCAAGTGCCGGAGCGGAAAAAGTTTGCGTGGAGCGAGTTTTGAAGATTGAGCTGAATAGGTGTTTTTAAGGTTTTCAGTTGTTTTCAGGGCAAATTTTTCCTTAGTTTAGGGGGGCAGTGGGGGATATTTTAGGGTTTTTTCCTGGTTATTTCCTTGTTGTTTTATTGTTTTTTTTGGTTTTTTGGGGGTTATTTTTTGGGATTTTTGGTTAAAAAAGGGGTAATTTTAAGCAAATTTTGACTGTTTTTGACCAAATTTTGCCCGATTTTGAGCAAATTTTGAAGGATTTTTAAACGGATTTTGTCCGCATGTCATTCTGAGGGCATCGGCCCGAAGAATCTTTTTAACTCTGATAAGATTCTCACGTCGCTTCGCTCCTCAGAATGACATGCGACGTTTTATTTTTTTATTTCCTAATTATTTTAAAGAAACACTATACCTGTGATTTCCATTCATTAGTTAAGAAATGTAACATTTTAAATTAAAATTCGCCTAAAAAGAGAAATTTTAATTAATCACAAGTTTTATAAAATCAGTTAAAACTAATAAAGTAATTCTAAAAAAGGGGAAGTAATATGGTAGCACCAGTAGGAAGTCAGGCAACACCAGGACTCGGAATAAATTGGCAAAAAGTGGACTTAGGCCCGATGCAAATGGCCAATATGCCGGCTCAGGGTAACCCCGCCTCATTGAGCTTTGAAGAAAAGCTGTATGGCAGGAAAGAGAAAAAACATTCATTACTGAAATGGATAGCAGGAATTGCTTTAGCCACTACCGCTCTGGTAATTGGAGCGAAAAAGTGGGGCGTTAAAATAGCCGGTGATGCTCAGGGCTGGAAAGGCTCCGCCAGAAATATAAGCCAGAAAATTTCCGATAACTATGATAACGTGATCAAATGGTTTAAAGGCAAATGGAACGGCACCGCCAAAGCCGCCAAAGAGGGTGGTGAAAAAGCAACAGAAAAAGCAGCTGATGCTGTTACTGTTATAGCTACTTAAACATAAAACTATATTGACGATAACCTGCAATGGTTATCGTCAAAGCGTTTCTCGTGTCCCTTGTACGCTGACGTTCTACGGATAACTTCATCAAAATCAACTTTATGAGCGTCAAAATCAGGACCGTCCACGCAGGCAAACTTGACCCTGCCGTCAACAGTCAGTCGGCATGAGCCACACATCCCGGTTCCATCAACCATAAGTGTGTTCATGCTTACAACTGTGTAAATAGCTTTTTCCCTCGTTAAATCAGCAACCGCCTTCATCATTGGCACAGGCCCTATGGCCATTACGTGGTCAATTTTTTCCCTGGCTATAAGTTCTTCAAGTTGATGAGTAACCAGTCCTTTCCTGCCCAGCGAACCGTCGTCAGTGGTGATAAAATACTCATCGCTTACTGATTTCATTCTTTCCTGCCAGAAAATAAGCTCTTTATTTCTTGCGCCTACTATTATATAAACCTTGTTTCCTGCCTGCTTAAATGCTTTTGCTATTAAATAAGCCGGTGCTGCGCCGTACCCGCCAGCTACACAGACTACTGTTCCGTAGTTTTTTATTTCTGTGGGCACTCCCAACGGCCCCGCTAAATCTTGTATTTCCTGCCCGGCTTCTAATTGAGCCAGCTTTTTTGTGGAAAAACCAACTGCCATAAATACCATAGTAAGTTCGCTTTTTTCCTTATCAACATCAGCTATGGTCAGGGGTACCCGCTCGCCTTCTTCATCTACCCGCAGGATAATGAACTGGCCTGCTTCGGCGTTTTTTACCACATATGGAGCATCTACCTTTATTTCATAAAGGTTCGAGCTGAGTTCTTTTTTAGAAATAATTTTATATCCCATACAAATATTATAATTCAAACTAATTTTTCTTGAATTTCGTCAATAAGTACCGGTACCGCAAACCCATGTGACAAATTCAGGACACTGCTCCTGTGAAAATCTTCGTTATAAGTGGCGGTGGCATCCACAACAAAAAATGTCTTATATCCCTGAACAAACGCAGAGCGTGCTGTGGTCTCGCAGCAAAGGTGCGTCATAACCCCGGTTATTACAAGGGTATCAATATTATTACATTTTAATATTGTCTCCAAATCAGTATTATAAAAAGCGTCATACTGACTTTTTTCTATAACAGTGTGGCCGTTTATATCAAAATCGCTGATTATGCGATCTTTTTTAATAATATCCTTCCACCACACAGACATTAACCCGGCGTTTTCTTCGGTATTAATGTGTTTTGTGAATATAACATTCTGAAAACGTTTTATAAGCCCTGCAATATTAGGAATTATATAATCAATCGACTTAATATAGGCGTGTGATGAACTATCTGCAAAGAACTCCTGCATATCCAGCACAAGCAGGGCTGCATTTCTCGAATCAAACTCCAGCCGCGGGTGCTTAAAAAACCCTGCCGCTTCATTTTTTAGCTGTATAGCTTTAGCTTTTGTCAGATAGTTCTCTTTCACTTAACACACTATTTAATGATTTAACCTGCTCTTTTGCCTGCAGTATTTCTAATTCCAATTTTTTCCTGCTGTTCTCAGCGGTTTTAAGCTGGTCACCCATGGAAAAAATACCCTTAAAAATACTCTGGCCCTGCTCAAGAGAGAGAAGATTTTTTCTTTCGGCAGACAAACTGGTCAACTTTTCTATAAGCAACGATAGCTGCTGTTTTTTGCATTCAAGGTTCACCAGGTGCGATGATACCTTCTTTTTCTTTTCGCTTAGCTCTTTAACGTTCATGCTTAAGAGATTTTTGGCGGGATCTTCTTTGTTCAATCATTATCACTCCTCCAACAAACACTTAACTCTATCCCTTACGGAGATGAATTGCCCTGCAACTCCTGCTCCGCTTCTCCAATGTAAGTTAATATTAATACATTTAATTTCTTGTGGTTTTTGATCGGCATGCCCAAAAAGGCATGCCTATTTAAAAATTTATGTTAAAACATTTGAAAACTGCTCATAGTGGTAAATACAATGGTCTGTTTAATATTTCACGTAAATCTTTACAAAGCCAATATCGCCAAAAGGCATGCCATGACTAATCCCAGCATGATTTTGACTATAAAAGGGTAAAAAGAAAAAACCATAAAAAATATTATTTTATTTAATACCTGCAGGGATTATTGCTTAATATTTCTTAACGATAAATTTATAGGCTATAATTTTTATTAATAGAGATGGGAGGCAAATTATGAAGAAGGTATGTATTATAATTGCGGTTTTGCTGGTCGTGTTTAAAATAGGCACCTCTTTTGCAAATGAAGAAAAAATTTATAAGAAAATAACCTTAAAACCTTCAGACAAAGTAATGCAGGGCGGTACAATTTTTATCAATATTAAATCGCCGGAGGAACTTAAAAATCCTATAATTGAGTTTAAAGACAGGACTTACAAACTTTTTAGCAGGGGTGAAAACAAATACACAGGACATATCGGCATAGGTGCACTGGAGAAACCCGGAGAATATAAAATATCAATGCGGGACGAGACCGGGAACCTCCAGGATAAAGCATATATAAAAATAATGGAAAAAGATTTCCCCAACCAGTACCTGACCATATCAAAATCAACGGCAAGCTTAAGGGGTACACCTCACGAATTCAGGCAAATAAACAGGATGAAAAGCACTATAAGCGATGAATTTCTCGCTAGCGCCCCGCCTTATGAAAGCCCGACAGAAGGGTGTATAAATTCCGTATTTGGCTTAAAAAGATACTATAACGGTAAATTTTCCGGCAATTACCACAAAGGCATAGATATAAAGACAGGCACAGGCACTCCTGTTAAGTCCATCACCGGCGGAAAGGTTATCTTTGCTGAAAACTTCCGTCTGCACGGAGGCAGTGTGGCGGTTGACCACGGAAACGGAATTGTGTCCCTGTACATCCACCTTTCCAAAATTGACGTAAAAGCAGGTGAGCATGTCAAAGAAAGGCAAAAACTCGGCGAAGTGGGCGCAACAGGATTTGCCACAGGCCCGCATCTCCACTGGGGGCTTTATGTTAACGGCACTGCGGTTGACCCGATGACTGACTGGGTGAAACCTGTTAAAATATGTATGTGATGGAAGAAAAAGACTTAATCGAAAACATAAAACAATTATCAGAGCAGATAAAAAAGGACGACCTGGAAGAAAACCCTGATTCTGCATATGAACAGTTTCAGTGTGACTGCTGCGGTGAAGTCAAAATGCTGGCAGGGTCGCTCCCGTATGAAACATACAGGCTCTGCAACGACTGCGTTATACAGGCGGAGCTGGGATTTGCCACTGAAAAATTATCAAACATCCGGGAATTAATTGATTCTATGGAAGACAAGCGGTTTAATTCAATCTATAATGACCTGTTCACTGTTGAAGACAACAGTATGAATTAGATTCCCAGGCATTCTTTAAACTTTTTATAAAAATCATCCCAGTTATAACTTAAAGCTGCTTCATAAGCATTATTTGATAATTCATCGTAATCTACTTTATTCGCCAGAAGCAGTTCCATTTTTTCTGCAAGGTTATCGCCTGCGATAAAGCCGTTATGTCCGTCAATAATAATTTCCCGGGCCCCGCAGTTAACCCCGACAATTGCCGGTATTTTATTAACCATTGCCTCGAGAGCGACAAGCCCGAATGTCTCCATATAAGACGGCATTACAATACAGTTTATGGAATTATAAAACTTTCGCATGTCTTCCTGATAATCAAGAAACTCAATTTTGTCCTTTAATCCGTACCAGCCCAGCAGGTATTGCAGCTTGAGGTTCTTTTTATGCTTCGGGTAAATTATTTTTGCCCTGAAAATATAATTCTTATCCATCAAAACCTTGATTGCCCTTAAAAAATCGTACCCGCCTTTTTTCTCAAAACTCGGGGCTGAGAGGCCAAAAGTGAAAATTGGAGGGGGGTCGTGCTGTGCCTGATTTATATCAGGTCTGTCCACTCCCGGATAAATTACAGTGAAATTTTCTTCCGGCATATTAAAATTTTCTTTTAACTCTTCTTTTAGTATTTCTGATGGGACTATAATTTTTCTGTACGGGGTTTTAAGCCATTTTTTCTGGGCATTTATATGTTTACGCTTTAAGAACCCAAAAAGTTTGCCGGATTTCTTTTTGTAATGTTCAAGGGAATGCCCCTGTAAAATCCCGATATCTATCGGGGGCGATATGTTTTCAGAGATTACAAAGTCATAATTTTCTTTTTCTGTAAGGCTTTTAACTTTTGCGTAAAACTTTTCTATTTTATCAGGGCATTTAAAGTCTTTGGGGTGGCCGATATACACTATTTTATTAATTTTTGGTTTTAAAATATTATTTTGGGTCAAATAGCTAGTGCAGTACAAATCCACAGTACAGCCGTCATTTATTGAGCGGAAAACAAGTTCATAAAAAAGTTTTTCCCCGCCGCTGTGGAAGTCGTCTTCCCTGAAAACGTTTATTATAAAGGCTAATTTCTTCATTGTTATAAATTTTACCAGAATACCCCTTTATAATTATTTCTAAGCATTTCATCCTTACTTACTAAAAGGGTTTTAGTTACTTTTGCCGTTGCAAGGATAATCCTGTCGTGGGCTTCAAGCCCTTTTAATTTTTCAAATTCTTCAAGAATTGAAACATCAAGCGGAACAATATTATATGCATCGTTTTTTTCTAATTTCTTTAACAAATCATTAAACTTTAACTTTATCCTGTTTTTTTCAATTAAATATAATATTTCAACTAAAACAATAACAGGAATATTTATAGAACCTTCTTCCTCAGCCATAGCAATCATTCCAATCGCATTTACTGAAAGTTTATTATTAAGGGATTTATCTAAATACCAAATAAGTTTATGTGTATCAAGAGTTAAATTTAAAATCCTCTTTATATTTACCTCCATATTTTTTTTGCCTCTTTGATATCCTCGTCAGTTATTTGGCTTCCTGAAATAATACCCTGCAATGAAGTCCTTTGCTCCTGAGCTTTTCTGATTTTTTTATCTTTTTCTTTTATAAACTCAATAAAATCAACTACCTCTTTTATTTCGTACTCATTTAAATCCTTAATAAGCTTTTGTATAGTATTTTTTGAATATGGATTATTAACACTCATCTTAAATACCTTTATTTATTGAAATTATCTATATTAATTCTAACCTGATTTATTAGAAAATTAAATATCAGCTATAATAAAAAGAATGACTCAAGCAAAAATAATAAACGCCCTTGAAAACGGCACATTCCGCAAAATCATCTGCGGGGCCGCCAACACCAGCGAAAAGCAGGTGGAAAGACTTGCAATGGTTTATGCGCTGGCAGGGGCTGATATAATTGATGTGGGGCCGCAGGAAAATATTTATAACGCCGCAAAAAGAGGACTGCAAAAAGCAAAAGGGGTTAAACCTTCCATAAACCTGCCTTTAATAATGACCAGCGTAAATACCGGTGATGACAAACATTTTAAAAAAGCAAGTTTTGACCTTTCAAAATGCGTACAATGCCTTGAATGCCTGAAGGTATGCGATATAAACAAAGACCCGGAAAAATGTTACGGGTGCGCCCGCTGTGTTGAAGCCTGCCAGCATAACGTTATAAAAATGATTAAATTGCCTGAAACCGAAAAAATAAAGAACCGGGAAGCAGTTGAAATACATACGGGAAAAAGCACTCCAGAACAGGTTAAAGCTTTTCTTGAGTTCAATCGCCCGGCAATAGACAAAACAGGAATAATTTCCGTCAGTATCAGCTCAGACAGGTTTAGCTCAAAAGAACTTATCGACTATACCAATAAAATAATCGCTATGTTCGATAAAAAAATAATTATACAGATAGACGGGCTATCTATGCGGGGCGGCACAAAAAAAACTTCCACGCTAAAAACACTTGCAGCGGCGTCGACACTTGTTGATGCAGAGATTAACGCTTATATACAGCTTTCCGGCGGTACTAACTACCTGACTCAGGAAATAGCCAATATGACAGGACTGAAAATTTCCGGCATTGGGTATGGAACTTTTGCAAAAAAAATCATTCTTTCTTATATAGAAGAGTATGAAGAAGCAAAATTTATGGCGGAGCTGAAAAATATCACTTCTGTTGCGGAAAATCTAATAAAAATCTAACTTAATGGGTCTATAATTGGTGCAAACAGCTAAAAAGTATGATATAATATATATATAAGCTAAAAAGACAAGAGAACGTCGCCATGAATACAAGTAAAATCTCATATAAATGTAGCAGTACACTAAGAAAGAGGAGGATTTAATTGAATTTAAAGGGTGAAATGTATTATTCAGACTTTTTAGGCGACCTTGAAAAACTTATTAACGTATTACCCCCAAAAATAACCAGAGAATTAAAAAAACAAGACCTATCAGAACTGGTAGAAATTGTTTTAGACATAGGGAGACTGCCAGAGGTACGATATCTTAATAAAACTTTAAAATATCTGGGCAAACAGGAGGTAACTGAAGAAGAAATTGACTACATAGTAGAACGAATAGAAGATTTTACATCGGATAACAGAACTGGAATTCCCGGTACACTACACCGAATCAGCGCAATAAGAAACAGAAAAGGCAAAATAATAGGCCTGACCTGCAGAATCGGTAGAGTCGTAACCGGGACTATTAATTGTATAGAGGATATTGTTAAAAAAGACAAAAGCATTCTTTTCCTCGGAAGGCCGGGCGTAGGCAAAACCACAAAACTCAGGGAAATAGCAAGGCTGCTTGCTGATGACCTGAATAAAAGGGTTGTAGTAGTAGATACATCTAACGAAATAGCCGGCGACGGGGATACACCTCACTGCGCTATCGGAAAATCAAGGAGAATGCAGGTTCCTTCTCCTGAAATGCAAAGAGACGTTATGATAGAAGCAGTCGAGAACCATATGCCGGAAGTGGTTGTGGTTGATGAAATCGGTACTGAAAAAGAAGCGCAGGCAGCAAGGACAATTGCCGAACGTGGCGTAATGCTCATAGCTACAGCACACGGCAACACGCTGGAAAACCTAATGAAAAACCCGACACTGTCTGATTTAATCGGCGGACTCGAAAGCGTAACTCTCGGCGATGATGAGGCAAGAAGAAGAGGGTGCCAGAAAACAGTCCTTGAGCGCAAAAAACAGCCATCATTCGATATTATTATAGAAATCAGGGACAGGAACACCCTGGCGGTTTACCCGAACGTGGCAGAAGCAGTTGACTGTATGCTCAGGGAGTGGCCGGTAGCCCCTGAAATAAGAAAAATCGACGAGAAGGGCGAGACCTGTGAAGTTATTGAAGAGAAAGTCAACTTCGAGGCTTATTTTGACAGGTACCTCAAAGAAGTAAAAACAAACAAGAAAATATTTATCTACGCAGTCAGCAGGTCAATAGTGGAAAAGGTTATTGAGAGATACAACCTCGATGCTGAGGTCACACGCAACATTGACGACGCTGACGTGGTGATTTCCCATAAGAGCTATTCAAAAGGCGGGGCTAAAATTCTAAATGTAGCGAAGGAATACTGCCTGCCAATGTACTTTGCGAGGGCGAACACCACCGCACAGATACAAAAAGCCGTAAAAGAAGCTCTCGGCATCAAGGACCGCCCGGGCGACGACGTTGCAAGGGAACGATTTGAGGAAAGAGAAGCAGGATAAAATCAATCGGTATAAAAATTTAAGGGGCTTTTGCCCCTTATTTATTTTCTCACTTTAAATCTCAAAAAATACTGATATAATAAAATTATGTCTTTTATTGCCAAGATATTAGTTATAGACGATAATCCCAAATATCTAAAGGACGTTTTGCCTTCCTACGGATATGAAGTCGTTATTGCAACTAATGGGCTTAACGGACTGAATACACTAAAAAACAACGAGGATAAATATGATCTCGTTATTTTAGATGTTATAATGCCGACCCTTGACGGCTGGGAAACCCTGAAAAAAATCCGCGCAAACAGGTTAACCGAATGTATTCCGGTTATTATGCTTACTGCAATGGACCAGGATTACCAGCAGGTTTCAGGGCTAAAATTTGGAGCTGACGACTATATTGTAAAACCTTTTACTCTTCCAAACCTTCTGGCAAGAATAGAATCACTTTTGAGAAGGTCAAAATGGAAAAGCGAAAGCCTTGTCGCTTCAAACGCAAACATATCTTTTGCGACAGAAGAACCTATAGATGAGTTGACAAACAGGGAAAAAGAGGTTCTGGCCCTTGTTGCAAAGGGCGCAAGTAACAATGAAATAGCCCAAAAACTCTTTGTGCGAGAAGTTACAGTCAAAACACATTTAAATAATATTTTTAAAAAACTCAATGTCACTAACCGCACACAGGCAGTTTTACTAGGTATGCAGTTGATGATTATTTAAAAGAGGAACTTAATATGAATCAATCAATCAGCAAAGATGAATTAGTCCATCTCCTAAGAAACGGCATGATAGATGAATTCAATCAGGCCAGACCTTATGACAGCGAAGTTAAGCTCGACTTGAGCGAAATTGATTTAAAAGATATAAAAATTTCAGGAGCAAACCTGACTAACGTAGACCTTACCGGCTCAGACCTGAGTAATTGCGAAATAGAAGAAACTCAATTCAGCCAGAGTGACCTTACTTCTGTTAATTTTTCGCACTCTACTATTGCGGAAACCGACTTTTCTGATGTAATTCTTGAAGGCTCGACTTTCAGCCACGCAAGTGTGCAGTGCTGCGACTTTGAAACTACTGATTTCAACGGCATAAATATATGCAGCGCTGACTTTACAGGAAGCGACCTGAGCCTGTGTAAAAACCTTGCTCAGTCAGTATATGACGGAGAATGCATCTGGCCGGAGGATGATCTCCTGCCAAATGATTTTGAGCCGGAAGAAGATTTAACTTTTGCTGAAATGGAAGAAGAAGACCAATATCCGGAAGACGAATTTTCTTATTAATTATAAATTAGTTATAAAAAGCCCCTGTTTAAAGGGGCTTTTTTAGTACAAAAAATTGCCATTGCGTACAAAATTATTAATATACATTATACGGTTGATGCCAACCGGGCTGAAAAACAATATCCTTATCTACTGTGGGGATAAAGTGTTGTAGGCTCGGTAGGTATGGGAAACACAAATACACAAATGAAACTGAATAACTGTTTTCAATGCTACGAAAGCAGCTTTTGTCCTGCTATAGAGGCAGCCGGCAAAGAATTTTTAGGCGCAGGCCTGAAAATCAAACTTGTCAGCGCTTCATACGAACCTGCTCTTTTCTGGCGGGATAACGACTACTTTGCTACACAAATAAACCACACCAGCGAGTTCTCTGTAGTAATGAAGGTATCCAACACCGCGGCTAACCTTATGTTCCTGAAAGCGCTGGGACACAGACAGGATGAAAGCGGCTATCTGGATTTTAAAGAGATAACCGAACTGGAAGCCCAAATACTAACCGCCTATATACAATCTGTTTACGACAAAATTAGCCCGCTTTTACTCGACAGAAAAGAAATCAACAGTATACTCCACACCGTACAAAATGAAAAACTGGTATATTTAACCTTTTACATCAGTGATTACGATGAACACGAAGCGGGAAGAATAATCTTAACCTTTCCCGGCTTTATTTTCAGAAAAATGGAACCTGTAACCCTCCCAACAACACTTATAGACTATGATTTTTTTACAGACAGCAATGTAGAAACAGATATCTTAATCGGAAAAACACGAGCATCGCTGGATGACATAAAAGGACTTGAACCTGATGACATAGTTATACTTGATAACAGCGATCTTTACAGGATGTATTTAAAACAGCACAAAGACAATTACCTTGAAATAAACGTAAACCCCAGCCACAGCCTTGTATTAGAGTTGGAAGAAGAAGAAAATGGAGTTGATGATATTGTGAATGAAGTCGAAGAAAACAACGTAAACATATGGGATAGCCTGGAAGTAGATGTTAGCGTAAGTTTTGAAAAAATAAAAATGAAACTCGGAAACCTGCGGGAAATCACCGAAGGCCTGGTGGTGGATGTGGCTTCCATGTCTGAAAACAAAGTGTTTATTGAGGTGGAAAACAGGCACCTGGCGACCGGGGAACTCGTCATAATAGGCGATAAATACGGAGTAAGAATAACTGAAATAAGCACCGAGGCAAAATCCCGAGAAGTAGAAATGCTTGAAGAGCAGGCCGGAGAAGCACAGGAAGAAGCACCTCAGATGGAAGAAACAGAAATGGAAGTAACTCCTGTTGATGACAACGAAGACATCGAAATACAGGAAGACATAGATGATTCTGACTTTGAAATAAGCGGGGGAGAGTCTGACTTAGAAGAAATGGAACAGAACGAAAAGGAAGAGTATTGATTATGGAAAGCCAAATAACAGCTTTTTCGGTTTATACGCTGGCAATGATAGGGCTGGTTTTTATCGGCCTTGTGGTGGTGAAAAAGTCACTGACATTTACACCGCAAAAAAACAAAAACAATTTTTTAAAGATAGAAGCCAGCCTTAATCTTGAACCAAGAAAAAATCTTTATGTGGTTAAGGCGGGCAGGGAAAAGTTTTTAATTTCCTCATCAGGTGAGAGCTGTCAGTTTATGTCAAAACTGGAAAGCAACAGACCGGATGTAAAAAGCCTTTCGCCACCGCAAAAAAACGGAAACCTCGAATTGATAAAGGAGTATTTCAATCATGGATGAAATGCTTAAGGATTTGAACCCAACTATACAGCTATTAATATTAATGGCGTCTTTGACGTTTTTACCCATAGTTTTTATATCTATGACGAGTTTTTTACGTTTTGTAATTGTTTTTTCTATCCTGAAAACGGCTATGGGTACACAGCAGGTGCCGCCAGGTATGGTAATCATCGGTCTTTCAGTTATCCTGACATTTTATACAATGTCGCCTGTTTTTTCGGATATGTACCAGGCCGCACATAAACCTTATAAAGAAAGCGGTTCGCTGGTGCTTGCGCTGAAAGAGGGGTCTGAACCGCTAAAAATGTTTATGATGAAGCAGACAAGACAAAAAGACATAGCGTTTTTCATAGAAACACTAAATAAAAAACCTCCTGCCACCCCGGCGGATATAGGTTTTTTTGAAGTAGCGCCGGCATACATAATGAGTGAGCTGAAAACATCATTTGAGATAGGGTTTATAATTTTTATCCCGTTTATTGTTATTGACCTTATTGTTGCGAATATCCTGCTCGCTCTCGGTATGTTTATGCTATCGCCAACTATTATTTCGCTGCCGTTCAAACTGCTTATATTTATTGCTGTTGACGGATGGGGACTAATAATCAACGGACTTGTAAGAAGTTTTATATAGGAAAGATTTATGGATTTACTGCTTGAACAATTAGGAAAAGGGTTTATGACAATGTTGCTGATAGCGATGCCGTCTGTGCTTACAGCCGCCGCAATTGGTCTGGTTGTCGGTATTTTACAGGCTGTTACCCAAGTACAGGAACAGACCATAGCCGCTGCACCGAAAATCCTGGGCGTTTTTCTGGTGGTTATGCTTATGGGGCCTTTTAATGTTATGAAGCTTTCTGAATTAATGAAGACTTCAGTTAACATTGCTTTTGGAATTATCCCTCGGGACGAAGAAACAGTGCTTTCCGAGCATGATTTTATTATCCAGAAAGAGCTTCTGGAGGAAAAATATTACAAGGAAGACACTCCCAGCGTTAAAGAAATTATGAAAAGAGCAGGAAGGGTGCCTTATGTGGAAGAAAAATAGTTTAATAATAACAACAATATGTTTTTTAGCTTTTATGCCCGCACAAAAAGCACGTTGCGTCGATGAAATAAATAAAAAAATTGAACTGAAAGAAAACCACTCTCACCTTTTGTACTTTAATGAAAAAATCATCCGTTACAAAACCGGCAATGAGAGTGCTTTTAATATAGAAATTTTGCCGAATATATACAATAACAGGCATGAAATGCTTGTAAAACCATTAAAAGCAGTTAATACAAACCTTATTGTATGGACAAAAAAGAAAATATACAATTTTGACATAAATGTAAAAGAAATTAACAGGGGTTATGAGGGGTTTGAGTGCTTTGAACTCGACCTTCCTCCGGGACTTGAATAATGGACAAATTTATTGAAGAAATTACGAAGTTACCGGATTATGAAAACTATTTTTATGCAGCAATGCTGTTATTCCCGCGCTTTACGGGATTTATCCTTGCTGCGCCTGTATTCAACAGAAAAGATATCCCAAAACTCATTAAACTCAGCTTTGTTGTAATATTAACCATAATTTTCCTGCCCATTTTCAAAGATACACAACCCCCTGCTGAAACGTCATTTTTTCTAAGCATAGTGCTAAACTTTGTTTTTGGCTTTTTAATAGGGTATATAGCTGCGGTAATATTTGAAACAATAACCGCAGCCGGCGAAATGGTAAATATGCAAATGGGTATGCAATCATCAACCATGTTTGACCAGGCGGCAGGAGGCCAGATATCGGTAATGGGAAAGTTTTTTATGTATCTTGGTACCGTAATATTCATACATATAGGAGGCTTATTCTGGCTGTTTATTGCTTTTAAGCGGGGGTTTGATGTTTTTCCCATTTATGGTTCAAGTTTGCCTTTAAATGAATTTATAAACCTTGACTATGTAATATTTTTAACGGGGAATGTACTGTTTATCGGGCTGCAATTAGCGGCGCCTGTGGTAATAACTACTCTTTGTCAGGATCTTATACTGGGGATAATCTCAAAAGTAGCGCCGCAGATAAACGTTTTCCAGCTCAGCTTTCTGTTCAAGCCGCTGGTCGGGACGGCAATAATGCTTATAATCCTTCCCTTGATGGCCAATACGATAATTGAATATTTCCACTACTACTCTAAGATTTATTAAACGGCTTACAGGCAAATTTTCTCAAATTATATAAAAGCAGTGAAGGCACAGCCTTCACCATCTTTCAGGGTGGTGGGCGGGTTTGAGAAAATTTGCAAAAAATTCTTTCTAAAATAAACACAATTTATTAAATGGTCATAATATACTAAAATATATTTATGACCAAAATAATTCCAATTAGATATTACGATATTAATAAAATCATTAAAATGATTGAATACGTCACCCCGGAACTCTCACCGGGGATGATTGGGGACAGGATTTTCGTTCCGTTTCCATTTAATTTACTCCACGGCATTCTTCCGCTTAACTGGAAATTTTTGCAGGAATCTTATGTTGCGGTAGAAGACGATGAACCACTCGGCCTTATCAGCCTTGCGCCGGACGGCCATACAAAAACAAGGTGGAAAATAAACAGGCTCGTCCTGGGGATGAACGCATATGATATCGGAAAACAGCTTATAGATTATGTAGTCAACAAATACGGCGGGGCTGGAGTAGAAGTATTCCTTGCTGTTATAGACGAAAACTACACAGAAGCCATTGCTTTATTTAAAAATGCCTGCTCGTTCAGAAACTTTTCCAGGATAAATATCTGGCAGTACGATGGAGTTTATTCAGGCAACAAGGCGAAATTGACTGAAAACTTAAGAAAAGCGGAAAATGAAGATTTTGAAAAACTGCATGAACTTGATTCCGATGCTATACTTCCTCATTTCAGGAATTCCCTCGCCAGGACTCCGGATGACCTAAAATGCGGGATAAAAAACCGGATTATTAATAAAATAAAAGGTTATACCTCATATAAATATGTGCTGGATAACCCGTCAAGAAACAGTATTGAAGCGCTGGTATCAATTTTTACCTCGGATAATAGTAATTTCTGGGTTGATATTACCCTGTCGCTGGCTTACAAAGACTATTATGAAGACCTTATTAACTTTGCAATCAGTAATATAAAAAATCAAAATGCTGAAGCAAAGGTGTTTATTGGGGTAAAAGATTATCACCAGACAGGGAAACATATGACTGAAGTCCTTAATTGTCATAAATTCCAGCAATGCGGCAATTTCCAGGTACTTGTAAAAGACTATTGGAGGCCCGCAGAGTTTTATCATGAAAAAAAAGCCCCCGCTATAATATTTCCTGATATGACAAGCCCTGCCTGTAATATATTAAGGTTTATAACCGGATCATAAAACATGAATAATATCGAACAAAACAGCATAATAAGGTTTAAACTGGGAATCGTCCTTTTCATAACCTTTGCGTACATGGTAGCGGAAATAATAGGCGGTATCCTCAGTAACAGCCTTGCGCTCCTGGCAGATGCCGGACATATGCTCGGTGATATTTTTGCGCTTGGAATGTCGTTTATAGCCACATGGATTATCCTAAAGCCTGCTTCAGCGGAAAAAACCTATGGATATTACCGGGCAGAAATACTGGTCGCACTAGTAAATGGGCTTATTCTTATTGGAATCGCCGGTTATATATTACACGAAGGCATACAAAGATTTTTGTCGCCGCAGGAGGTAGTTGCTCCGCTGATGATAGCGATTGCGGTGGGCGGCCTTATTGTTAATTTGACCGGGATAAGCATTTTACATTCCTCAGCCAAACAAAATTTAAATATTAAAGGGGCTTTCTTGCACATTATCGGAGACACGCTGGGCTCAATCGGAGCTATCAGCGCAGGTATTATAATTTATTTTTATAAATTTTATTATGCTGACATTATTATAAGCTTTATAATAGCTGTAATTATTACTGTAAACGCAATAAGACTAATTATAGAATCGTCTAACATACTGCTGGAAGGCACACCAAAAAATATTGATATAAACGAAATAAAAACAACCCTTTTAGATATTCCTGAAGTCAAAAGAGTACATGAATTTCATGTATGGAGTATTTCTTTGCAAAGGATAGCCCTGAGTATTCATGTGGTAAGCGACCACCATGACAGTCACGAAGTGTTATGCAAAGTTGACAAAATACTTAGGGAAAGGTTTAATATACACCATCTTACAATACAGGTTGAGCCCTCGGGTTTCCCTGAAAAAAGTTGCGATTTTTAGGAGAAAAAATGGATATAAAAACTTTTTCAGATGAATTTTTTGTAATGGCCGGGCCATGCGTAATTGAGCATGACGGCACTACAGCTTTTCAAACAGCAGAAGCTCTAAAAAAAATTACTGATGAGCTGAAAATAAAATACATTTTTAAGGCCTCTTACGATAAGGCCAACAGGACTTCGCTGGACTCATACAGAGGGCCTGGCATAGATAAGGGGCTGGAAATACTGTCAAAAATAAAAAATGAATTCGACATGCCAATCGTTACAGATATACACCTGCCCGAAGAAGCGGCTCAAGCCGCCGAAGTGGCAGATATACTGCAAATCCCGGCGTTTTTGTGCAGGCAGACAGATTTGTTAGTTTCTGCGGCAAAAACAGGGAAAATTATAAATATTAAAAAAGGGCAATTTTTAGCCCCCCATCAGATTGAACAGGCAGCAAACAAAGTAAAACAAAGCGGTAACAATAAAATTTTAATTACAGACCGGGGGGTAAGCTTTGGGTACGGAAACCTGGTTTCTGATATGCGCACAATCCCTATAATTCAAGAGCTGGGATATCCAGTAATCTTTGATGCAACACACAGTGTACAGCTACCGGGCGGAGCAGGCAGAGTTTCGTCAGGACAAAGGGAATTTGTGCCTACATTAGCTAAAGCTGCAACAGCAGCAGGGGCTAATGGCCTTTTCATGGAGGTGCACCCTGACCCGGACAATGCCTTGAGCGATGGGGCTAACATGCTTGCAATCAGCAAAATTTATAACTTGTTAAGCATTTGTAAAGAATTATATTTATTGGTAAAGAAATCCCAAACACTAACAAAATCCTAACATTTTTTATAATAAAATAATCATGATAATAAACTATTCAGTGTTAATTTTTTCTATTTATGGACTTTAAATATATAATAGGGAAAGTAAGTGAAAAACTGGATAATCCCCTAACCTGTAAAACTCACTAGACAGGGAAACAGCTAAATGGTCATGAATATTCCTTATAATGAATATTTGCCGGGCCACCCGAGAGGGCGGACTTACCCGAACCATAACCATAACCTGTTATACAATCCACAGAATAACTATAATCAGGAAAAACCCTTAAAAGGAAGGAGAATAGCTAAAACGCAACCAACTTTTAAGGGTTTTTCATTTAGGCAGGCTAAAGAACTTTTAACTCACACAGAAAAAATGCCTGTTAGAAAAGCTTTAGAAGAAATTGAAGGCTATATCCCAAAAGGCATAAATGACGGGATTGATTCTGTAAGCGATTCCCTTAGAAAAGGCGGCGACTCATTAGAAATCAAAACCGTTAAGTCTGTAAAAGAAAGTTTTATAGACGCTGTAATGGCTTTACCAAATGCCTTAAAAAGAGGAGTTGACAGTCTATTCGGGGATAAAGCAACAAAAGCTTCAATCAAAGCAAAAGGGAAAGAAATAACACTGAAAAACCGCCTTGTTGGTTATGTATTAGAACTAAGACAGAATGCCGGCAGGTTTGATGAGGCTTTTAAAGGAGATGGACTTAAAAAAGCAATTGAATCAGGGGAAAAAGGGTTAGAAGCATTCCTTAAAGAGAAAAACGTTGATTCTAAAGTCCTGTTAAAAGAAGCAGGTGGAATAGACAGACTCAAACAGGAACTTGCAGGAAGTAAGCCCGCTAAGTTTATCGCAGACCTTAAACAAAGATATCTCGGGACTGTCCTTAATAACAAAGATATGAAAAAATTAGGTTCATTCCTGCCTAAATACAGCGGAGAAAATGCCCAGCTGGTTAACAGAATTGCATCCGGCGCTACTACCGGAGCTTTTGTTGGAAATGACTTTTATAACCTGGCAATGACTACATCAGGCGATAAAAAAGAAGCTGAAGAACAAAGAAATAAAAGATATAAACAGGTAGCCGCATTTATAGGCATTTATGCTTATGTCGGATATATCCTGAACTCTACTTTCAGCAGGGCCATAAACAAATCACTGCCTGCGGCTATTGCAATGGGTGCTCTAATAGCTACATCAGCAGAGGTTATTAGTCGGGTCGCAAACAAAATGCCGCTGCTCCCGCAAAAGCCTAAAGGCGTAGATTCTAACCCATATGTGATTCACGCCGCATCAATAGAAAATAAACCATATGCATCTTCATTAACCACATATCATGCATTTAAAGGCAATAATAAAAAAGAAGTTTCGTTCTCCGGCAACCCTGCTTCAGCGGCGAAAACGGCTTTAAAAGCAGCTGATAACTGGTTTACAGAAATGCTTCCGGCCAGAATTAAATTTGATGATTTCAAACAAAGTTATAATGCCCTTCAATCTTTAGGTTCAAAACAGGCAAAACAAAATGCTGATGAAATGTTAAAAATTGCCAGTACCTTTACAAAAGGGCTTGATGAAAATGCGGGAATAGAACAAATCGGTAAAGCTGCGGCCGCAAATGACGGATATATTAATGTGGGAAGAAACGGTTTATACCGTGCGGGAAAAGCACTTGTTGACACAGTGGTGTTCCCGTTTAAGCTCATTGCTGGTGCAGGCAGGATGCTGGTTAATGGCGTAAGAAAATTAACCGGAAAAGAACCTCTAAAGGCTGCGAAAAAAAATTTATTTGACCACGCCAAATTTGTTGACAACATTGTTAATGCAACATTACATCCCGAAAAACATGGAACCCTCGGTGAACAAGTCAGTAAGACCCACAGCTCAAAAGTTTTGGACTATTCAGCTGATAAACTTAGCACCTATATGAAGCTTACCGGCGCTACAGCGGTTCCTTTCCTCGCAGTGGATGCTTATAATGACACAATAAAAGAAACAAAAAATACAAACATTTCAGAAGAAAAAGCAAAACAAAGGGTGCTTCAGGATTCAACAAGACAGGCTGTATCTTTCTGGGCTGTTAAATCCTTCAACGATTTGTTTAAAGGACTGATTAACCATTCGCTCCTCGGTAACGCAACAGGAGTTGTTCTTAATTGCGCAAGCTACGAAGCAGTAACCCGTCTGGCTGTTGACCAGCCATTAACTCCAAAAACTCACGAGGAAATGAAAGAAATAGAAAAGAGAAGACTTAAAAATCAGTCCTGGTTCCACAAAATGCTTGGCGGGAAAATAAAGACCAGGGATGAAAAAGTTATTGTGGGAAGTACAGCGCTCTCTAATAATAAAATCTCCGAAAAAAAACAAACCGGCTTTGAAGGTTTTTTAAATAATAAAGAGTTTTTAAGTTATAATAAAAAATACGGCTTAGCTTCACAATAAAAGGGTCTTAAAAACTTGATAGAACGATACACGGAAAAAGCTATTAATGTAATTTTATATGCTCAGGAAGAGGCGATTCTCGCAAGGCACGACAAACTTTATCCTGAACACCTGCTTATTGGAATAGTCCGTGAAGGCTCGGGAATTTCCGCAAAATTACTTAAAGCATCAGGCATTGACACAGATATACTCAGAGAAACCTTAAAGCAACTAAAGTTAGGCGGGACAAAAATCCAAACAACTACAAACACCTTAACTTTTAGTCCTGCTGTTAAAAAAATACTCAGGGAATCCTGGTACGAAGCCCAGTCAACCGGGACTTATTATGTCACCCCGGAAAACCTTTTTCTGAGCATATTAAGGGAAAAAGACTCCTCCGTTGTAAATTTATTATCCAGTTCTAATGTAAATCTGGAAAAAATAAAGACTACTGTTGAAAAAATAGCAAACAAGGCGATAAAACCTTTTGTACACCCAGAAGAAGCCGGGGCCTCAACAAGCATAACCAGCAGGACAATAGATAAAAATATTCTTTTTGAAGAAGAACAGCTTAAAAAAATAATGGAAATAGCCCGGCATAAGCTAAAAAACTCCAACCATGAAGCTTACGGAACCGAACAACTGGTTATGGCCATGCTGGAAAACAAAGATTCCTGGATATCACAAACCCTCGAAAGTGAAGGGATTACCCCCGAAAAATTTGAGGAAAAAGTCCGGGAAATCAACTCAAGAAAAGATGAATACAATGAAAACGAACCTGAATTTACGCCAAAAGCATATAAGGCAATGTATTCAGCTTTTGAAATAGCTAAAGAATTCGGTTCCACATATATTAAACCCGAGCATATACTTCTGGGCATCCTTGGGGAAAACCAGGGCATTGCCTGCAGAATATTTAAAGAGCTTGGCATAAATACTGAAAGCCTGTCCAACAAAATAATAAGCCCTATACAAAGAGAAAAACCGGAAATATTAACTGTTATAAGGCTGGCTAAAGAAGAGGCCAGGCAAATGGAAGAAAATATAGTCGGCACAGAACAGATTTTGCTGGGTATACTGGGAGAGGGCACCGGAATAGGTGCAAATGTGCTGAGAAACCTGGGTGTTACCCTCAAAGACGCCCGTATAGAGGTTGAAAAATTTACAGGGTCAAGCCCTCACTACTCCGAAAGCAAGGAAATGGTCTTTACTCCAAGGGTTAGAAAAGTTATCGCAGCTGCCTGGAACAGGGCAAAGAAAAGTAAAAGGACAAAAGTAGGCTCTGAGCATTTATTGCTGGCAATAACAGGAGAAAAAGAATCTATAGCACTTAAAGTACTTGAAAATCTCGGGGTCGATACACTGGAAATAAGACAGGGAATACTTAATGAATTAAGAGGAGACACGGTATGAGAAAACTTTTGGGTAAGTTTTTACTAACACTAATGATTTTTGTGTTTGCGGCGAGCAACTCGTCCGCTAAAGAATTTAATGATTTAACTGCTGAGCACTGGGCACAAAAAGAAATTAACGCCCTTGCAGACGACTCTGTTGTTGTGGGTTATCCTGACGGAACATTCAGACCGGACCAGCCCGTTACAAAAGCTGAATTTGTAACAATGGTAATCAAGGCACTATGGCAGGAAAACTATGAACACGACCAGATATATTATTATAAGGATGTGCCTCAGGACTATTGGGCGTACGAAATGATACAGATAGCTTCAGATTTCGATCTTTTAAAAGGCTATCCGGACGGGTACTTTAAGCCGGATGAAAACCTGAAAAAGGCTGAAGCAGTTACCATAGTACTTTCAGCTGTTGATTCCGAAGCCGTCACAGAAGAAATTAAAAAAGAATTTTTAAATATTTACAGCACAGAGCCCCAAAAACTCATTTCCCGGGCAGAAATGGCTGTAATGCTCTATAATATGCGCAAACAGGCCTTGCTTCACCCAAATAAAAAACTGGCGAAGGTGTTCACCCCTAAAAAAGCCAAAGGCATTATACTGCCGGATGCGGAAATGGAAGACAATGGCTTTATCGCTGTTATACCAGCAGGAACAATCCTCGAAGGCATACTGACAGATGAAACAATTAACAGTCAAAAAGTTATGCCAAAGGAACTCTGCGTTGTTAAAACCCTGGACAACTATGTGACAAAAGAAAACAACCTGCTTATACCAGCAGGAAGCAATATTGCCGGGGAAATAGTAAATATTAAAAAGGCCAGATATTTTATAAGAAACGCTAAACTCGACATCGATGCTAAAAGGGTAATCATAAAAGAAGGAGAGCCCGGAGAAATCAATGCTTCAATGTTCTGGCCAACAGAAAAACAAAACTGGTTTTCAAAAATATTCAGGGCTGTTTTTAAAGGCAAGAAAGTCATTCTTACCAAAGGCGACACTGTGTTTGTAAAACTTACAGAGCATGTCAGAATAGATACAGCAAAAACTATGATAATAAATCCCCTGCCCTGACCTTATTTTTAATGTAATAACCGCTCAGGATATTTGGGAAAACATAAAAAACACCTGCATTTTTTAATAATACAGCTTTATCCCGGTCACTGGTGGAAACTAGCAGATTGTTGCCGTTTTTTTCCAGTATAGTACCGGGTAAACTGTATGAAGTGCCTATTTTAACTATTTCTGACTGATTAACCGCCAAAAATACCTTTTTATATCCGGTAAAGCAAACCATATTGGGCAAAAGCGCCCTGATTTGCCTGTTAATAAATTCAGCCGAGTTGTTCCAGTTAATCATTATATCTTCATCCCGGAAATTGGGATAATAGGAAGCCTCGTCATTATTCTGTTTTTTCGGGATGATTTCGCCTTTTTCCAGCCCGTCAAGAAGCGGGACAACCATATTTTTTGCGTTCAGCGCACACTTTAGCCGCAGGCTGCCGGCGGTATCTTCTTCTGTGACAGGAATTTTTTCCTGCATAAGTATGCTGCCTGTGTCTATACCCTCATCCATAAGGTGAAAAGTCATACCTGTTTCTGTTTCTCCGTGCCTTATTACTGAAGAATAAGGGTTACTGCCTCTGTGCTTCGGCAAGAGCGATGGGTGTGAGTTTATGAACGCCACTTTTGGCAGGTCGATTATTTCTTTTTTTATTATTTCACCCCACGAGCCAACTATAATCACGTCAGGCTCAAGCTTTTGCATTTCTTTTATAAATTGTTTGGTATTTGCCCTTTTTGCTTTTACTTCCCTGATATTATTCGCCTTAACCAGAGTAAAGAGTCCGTCAGGCACTAAAGTATCCTTTAGAAAATTTTTCTGCCACCTCAATGCGCCGACAATCCGGTGACGTGAGTTTAAAATCCCCAATATAATGGATTGAGCGAGGTCGCCATAGCCCAGTACAACTACTTTAAGCATTCTAACTTCTCCTGAAGCATTCCCAATTTTTAGGGTTTAAAAAATCCAGCCAGGTTTTCCTTCGCCTCACAGGAAACTCATGCGGGTAATCACGCTGGACTATCCTGTGGATAAGCACATTCTGGCATTTATGTATCCCCTCAATAAAGTCATTTTTATGGCATACATGAGTTGTTTCGAGCTCCTCAAAAAGGTTCATTGCTCTGACCAGATGATCCATTATCTGTTTTTCATTGTATTTATAAGGGTCTTTCATATACGTTCCCTCTTAATCAATATTTTCCTTATGGTATGCCCACGCAGAATGGTTGTGAATACTCTCATGCGCCTCGCAGTCCAGCTCAAACCATTTTATTTCCTCTATTTTGCGCAGTTCAATTATAATATCACGCAGCAGGTCTTCTACAAATTTCGGGTTATTATAGGCCTTTTCTGTTACATACTTTTCGTCTTCTCTTTTTAAAAGCGGATAAATCGGGCTGCTGCCGCATTTTTCTATAAGTTCTATTAAATCTTCAAGCCAGATAATCTTTTCCGGGTCATAACTGATATTGAGCTTAACAACTGTCCGCTGGTTATGCGCCCCATAATCCGAAATTTCCTTGCTGCAAGGACATAAAGTCGTTACAGGCACTAACACTCCCAGTATAAACTCATATTTCCCTTTATCGAGAATCCCTTTAAAGGAACAGTTATAGCCCATAGGGCTGGCTAATCCACTAACCGGCGCATTCTTTTCAAGGAAATATTTAAACTCAAACTTTACTTTTGCACTTTTAGCCAGAAGCCTTTTTTCCATCTCCTTTAGGCAGCCTTCTATATCAACCCCCAGCATTTCTTTCTGGCTCCATTCGCACAGGATTTCTATAAAGCGGGACATATGCGTGCCTCTGAATTCTTTGGGCAGGCCGACACTCAATGCTGCTTTTGCGCTTACAACCTGCGTTGCGGGGTTAATATCATCCTTTCTAAGGATAATAAGCGGCACTTCAACATTTTTTACACCTACGTATTGAATATCGATACCCCTTTTATCCTGACTACTCTGGGTATCTTTCAGTTCACATTTATTCATTTAACTTCTTCGGACTCGAGTGCGTCAAATTCTTTTTGTAATTCATCCAGCTCGTCAGTTGACAGTGCTTTTAAAAGTTTTTTAGCTGCGGCTTTTTGTATATGGAGAGGGGCTACCCTTAAAAGCTCAACAGCTTTAATCATAACAGGGTCACTATCGTACCACCTGTTGCCCTTGCCTTCGTATTTTTTTACGGTCTGATAAACTTTTTCTATAATGTCAGATGCAACCACTTCCTGCAGTTTAAGCATGAAGTCAGCTGCCTTGCCCTTGGATTCATCAGGTGACATATATAGTAGTTCCATCGCCTCGCTAAGCGTTGAATCATGATCATACCATCTGCGGTGTTTTGTCATTTATTACCCTTCCTATATAATAACAATTATAATTCTTATAAAAGCATTTTTATTATATCGTTAAAAATAGAATATATCCAGCCATAAGGAGAAAAAATTGGACATAACACAGGCGTTAATAACAGGCATTGTACAGGGGCTGACTGAATTTTTGCCCATCAGCAGTTCAGGGCACCTTGTCTTAACATCCTCAATATATAAAATCCTCACCGGCCAGCCATTAGCCAGCGGAGGCAGTGAGGAAATATTTTTTGACATAATGCTGCACATCGGCACACTGATTGCGGTATTGATATACTTCAGAAAAGACATAATAACACTTATAAAGCCGGGGCACAGCGAAAAAATACCCTTTTATATACTGCTGGGCACAATTTCAACCATTCTCGTGGCTTTTCCCCTAAAAGACCATTTTGAATCCCTCGTATATAACCCCGCCGTTGTGGGACTTATACTGATAGGCACAGGCACATTGCTTTTTGCGACCGAACACATATCACAAAAACTGAATAAAAATGACAACCTGATCGGTTGGAAAAGAGCAATATTTATCGGCATCGCACAGGGTATGGCAGTAGCCCCGGGTCTTTCACGTTCGGGCTCAACCATAGCTGCCGGGCTTGCCACAGGGCTGGACAGGCTGACAGCAGCAAGATATTCGTTTCTTTTAAGTATCCCGATAATTGCGCTGGCAGGCATATACCACTCGCTTGAACTGGGGGTTACAGGCGGATTTGCCGGCTTTAACTGGGCGGCGATTATCTCCGGAACGCTGGTTTCCGCTGTAGTAGGTTATTATTGTATTAAATATTTCATTATTTTTATAACAAAAAACAAACTTCATGCTTTTGCGATTTATTGCTGGGTTGTGGGTTTAGCAATGGCAGGATATTTTACTTTTTTTTAAACTAGACTCCAAATTTTTGCAAATCAGTTTTGTTCATTTCATAAATTTTATCCAAACCGTTAACCTTCAACTGTAACCTGAAATCCCTGATAACAAGTTCTGTATCTTCCAAAGACATAATACTCAAGTATCTTAAAGCATTTCTGAGGTTTGCATTCTGGTCATACCATCTTCTTTTATTAAAAGCTTTATAATAACCATGTATTTTTTCATGCCCAACACTGTTTAAAGAATTTTTAGTCTTGTTTCTTGTCCTGAAATCAATAATCACATCAAGTAAAATTTTTGCAAACCTGTCCATTTCAGGCTCATGCATATTCCCCATAACCATAAACATTTCTTTAACACTGCTTATGGTATCGTACCACCTTTGGAACTCTTCCATTTAGATCCTCTTTATTTCAAATGCTCAATAATACAAAAAAATCTGCCTATTAGGTGTTATTCCACCACTTAATTGTTTTAAACAAATTTTTCTGAAAAACAGAAACAAGTTAACATAAATTAATAAAAATTAATATCTACATACGCCTTACTGTGTCTGAAACCCAGGGAACTTCACCCTGACGGCCCATAAAGGCAAAAACTGCCAGATAAAGAATTAAAGCTATTTTAGCGAAATTAACAACCGAATACCCCAGTATCATAGGATAATCTGTTAAATAATATGCGATATTGACGGTTATTGGCCCAATTATCGGCATTATCTCTACTATGCCAAGAATTATATTAAATACAAGTCCAAGTAAATACAGAATAATAGCAATAAAAATGGACTGAAAAATATTAAATCTGTTAAAAGGCGAAGGCCTCTCCTGTCTTAAATGGGAAATAATCAGCCATATAAAACCTACAAGCCCGAAGGTCAAATATGTAAAACCGCTTATTAGTCTGTCTTTCAATGATGTTATCATTACTCCTCCTCGCTTATAATATCTTTTATTTTATCAGAAGCATACTCTTCCAACACTTTCTGGTATACACCTTTAATCCTCTGATTTGCAGGCTCAAGCAGGCAGGCCTGTCTGTAATAGTCTATAGACTCTTTTAAATCACCCTGCAAAACAAGCGTATTGCCCAACGCCATATAAGCTACAGTATTTTTATTATTAATTTCCAGGGCTTTTTTATAATTTTTTATTGCTTCATGATAGAGTTTTTTTTCGGCATACGTATTCGCCAGTATAACGAATGTTTTATCATTTTCCGGCTCTAATTCAACTGCTTTTTTGTATTTTTCTATAGCCTCATCTGTGTATCCGGCGTCTGCTTTAGCTATGCCGTAACAAAGCTGGACTTTATAATTATCCGGGTTAATTGATAATGCTTTTTCAAAATAAACAAAAGCTTTTTCATATTCTCCCATCGCAGAATATGCATTGCCCAGACAAACTATTAACTCGCATTCATCCTCATAAAAAGTCAAAGCCTTTTCATAAAATTTAACGGCATTGTTATAATCCCCGGTTTCCATATAAATATTGGCGAGGTTTGAATAATATTCCCCTTTTCCCGGGTCCAATCCTATTGCCAGTGTATAATATTTTATAGCATTTTCAGTCTTTTGAATTTCATAAAATGCACTTGCCAGGCCGGCATAAAGTTCCGGATTGTCCGGTTCATTATTCAGTGCGCTTTTAAGATAGAGTATTGCCTTTTCGTAATTCCCTTCACCTAAAAGGACTTCGATTTCATTTTGCATTTTATCCTTCAAAGATATATGGTATTAAAGCGTTTTCCCTGGCTTTTTTGACGGCGTTTGAAAGTTTTCTCTGGTGGAAAGCGCAGTTTCCGGTAATCCTTCTTGGAATTATTTTTCCTCTTTCGGTGAGGTATCTTCTAATTCTTGATACATCTTTAAAGTCCACCTCATCCATTTTTTCAATACAAAAACTGCAGGGTTTTACTTTTCTTTTATCTCTTGTTCTCATTGCCATTTTATATAAATTCCTTCCTAAAACGGTATTTCTTCTTCACCTATCAAATCATCCCTATTTACTTCGCTTTCAAGCTCATCAGCTCCCTGGTACTGCGTATTAGAGCGGTCCGGACTGCCGACTATCTCTATGCCCTGAATATTAATTTCATTTACTTTTTTTTCAACTCCTGACTCATTTTTTACAGAAGTCTGCAATCTGCCGTCTATAATCACCACCTGACCTTTTTTAACTGTATCAGCTACTCTGTCGGCGATTTTACCAAAAGCCAACGCCTTTATTTGCTTTTCCTGATTATCATAACCAAAATCCATCATAAAAGTTGTTATAGCAAGGTTACTTTCTGTATATCTTTTTTCCGGACTGGTTTTAACTTCTCCTGAAAGAGTTATTTTAGCCAGGCTGCTCATTTAGCTGTAGCTCCTTCCTTTGTTTTTTTAGGCTTTAACAGGCTGACAAAGTCTCTTAATACGCTGTCATTAAGTTTAAGGTACCTTTTGAGTTCTTTCTGCTTGTCAGGTGACATTTCAATAATAAATGTAACATTAAAAGCATCTCTGTTGTCGCCTATTTCATAAGCAAGTTTTTTCCTGCCGGCTTTGTTTGTCTCAAGGACTTTTCCGCCAAGGTTTTCAATACCCTTCTCTATTCCGGAAACAAGCTGGTCGTTTCCTTCTATATCAAAGCTGGATTTTAAAAGACAAAATAGTTCGTATCTGCGCAAAGTTTAAATACCTCCGTTTATTTATGGAAAATTATACTATCATAAAAATAATTTTCCCTCAAACACAAACTCTGCGCTACCTGTCATGAAAATTTTGTTTAAATCTCTTAACCATTCAATATAAAGCCTGCCGCCGGGGAGTTCTACTTCAACATTATTTTCGGTTAATTCATTTAGTACAGCCGCCACGACCGACGCACATGCGCCAGTGCCGCACGCAAAAGTTATTCCGCAGCCCCTTTCCCACACATCAACCTTGATTTTATTATTTGAAATCACTTTAACAAATTCAACATTGGTTTTTTCGGGAAATATGTCATGCTTTTCAAGTATCGGACCGAATTTTCTTGCCAGAACAGCAGAATCACCTTCCGCAAAAACTATACAGTGAGGATTTCCCATACTTACCGCTGTTATATTTAGTTCTTCAGCGTTTATTTCAAGCGGATAATCTATAACACAGTCAAGTTCCTCTATTTTCACCGGGATTCTTGCCGCCTCAAGTACCGGCTCGCCCATATCAACTTTAACTGTGCCATCATCAAGGATTTCAGGGACAATTTTACCTGCTAATGTGCATACTGAAAACTTTTTCTTATTTACCAGCCCTTTATCATAAACATATTTCGCAAAACACCTGATGCCGTTACCGCACATCTCGGGTTCTGTACCGTCAGAGTTAAGTATGCGCCAGTTTATGTCGCAGTCTGACTTGATATCAAGCGGGTTGACTATAATAAGCCCGTCTGCGCCTATGCCAAAATTACGGTCGCACAATTTTTTAGCCAGCTGTGCCTGGGATAAGTCTGTTTTATTAAGTTCTTCAGCTTCGATGATGATAAAATCATTGCCAAGCCCGTGCATTTTTGTGAATTTCATTGATTAGTCCCTTTTTCTTCAACCTTACCGCTAAAGCGCGGGAAATAATATTCCCACTGCTTTATTTCACCGCAATACTTACATACCGCATGTCCGTTCATAAAACCCAGATCCGGTATGAACTCGTATCCGTCAACATTAAACACAATCTCGTCATGCTCGTTCACTTTCTGCGTAAATTCGCCCTTGCCCTTGTAGTTAGGGTTAAAAACAAGCCCGAAGCTGTCTATGGAACCGCAGTTTTTACATCTGAACATTTTACCTGACATTGTTTAACGTGAAGAAGATGTTGTCATACCTGATTCATTAATGGCCTTTTTAGCTTCTTCAAAATTTACTTCTATCCGCCCGTCAACCGCAACACCTTCGCCGGTTTTATCGGAAATCTTTAACGGGTTGATGTCAAGCTCTTTAATAAAGCTGAAATCCCTTATTAGCTGACTTAACCTGAGCATTGTTTCTTCAATCTGCTCTATATTGCCGGGTTTTTCTCCCCTGGTGCCCTGAATTATCTTGTAGGCTTTGACTGATTGTACCATTTCCTTTACGTCAATGTCAGTCACGGGATTTACGCGGAATGCGACATCTTTTATTGTTTCAATATATATTCCGCCTAGTCCAAACATCATAAGGTGTCCGTATTGCGGGTCTGTGGCCACCCCACAAACCATTTCCCTGTTACCTTTTACCATTTCCTGAATTATAACCCCTTCAAATCCTTCTTCAAGGTTTTTCTCTTTCAGCCTGTTTAATAAAGCGTTATATTCTTCCCTGAGGTGTTCTTCGTTTTTAATATCAACAATAACGCCACCTATCTCGGTTTTGTGAGAAATTTTTGTCGAAGTTATTTTCATAACAACAGGATATCCAATTTTATTGGCTTCTGCTGCTGCCTCATCTATGTTTGAGGCATATGCATATTTACAGGTTCTTATACCGTAAGCATCAAGCACATCTATTGATTCCAGGGTGGTTAACTGGTTCCTGCCTTCCTGAAGCACTTTAGCTATTATTTCTGATGTCCTTTTTTTATCGACTTCGAAGGAGGGTTCATTCCCTTCCGGCCTTTCCATCCAGACACGCTGCTCATACAACCTTGAAAGTGCATTTGCGCAGGGTTCAGGATACTGATAAAACGGCAGGTTTTTTGCTACCTTGTTTATTTTACCAAAAAAGCCGTTCTTTGCCATTATCACAGCTACTATTGGCTTTTCGGGATGCTGTTCTTTCATCTCCATTATGGTTTTAGACACATCCATTGGGTCAAGATTCATCAAAGGAAGGTAAATCACCATTATTGCATCTACATTTTCGTCTTTAATAAGAGCTTTAAGAGTATTCTGATAATGCTCAAGCGGTGCGCTGGCTATCATATCCACCGGGTTTTTAACGCTGGCCGCTTCCGGCAGGTAGCTTCTCATATATTTTTTAGTTTCTTCTTTTAGCTGCGCCATTTCAAGCCCATGTTCACACACTGCATCTGTTGCCATAATTCCGGGGCCGCCTGCATTAGTCATAATAGCGACCCTATTGCCCTTCGGAACAGGGCAATTTGCAAAAGCCTCGGCCACCTCAAACATTTCAAGCAGGGAATTAATCCTTATAACTCCACTTTGTTTCAATAAAGCGTCGGCTGCAAGGTCAGCGCCTGCCAGCGAACCTGTGTGAGAAGAGGCGGCAGATGCACCAGCTGCTGATCGGCCTGCTTTTATTGCAATTACAGGTTTTTTCCTGGTAACCTGCTTTGCAAGTTTGCTGAAAAGCTGCGGTTCAGCGATTGATTCCATATATAAAAGTATCTGTTCTATGTTTTCATCGTCCTTCCAGTATTCAAGCAGCGTTTCGCCGGTAATATCAGCGGCATTGCCGATAGAAACAAACTGGCTTATGCCGAGGTCAATGTCTTTTGAAATATTCAAAATAGCAGCACCAAGTGCGCCTGACTGTGATGTGAAAGCTGTCTTTCCTTCCAGCGGATGAGCTTCAGCGAATGTGGCATTCATTTTTATGCCTTGTTCTGTATTTATAACGCCCAGGCAATTCGGCCCTACCATTCTCATTCCGTATTGACGAATTTTATCGAGTAATTCCTGCTCCAGTTTTGCGCCTTCTGAACCTGTTTCCTTAAATCCTGCTGATATAGTGACTATGCCCTTTATGCCTTTTTCATTACACTGGTCTATAATTGATAATACAAGATTTTTTGCTACTACTATTACCGCTAAATCAACATTTTCCGGAATGTCTGAAAGGCTTTTATATGCCTTAAAGCCGCAAATTTCATCAGCTTTAGGGTTTACCGGGTAGAGTGTTCCTTCATAGCCATATTCTTTGAGCTTTTGGACTATTTCATTGCCTACTGTACCTTCTCTAGCCGAAGCCCCAATCACTGCAATGGATTTAGGACGCATAATGGAGTCTAGTTCTTTGCTCATTTTTCATTCCTTATCTAAAAATCTCTCTATATATATATTAAATTACATTCATGCTCTTATGTAAACAAATACTTGGCTAATTGTCATAACCATGCGGCAACCACTCTCTGACCCTGAAATTTGCCCCTAAATCCTCTGCGATTTGCCTGCACTTTTCAACGTCAATTTTATAATCGCAAAACCCTGAAACAACCGTAGCGGTTGTTTCTATGCCGTTTTCAACACATTCCTTTATAAAATCCTTTACTGCCTGGTATGCGACTGATTTTTCGTACACCGGGTTAGCCAGCTCGGCGTATAATTCTACAGTATCAGCATTCAGACTTATGGAAACCTTGTCTATAAGGCCTTTTAGCTCAAGGACTATATTTCTTTTATGAATTAAATTTCCATGCCCATTAGTATTTATTCTTATTGGGATTTCAAGGTAGTTTTCCCGTATAAATTTTGCTGTAAATTTTATTATATCCAGCTTAATGAGCGGTTCTCCATAACCGCAAAAAACAATTTCCTTGCACTTATTGGAAAAAGAGTTTTTTACTTCTTCAATAATCTCTTCATGAGTAAATTTTTCGTCCTCAAACACAAGGTTTACCCCGCCCACGCTTTCGCCAGTGCTTCTTATGCAGAAAACGCACCTGTTTGTACATTTGTTGGTGACATTAATGTACATTGCGCTACCTAGGTAATATGCGAATTTATTATCTGTCTGCTGTGTCATAACAATATTATTGTGACACAAGCATATTATTTATGCACGCAAGTCCCCCAGCGCTGGGCGTAAAATATTTCATCTATGTCATCGGATGACAGCACTACATCCCTGTCTTCATCGGGATAGTTCACCAAAAAAGTATCAAAAACCTTATCATACTTGACAGAGAATGTTTCGCTAACTTCAAGACCGGCGGGTTTATCCTTTCTGGGGTCGTCTATGGAAAATTCTATTTTCATGAATTCGGTTGGCTGGTTTTTGGCAGAGTTTTCTTTTATCAGGTCAATAAACTCGTCAATATTCATAAATAAGTCCCTCCCCTTTTATTAAAATTTAAGGGTAATAATAAAATTTATCATCAGCCGGTTTTCCAGTTATAATTAACAAAAATGGAGAAGAACCATGGACCTTAAAGGGAAAGACTTTCTAACACTGCTGGACTTTGATAAACGGACATTATCATACCTTATAGACCTTGCAATAAAGCTAAAAGCCGATAATAAATCCTGTCAAACCCATCACTCCCTCAAAAATAAGACACTGGCAATGATATTCGCCAAGCCAAGCCTACGCACACGGGTGAGCTTTGAGGTGGGTATCAAACAACTGGGCGGGAATGCAGTAGTATTAAAGCAGGACGAGATTATCCTCGGACAGAGGGAAACTATTTCCGACACCGCAAGAGTACTGGCCAGATACGCAGACGGCATAATGATAAGGACGTTTGACCATAATGACGTGGTGGAACTGGCCAAATATTCCGATGTGCCTGTAATCAACGCCCTGACCGACCTTTGCCACCCATGTCAGGTGCTGGCAGACCTATTAACGATTAAGGAAAAGTTCAAAACCTTTGACGGGCTAAAGCTGGCATACGTAGGCGACGGCAACAATATGGCCAACAGCCTTCTGGCAGGCTGCTCCATAATGGGTATAGACGTAGCAATCGCCTGCCCGGGAGGGTATGAACCGGATGAGAAATTCATAACACCCGAGGCTGTTATAACGGATAGCCCACATGAAGCGGCAAAAGACGCAAACATAGTTTATACTGACGTTTGGGCGAGTATGGGGCAGGAAGAAGAAGCCACAGAGAGAAGAACAATATTCGCCCAATACCAGGTAAACGCCCAGCTCATGGGGCATGCGGCAGATAATGCCATTGTACTGCACTGCCTGCCGGCGCACCGGGGCGAGGAGATTTCCGAGGAAATCCTGGAAAAGCACGCCAGTACTATATTTGAACAAGCAGAAAACAGGGTGCATGCGCAAAAAGCGGTCATGGCATCAATAATGTAATTTCAAATTTTTTAAAAAAAATTTTTTAATAATTTTTATTTTTAAATCTTTTTCAAAACTAACACTCTTATTTTTTTAAAATTTATTTTAATACATATAGTATATTATATTTATACATTAGTGTCAAGTGGGAAGATGCTGATTTTGCGAGGGCTTTAGCCCCAAATAATCCATCAAACTATTCACACCGCGCACCAGCGGCGATTATGGTGCATAAATGCACCCTACAAGGCTTGACTAGGTGGGATTACCATCCCACCTTATCTGATTTGACTTCTGTTACTATAAAAGAAAAGCTAATGAACTGGTCAAAAACTAAATATTCCCGCATAACATAATAAAAAAAGTTATACTGATTTCTATAAGTAAAATTAAAAGGAGGAAATTATCATGTCAAACAATAAATACACATCAATAGTAAACCTTGATTTTCAATACGCACATAGGTTTATGGACTGGCCGAGAGAAGCAAAGCACCTTCACGGGCACTCAGGCTTTTTAACGATTGAGCTTGAAGACACCGTAGACCCGGTAACTGGGTTTGCGCACTCCTGTAAAGACGGATTCAAAAAAGCGTGGGAAGTTTGTGACCATTTCCACCATGCGACATTGTTTCAAGAAGGTGACCCTCTCCTTGATGCGGTTATTGCTATATACAAAAAAGAAGGCATTAATAACGACCCGGAAAATTGTGTTCCCCTTAAAAAAATAAATCATGCACTTGCCTGGTCATATCCTGAATACAGAATAGTCGTAACTAAAAAAGTTTCTACTTGTGAAAATCTTTGTGAACTTTTTTATGAGCTTCTTAAAGACAAAATGCCTATCAAAAAAATTACTTTTCGCTCATCTTCCATGAATGCAGCATCAAAAGAGTTTAAGTAAGAAAATATAAATAAAATAAGCCGTTAAAAAAGGAGCTTTGCTCCTTTTTTAACGTTCCCGCTTCGCAGGCATTAATAAGTGCGGCTGTCTATTTTGCGGAATAAAAAGCCCCGTTTGTTTCAACGGGGAAGAAGAGATCATGAGGCAGATTTTGATTAATTAAAATACTTTCTTATATATAGTATAGAAATTTATTTTATTCAATAAAATATTAACAAACATTTCAAAATTTTTATAAATAAATATAATTTTCCAGATAAATCAACTATTAAATAACTCCATCCAATAAAAGTTCAGAACAACAGAGGTTAACTTAATAATCATACATAAAAAATAAAATTTGTGTATTAATCTTAAGAACTATTTAAATAAAAATTTTTGGCAGGAATAATATTTTAACTGATAAGTTATTTTATTTATTTTTGTTGAACTTATAAAATCAGTCGAATTTCGTTCACTACCAAAATTTTGTATTAGTTTTGATTAAAATTTTTCAAATTTAAAAATAGGTGAAATAATTATACTAAGTGCACATAAAATATAATTCCGGCATTAATTATGGAAAGAAATTTTGAATTAATCAAAAAATTTTTTGAAAACTTAAAATGCTCCCAGTGCAATAATTATTTCCCCGGGGACTCAGTCCAACCTGTCAGGATAGAGGAAAATAATATTGTAGTAAGAATAACCTGCTCCCTATGCGGGAAAAATATGGGGCTGGCGATTTTAGGCCTTGATAAAAATGAACATAAAAATAGCCTTGATTTCCACTCAGAAGAAGAAACAATTAATGAGCCAGGTTTTTGTAATGACCCGATAACATATGAAGACGTGGCTGAAGCACATAATTTTTTCAGCGCTCTTGAGGCTGACTGGATGAAGTATTTGCCTAAAAAGGGTCAGGAATAATTATCCGGGTATTTGTATATAAAACGTACTGCCTTTTCCTGATTCACTTTCTACCCGCACCTGCCCGCCATGGGTGTTTGCTATATGTTTTACTATTGCAAGCCCTAGACCTGTGCCGCCGAGTTTTCTGCTCCTTGCCTTATCCACACGGTAAAACCTTTCAAAAATTCGGGAAAGGTGTTCTTTTTCTATTCCGCAGCCCTGATCACGCACTTTTATTATTACCCCGCCATAAGCTTTTTCCCCTTCGACCTCAACAAGACTATGTTCATTGCTGTAATTAATCGCATTATCAATTAAATTAATCACAGCCTGCTCTAATAGTAAAGGATTGGCGTTTACTTCTATATCATCAGGACAGTTTAGTTTTATTTCTATGTTTTTGGAATTTCCTTTCGATTCGATTGTTTGTAAAGCAGAATTTAAAATATTTTTTAATGAAACGTCTTCAAGGAGTAGGGAACTTTTTACAGAACCCTGTTCAAGCCTTGATATACTTAATAAGTCCTCAATGATAGCGTTTAAACGATTGACATGTTTTATTATTATTTGCAGGAATGATTTTACTTCTTCCGGGTCGTTTAAATCGCTGTCGAGAAGGGTTTCGACAAATCCCTTGATTGATGTAATAGGAGTCCTCAGTTCGTGGGAAACATTGGCCACAAAATCCCGCCTTATGTTTTCAAGTTTTTTGATTTTTGTTATGTCATTTAACACTATTAAAGTGCCTATCCTTAAATTTCCTTCATTATAAATAGGAGAGCTATATATTTGTATGAACTCTTCCCGTTCTTTTTGCAGGACAATACTATCTTCCAGAGTCTGGTTATTCATTGACGCTTCCCGAACAAAATGTTCAAAATCTTCGTTATTAAACAGCTCGGAAATAGCTTTTCCTTTTGCTCCTTCAATTTCGATGCCGAACATTTCCGCCGCACTTTTGTTTATTTTGATAAGTTTTTCTTCATTGTCGACTGCGATAATGCCCTCTTTCATGTTTGAGAGTATGACTTTTTGCTCTTTGTTCTGGCGGGTTATTTCCTGTATCCTTTCATCAAGTTGGCCGGCCATCGTGTTCATTGTTTGCGCCAGATTTTCAATTTCCTTTGTTTTAAATACAGGGAGCCTGCTTTTTAAATCTCCTCCGGCAAATAATTTTGCCCCTTTTTCGAGCTGTTCAAGGGGCTGGCTAATTCCTTTTGACACGTGATAACACAACAGACCGGTAATTGTCGCTATTATTAATCCGGCGAAAATAATTTCCAGATAAACCTCTTTTAATGACTTTTGCAGGAACATAAGGGGCATTGAAGTCCTTATAAAAAAAGAAAGTTCGTCATTAATAAATACAGGTACGGCAACATAAACCATTTCTTTTTTAAGTGTATTGCTGAACCTGATAGAGCTGCCCGGTGTTCCTGAAAAAGCGGCAATTATTTCCGGGCGGTCTTTGTGATTATTCATTGACTCGGGCGCTTGTTCCGAGTCGCCTATAACCCTGCCTGACTGCAAAATAACAGTAATTCTCATTGAAATATCGGTTGCCAATTTTTTGCAAAGTTTGTCTATGGCGTTAATATTTGATGAAGAAAAATACTGTTCTAGCTGGTTTTCCAGCAAATAGGCCTTTGTCTTCAGGTCCAGGATAGTCTGATGCTGATAAAAGCGTTTTAAGGAATTTGTGGAATACCAGGTAATGAATAAAAGGGCTATAAGGATAATTATTAAATACGAAGGAAATAACTGCCAGATTAGTTTCTTTTTTTTCATTGTATTTGCCTGCAGGTTTGAATATAAATATGATAGCAAAAAATTTAATCTTTTATTTAAAATCTCCACTTATACTAAAATGCTTTCGTTGTTTATAAGGGGTGAGCCGCCCGCTGTGCGGGCGGCTCACCCCAACAAAAATTATTTTTACGTCAAAGTTAATATGAAGATATGAAGATTATCGACTACTGCGACAAGGTTATGCTTTGATTGCATTTTAAGAAGCTGTCTTGTTAAAACCTGAAAGGCAGGCAAAGCCTGACCTTTACAGGCTTTAACCGCAGTCCAAAAACGAGCCCTTAACCTATTGTATAACTAGTTTTCTCAATTTTTAACTAGACGGGCTCTAATATTCCTTTCCGAAGGCAAAAAGAATATACAAAACCCCAAACACCAAAACCCCCTCCGGGAGGAGGGGATTTTGGATTAAACTTTAGTTAGTTATTAGCCACCAACTTTAAAGTCTTTCTTAGCGTGATCGTCAGCTATTTTCTTCATTGATTCTTCTTCAGCTTTTACAGCTTCAAGTTCTGTTTCAAGTTTCTTTTGCCTTGTGTCGAGTTCTTTTTCTACGCCTTGAAGTTGTGCTAATTGTGTTTCGTAATATCCGGTTGGGACATCCTGTGCTGGTGGTAATGGTACCAGTGGGTTTACCGGGGTCAATCCTGGTAATGGTGCGATCGGGCTAATTGCGCCTGTGTTGTCGCCCTGGAAAATTGTGTTAGCTAAAATTTCTGAAATTCTGTTGCACTCATCCATTATAGCAAGTTTTCTTTGCATAATTGCTTGCATTTTGAATTCAATGTCACTTCTTCTTCTGTTGAGGAATAATCTTGTTGTTACAGCATCTGCGAAACCCATAGTTGTTCTCCTTTATCTTACCTTACTACACTTACAAGTTTTTGTTTCACCTTACGATTATATAAAAAAATAAAATATCTACGAATTGCATAAAAAGTATATACTGTTACATTTGTTTACACAAAAAAGTAAGACCCTTGTGGGGTCTTGCTTTTTATTTTTATTAGTTATAGTTTTACTTGTTTTTTTCTATTCTGATTGCGCTGTCAGGGCAAAGAAGCTCACATGTGCCGCAGGCAATGCACTTTTCCGGGTCAGGCTGTACAGCAGGAGTAGAGTACAATCCTACGTCTTTTGACCAGTCGAGGCATTTTTCGCCTTTTTTATTTATAGGGCATTTAGTGAGGCACAGACCGCAGCCTTTGCAAAGTTCCGTGAACAGGTACCAATTAGCCCTGCCTTTGCCGCAGTTTTCTACTTTTATACCTTTATTTTTTACTGTCATTGTTTTCTCCTTTTTCCTTTGTCACCCTGAACTTGATTCAGGGTCTCATGAGATTCCGGGTCAAGCCCGAAATGACATTCAATATTACACTGAGGCTTTTTCTTCTATTAGCGACATACCTCTTTCAAGGGCTTTGTGGTTCATTTCCCTTAATTCCGGTTTTGCATCGAATTTCTTGCCCAGAGCTTTTTCCATCGCATCCTTGATATATTTCGGGTCAACAACCCCGGTAGATCTTAAGACGGTTCCGAGGATAATGATGTTAAATACCCTTGCGCTCATCTCGTCGTTGGCTATCTGGTTTGCGGGTATTCCGATAATATCTTTTGCTTTCATCTGCGGTTTTGTTTCGCAAATTGATGAGTCATAAACTACTACGGTGTTTTCGTCAACGTAAGTTTCGCAACGGTCAATGGCCCTGTCTGAAAGCATTATTACGATATCACCCTTTGAAAACCTGGGTTCACCGATTTCTTCATCAGCTATCTGGCAAAAAGCGATACTTACACCGCCCCTTTGCTCAACGCCGAAGTTGGGAATATAAAGTACTTTTTTATCAGCCGCATAGCCGGCTTCCACGAGGATTTTAGCTATACTCTGGACACCGTGTCCGCCTTCGCCCGCTAAAACTATTTTTGTTCTTGCCATTACTTAACTCCTTCCAATTCCTGAGGTGACATGAAATTTTTAACTTCAAAATAAGCTTCCATCTCCTCAATTCTTTCCCATGTTTTAACGTTGTTTGTTCTCCAGTTAAGAGGACATACGGAAAGAACTTCCACAAATGAGAAACCGCGGCCTTCCGCTACGTTAGTAAGGGCTTTTTTAAAAGTTGTCCTTAATTTGCGGAGATTTGTAACACTTGCTCTTTCCACAAAAGCTCTTTCCGGGTCAGCTATAGCTGTTACCATTTCAGCGCCTTTTGCGGGCTTTCCGGTTACTTCAATATCCCTGCCGTATGGAGTTGTTTCTGTTATCTGGCCGGGCATTGTAGTAGGAGCCATTTGGCCACCGGTCATGCCATAGTTTGTGTTGTTTACAAGCACAACAAGCATTTTTTCGTTTCTTACAGCTGCATTAACAAGATGCTGCGCACCGATTGCGAGTCCGCCGCCGTCGCCCATGTATGCGATGCCGACTGTATCGGGTCTTGCTCTTGTTACGCCATAGATAACCGGTGTTGTACGGCCGTGGTGGCACTGAACAGTATCAAGACTCATATAATTCCATGCGAGCAGGCAGCATCCGATGTCAACACCGAAAATGGTCCTTTCATGGAGGTTCAGGTCATCAATGGCGAATGCCAATGTTTTAAGTATCATACCGTGGCCACATCCCGGGCAGAATTTACTTGCTCCGGGTTCTTTATTTTGCGCCTGCGGCAGTTTTGGTTCTATATTTAATAATTGAGCCATATTAATTTCTCCTTTTTTATTTTAATTTTTAGCGACAAGCCACAGCGCCGTTCATTTGTTCTACCTTTTTGACAATGTCGCCGCCTGTTACGCCGACGCCCATTTTGAATAGTGTTTCGTACGGTGTGGTTAAACCGTAAAGTTTTTCAAGCGCCATTCTTGCCATCTGGCCGTTTGCTGATTCGGTAAAAAGCACCTTTTTAGCCCTTGCTACAGCTTTTCTCATAGGCTCGGTTGGCATAGGTCTTAAAGTAATCGGCCTGAACAGACCGGCTTTAATGCCTTTTGCTCTCAGCTCGTCTATAGCTGTTTTTGCGCTTCTTGCCACAATACCGTGAGCGATTATTAAGATGTCAGCATCTTCTGACTTGTATTCAGCGTATTCTTCGAGTTCAGGGGCGATTCTGTTAAATTCTTCTTCATAAGAATCAAGCACTTCCATTAATTCTTCTTCCATATTGAAAGTGTTTCTTATATGCACTGCTTCTCTATCAATTCCTGCTGTGCCGGGGCCTCTAAGAGTAGGAGTTGCCGGTATCATTTTAATTCCTCTGGATTCAGGGTCATATGCTGTTAAAGGCTCTCTCATCTTGCCCTGGTAGCCATCAGCTAATACAAACGTAGGAAATTTGTGTTTCCATGCCGTATTAAATGCTTTTATTGTGTAGTCGTATAAGTCCTGATGGCCGGCTGTAGAATAAACTATTCTGTAGCCTTCGCCGTTGCCGCCAAAGCATGTAAGAGTAGTTTCCTGCTGAGCATAAATAACTGTAGCGGTACTTGGCCCGCCTCTTTGCATAACCATACACACAAACGGGATTCTCATCATTTCAGCCATTGACATGGCATCCTGCATAATCACGTTGCCCGGACCTGCTGTAGCTGTGAAGGCTTTTTTGCCCGCTAAAATTCCGCCAAGCGTAGAAAAACCGGCTGATATTTCATCTTCTGTCTGAAGAAAGCCGGCTTCTGTTTTGGGTAAGAGTTTACACCAGGTGTGCATAATTTCGTTTTGTGGTGTAATCGGGTAGCCGTACATAAACTCTGCTCCGGCTGCCACTGCTGCATAAGCTATGACCTCATTCCCGGTCATGAATAGCTTTGTGTCTTCTGTAATGACTTTTTTTACCATATCTATTTTACCTTTCGGGTTGACACTGTTACATTAACTATTAATTTACAATAATAAAATACCACAAACAAGAATTAATCTTTATGATTAAACCATATATTTTATTTATTGTTTTTACCCGTCAGGAAGTCAATCCACTCATATAAAATGTTTATAAAGGCCTTTATGCTTTCTTGTTGGTCTTTATTTTCTTTTTCAACCAGCCTTACCTCTTCCTTAATCTTTTTTCCAAGCTCTATCTGTTTCTTCTTAATCGCCTCCATGTCAATTACTTTTATGAGTTCCTCTACTGTTCTTTTTAGCTCGTTAAAGGCCTCAAGGCACTGTTCCTGTGTTGCTGCGTAGTTAAGTTCCCGCAATAGCCTATTAAGGTTTGCCTTTGTTTTAACCGGGTTAAACACAGGCGAGGCAATAAGCTCCGGCAGATTTTTTTCATAAGCTTTAATTACCCGCGCTGTATCCTCATAGGTGGGTTTTCTTCCTTCATAAAACAGCAAGTTAAACTTTTCTACCTGACTTTCTATCATGCCCACTTTATCGTTCAGTGTTGGATTTTTATCTCCTTCATATATTTCGTATAAAAGATTGTCCGTGAGCACCCCCCTGACCTCTTCCGGCTCAAATACCCGGCCTTCCGTCCGTTTTTTAGGCGGGCGGTCAGGGGGATTATCCGGGGGTAGGGTAAAAAAACCGAGCAGGGCTATTTTTATCGCAGTCAGCAATATAGGTGCGATGATAAATATTATTATCAGGTCAGCAAAGCCCTTTCTCATATTTTTATTATCGAACCTGTAAAGATAAAAGTTTAAAACATTTTAAAGAGGGCTGGCTATAAAAGCCAGCCCTCTTTTTTAAAAATATTATTTTTTAAATTCATTAATGCTATCGTGGTATGCAAATAAATTATTATCTTCTTTTTGTAACCTGACTTTTTCTGCTCCATTATACTTAAAACCCCAGTCTGTGCCTGATGTGTTCGGAGCAGGCGTGTTTTCTTTTTTCAGAGAGTTTATTGCACCACTTATAGCTTTACTGGCAGTTCCGGCCACACTGCCAAGGCCGCTGGTTCCTCCCGTTCCGGATGAAGCCTGGCCTGCTGACTTTTGTCCGGTGGCACCGCCCGGACCTTGGGCCATCATTTTAGCGGCCATGGACAATTCAGGATAGCCCGGTTCTTTTGTTCCGTTATTCATAGCCAGTTGGGTCGCTTTATCAAATAATGCCGCAATATTTTCCGGTGTTGGATTAATACCGTTATTATTTAAAATTCCTCTTGCTATTGATTCTTGTTTTTCTATTTTAGCGCCTGTGTTATTTGCTGCCGCCCCGCCGCTTGAAGATTGCATTCTGCCTGCAGTATTACTTTTCCTAGTCAGGGATTCCATCCCATTTTTCACCTGCTGGACTCCTATAATATTGCCAACGTTATTTATAGTTTTTCCTATTGAATCCAGAAACTCGGCTCTGCTATGCACGCCTCTTTTTTCCTTTAAAAAACTCATATCTGATACCTCTCCTCTTTTTCTCTCTACCTCAAATTTCAATTCACAATGTTAGTAAAACTGTTAAATCTCCCCCAGCTCCGGCTCATACCCCTCATGAACAGCTGGTTTTATTTATTTACCTTTTACCCAAAAATAAATGAAAAACTATAAATCTCTTTCTCTTTACCTCTGTATCTATATAAAAACAAAAGACATTAAAGAATTGCTAGCTGAAAAAAATTTTTCAAGATTAAATATCAAAAAGAGCCGCCCTTTTCTTTGAGGACAGCTCTTTTAGTTATCTTAAAATTATTTTGTTATGTAATTATCTTTATTACAGTTTCTGCATGTTGTTGAGGAATAGCCATAAAAATTGACGGTTCATTTCCTTTACCTGCTTGGGGCACTTGTTGTGCAGGTTGTGCAGGTTGTGCAGCCTGCGCTGAAGAAGCTTTTGCTTTACTGCCTTTCATTGAGTCTACTGCTCCTTTAACTGTACTTACTGCTCCTACTATTGCTCCTACTGCTCCTAAAAATTCAGCTCTTTTTGTTGTCCCTCTTTTTTCCTTTAAAAAACCCATAATGTCCTCCTTTTCCTCTCTTTTTTCCTTTACGTTATTTCCCTTTATTTTTATTCGGTTTTATCTTTTTATTTTTACAATTAAACGCAGGCAAATATGCTTATGTCCTTACTGTCAGCATATGATGATTAGAAATCAATAAATGCCTCAGGGCTTTTTTCAGCAAACTGACTATTAACGCCAATTTGACCCGCTATATCCCTATACTGTTTTTCCATTTCCATATACATTTGCGCATACGGATTTTCCGCAAAACTGTAATTTTGGTTCATTAATACCCCTATTCCTTTCTCAATAGTTAGTTAGACTGTGTAAATTTTAATGCCGAATACCCTGTGCGGGCATTAGAATAAATGAACTAATAAATCTCTTTTACCTTTCACTACCTTTCAATATAAAATTTTCTCTCACCTTTACCTTTGTATTTATATAAAAACAAAAAGCATGAAAAAATTGCTAGTAAAAATAAAAAAAAATTTTTTAGAAAAAATATTTAAGCAGCTAAAACTACTGCATACAGCACTTTTTGTACTTTTTTCCGCTGCCGCAAATACAGAGATCGTTTCTACCTATTTTTTGTTCTTTACCCTGTAAGGGTTTGGACGATTGTTCGGAGAGTTCCATCAGTTTTTCAAAGGCGTTTGAAGAGTACAATATAGTAGTAACAGAGAATTCTTTACCGCTGTCATCTTCTTGTTTGCCTTTTGATGTGGTAATGAGCCCTTTTTTTTCATCAAAAGAAACTATAACTTCAGCTTTTTCTTCGCTTTCTGTGAACTCCTCATAATCGGCCTTTTCCCCTCCTTCGACAAAATCGTTAAAAACTGCCAGCAGGCCGTTAATATTTTCTTTTGTGGTATAAACTTCTTCAGTTTTGAAAAATTCTTTATATTTCCCGCCTAAAACTTTAACATTTTCTTTTATTTCTTTATGTTTTTCTTTGTTATCAGCATACAGTAATTCCGGGTTTTTCATCTGCATGGAAACAGCGGCCCTGTATGCCTCTATTACTCTGGTAGTCGGAACAACACTCTGGATGTTGGACAAAAGCCAATCTTTTTCATTTTTGATTAATTTGCAGACAAGAAAATTGCCCTTAAACACTCGCCTGTAGTTTACCATTTTTATCTGGCTGTTTGCCTTGTATGTTTTCTCATTGACGAGGTTGTACAGTTCAAACCCTTCTTTATTAATGCTTTTTACTTCAAATATAGAATCAATAGAATTCATTATTTACTCCTGCACTTTCTATTATACCTGCCGACCAAAAAATCCTGCTATTTCATGTGTGGGAATCAGGTGGGCTATTTTTCTTCCATGTGGGCAGGTCCTCGGATAAGATGTTTTCTGCCAGTTTATTATCAGCTCTTCCATTTGCGTTATGGTAAGCCTTTCTCCCGCCTTTACCGCAGAAAGGCAGGCTGTACGCATTTGTAGTTCATTTTCTATTGTTTCAGGGCTTGATTCAAAAGCCTCCAGCAGGTCAGCAACTATTTTTTGCGGATCTTTTTCCGCCACTATTTGCGGGATACGCTTTAGCCTGAGACCATTTTGGCTTAATTCGATTTCGTAACCGTATTTAGCGAGCAATTCAGCGTTTTCTTCAAACAATGATAACTGTTCCGGCTCAATTTCTATTGCTTCAGACACAAGCAGCAGCTGGGAAGCTATATTTTTATTCTCGTATTTAAGCTGTTCATATAAATACCGCTCGTGCGCTATATGCTGGTCTATAATTTGCAGGCCTTCATCTGCCTGGATAAGAATATAAGTGTTATACAGCTGACCGATGATTTTGGGTTTTTGGGCGAACATGCCGTAAGCGTCATGCTCTATTTCAAAACTGCTTTGTACAGGAGCTTTATAACTAACTTCCTGTATATCGTCTGCCTCTAATGTAATTTCATTTTTATTTTCAGCAGATATATTTTGAGGGAACTGTATTACTTGAGTGGGTTGGTAGTAAGGTGTGCAATGCGCACCTGAATCAATACTGGTAGTCATTGCGCACCCTGCGGTTTTTCGCGTTTCAAGGGCTGCTTTAATTGCTGAATAAACAAAATTAAACACCAGGTTGGCTTTTACGTATTTTACTTCCTTTTTTGTCGGGTGAACATTAACATCTACCTCCTCCGGCGGGATATTAACGCTTAAAATAACATACGGGTAACGCCCGGAGGGTATCATGTCGCTGTATGCGGTGTCTATTGCTTTTAAAATAACCGGGCATTTTACTGTCCTGCCATTCACAAAAGTATAAATGCCTTTTTTGTTCGACCTTACAAGGTCAGGGTTACTCGCAAATCCTCTTACCAGCAGGCCGAACTGCTCGTCTTCCTTTTGGACTTCCTCGAGGTTGGCGATTATTTCCCGGGAATAAACCTCTCCTATTACTGTAGCGAGGTCATTGGTGCCGGTCGTTTTTAATATTGTGTTCCTGTTATTTATCAGGGTAAAAGCAATGGCCGGGTTTGCTATAGCAAGGCTCTGTACGACTTCCGATATGGCCGCAAGTTCCGTATGGGCCTTTTTAAGAAACTTTAGCCTTGCGGGCACGTTATAAAACAGATCTTTTACGTCCATTGTTGTGCCTGTTGTGCAGCCGGTTTCCGAGAAACTCACCTGTGAGTTTTCGCATTTTACTTTTATGCCGTTTTCAGCATCAGGTGTGCGGGTTGTGCAGGTGACTTTCGCCACCGAAATTATGCTTGAAAGAGCCTCGCCCCGAAAACCCATAGTTTTTATTGACCATAAATCCTTTTGTTTTTCTATTTTGCTTGTTGCGTGACGGGAAAAAGCGAGCAAAATGTCGTCTTTATGAATACCGCTGCCATTGTCCGCTACTCTGATATCTCTTGCGGCGTTAGAAATTTCTATTTCTATCTTTGTTGCGCCAGCGTCAATGGAATTTTCCGCAAGTTCCTTTACGATGGAGGCCGGTCTTTCGATGGCTTCCCCGGCGGCTATCTGATTTATAAGGTTTTCAGGCAGCTGTTTTATTCTTTTCATGGTTAAGATTATAACATTTCAAAATCAAACAATAACTTTAATACATTGCTCGCAATGTTCAAATTCTATTGGGGAAACCATGCTGTATACTTCCCCGTCCAGCATAAATTTGATTTCGCCGTCAAAACAAAGTTTAAAATCGTTTATCTGTCGGTAAAAAATAGACTCATCGTGTAAAATATTTTCACCAGTCTGGTTCTCTATCACAAGCCTTAAAAAATCTCCAAATTTTAGCTCAGGGCCAATATAAACTATAGAAAAAAGTTTTTTATCTTCATTTTTTAATTCATCGGGGAAAACTCCTTTGCTTGCAAGGCTGGCACAATTTATTAACAGATATCCGGTGGAAAATTCCTGTGAATCAAAGGCAAATTTTTTAACAAATATTTGATAATCAGAAAAAGAAAACAGTCCCGGCAGTTGGTATGCATAATTCCCTAAAAAATGTTTTGCGCGCGGAGGGGTTTCTAACAGGACTTTGCATGCAATGCCATATAAAAAGCCGGTAACAAATTTGTATTTTTTATTAATAATTCCAGGCTTCTGAGTAATTATTCTTCTTTTTTGAGCGATAACTTCCGCTGCTTCTTCAAGTAAAATAGGCAGGTTAAGCGATTTTGCGAATTCATTGGCTGTGCCGGCCGGTATTACTCCAAAAATATAATTTTCAATTACATTTTCAGGAATAAGGTTCAACATATAGTGGAAAGTGCCGTCACCGCCTGCTACTACAAGGACTTGCGGGCCGTTTTTGTCCGGTTTATTTGTTTTCAGAAATTCTTCATTAATTATTTCAATATTATATTTGTATTTTTTAGAAAATATTCTGTAAATCCTGCTTATACCGCAGGGTATACGCTGGTCAAATTCCGGGTTGACAAATATTAGAAGGGTTTCTGTATTTTTTTTCAATTTGTTTATCCTTTTTTATCATTTTATACCAATATGGCTGGATTTATATTGTTATAATGGCTAAAAAGGTAGTCATATTGACACTTAAAACTCTTAATTGTATATTTATTTTGTGTTTAGAGAGGAGAAAAAAGATGACAACAGCACAAATGATGAATATTGGTGAATTTGCAGGCAAGGTATGGAATAGCCTTAATGATAACGGCAATAAGCCTGTTACACTTACCGCTCTGGCTAAAAATACGGAACTTAAAAAAGAAGAAGCTGCTTTGGGGATTGGCTGGCTCGCTAAAGAAGGTCAAATTAGTTTTGACGAAAAAGGGAAAATTTCTCTTAATAAATAAATACTGAAAAACCATATTAATAATTGTATAATTATTAATATGAAAAAATCTTTTTTATTATTGGCTTTATGCCTTATATTTAATATATTGTTAGCTATTCAGCCTACTTTTTCAGAAAGTGCTGAACAGTATTATTACAAAGCAAATTTAAGCCTTACATCCGGCAATATGCAGGAAGCTGTAACTTTATACAAACTCGCAATAGAGAAAAAGCCGGGTTTTTACGAAGCTTATTTGGGGCTTTCCATCGCTTATAGAGAACTTGAAAAGTATGATAATGCAAATGCGGCTATAACAAAAGTACTTGAATTACGGCCTGATTATACTCAGGTTTATTATAATCTGGGCTTAATTCTTGAAAAACAGGGCAGAAACAGAGATGCTATTGAAGCATATGAAAAATTTCTGGATAAAGTGCCAGGAGCTGCGCGTTTTACTGATGTAAAGCAGAGGATACAAAGGTTAAAAAAATAACCCTCCCGTAAGAGAGGGTTATCAGCGTTTGAGTGAGAATTATACAGCACTGAAACCCTTTTCGCCTGTCCTTATCCTTATTACGTCATCAACAGGCAGGATAAAAATTTTGCCGTCGCCTATTTCGCCGGTCTGTGCCTTTTCCTGTATCAGTGAAGTGACCTGATCAACTTTATCGTTTGTTAGTACAATTTCAAGTTTTAGTTTCTGGATAAACGGTATATGGTATTCTGCTCCCCGATAAACTTCTTTCAGGCCTTTTTGTCTCCCGCACCCTTTTACTTCTGTTACGGTGATTCCGGTTACTCCTATTTCATCTAGAGCGGTTTTTACCTCGTCCAGTTTGAACGGTTTGATTATTGCTTCTATTTTTTTCATGATATTTTCTCCTTATTATCTTATGTCATTCTGAACTTGATTCAGAATCTCCTGAGATTCAGGGCTTGACCCGGAATGACAGGGGATTAACTACTATATCCTCTTTCTCCGTGCTCACAGAGGTCAAGACCCATATTTTCGCCTTCTTCGGTTACCCTCAGGCCCATTGTCATATCGAGCACTTTAAGTATTATAGCAGTTAAAATAAACGCAAATGCCCATGAGGCTATAACGCTTATAACCTGAGCTCCGAGGCTTGCAGATGCGGCAAATATCCCTGTGGCAATGGCTCCCCATGTACCGCCGACACCGTGTACGCCTACTACATCAAGGGAATCATCATAACCCATGATAGTTTTGAAATTCACTGCTATATAACACAAAATGCCTGCTGCCGCGCCGATCGCAATAGCGGCCATAGGGCCGACAAATCCTGCTGCCGGCGTAATAGCGACCAGACCTGCCACTGCTCCTGATGCTGCACCAAGAGCGGTGGGCTTTTTCTTATAAATCCATTCGCCAAATATCCAGGATAAAAGTGCTGCCGCTGTTGCAATATGAGTTACGATAAATGCGCTGGCGGCAAGTCCGTCAGCGGCAAGTGCACTACCTGCATTAAACCCGAACCAGCCAAACCACAATAAAGCCGCTCCTAACAGGGTTAGTACAAGGTTATGCGGGGGCATTGCCAGTTCGCCGTATCCTTTTCTTTTTCCCACTATAATAGCCGCTGCAAGGGCTGCCGCACCTGAAGAAATATGCACAACAAGTCCACCCGCAAAGTCAAGAGCGCCGAGTTTTGCGCCAATCCAGCCTCCGCCCCAGACCCAGTGAGCCAGCGGACAATATACGACTGTTACCCAGATTACAAGAAAAACCAAATATGTGCTGAATTTAAACCTTTCAGCGAAGGCACCGGTGATAAGCGCCGGTGTAAGGATGGCAAACATCAGCTGGAAGGCCATAAACAAATAGTGCGGGACTGTAGCGCTGTAAGGCCCGGGCTCCATACCTACTCCTTTAAGACCGATGTAATCAAATCCGCCAATGAACGAGCCGATGTCTGTACCGAAGGCGAGGCTGTAGCCCCAGAGCACCCAGACTATGGTTACTACTCCAAGAGCGACAAAACTTTGCATAACTGTACCCAGAATGTTTTTGCTCCTGACCATTCCGCCATAGAACAGCGCAAGCCCCGGTGTCATAAGCATTACAAGAGCTGTTGAAACTAAAAGCCAGGCTGTATCGCCTTTGTCAATTGTTGAAACTACTGGTTCCATAATTATTTCTCCTTTTTATCTATCTAAAATAATACCTGTGTCATTAATCCGAGCCTGCTGCTGTCGCTTTCTGTCGCAAGTTGCCTGGCAGCGTAAGTATAATTGACCATTAGCATAACATTGTCAGTTAACATATAGTTTGCGCCCAGCACATACTCGTTTCTTCTGTCACTTCCCACGCCTATTGTGGGGTTGAACTGGTCATACCTTGTTAAAAGAGTGAGTTTGTCATTAAACCTGTACATCAAATCAGCGTAAAAGCCTTCACCTTTGTTCAGGGCAGTAGTGTCCAGCCCGTCAAGGTTTAAATATTCAAAGTTCATTCCGAATTTGCCTATGTCATAACTAACGTGTCCGCCAATACCGTCAAGGTGGTTGGTAGAATTTTCGCTAACAAGATGGCTTCCACCTATCATTAAATCTCCAAATTCCGGGTGGTTATGGAAAGGTTTTAAGTTAAGCTGTGACGCATAGCCGAGTCCGTGATTGTTGTCTGTAGCGTTCTGGCCGACGCCGTTATACACCCCGGCGGTATAGTTCACAAAACCCCAATCACCAATTATCTGAGTGCCGGTATCAAGGCCCTGCCCGAGGTTTCTGGATATCTGCGAATAGTTTATAAAGTCGATATCAAGGTTGTACATTGGCGCTTCCAGCCCAAACGGGAGCCATATCTGCCCGAGCTGGACTTCGTGATTTGGTATTATATCTGTGCTAACGTATAAATCGTCGAGAATGCCATTTGCCGAGCTGGTAAAGTTCCTGCCGGGAACTGCCAGAGCTCTATAGCTAACGTGTTCGGCCAGCTTGCCTGTAAGCCGCACTTCGCTGTAGGGCAGGCTGAAATTGGAAGAGTCTGTCATCGGTGTACCCGAGTTGATGTTTCCGTTAAAAAGCGCACGAACTCCGCCTGTAATCTTAAAGTCTTCGCCATAGGCGGTACCGATGAGAGTTTTATTCCTGTCTTCAAGTTTTGCGACCTTGCCTTTTAAAACAGCTATGTCTGCTTCCAGGCGGTTGATTTCGCTCATAAACTCCTGTTCCAGTATTTCAATTCTTGCTTTTTCCGCTGCACTAAGTTTTAAATTCTTCTTTTCAATCTGGCCTACAAGGTTAACCAGGATAATAGCCGCCTCGTTTCTTGATAGTGGTGCTTTTGTGTCAAACTTTTTTTCGGGTTCTCCTATAAGCAATCCGTAGTTTTCGCTTATGTTTTGCAGGGTTTTGTATGCCCAGTGGTTTTTATCAATGGCTTTAACCTTTTCTGAAGGTTTTATGTTTTCGAGCGAGTAATTGTATAGTTCGCTCAATGCAATGCTTTCTGCGCTCACAGGTATCATAAAAGATAAGCCTGCGAGCATTGTCCCAACCAGGACGGCGGTTTTGAGTTTTTTGTTCATTTCCATCTCTCCTATTTACTGTATTAGCTTATTTCACCGGTGTATTTTCTTTAAAAAAACCAAAAAGCCTGTGAACTTTTTTGATTTGGCTCACAGGCTTTTTGAAATTTTTAATTAAATAATCACATAAGCGTTCTGCAAACCCGAATGCGCTTTTTCTTCTGGTTTGTGGTTTGTTTGTTCTGTTTATTTATTGAATATGATTGCATTTTAAATTGAGCCATAAGCTAATAGGCCTTTCTTTCAAGGTTTTTGGTTTATTTTTTAAATTTTATATTTTCACTATAAACTATGATTTGAATCTAGTTAAGTGTAAAGACAACAATTTTTAAGTTAAGTAAAGTTAATGATTTTCAAGTAAAAACCTTCCATATTTTTAAACCTACTTAAAAAATATGGAAGGAAAAATTATAATTTTTTGTAATTTAAATTTAAAAATTAAATAAAATGAAAAGAATTTTTGAAAAACAAATTTTTAATCAATTATAAAAGTTTAAAAATTTACAAAAGTTTATGCTATTTAGCCTCTTCTTTAGGTTTTTCTATAGAATCAAATACTGTAGGGTCATATTCTTCACCGGCCGGCCTGGCCAGATACATCATACTAAAGGGGTCAATACCAAAATTCATACCACCAAAGCCGTATGGCTGCATTCCAGTCCCCATAGAACCGTAATTCTGACCTATAAAAAAATGTCCTAATAAACCCATAATTGTTCTCCTCCTCAAGAAATCAAAATATTAAATATTGCATACTCCTCCAACTTTATAAAAACAACTTATAAGTGCTGTATTCAATATTACGAATTTTTTTTACATTCGTTAATTTTTCCAATTAAAAAACTGCCCTGAAAAGGGCAGTTTTTTAATCTTTTAAGTATTTCTACTTGTTGACGATATTTTTCTTGTTTGTGGCTCCCGGCATATTTTGCCAGTTAGCTGCCATAATTTTTTTGAAAGCCTTAAGTGCTGTGTCTTCTAATTCACCTAATTCATCTGCTTTCATGATAAGTTCTCTAAGCGGTAATAATGCTCTCTGATCACGCAATACGCCTAAAGCTGCTGCTGCGCCTGCTCTGACGAGTTCGTTTTCAGATGTATTTTGAAGTACATCGATGAGAGCCGGTACTGCTTTTTGGTCATCGAGTTTTCCAAGTGATGTAACTGCGTAAATTCTTACGTTTACCCATTCGTCTTTAAGCATTTTAATTATGTGATCTACAGCTTTCTTGCTTCCGAGTTCTCCGAGAGCTCTGGTGGCATCACAGCGCACATTAACTTTTTCGTGGGTTAATGAGGAAATTAATTCGTCAACTGCGATGTCGCCGATTTCGATAAGAGCATCTGTTGCTGTTATACAGACCTGGCTGTTTTCGTCATTAAGGGCTTCAACTAAAGGTTCTACAACCTCTTCGCCGCCTAATCTTCCGAGCGCACGTGCTGCACGTACTCTAACATCAACGTTTCTGTCTTCTCTTAAGGAGGTAATCAGTGGCATTACTGCCTCAATGTCGCCCAATTCACCAAGGGCCCTTGCGGCATAAAGTCTTACTGAACCGTTTTTGTCATTTTTTAATACGTCGATTAATGGTTCAACAGCTGATGGGTTGCCCATCTCGCCAAGTAATCTGGCTGCGTTGTACCTTACTTTTTCTGAATTACTATTTTTTAACTCGTTAATTAATTCATCAAAAGTTTTGTCACTTTTCTTTTTTTTGTTGATAGATTTAACTGGCATTTTCGCTTACTTCCTCCGGCATTACTTCTACCTTAACTGTCCACCGTTTTTTGTTCAGCTTTTTTGGCACAAAAAATTAGCTTCCATATTATATAAAACATTTTGGTTTATAAAATTGCTAAATTATGTCCGATTTGTAAAGTTTTATAAAAAGCTTTGAAAAACATGTTGGTTTATTATATATATGATTATTGTGTTAACAAATATTAATTAAGAGTATATTTAACACTTATTCTAGTAAATATAATAGCATATTTTTCGAGACTTTTCTTCTTTTGGTTACAAAACTTAATACAATTTAATAACTGTTTTAATAAAGATAAGTACTAATTAATTATACACCATAATTTAATATCGAAGTTTTGTTAAGTTTATCATATATTATACTCATTATATAATTATTTTCAGTTTTTTATGGCTGAAATTTCACTTTACACTAAAATTTCTTGTTGTTATAATTAAAAAATCAAATAAACTATATTGAATAATCCCCGGTAGCTCAATGGCAGAGCATTCGGCTGTTAACCGAAGGGTTGTAGGTTCGAATCCCACCCGGGGAGCCATTTTTTTGAGAGGGATATAGGCGCATCGTCTGTATCCCTTTTCAGTTGTATGATTTCCGCCGATTTTGTCTGATTTGCTAAAAATATCTCATTAAAGGGTGAATTTAGCTCTATATCTAGCTCTCCATCTTTATAAGAAAAGTTCGAACACACGATATTTAACAATTTTCTTTTTTCTTCTGCTGATTGCCGGAAAAACAAGTCATAAGCGTTTTTACAGAGTTCTAACAATAAATCGGAAAATTGAAAATATTCTTTATCGGCTTTTCTAAAAGACTCCATTTTTATACTAAGGTCATCTTTTTCTTTTTGCCATTTTTTGGTCTGAGCTTTCCAAAAATCTTCGGTTATTGTGCCGTCAAGTTTATCAATATAAGCACTGTCTATTCGCTCCTGAACCCTTTTAAGGTTTTGATGTATCTGTTCAACGCTCATATTTTGATATTCCACTTTTTGTTTATGCAAAGCCTTCAATCCCGCCTTGATTTCATTAATTTCCTCTTCTTTAAGCCTTAGATTAAGCAGTAAATCTTGAAAAGTATTCATTATTAATTCTTCCCTGACCCATTTTTGGCCGCACTTTCCTTTATTGCCAGTACAATGATAATAAATATACTGCTCTTTTTTTATTTCGGCTGTTAAATAGCATCCGCAAACACCGCACTTAAACATATTTGTAAAGCCAAAATCATGTACTCGTGTTTTTGCTTTTCTGGGGTCTCTTAGCTTTTCCTGCACTTTATAGTATAGTTGCTTGCTGATTATAGGGTCATGCTGGGCATTATCATAAATTTTTCCTCGCCATTCAAAAGAGCCTGTATAGAAAATGTTTTTCAAAATACGCTCTACCTGACTTCTGGGAATAGCTTTTCCGTTTTTGCCATATACAAAACCCTCAGAAATTATTTTCTCCCGCAAGGTTGTGATTGAATAAGCTCCTGTAGCATATAGTTCAAACATTCTTTTGATAAAAGGAGCTTTTTCAAAATTAACTGCAATTATTTTTTTCCCGTCTTCTCTTGTTATGTTTAAATAGCCATAAGGGGCAACTGAGGGATAAATGCCCTGCTCTGCCTTTTCCTGCATTCCTTTTGAAGTTTCCTCCTTTAAATTGTCTATAAAATTCTTTGCTACAAGGACTTTAAATCCGTGCATAAGTTTTTCATGTGATTTGGAATTTTTGCTTAAAATACCGCCTTCTTTAATTAAATGTACCTCCAAGTCCATATCTTCAAGGGTTACATAGTCTTTAAAATTTCTATATAAGCGGTCGGTCTTTTCTACAAGAATTATTTTTACGGATTTATTCTTTTTCAGATATTTAAGCATCTCATCAAACTTGTTTCTGCCCGATGTTTTTGCCGTTTCAGCTTCTGAAAATTCCTTCACAACTTCTAGTTGATGCTTTAAGGCATACTCTTTTAATAAACGGGTTTGAGCTGGGATTGAAAAGCCTTCTTTTTCCTGCTCTTTACTTGATACTCTTGCATATATGACTGCTTTCTTCATCGTTTCTATCTCCATTGTTCGTTTTAGGTTTAATCTGATTATACATAACTTATTTTAAATTACTGCGTGCTGTGGTAATAAAGTATTTATCAAGTAACCTTTTTGGTAATAGGCTTAATTGCTTGCATAACAACCCTTAAACCTACATTAAAAACTGCTAATTACCATAATTACCTTTTTTGTACATGTTATTTTTAAAAATTTATTTTTTGAATTAATGTAAAAATTTGAGGTAATAAAGGTAATTGACCATAAATTTATAGCCAATTACCTTGTTATTATTTAAATTTAGGCATTACCTTTTTTGTTACCCATATTACCCGCTAAAAGGTATTTTCTTCGCCTGGTGGGTCTTTCAGGATAGCCAGCAGATGTTTATGTTTATCCATGGGTATGAAAAGTGCTTTTTTCGACACAGAGCCAAAGGACACAACATAGTTTGTTTCAATGCCTTTGTTTTTAGCACTATTTCTTATATCCGTCTGCGTAGGGATGCCTGTCCCACTTTCATTAACCTTTTTGAATTTTTCTACAAATATTGGATAAACTGATTTAAGGTATATTGCGAGATAAGAGTCCTGTTTTGCCAGTTTCCAGTCTATATTTTTAGTGACTTTCTTTTCTCTGACCAGAACTTCAAACACCTCAAGGAACATTTCAAGGCTGTCCTTTAAGCTAATGGATTCAGTATAATTTTTCAAAAATTCGGTGTATTTATCATCCAGCTCTTTTAAGAATGGTGCATCCGTTTTAAAACCAGCCATTTTAATAAGTATATCCAGACCAGTTTTTGCAAGGGCTATATTGTTAATACTCCTTGAGTCTATTTCATATTTGCTTTCTTCGATAACTCCGGCATTTTCTTCGATTTTTTGTAAAATAAAATCTTTATCAAGACTTAAAATATCCGGTAAAATAGAAGATAATAGCTCTTCTCTGACTGTATTAAACAACTTTGCCTTATCCTTGCTGAAATTTTCCTTCTTCCAATCTGTAAATAGTAACCTTGAGCTGGTTTGAAGATTTCTGTGGATAGTGTTGTTGCTTGCCACAATTAATGTAGCATTAATTGCTTTTACATTTTGTTCTTCCCCAGAGGTCATTAAACCACGGCCTGTCCGGTCGTAAACAGGCTTAATAAGCCAATCTTCAAGTTTGTCTCTTAGGTGTTTACCTGTTTCCTGTATCAGTATAGGTATTTTGCTGTAATACTCCATATTATGCAGCGTATTGCGTTGTGTGTCATTGCCGCTTTTAAGAAAATTCTGATTAAATCCGTATATTGCAGCAATTGATATTAATAAATTACTTTTCCCGCTCTGGCTTTCCCCTCCGGCAAATCCTATAGGATAACCTTGCAATTTTTCAAATATTTCAGATACAAAAGGGGAGAGAATAGCCAGCCCAAGTATTAAAAAAGGCTCAATGGTTCCCTTATAACTGCAAAAAACATTGTGAAATAAGGAAAGTGTAACAAGCTGAGCGGTTGTCAGGATTAAGTTTATAAAAGGCAAATATTCACTTTTTACCTCTTGAAGGTATGAGTATTTTTCGGTCAGTTTTTCTATATTTTCATCTTCCTGTAAAACCGCAATCTCTGGCGTCATAAAACCTTTTCTGGCTTTTAAGCATACTTCCATGTTGTTAATTTTTATAACTTTTTCTTCTCCGGCCAGATATGTTTTCTTTTCATTAAGGTCAAAACACATATTCTCCGTAAGCCAAATCCTAATATTTTTTAACGCATTAAATCCGGGGTTTTCAAACGAATATAACTGAATGGGCTTTTTGGCGAGTTCCTTCCGGATAATATTTTTATACTCAAGTTCACTAAGATGGTACTGGTGGATTCCATTTACCTTCAGGATTTTTGATAAATTTTTAAAGTCATACAATTCATTAACGGTTAATACCATCTTTTTAGTCGGCCTGCCTTCTAAAATAGTTATTATTTCGGACTGATGCTCTGTCTCATAACCAAATTTCAGACAATAGTGTATTACTTCACGAGGTATTTGTATTATAAAATTGCTTTTTCTGGTTATAAATATTTGAGCGGATTCATCCTCTTTGTTTTTCTTTTTTAGCTTAACTTCATAATAATTGTTTTTAAGTATGTGTATCTTTGGTTTTACGTAACCAATTTCCTTTAAATCAATGCTAGAAATAGTTTGGATGTTTTCTTCACCAAAGTCCTCATTATTTTTAACATATTTTTCCAGTATTGTAGGAAGTAATAAACTTTTAACTTTTTCACGTCCTAAGACAACAGGTGTGTTTATTTTCCCACTGTATTCACAATTAACACAATATTCATCACCGTAAGTAGTCTGTAATCCACGACAAGTCATTGGTTTGCCAAAATTTAATTTTTCATCAATTTTTCGGTCAGTTTCTTCAGGAGTGTAACCATTGTAGTTTTCACTCCATTTGTGCGCATATTCCCTGCCATTTTCGCAAAAAACAGTTAAGCTAAGCAAGGCATTCCAGCCAGGCTCAGATAAAGTCGGGCTATGTTCTATAAAATTTTTTACAGCGTTACACCTCTCCGCCATTTTTTCGGGCGAAGATGGCGGGTAATTACCTTTTTCGTCACGTTCAAATTCTATAGGTTTGTTTTGTAATGTTTTTGCTACCTTTACAGGCTTAGTTAAGTGCTCCACCCATTTTTCTGACAACTCTACAGGCTCCATTTCTAACAAGCCCTGTTCAGTTAGCCATTCATAGCGATTCTCATCTATTTTGCTGGGGGATACAACTAGGTACCCGTTATATTTTATATCCACCTCAGAGCATAATTTACCAGCAGGTTTAATGTTTTCAGAAATTTTATATATTTTATGTCTGCCATTATTTGCAGTATCTGCTTCAACGGTTATAGGCAAATCAGGCAAATCCTGGGCAATGATGTAATTATCAAGGTTTACAAAGCCACTTTCTTTGCCCGGCTTGTTATCAATGTCAATACAGACAAGCCCGTTTAATGCCATGGGCAAGCCTATGTTATAGTGGGGATTATCTCCCCACCATTTTTTTATAATTTCAGAATTATCAGTAGCATCCTTATAACCTTTTGCGCATGCCGGATTTTTATCGTTTTTCACAACTGGGAAAACTTTAAAACCTTTTTTGGCATAAGCTAATGCTGCCTCTAAAGGACTTAGATAATTCACTGTCTCCTCTGGCTGTGTTATAGTATTTTTACAATTTGAATTTTGGTCTGTTTCTGGTTGAAACAGGCTTTTTTTATTTTCTATGTTTAGTCTTTCTTCCATGATTGATTCTCCTCTAATAGTTTTTTTCTTTCCATATACTTGTTGTACTCACGGCACACCCGCTCAGTGTCAGATTTGGTATAACGTCTGAGGGGTAAATTTAAAATAATTCGTTTTCTTTTGTTCTCGTTATTGTATTTGTTTTTGTCTGTCATAACTTTTCTCCTTTTGTTAATTATTTCTTGATTTTTAAAGTTCACTTTGCCCAGTCATGCAGGTTTTCTCCTGCCAGCTTTCGTATGTGACTAACTGCATACGGAGCTTTACGTCGCTTATGGTGCAGCGCAAACCACTATTATTCAATTTTCAAGGTGCGATTTTAGAGCCTTGTTACGGGCTCAGATTGTTTTCTTTATCTGATTTTTGTTCCTCTAAGTGCCAACTCAGAAGCAGTCCAACGTATTCAACTAACCTTTTCTTATCCTCTTCCTTGGTAGAAGGGGTTTGTGGTGGATGAATATTGAGTTTTAACTTTTTCTGCTTCATTGCCAGTATTTAATTTCCTTTTTTTGCAAGCCAAATATCCCTAGTAAAGGGAGTTTTTGCCTTTAAATCTTCTTTAATGTGATTCTTATTCTATTAAAACAAGATTTTTAAAATTTAAATTTTGAACTTTAAAAAGTCTTGCCTAGCAAGACATTAATAAAAATTTTTGAAACCACTTTGAAACCTATTATTTTAAAAGATAAATAGTTTATAATTCTTTCCAGCTTATATCGTTTTTATTTATGCGATAGGAGCTGTCATCACTTGAAACCAACAAAGGAACATTTATTTCTTTCCTAACTTTTTTATTTATATTACTAACCATTGTTTTTTTAGTTTTTGTTGTATATTTGTCAGTTCCCTCAACTATTTTATAAACCATTTCATATTGTTTATTAGTTAAACATACTGGTTTATTATCTAAATATATATAAATATTTTTCTTTTTTTTAAAAAATTCCGGTTCTGTTAAAGATTTTAATTGATATTTTTTTAGTCTAGGTTGTGTCAAAAGAGTTTTATGAATTTCATCGGGGTGTTTAAGGACTTTTATTTTCATTTCCAGTCTAATATCATTTGGAAAATAAGCTAAAATACTTGAAGAATTTTGCCAGCTAAGTATTTCAATAAAGCCTCTGGTATTTAAATAAAGGTCTAGAATAAATTCATATTTTCTTAAAGAACTGTAATCAATATTTAAGTTTTGTTGCTCTATACATCTGGTGTTTAGCGTGAAAGGTTTGAATTCTTCTTTTTCGTTTTTTGTATTGATTGTGTAAGTTGGTTTTTTACTAGCTTTGTAATAATCATTTAAAATTTCAGTCATATTTATAAGGTTTTCTGTATAAGTATAAATCCCTTGCGGGAAATACCTCTTATTAAATATGTCTGATTCATCTAAAGACAAGTCACCATTTTTATAATCAATTAAATATTTTTTTAAATAATCTTTTAATTTATTTTTGTGTTTTATAGAAATTTCTCTTTCATTTGCTTTATTTTTGGAAAATTTAAGAAATTCTCCAAGTTTATGATTTTTTAAATATTCAAAAAATTCATTTTTTTCACCATACTTGTTAGGTTCAGTTATTTTATTTTTATAAAAAAGCAAATAAATTAACAGCTCTAATGTATAAGGTTTTAAATACTTCATAACAACTCTTACCGCTTATTACTATGATTAAAATCATAATCCAAAAAAAAGTAATGAAAAATATACCTGCTTTTATCAGCAATTAACAATCTTAGTCTAACAATACTTTTTATCAACTATTTTCTGCTTATTCTCCGCCACGTAGGTCAACTTTCCTGTCCCCGCTGGAGTAAAACTATGGCTGGCTATAAAAACTTTAGAAGATATGCCCTTTTTATAGACTTAAAATACTGAGGTTATTACATTATTAATCAGTTATGTCTTTGCATAATTCCATTTACTAAGCCTTCACAATAGATTCTTGCAATTTCATCTTTTGACATTTTTTTATAATTTTCTTCTTCCGGGTTCTTTCCCATAAACTCTAAAAGCTTCTCCTTAGAACTGTTTTTATAGGTATTATAGAAGAAATCATACAGTTTCAGAGGGGTTTCGGATTTTCCTCCTTTTTTCAGGGGAACTCCAAAAAATGTATCTTTATTTTGTCTATAGGCTTCAAGTTCTTGATCTGAAAGCGGTGCAGTACAAATTATTTGTTTTCCGTTTTCAAGTTTGTAAATTCCATATGCGTTTTTTTCATTTTCTAGTACAGCAACGTCCATTAATTTACCTATAGCGTCATTACCTTCTGCATCAGGCACTATATATTTTTGCCCTATTAAAAGCCTGTTTTTTCTTGCTTCTTCATCAAATGCGAAAAGTGAAATTTCTCCATCAAATGTGGATGGTATAACTCCATTATACTGTTTTAAGCATTCATGCAGATGTTCAATATCTTTATGCTTTTCTCTAAAATCTATTGCCTCAGTAAGCGTAGCTTGTTGATTAATGTTGCCAAAATCCTTGATTTTAAAGCCATGTGTAAGCCCAGCTCTTTGAAAATCTGTATTTTCTAGTTTATAAACATAGGAATGGTTTGTAATAAAAAGATATGCTGGTGGTGCTGGTTGTCCCTTTATAGTTAAAATATTTTCCAGTCTCTCTAATTCTTCTAATATATCAGGATATTTTGATATTAAATCAGGTATATTTAGTTCTATGAATACAATTCTAGGATACTCAGTCTCTTTTTCTAATGCCTTATATAATTGTCTATTAACACCAACATTATTCTTAAAAGGCTGCCTTGCTTTTGCTTCAACTGAATATTTGTTTTGAGTATGCTTCGCTATTGCAATAAATTCACAATGAGTAGAGGAAATATCTGTTTCGTCCTCCATTTTTAATTTAAATCCAGCTAATATAAGGGTTGCAGCAACTTGAGTTTCATATAATGCCCCTCCAAACTGGGTTTTATCCTTTAATCTTTTAATCAATCTTTCCTGGACTTCGGCATTATGCGCTAATAGATATAAGTTATATGCTAAATGATGGGTGGCTGATATTGCTCCTATTTCAGGAGCAGAGTAAATTTCATTTTTGACTTTATTTTTTTTATAATATTCTAAATAATCGCCTGATATTTTTAACCATTGGATTATTGGATGTTGATCCTTAAAATCTTTTTTTTGCTCTTCTCTTCCCCATTCCCATCCGAGAGTATCTTTTAAAAAGTATATAAAAAAGTCAGGAGGGGTTTGCCATAATTCTTGTCTGTTAGAGTATTCTCGTCCTCCAACAACAATAAATCTTTTGCCATTCCTTACTTCAGATATAATTTTCTTTCCATACCCCTGTTGTTGAATAACTTGCTGTTCTCTTGCTTTTAACCTATCAAACAGCAACTTAACATCTGCTGTTTCAGTCTTATTTGAAATCGTCTGTTTATTAAGGCAGCATTTTTTATATTTTATTCCGCTACCACAAGGGCAAGGCTCATTTCTTCCAGTTTTTTTACTCATAATATTACTCATAATATTAATTATAATTTAATTAGATTTTTAATTATGCTGATATTTATCTTCATTTTCCTTATAATAGGGATAACCATGTTCCCTTATATCTCTTTCCTCAAGCTCTTTAGCTGTCCTCATGATATTTTCAATCAGGTTATTATTTCTGTTATTATCAACCTTAAAAGGCTTTTCATCTGCATTTGCTACATCTATCTGGCTTTTCCTTCCAAATTCTTTCGCCCGCCTGCGCTCCAATAACCATGCTGATGCCTGCCAGTTAGTTTTACCTGCTCTGGCTATGTTATCAATATGTACCTGAAAAAAGTCGGCTTCAGATTCGTTCAGGGCAGTTAAAAATTCTAGCTTCAATATACAGTTTGTTATAGTTATTTTTCCATTATCTGTATCTACATCCATTATCTCCGCCAGCTCGTTCCCCGCCTCGATATGGCTTTGGATAAGTTCTGCATCATTAACCCAGCTGTAAAATGTCGGTTCAGATACTCTTAAAGCATTACAGCATAATATACGGGTAGCTCCTTTTTTTAAGAGCTCCCTCATTTTTTTAATAAAATCTTCTGTTAATTTCGTTTTTCTCCCCGCCATGGTCTCCGCCTCCGTTGATTTATTTCATTGTTTTTAAGCTATAACAGACAGTATAGCTCGTTTTTAGAGGCAATAAAACCTTGTATAGTTTTTATAATCAGATTTTATTAACTATTTTTATTGTTTTTCAATCTTCTTGCACCCCACGCTCCTGCCATCCCTATCAGGCCAAGTACCATAGAAGATGGCTCAGGGACTGGAGTGGCTGAAACATTTTCTATATTTAATTGTGGCCATAAGTTAGGGTCTGACCAGTAATCTTTTGAAGTAATCTGGCTATCTGTGTCATATTGAGTTGGCCCTGTTTTAATCATTAAAGATAAATATTCATTGGAACTCAAGTAATCAAAATTATTAATATTCCAAAAAATTGAATCGCTATCAAGTTTTTGTGCATAACCAAGGAGATTTTCGGGGTTGCCTAATAATTCTGCAGGAGCTCCGCCATTCCACCTAAATTTATTTGTTTCACTCCATAAAATTTTGCTATCTGTTATGGTGTCATAGACATATAAATCTGTTTTGTATAATCCAATTCCAAAATTGATAAGATTAACAGGATTGCCAGTAAAGTTGTCTTGTCCATGGGTTGTTAAGGTTGCAGATATTATTTCTTCATTTTTTAGGATTGAAGAAATATCAAATTTTAAAAAAGTTCTATGTTCACTGGAGCTAAAATATAAGAAGCTATCTGGTTAAAAACATTTTTTAAGCGTAACCCTTATCATTGCTAT
>CAZLCO010000003.1:86818-87512 GCA_964558005.1 uncultured Gammaproteobacteria bacterium | reverse complement strand
CAAGTTTTGCTCCCCAGTTTCTTGCTTCCATTAAATGTCTGAAGTTCTCTATTGTTGTTGCATCGGGCACCCTGGATTCTATTCCAAGTCCAAGAAACTTCCTGAAACTTAATCTATTATCTTCTTTTTTACTCACAATTAACCTCAAAGCCAATATCTATAGTGCTTTTAGTATATCAACTTTGAAGTTTTAAGTACATGGGTTTAAAAAAATCTGGCGACTTTTTCCGTATCCTCTACCGGTTAACTGATTCAATACAGCTAAAAATTTCCATAATACAGGGGCATTTCAATCTGTAAAATACATTTAATCCTCTTTTTTCATCCTCAACAAGCCCGGCTTTTTTAAGCACAGCAAGATGTTTTGACACTGTTGACTGGTCAAGTCCCAACTCCTCAGTAAATTTGCAAACGCATTTTTCCCCATCTGATAAATAATCAAGCATAAACAGTCTTGCAGGATGTGCGAGAGCTTTAATTATTTCTGAATGATTTTTATACTTGTCTAGGATTTCTTTTTTCAAGATTTTAAGAATAATTATTATCTATAATAAATTATACATTAACCCTTTATTGCGGTTAGAAAATTTTTATTATTTAAAATCTATGTTACGACTCTCTATAATATAATGGGGCGAGCGAGGGGATTCGAACCCCCGAATATCGGAACCACAATCCGAGGCCTTAACCACTT
>CAZLCO010000003.1:83839-86808 GCA_964558005.1 uncultured Gammaproteobacteria bacterium | reverse complement strand
GCCCGCCATAATTTATGAAATATATTGATTGTTTAAAAAATGGAGCGGAAGACGAGGCTCGAACTCGCAACATCCTGCTTGGAAGGCAGGTACTCTACCAATTGAGTTACTTCCGCATGTTTTGACGGGAGTGTAGAAAAGCTGAAGCGTAAGCGGTGAGCTTTCGCTGGAAGCTTTTTGAAACTCATTCCTGCTAAGCGAATAGAAATCGGGATGACTGGATTCGAACCAGCGACCCCCTCGTCCCAAGCGAGGTGCGCTACCAAGCTGCGCTACATCCCGTCGCTGTTTACAATATTTATAGTAAACCAACACAGGAAATCATGTCAATTAATATTATAAATCATGCTTTGTTTTAATATTTTTAATATTGGGGTCTTTCTCTGCGTTCATCAGGAAGTTTGCGTAATAAGGGTTATCATAGCCTTCTGTAATGAACTGCGGATAATTAACTAAAATATAATTGTACATTCTGGCAAACCTTTTTGAAGCAGTAGGATGAGTCCCAAAAGGAAAAACCATTAACTTATAATAAAAGCTGTGCTCCCCCATAATTTTGTTATCAACCGATAACATGGCTAAAGGGTTGTACCCGGCTTTTACCATATAGTCTATCCCTTTTAAATCAGCGTCATGTTCATAGTATTTAGGCGCTAAAAACATTTTAATTCTTTTCCACGGCCAGAATCCGGTACTTAACTGCTGGATATGTCCCATTTCATGAGCTAATATAGATGCCAATTCATCATCTGAATCAATGTAATACTTAAAACTTTCCCTTATTTCAATAGAGCCGTCCAGATAACGAGCAAAAGCATTTGGCGGTTTTGTTTTAGTTCTTCTTACATAAAATCCTACATTTCTGTGAAACTTATTTGCATTTAAAAGCCTAAAACCTGTTTCTGTTACTTTTTTCTCAAACTGCCCGCCCTTTTCATATAATTTATAATCATAAGGTTTGGACTCATCAACAAAATAAACTTCAACATCTTCTGCCCATGCACAAAACGGCATGCCAAAAAACAATAACACCACTACCCCGACTATGAAAAACTTTTTAAAATACATTCTCTTCTAATCCAGATAAAATGTAGTTACCACCTTATGTGTTTCTTCTGCATAAGCTACAGCCTTGTGCAGCGTGCCGCTGGTATGCGACAGAAAACATATCAGCTGCTGACACTCGTCAATGATTTCCCTGTTGCATATTCTACTGGCATCGGCTAAAGTCATCATTGCCCTGTCAGGATGCTCAACTATATTCGGAATACCAATAAGCTGGTCCTGAACATCAGAAGGCTGCTGGCCAATAGTTTGCGGAAGGATTACTTTTAACTTTTCCGGTGAGCCTTTCATAGCTCCTTTAATAGTAGCCGCATTTGTCCCGCTCGAACCTCCGCTCGTGATAATTGTATTTCCCTGAACAACCAATGCGTATGCAAGGGTTTCAATTACTTGCTGGTGGGTAATGGTGAGGTTTCTACTGCCTATTATTGCTATTTTCTTAGCCTGCTGCTGTATTGTTGCCAGTTCATGCGCTAGCTGGTCTGAAGTTTCCGGTAAATCATCTATATTATCAAGGTCTCCTGTTGGCAACATTATCGATGGATGTTTTTTATCTTCTGTCATTCGGATTTTCCTATGTTTACATAAATTAAATTCTTATTTTAATCCAAGTATTTTTTATTATAATACTTAATATAAATATACGACAATACTAAAATTATAAGCCAGTAAATTATACCCTAAAAATAAAAAAAAATGGAAATAAGGCTAAACTATTAGTAAGTCAATAAATTTAACAAACAGGGAAAACAGGATAGAATAATGAATGACTTTTTAAGCGGTTTGAATCCGTCGCAGCAGGAGGCAGTAAAACTTAAAGACGGACCGATGCTGGTATTGGCAGGAGCAGGTAGTGGCAAGACACGTGTATTGACCCATAGAGCCGCAAATTTAGTACATGAGGGGGCAAAACCATGGGAAATCCTTGCTGTAACTTTTACAAATAAAGCAGCAAAGGAAATGACAAACAGACTGGAAGTCTTGCTCGGGCCGTCAGCGGCAAAGCATATGTGGGTAGGAACATTCCACAGCATCTGCGTAAAAATTTTAAGGCATGAAATAGAAAATTATACTGTTAACGGCGAGCCCTACAGACAGCAAAACTTTGTTATATTTGATGAAAGCGACTCCATAAGCCTGATAAGACAGGCCATTAAAGCCGAAAATATTGATGAAAAACTATACCAGGCAAGGTCTGTAAAAACTGCCATAAGCAATGCGAAAAACAAAATGATAAGCGCTGAAAGGTATGCGGCAACCGCAAGGGACTACAGAAACGAAAACATTGCAAAGGTTTATAAATTTTATGAAGAGCTATTAAGGAAAAACAATGCCCTTGATTTTGATGACCTTCTGGTTACCATAGTGCACCTCTTTGAGAACTGTCCGGAAGTCCTTGAAAAATACAGGTCAAAGTTCACGCATATGCTGGTAGATGAATTTCAGGATACTAACCTACCGCAATATAAAATGATTGACCTGTTGTACAGGGGCAAAGGTGAAGGAAGCCTGTGCGTGGTAGGCGATATTGACCAGTCAATCTACAGCTGGCGCGGGGCTGACTATAAAATACTGCTAAACTTCCAGAAATCCTTTCCTGAAGCAAAGTTGATAAAACTTGAACAGAATTACCGCTCTACAACAACAATATTGGAAGCCGCAAACAGTGTCATAGTCAACAACAGGGAAAGAATATCCAAGAATTTGTTTTCCAACAAGGGCAAAGGCGAGGATATAACCTGTTACGAAGCTCAGGACGAATCGCAGGAAGCGCACTTTATACTTGATAAAATAAATGAGTTTACTAAAACAGGCAAATACAGCCTGAATGACTGTGTGGTCTTATACCGGACAAACGCACAGAGCCGGGCACTGGAAGAAGCCTTTATGTCAAGGAAAATCCC
>CAZLCO010000003.1:41605-83829 GCA_964558005.1 uncultured Gammaproteobacteria bacterium | reverse complement strand
AGGCGGCACAAAGTTCTACGAAAGAAAAGAAATCAAAGATATAATCGCCTATTTAAAGCTTATTTATAACCACAGCGACTCTCAGAGCTTCAAACGAATAATCAATGTGCCAAGAAGAGCTATTGGAGCCACAACAGTCAAAAAAATTGACGAGATAGCAAACCGCACAGGCGAATCAATGTTCGGCGTACTGGAAAGAATCGAACTTTACGATGATGAACTTAACAGTAAAACAATAAGCAAGCTTAAAAGCTTTACCTCACTGATACAGGAGCTGATCAAGCAGTCTAATGAGTACAATCTAAGTGAGTTTATATCTGTATTAATAGAAGAAACCGGCTACATAGACGAGCTTAAAGGTGAAGGCACGCTGGAAGCCGAAAGCAGAATTGAAAACCTTCAGGAATTCATCAGCGTTGCCCGTGAACAGGAAGATATGGGGCTAGATAATGAACTGGGCGATTTCCTCGCGAGGATGTCGTTAATCAGCGACCTCGATACGGTTAACGATAGAGATGAAGCTGTTACGCTAATGACACTCCATGCCGCAAAGGGACTGGAATTTCCTATAGTATTCCTTGCCGGACTAGAAGAGGGGCTTTTCCCACATGCCCGGACATTCGGCAAGAATCAGGAACTGGAAGAAGAACGCCGGCTTATGTATGTAGGGATTACCCGGGCAGAAGACAAATTATTCCTGAGTTTCACGAAACGGCGACTAATCTACGGGGACTATAAATACCTGACCCCGAGCCGCTTTATAGACGAAATACCGGCTAGGCTGGTCGCCAAAAACGATATAGAAAAAGAGACTAAAAAGGTTTATGCCCCACCAAAGCGTATAGATAAATATTCACAGCCAATCAACACAATGAGCTTCGGAAAAAACTTTAAAGCCCCCAAAACCAGCACTATCACTGAATCTAAAAACACTGTTGCAGTGAAAGATATAGAAACAACCCTTGAAAAAAAAGAACCTCTGGAAACCTTCGATATAGGCACCAAAGTAGTACATGACCGGTTTGGAGAAGGCGAAATCGACCGTATATTTGATGTCGGGGACAATCCGATGTATGCGGTGAGCTTTGAGAATGTTGGGAAAAGGCTTATTGACGCCAGGAGAAAGGTGCTGAGGAAGGTATAAACCGGGCAGGGTCAAACATAGAAAAGCGCTCAGGACAAGGGTTTTGGGTATAAAATCGAACGAAATCGAACGTTTTTTAAGCTGTTTCAGAAACTTTTGTTTTGAAAAATTTTTATTCTAAAATTTTTTTAATTTTTTTAAAATCATTTTCGTAATTTTATTTTTATTTTTTATATCAATTATATTATACCATATTGCGGTAAGTTTTTCAAGTAGCGGGGCGGGAAAGGCTTGTTTGAGGTGGGTTTTAGAGATTGGTGCGGATGCGTGGGTTTGGAGGTTTTTAGGGATTTTGGAACAAAATAAACGGAGGCTGGTGGGGGGTATTTTAGGGTTTTTCCTTGTTGTTTTCTTGTCGTTTTCTTGCTTTTGTATAAAATTTTATTGTAATTTTCTGTAATTTCCTTGTCGTTTTCTTGTTTTTTTTTGGAGTAAGTGGAAGATTGCTTCGCTTCGCTCGCAATGACGGGACGGGGTGACAGCTTGTTTATAATGAATTATGTCTTATACACCTAGCTGAATAAATCCTCTATGTAATTATCAGGCTCGAAATTCTTTAAATCTTCCATCTTCTCGCCGACACCGACCAGCTTGATTGGAATACCCAATTCTTTAGCAATTCCAATTACGATACCGCCCTTTGATGAGCCGTCCAGCTTTGTGAGCCCGACACCGGTTAGGTTAACCGCTTCCTTAAAAACCTCGGCCTGTTTAAGCCCGTTCTGGCCAACTGTCGCATCTATCACCAGAAGGGATTCCGCCAGAGTGTCCGGGGCTTCCCTGTCTATGACCTTTTTTATCTTGCGCAGTTCTTCCATAAGATTGAACCTGTTTTGAAGCCTGCCAGCCGTATCAATAAGCAATATGTCATAGTTTTCAGACTTTGCTTTTTGTATAGCGTTGAACACAACAGCCGCCGGGTCAGCGCCGTCCTGCCTTATGATATCAGCATTCGCCCTGTTCGCCCAGATTTCCAGCTGGTCCTCAGCAGCGGCCCTGAAAGTATCACCAGCCGCTATCAAAACTTTTTTACCCTGCTGGCGGAATTTATATGCCAGTTTGCCTATTAGTGTTGTTTTACCGGAGCCGTTTACCCCGGTAATTAAAAACGTACTGAGGTGGCCATTGTTAAGGGTAATCTGGTTACTGCCCGCCTGGTTTATTATTTCGGAAAATTCTTTTTTAAAATAATCGATAAGCTGTGACGGTCTCATGCTGTTTTTTTTGTCACGCAGCTTTTCTATCACATCAACTGTTGTATCCACGCCTAAATCAGCCCTGATTAGCTTTTCTTCCATTTCATCGAGAAGGTCATCATCGATTACTTCTTTTTCTTCTTGGGCTGAGCTTACAAAATTTTTAAACTTTTTAAATACTTCAAACAATTGCCACCTGTCCTAAAATACCGTTTATAAACTTTGAACTTTCTTCCGTACTGTATTTTTTCGCTAATTCAACAGCCTCGTCTATAGATACGCCTTTGGGGACATCCTCAAAAAACAGCATTTCCACAAGGGCTATGCGTAATATATCCCTGTCTATCTTCACAAGCCTTTCGACATCCCAGCCTTTAGAATGTTCTTTGATTTTATCATCTATTTCTTCTTTATTATCAACATAAGTCTTTATCAGCCTGACCGCATAGTCTTTTACTTCATCCAGCTCGCCCAGTGTGGCCAGTTTTACCAGGTCTATGGCCGCATATGTCTTTTCAGCGGAATCCAGTACCATATCTATCCTGCCCAGCATATCAGAAGTCATAGGGATTTTAACAGGGATTGTGCTGATATCAAAAGACCTTTCAATGTTTGTCTCATGCTCAATCTCGTAATTATAAACATATTCCCTGACTTTAACCAGTTCCTTTACCGCTGTATCGAGGTTTGACTCACCTTCTGTCGTAAGGGAATCAACTGTTTTTGCGATTATTGATAAAATTTCAACATCTTCTGACTTTTTTATATTTTTCCCCAAATGGGAAAAAGCCATTAATGCGAGTTCTCTTGATGCTCTTCTTTTATTCATTTTTAATTATTCTTTCTGGACTGACTTGAATTTGTATCCTGTCCCACGGACTGTTTCTATGTAAGAACTATACTTACCTAACTTTTTTCTTAATCCTACCATCAAAACATCCACCGATCTATCAGTTACAGAATAATCTTCGCCTTTTATTTCATCAATAATTTTATAGCGTGATAAAACCCATCCCGGCCTCGACGCCAGCAGGTGCAATGCCTTAAACTCTGCCGGGGTAAGATATAGCAGTTCACTATCGAGCATGACCTCATGCTTTGTCGGATGAATATAAAGGCCATCAAAATTTATTATAGTGTTTTTATCGTAATCTGTTATGCCTTGCCTTCTTAAAACTGAATTTATCCTTGCCAAAAGGACTTTTGGACTAAAAGGTTTCGTTATATAGTCATCAGCCCCGCATTCCAGACCTTTAACTATATCTTCTTCCTCTCCCTTTGAGGTAAGCATTATAATCGGCATACCTTTCAGGGCATTATTGTTCCTGAAAGTTTTGCAAATATCGAGCCCGTTAATGCCCGGAAGCATTAAATCCAGAACAACAAAATCATACAGATTTGTTTTAACAAGCTCAATGGCTTTTTCACCTGTATTTACGCCGGTGACTTCGTGTCCGCCTTTTTTAAGGGTTATTTCAAGGAGTTTAAGGATATCTTCTTCGTCTTCTACTATCAATGCATGCTTGTTAGTCGTCATAGTGGTCATCATCGCAATCTACCTTATATCTCCCCTTCTCATATATATTTTCCACGGTTCTATCATCATGTGCAACATGATTAACTTTTTTCTTTACCATCGAAGCAATCGGAGTGGTAATAAAAGGCACTATAACCCTTTTTGTAATCATCACAGCAGCAATCAGGGAAGATATTTTCATTACATTTTTCTTTGCGACGCTGGTTTTTAATGTTTCAGCTATTTTAGGGCTAATTTTCCCCAGCCCATTTCTTATAAAACCCTGTGTTTTTTCATTTATCAATGCAAGTCCAACCCCAACCTGTGCCGCGGCGGATAATACACCTGTCGTCAACTGGAACAAACTCACATATTTTCTTTCTTCTTCTTTGAGTTTTTTATTTTTTCCTAGCTCGATTGCATCCGCAACGTTTGAAGCAAGCGTAAGACCCGCAGCGGAATAAATAAGCGTTTTAGCGGCATAATTATTATTTGTTGCACTTTTTGTTATATGCCTTTGTAAAGCCTTTCCTATACCGTTAATCATGCTTTTTTCCGCCTCCGGTTAAAGTGCCGAACATTGGTCTTAAACTTTCCGCAAATACCCCATAGTGGTTAAGTTTTGTAGCATACATATCTGCATGCAGTTTACCGTCTATTTCTACACCTACGACTCTGGTTTTTATTTTAGGTAAAGCCCAGCTTAAAAGCTTTGCGGAAACAGGTATTGCCAGCGCTGTCATAGCCAGCGTTGAAATATTTTTAAGTTCTTTTATGTGAGCCTTTTTTGTGTAAAACTCACCTAATTTCCCTAATTCTGCCGCTTTTCCGATTATTTTGTTTGCCGCCAGCCCAAAAGCCGTAGCCATCCCAAATGATATCACCGCGTCAACAGGCTCAAGGAGCATAGAGCTTTTTATTGAATCATTATCCTCGTCAGTTAATTTTGAACCGGCAAATATCATCAGTGGCGCCAAAATTAGCTTACCACCGTAATTTATAACATTAGACGCAAATTGACCTACTGTATCTGGTTTTTTAAGTAAATTATCAAGCCCATTAACAAAAAAATCCGCGCCTTTTTTTATTAGCCCGGATTTTGGTGAATATCCAAAATGTATATGTTTTTTAGAGTGTAAATTATTATCAGAAAATTTTCGTTTTCCGTAAGTGTTTAAATTAATAGCTGATATATTATTAGCAATCATTTGATGTTTTACGCATTTCCCTTTCAATATAAAAGTATGCAAAAAATGTTAGTTTTATATTAGAAAATTTAATTTTCCAAAATCCAAAAAAAATGTTACTAACGCTGTTTTGTGGGAATAATATACAAATAAAGCCAATTTAGATATGTAAAATGATAGAAAGCATAAACAATTCCGGACAAATAAACAGTATTCAGTTCTCGCACTCTTACAGGGGCGGCTCCGGCTTGCTGAATTTCGATATAGAAGACCAAGCCATAATCAGCGCACAGGCGAAAATACTGAATGAGCTGGAGAAATTCAACGCCGGGGAAGGCAATGAAATTGAACTTGCGCTAGCTTCTATTATGGGGGAGATACAGGTTGAAGCATCCGCAAATGTCATTAAGGCTAAAGACGAGATGATGGATGCGATTATGGATATATTATAGATTTAAAAAAACTTTCTTAATATATAAGACTTTCAGTCCATATTGTTAACAAATGTAACAGTATATACTTTTTATGCAATTCGTAAATAATGTATGTTTTTATTTAAGTGGAAGGTGAAACGGAAATAAGAAAGTTTAGAAAGCTCTTTTCAGTTTTAAAAAACTTCCAAATAAGAGAAAGAAAACAGTGTAGTTTAATAAGGTAAGATAAGGAGAAAGAATATGGGTTTCGCAGATGCAGTAGTAACAAGATTATTTTTAACCAGAAGAAGAAGTGACATTGAATTCAAAATGCAGGCTATTATGCAAAGAAAGCTCGCTATAATGGATGAGTGCAACAGGATTTCTGAAATTTTAGCTAACACAATATTCCAGGGTGACAACACAAGCGCAATCAGCCCGGTCGCACCATTACCAGGACTGACCCCGGCAAGCCCGATAGTACCGCTACCAGGATCACAGGATGTACCGACCGGATACTACGAAACACAATTAGCTCAACTGCAAGGTATTGAAAAAGAACTCGATACAAGGCAAAAGAAACTTGAAACAGAACTCGAAGCTGTAAAAGCTGAAGAAGAATCAATCAAGAAAATAGCTGACGACCACGCTAAAAAAGACTTTAAAATAGGCGGATAATGAATAACTGATAAATAAGGCGAATATGGCCCCCCCAAATATGAGGGGGCTATATTTCTTAATATATTTGAGCAATAAATTCATTTTTATTATGATGTATTTATTATGATACCTAATCTTTTTATAAATAATAAATATTTTCTTATATTTGTGACCATACTTTCGTTGATGCTTCCTGCCCTTGCTGAAGATACAGCCACTCCTAACGCTCTGTATAAAATTGAGTTAAAAAACGCAGAAAATAATACGCTGTTCGTAAAACTCCACACAACAAAAAAATATTCCATGCTGCCCAGCCCCATAAAAAAAGCGGGCACCGGCTACGTTATATTTTTACCGCAAACAATAAACAGGCTGGAAGCAGATATTTCTTCAATCATTGTTAATACACCGGTAGAAGACATACATGTCGAGTATTTCCCTTCTGAATCAGATACCGGATATACAAAAATTTTCATTAAAACAAAATATAAAGGGCTTAATTTATCTATAGAAAATCCTTTGTATATTGTGAAGAAATCACTGGAAGAAATTGAAAAAGAACTGGAAAGTCTTGAAAACGAAGAGGGCGCAAAGGATAAAACTGAAACTAAAGCGCCATCAGACTATGAAAACGTTAATCTTAACGAAATTACGCTAAAAGACGATTCTTCAAACCTGCTCGAAATTATTGCCAGACATGCGCAAAAAGATATGGAAGAACAACCGGAAAATCAGCTAGAAGAAGAAGCGGCTGAAGAAAAAGCGGCTGAAGAAAAATTTGAAGAAAAAAAGCAAGAAGTTATAGAAGAAGAAACTATAGAAGAAGAACCTGTGGCGGAACAACTCCCCACTGAAAAACCCGAACCGGAAATAAAAATAGTAGAAAAAACAATAGAAAAAATAAAAATAATAGAAAAAGAAATACCAGTTAAGGACTACTCATTAGGAATTTTAGCCGCACTGGCAATACTTGTTTTCAACCTTATATACATTGGCGCAAAAAACAAAAAGAAAACAGGAGCTGACGGAAAATTAAGCGACATCATAAAGAAAAAGACATTAAACTTTGCGGAAACCGACTATTTGCTGTTATTTTCTGACAACAAAGAAATAATAAATAAAATGTACGATATCTGCTGGGAAGAAAGCATAAACCTGCATATCGCATCTGCGAACACCGCCGGGCTGGCTGAAAAATTTGAAAACAATGAAAATATAAACATAAAAATCTCAGAGTTTAAATTTGATGAATTTTACAAACACAAGGATTTTTACAAAAGCCTTGAGCCAAAGCCTATAGGAATTGTGATTGATTTAAGCAACAGACAACTAAAAAACAACACCTCTAAAGATGCCGGCTTTATTGATATAAAAAAATATATTGATATAAACTACACAAACCTATACCTGATGCTGAGCATTGCACTGAAAGATATTGATAAAAACAACGGGTTTATAATCTTTACTGAAACTGATAAACAAATATCCTGCCCAACGCAAAACAAGCTGAACGAAACTTTTTACAAATCCACAAACCTTGCAGTAGAAAACCTTGTGGACGGGCTGAGCAACCCCGGTACCGGAGTGAAAAAACTAATATTTTACTGTAAAGAATAAAAACCCGCCTTGCCATTCCACAAAACCCATAAATTGATATAATTAAATTATGAAAAAAGTACTGTTAGTTGTACCCCCAAAGGGAGAAAAGCTGGATGTTAAGCAGATAGACTCACAGTTCCCGAGGATAGGGAGCGCATATATCGCAGCATACCTCCGAGAAAAGGGACATGAAGTAAAAATACTCGATACTATTGCGCTGGAGCTTGACATGCCGTGCATAGAGGAAGAAATAAAAAGTTTTAAACCTGACTTTATAGGACTTGGCCCTTTTACCGAGGAAATATTCCAGGCATACAGTGTTTGCGAAATCGCAAAACAGGTCGATAAAAACATAACAACTGTTTTAGGCGGCCCGCATGCTTCCGCCATGCCGAAAGAAACGCTGGAAGAGTTTTCATTGGTCGATTATGCGATATTTGGGGAGGGTGAAGAAACTTTTGCAAAACTTGTTAACGGGGAAGACCCCTCAGGCATAAAAGGACTTACCTACAGGAACAACGGGAATATAACCGTAAACGAGCCCGCATGTCCTATAGAAGACCTTGATCTCCTGCCATATCCGGCGTGGGACCTGTATCCGCTCGAAACATACAAGGGCATTTTAACCAAAAACTTTAACAGGAAAATGGATATCCCGGCGCTTGAGCTGCCTGTACTGTCTGTTAGGGGCTGCCCGTCAAAGTGTAATTTCTGTTACAAGGTATATGACGGGGTAAGGTTCAGGAACCCGCTTAAAGTTGTTGATGAAATCGAATTTTTAGTGAACACCTACGGCGCTACCGACATATTTTTCGCTGAAGGTACTTTCCTTGCAAAGACTGAGCACGGTTCTAAGATATGCAATGAAATAATAAACAGGGGATTAAACAAAAAAATATCCTGGGTGGCGGAAACAAGGGTCAATGCAGTCGATGAAGAGTCGCTAAAACTCATGAAAACCGCAGGATGCGAAGAATTATATTACGGCATAGAGTCCGGAGATGAGCAGATACTAAAAAATTCCAAAAAAGGCATTACATTCGACCAGATGCGAAAAGCAATCAAACTCACAAAAAAAATCGGCATCAGGGCATGCTGTTTTTCTATTATCGGGCATCCTAACGAAACAAAGAAAACTATTGATAAAACAGTAAAACTGCTTATGGAACTCGATGCGGATGTAATGAATATTGCCATTATGATGCCGTATCCGGGCACAAAAATAAGGGAACTCGCTGAAAAGGGCGAAGGTAACTACAGGTTATTATCTAATAACTGGGCTATGTACACAAAACAGCAGGGCGGGCCGCTCGAGCTCACGAACCTGCCTTTAAAAGAGCTGCAAAAGTTACAAAGCCAGGGATATATAAGGTATTTTCTCAGGCCGCAGAAGATTCCTTACATATTAACGCACTTTTCGCTAAAAAAAATATGGGAAATACTTTCTGACCTGGTTAAAAAGGCTATTTAAGCATGTACAGGCTGTATTTGTTTTTGATAATACTATTTGGGTTTATATTAAGGGCAAGCTTTCTCGATAAAGGTGTTATCTGGTACGATGAAATAGGAAGTATCGCTGTTGCAAAACAGGATTTTCCGCTTGGAATCCTCGACAAGCTGTATAATGAAGACTTTCATGCACCGCTGTATTACTTTATACTTCACTTCTGGATGAAAATATTTGGGGAAAGTGAAGTAGTATTGAGGCTTTTTTCCGCTGTTGCAGGAACTCTTGTGCTCCCTGTCCTTTACTTTGCGGGGAAAGAACTTAAAGACAACAAAACAGGGCTGCTGGCAGCGTTTCTGGCAAGTTTTCATCCGCTACTACTTTATTATTCACAGGAAATAAGGCACTACGGCATAGGCATATTATTTGCATCGCTGTCTGTTTTATTTCTTGTAAAATTCTTAAAATCTTCCGGGACTAAAAGCCTGAGCGGGCTTATTGCGGCTAACCTGTGCCTTATGTATACAATAAGCGTGCTGGGAGTAATTTTTGTTTTTATTGAAAGCGTTTCACTTTTATTGTTCCTGTTTATTAACAAAAAAAACATTAAAATATATTTAATTTCGCAATTTGTGTGCATTTTATTGTTTATACCATATTTCCCGGTACTCCTGCACCATATATCCGTAGGCAGCGGGGGCTTTTTAAACCCGTTCTGGTGGAACAAATTTGAATTTATGGATATCCTGTTAAGCATTAATAACCTGTTTTCCCCGCTTTTTATCTACTCAAGCGCAGACAATTTTTCTCTTTTGCTTTTTGGCGGGTTTGCTATTTTAGGGTGTTATGCTTTTATATTCTACTTATCCGCTATTGACAAAGCTGTAAGCAAAAACAAATTAATCGTTCTGTTGTTTTCAATAGCTGTAATTTTCTACCTGTCGGTTATCGGGCTGGCTTTTCTTGACAAAATCGCCCTTATGTCAAAATACACGATTTTAGTATGCCCTGTTTTATGTTTAATTGCAGCATACGGTTTTTTCTGTTTCAAATCAAAGCGCATGCTGGTGCTTTTAATAATATTTTCGGCTATAAGCATATATATTCAGTTTTTCACCTCCTTTTCCGTAACAAAAAAGCCCAGGGACTATGCACATGCGGAGTTTTTCAAAATATTAAAAGAACAAAGCTTTGATAAAAATGACCTCATAATCACTGACTGGGGTGCAAGGTTTATTTCCGATTATTATAAAACCAGAGGGCTAAATATATTTGCCGAATTTGATTTAGAAAAAGCACTCGCATATAACGACAGAGGGAAATTAAACGCTATTTTTGACGAAAATATTTTAAACGGACTGGATAAAACCAATGCCCACGATAGGTTCAGAAATTACCTGCTGTCTGAAGAAATACCTTATAAATTTGAAATATACGTTGAAAATTCAATAATAAAAAAACTGGATAAAAGCAGCAAACTCGCTGTCCTAATCTGGTACAAGTACCCGGCAAATAACCAGATTAAACAAATTGCCACCTGCGAGGAAGTTTATTCCCAAAAGTCAATCTATCCGCTTATTTCAAACAAAACAATGTACAACTTAACCAGAATACTCGATAAACACCTGAAAAGAATTCCGCTGGAAAACGAAAAATACTATAAAATATACCTATGGGAAAAAATTTAGCTCTATTTGCAATAATATTATTCGGTTTTATCCTGAGGGCCAGCTTCCTTGATAAAGGGGCTATTTGGTACGACGAAATCGGCACGATAGCCGTGGCAAAACAGGATTTCCCTTTCGGGATACTCGATAAACTCTACTATGACGACTACCATGCCCCGCTGTATTATTTCCTGCTGCACTTCTGGATGAAGCTGTTCGGGGACGGTGAAGTTGTACTCAGGCTCTTTTCCGCTATTATAGGTACGCTTGTATTGCCTGTTATGTATCTTGCCGGAAAAGAACTGAAAGACCACAAAACAGGTCTGCTTGCAGCGTTTCTGGCCAGCATAAATTCGCTGCTGTTATTCTACTCGCAGGAAATCAGGTATTATGAACTGAGTGCGCTGTGGGTTTCGCTGTCATTATTATTTTTAACCAGGGTGTATAAATCGCCTGAAATAAAGAACTATGCCGGGCTTGTAATTGCAAACCTCTGCCTGGCTTACACTATGAACGTGCTTGGACTTGCTTTTATATTTTTCGAAGCATTGTTATTCTTTATATTTACAAAAGAAAGAAAGAAATTTTTTGTTTCTCAGGTTGTTTTTTTAATACTTTTTCTTCCTTTTGTACCTTTCGTAATCCACCATGTTTTTACGGGCGTAAACGGCTTTATAAACCCCTTCTGGTGGAACAGGTTTGATACTATGGACGTTATCATCAGCATCAATAATTTTTTTTCCTACAGCTTTGTTTATACACAGCTGGACAAATTCAACCCTGACTTTATAATCGGAATGCTTATTTACGGTTTTTTCCCGTTCCTTTTTTATTTTACAATCCTTATATGGGCATTAATAAACCGCAATAAACTTGTAATATTAATCTTTTTGACCGGCATAGCTTTTTACCTATTTATAATAACTATGGCATACCTTGATAAATTCACGCTCGTGCCCAGATATACAATATTTATTTGTCCTGTAGTCAGTCTCGTGGCCGCATACGGGTTTTTCCAGTCCAAAACCAAACACTTACTGCTTTTACTTATTATCTTTGCATCTGTTACCATATACAATCTGCTTTTTACCAATTTTTCCGCAATAAAAAAACTCAGGATAAATAATTTATTACCCGAAACCTATAATTTCACGCAAAACGACCTTATAGTTATGGACGTAGGGGCAAGGTATTATGCTGATTATTACAGGGATAAACAGGTTACTATACTGGAAGAATTCGACCTTGAAAAAACCATTTCCTATAACGACACTAAAAAAATGAAATTAATATTTGATGAAGAACTGATAAAAGGGTTAAATAAAAACAATGCACACGAAAAATTTAAAAACTTTCTTTTATCTGAGGAAATCAGCACAAATTTTGAAAACTATGTTAAATCCAGCATAATTAATAAAATTGACGGAAACGACAGGCTTTTTGTTATCGTATCCTTTACGCTGCCCGAACGCAAAAATCTGGCAAACCTGCGCAGCAAGGTAAATGACGAGAAAAAATACGCAAAAGAGAACCTGATGCCTTTTATTGCAAACAAAATAATGTATGATCTACTACAAATTAGTGAGAAACACCTTGAAAGAGTCGGCAGGCATAATGAAAAACACTATGGAATCTATATTTACAAAAATAAAAAATAACTTTTTGCTGATAACTGTCCTTATAATAGCTGTTGTTATTCGCATATGGGCGCTGGGCGAAAAGAGCCTGTGGATAGACGAGGTTTATTTTTACTTTTTCACGTCCGAAGAAACTCTTTTTGACAACATTCTATCTATGTATGCAGATGTGCACCCTCCCATATATTACTTATTCGTTTACTTCTGGACAAATACGTTCGGCGATTCCGAATTTATGCTGAGGATGACCGCTTCCCTGCCGGGGATAGCCGCTGTTATAGCGGTTTATTATCTCGCATGTAAACATTTTAATAAACACACCGCAATAAATGCGACTATTTTAACCGGATTTTCGCCGTTTATGCTGTATTATTCGCAGGAAGCCCGCTGCTACAGCCTGATAGCCTTATTTTCGATTATAGCTACGTACTTCTGGATAAAAATAATCAAAAAAATTAATGAAAATAATTTAAATTCCAGCACACTGGTTTTATACTCTGTGTTTGCCTTAATGACTCTTTTTACACACTATTTTGCTTTTATTTTTATTGGACTGCAAATATTATATTTAATTATTTTTGCACTGAATAAAAAAGCTTTTACCAAAAATATATTAAAAACCTCGGGCATTATACTCTTAATCGCCGGGGGACAACTGATTTTTCATTATTTAATCGCTATAAAGCATTACCGCGTATTTGACCCGACATTTTCAAAAGTCAGCGAATCACACCCGCTTTTACAAATAATGAACCAGATTTTTTATGATAACTGCTTCTTTTTCATTGCTCTTCTTGTTTTGTCTGCATTAAATTATCCGAAGCTGAGGGCATTTTTTATTAAGGAATTTTCTGAAAAAAAATTGGCTTCGCCTGTTATTTACCTTTCGTATCTGCTAATTGCCCCCATAATTTCTTATTTAATTGTGAATGAATTTAGCACCTTGATGCACCCGCGGCACATAATCTATATTGTGCCGGTGGCTTACCTGCTTATATCTTACCTATTGGACAAAAACAATATCCTAAACAACTGTATAGTATTTATTTTCTGCAGTATTTTCCTTGGTATTTATTTATTTGCCGGTTCTTATTATGAAAAACCAAAGCAGGAATGGAGAAAATCAACAGCTTACCTGCTTAAAAACTTTGGTGACGATACTGCGGTAATTCTGGACAGGGTAAAAGGTTATTACTCCTACTATTTTGAAAAAAACGGCAGGGATATTTTTAAAATGGAAAATGTATTTGAAGACAAAAAAATATTTAACCCTGACGAAATTAAAGAAAAAATTACTAATTACAAAATAAATTATAAAAATGTGGTTATATATTCAACTACAATGCTGGATACAGATAAAAAACACAATATTATACAGGAGGAATTAGCTTCATCCTGTAAAGAATTAAGAAAAAAAGATTTTGTAAACATAATTTTTTACGAATGTTATTAGCGAATGATAGTATAATAATCAAGTGCAAGTAAGGGGAACACAAAAATGATAATACCAAGCATAGATATAATGAACGGAAAAGCAGTCCAGTTAAGACAGGGCAGGGAAAAAGTCCTTGAAAGGGAAGATATATTTGAACTGGCAAAATATTTTGGCCGCTTCGGCGAAATAGCGGTAATTGACCTCGATGCCGCCATGGGCAGGGGAAACAATAATGAACTGGTACAAAAACTGTGCAAAATAGCAGAATGCCGAGTGGGCGGCGGCATCAGGACAGTCGAAAGGGCAAAGGAAATAATATCATTTGGCGCGAAAAAAATTATTATTGGAACAGCAGCTTCAAAGGAATTCCTGACCGAATTGCCTAAAGAAAAGGTTATAGTTGCGATTGACTCAAAACAGGGCAAGGTGGTTACCCAGGGCTGGCAAAAAGAATCAGGATATACCCCTGAACAACTGGTGAGGGAAATTGACGATTATTGTTCAGGCTACCTTTACACCATAGTTGAAAAAGAAGGCATGATGGAAGGTACGGACATAGAATCAATATTAAATATTAAGGCTATCACTGACAAACAGCTTGTGGCCGCCGGAGGAATAAGCTCTGTCGAGGAAATCGTCAGGCTTGATAATGCCGGGGCAAGCTGTCAGTTGGGGATGGCAATTTATACAGGCAAAATTGACCTGGCTGAAGCTTTTTGCGAACTGCTTGATTTCATAAAAAACGACGGTCTTATCCCGACAATAGTTCAGGACAGAAAAACAAAGCAAGTTCTTATGATGGCATACAGCAGCAAAGAATCGCTGAAATCAGCTTTTGAATCCGGTAGGGGCACTTATTATTCCCGTTCGAGAGAAAAACTATGGGTAAAGGGAGAAACTTCCGGCAATATACAAAATCTGGTAAGGGTAAAAGCTGATTGCGACAGGGACACGTTATTATTTATAGTAGACCAAGTCGGCCCGGCCTGCCACACAGGCGAGTGTACCTGCTTCGGCGGAGAAGAATTTGATTTTGAAACCCTGTATGATGTCCTTCAGGAGAGGTTATTAAAACTTCCCGAAAATTCATTCACCACAAAACTTTTTAAAGATGACCAACTTCTTAAAAGAAAGATCAATGAAGAGGCGTTTGAGGTAATACAGGCGCCTGATAAAGACAACCTGATGTGGGAAATATCAGACCTGACATATTTTGTGATGACTTTAATGGTGCGGCACGGTATAACGCTAGACGATATAAGGCACCACCTTGAGTCGAGGAGAAAGAAGTAAGGTATGACCGAGCGCAGTAAAATAAAAAACTCAAAACGAATAGTGTTTAAATTCGGCACAAATATCATCACAAACGATGCCGGAAACATTGCGCTGTCGAGGATTTATGCGCATATTGAATCAATAGCCGAACTCAAAAGCAAAAAAAAGGAAATAATCCTCGTAACCTCTGGCGCTGTCGGTATGGGCGCAAAAATAACAGGCAATTCAAAGCACCACGACCCTGTTAGCCTAAAACAGGCGCACGCCGCAATCGGACAGGGACGATTAATGCAGTTTTACGCCGAGGCTTTTGAAAAATTCAATATAGTAACAGCACAGCTGCTGTTAACAGCCGAGGATTTTTCGGTCAGAAAAAAATATTTAAGCCTTAGAAATACCCTTAACACCCTGCTTGAACTGGGAGTTGTGCCGATAATAAACGAAAACGACGTTGTATCAACAAGCGAACTGGAATGCTATAAAGAAAACGGCGTTGCTGTATGCTTTGGCGATAACGACAAACTCTCAGCGCTGGTTGCGGGCAAGCTGGACGCTGACCTGCTTGTTATATTGTCTGATGTTGACGGGTTATATACCGAAAATCCCAACATTAATAAAGATGCACAGCTTATCCCGCTGGTAAAGGACATTACTCCTGAAATAGAAGCTTTCTGTCACGGGGCCGCTAAAGGCGGCAGGGGCGGCATGAAAACCAAGGTCCAGGCAGCAAAAATAGTCACTCACTCAGGCTCTATGGTATTAATCGCCTGCGGCAAGGACACTGAAATAATAAGAAAAATATTCAGCGGAAAAGAAGTCGGCACGCTGTTTATGCCTGTAGAGCACTTATCCGGCAGGAAAAAATGGATAGCCTACGCCACAAACATCAGCAGCGCTATTAAAGTTAATGAGGGGGCTAAGCGGGCACTCATAGAAAAAAAAGCCAGCCTTATGCCTGTTGGTATTCTGGAAATCAGCAATTCCTTTAAAAAAGGCGATGTGATAAGTATTGTTGACGAGAGCGGCAGGGAATTCGCAAAGGGAATGACGAACTATGCCAGCACTGAGTGTAAGAAGGTTATAGGCAAAAATTCTGAAGAGATAGAGCAGATACTCGGTTTCAAGAACTACGACACGGTTGTGACAAGGGATAATATAGTTATATTGTGAATTAATGCCCAAAAAACAAGTAAAAATAGAAGATTCTTTTATCCTTGCGGAAAAAATACTCCGCAAAATAGCGCTGACAACAGCTAGAAAAGTCGAAAATCACCTCCACGGCGACTACCGCTCAATTTTTCAGGGCAGCGGGCTGGACTTTAAAGAAATAAGAGAATATTCAATCAACGACGATATCAGGAATATCGACTGGAACGCTACCGCACGACTCGGTCGCCCGCAGGTGAGGGTTTATGAAGAGGAAAGAGATCATACTGTGTGGCTTATCCTTGATGTAAGCCCATCTATGGACTTTGGTTCAAAATTTACAACCAAGAAGGATGTAATGATAAAATTTGCCGCTCTGATGGGCTACCTGGCCTATAAAAGAGGCAACAGGACCGGCGCTGTACTTATAAATGAGGGGCTGGAGGAAATTATCCCGCCGGGCAAAGGCTTAAAACAGGTATACAGGATAATTAAAACTCTTACAGATTACAAAAAAGATAATAAAAATATGCAAGATTTTAATTTTGCAAAGCTGATAAATATTGTCGGCAGAAAAAAAACATTATTTTTTATTTCTGATTTTATATTTTCCGAGGAGGCCTACAACAGCTGGCAAAAACCGTTCGGGGAAATGGCAATCAAGAACGACACCATAGCCGTGCAAATCATTGACCCGGTGGAAGAAAGCCTGCCTGATGTCGGATATATAAATCTTTATGACGCTGAAACCGGCAAGGAACTCGTGATAGATGCCTCAAACACTGCAGTTTCAGAAAAATACCGGGAACTTATCCAAAAAGAAAATGAAAAAATAAATAAAATTTTCTCCATTTTAAGCCTGAATCCTGTTAAAATTTATACTAATTCCGATATCGCAGAGGTTTTAATTAATTACTCGCAGAGGAGACAAACTTGTACAGCTTCGGCTTTGAATACCCATGGGCACTGATATTACTGCTTATACTGCCATTATTCTTTTATTATGAAAGACAGTTCAGCAGACAAAACCGCATAAAAGGCGCAAAGTTCAGCAGGCTCGAACTGCTGGAGCGTGCAATGGAAGAAACTCCTGACAAAAAAAGAAAAATATTCGCCGGGTTATTTATAGCCGCAGTGGTAATGGGCGTTTTTGCGATAGCAAGGCCGCAGGCCATTATGGAAGTCCCGGTAAACCCGGTAAAGGCGATGCTTGTATTTGACACCTCCATAAGCATGGAAGCGCAAGACATGAAGCCGAACAGGCTAACTGTGGCAAAAGAAACGGCCGTTGAATTCATAAAAAAGATACCTGACAGCGTAAGGGTGGGGCTGGAATACTTTTACGGCAGTTCTTATATTGCATTTTCACCAACAAAGGACAGGGATAAGCTTATAAATTCTCTTACAGACCTATCTCTTGAAAACCTCTACCCGGGCACAGCAATAGGCTCGGCCATAGACTCCGCTGTAATCGCTCTGGCGATGAACAAAACAGAAAAAAGCAGGCTGGTCATAATTCTTTTAACCGACGGGGAAAGCAACCAGGGCATTTTGCCGCTGGATGCCGCCAGAATAGCCAAAAGCGAGGGGGTAAAGATATTCACAATTGGCATAGGCAGCAGGGACGGGGCTTTTGTCAGGGGCGGATATCTTGCTGCGCTGGACGAGGGCACGCTGATTGAAGTAGCCAACATAACAGGAGGCAAGTATTTCAGGGCAAAGTCAAAGAGTGATTTCAGAAAAATATACAGGGAACTAAGGAGCACCGCACTGGCCCTGGAAAAGCAAAAGGTAGAGCTGACAGTGGGTTTCAGTGCTGTTTCGTTTTTATTGTTTATACTGGTGGTTTATTTTGGGGTTTCGGTGTTCAGGCCGGTGTTTTAGAACACTACTCACCCTTTAAATAATTCCTGCATACACTTGCGGTCTTAATTCTTTTTCTAATAGCGTTTTCCAGCTCGCTTACAGTTACCGCTTCATCCGGGGAAGGGGCAGCTACATCTACTTCCGAATCCAATCGATTTATAAGGTTTTTAGGCTCAAAACCATACTCGGCTATAGCCATACTGCTAACCTCAGCCAACATACCATATATTTGAGATGCATGAAAAGTATCGCCGGTGTACACCATAAGCGAACCCGCATCTTTGAGTTCATAGAAAGATTCTTTATATAAGTTCTTTTGTTTTAAAAGCACGGCAAGGTTAAAATGGGCCTCATAATTCAATGGAGCAACAAGCATTGCCTTACAGTACCCTGTAAGCGCCTCTGAATACATGCCCAGTATATGAGCGGTTAACCCAAGGTTAAACAGTGCATCATAATTATCAGGATTCACTTCCAGTGATTTTTTATAGCTTTCTATGGCGTGTAAAAGCAATTCCTTAAATTCTTTTGAGCCTGATTCATACAACATTGACTTATCACGGTATGCAAGCCCCATGTTATAGTAGGCAATTGCTTTTGAATTAATAACATGTTCCCTGTTATCATATAAAAATGGTATTTTTATAAACTGCACCGGGGTTTTTGCTGCTTCTTCATACTGTTTTACTGCTTTATCAAACTCCAAAAACTCCTCCGCAAAAAGTATTCCAAGACTTATTCGCGCATTAAGATAATCCGGTTTATATTTTAAAACGGTTTTATATTCACCGACAGCACTCTCATAATCCTCATAAGCCACATAAATATTTGCCAGGTTATATCTTGCCTTATGGTGTTTGGGATACAACTCCAGCGCTCGGCGATAATAATCAATAGCTTCCTGGTAATTTTGCTTTTTATATTCTTTATCACCAAGATGCACATAATAAAAAGACTGTCCGTGTATCGCATAAGTTGCGATTTTATCAAAATACACGAAACCAAAATAACTTAGCGCCAACACTATTAATATTGCAATCAACTTTTTTAAGAGGCTGACAAGCTTTTGGACAACTGATGACATTTTACCTGCCCTGGCTAGTCTTATGGACGTAAATAAATTATAACAACATATAGCCCAATAAGGGAATTTATAAAGTTCACTAAAGATGGTTTTATAATGTCAAACACGCATATATTCGACTCTTACCCAGACACGATCCAGCTATCGAACCGAGCTTTGCTCGGTTTTTTTTTAATTTAAGAAGTAGGCAGAGAGGGCGCCTGCGGCGCCCTCTCAACTTAAACACACCAAACATTAATAAAAAATTAAGTTTAACTTAAGAAGTAGACAGAGGGGGCGCCTACAGCGCCCCCTCAACTTAAACACACCAAATATTAATAAAAAATTAAGTTTTGTAAAAAAAATTTGTTTTTTTGAATATATCGCAAATAGATATTTTTTATATATATGTAAGGTAAAACAAGGTAAGAATAATAAGGTGAAAAGGTAAAAACAATGGGATGGTATATCGGTGCACGAGATAGAATAGACAGGGCTCTGGTCCAACAGTATGCCGATGTACAGACCACTACTTTTGACCACGAAAAAATTGATAGCGATACAATACTAACAATGATTAATATGCTGTCATTACAGCAAAAGAATTTTCATATAAAAAATGATTTAAAACAAAATACTGTCTCCATTCTCCAAAAACAACTCTCATAACAACCTCCATCCTTTTCCTCCTAGACTCATTAATATTTACTGCTTGTAGGTATATGTAAAGTAAGTCCAAAAGACTTAGCCCCCATCCGGGGGTTTTTTATTGCCTTATTTATTATCGTTTATTTACAAAAAACTCAGTCTGCGTAATGGGCAGTTCAAAATTATCGTGCGAAAAAATCCTTATGAAAAAATCACCATCCTTGTGAATTACAAAATGGCCCATAACATAATGCTCCTCGGGTCCGCGGTTAATGTCAATGCAGTAAGCAGGCTCTACTTTAAAAGCGGGGTATTTCCTGTCAATCTTCAATACCTGTATTCTCAATTTTTCACTCTCAATAGGCTCTTTAGTAAGCAAGATATAATAAATTTTCTCCATCACTGTAAAAACAGGCGTTTTGTTAACAAATTCAAAATTTCCCGGTTCAATGGGCTCTGAGCTAAGTAATATTACCGCATCCTTCTCCCCGAAACAGGAAGTTAGCAAAAACAAACTTAAAAAGATTGTTATTACAAGCTTTTTCATTCTGCGGTTGTTTCAGACTCATCGACTTCCAGCGGCGGAAGCACAAAACTTTTTTCCTGATCTTCGGTTTTTTCTTCAGCATCTTTTTCTGGTGTTTTTTCAGGGGACTCTTCAGCTTTTTCCAGAGCCTGTTCTGTTATGGCTTCTTCAATTTCCTTTTCAACCACTTTCGGCTCAAGCTTTTTCTCAAGCACTTTAATTCTCAGGGCTATACTTTTTGAGCTTATATCATCAGGGGAATACTCCACAAACTTATTATAATTTTCAAGCGCTTCCTGATAATTTTCACTTTTCTCTTCAAGTATCCCTAATGTATAGTAAACATAAGGAAATTCAGGGTTAAGTTCTATAACTTCCCTGTAAACTTCTTTTGCCTTATCTTTTTTACCCAGGTCAGACAATACCAGCCCGGTGTTAAACTTTGCGTTAGCGTTTTCAGGGTCTAATTTCAGGGCTTTTTCATAGTATTCCATGGCCTTTACGTTTTCAGATAAATCTTTATGGACATTTCCTATTTTTATATATGCTTCCACGTTTTCCGGGTCTATATCAAGCACTTTTTTATAATTTTCTATAGCCTTTTCGTATTTGCTTTCTTTGTAAAAAGTATCGCCAATGCCTATGTAGGCTTTAACTTCCTTTGGGTCAATCTGGATAACACGCTTAAAAGCTCCTCTTGCCTCGTTTGTTTTTTCTGATTCCTGCAGCGTTTCGCCAAATCCCATAAACAGTTCTTTATTGGAAGCGTCCTTTGAGATTGCCATTTCATAACATGTCTGGGCTTCTTCCGTCCGGCCCATTTTTTGCAGGGTATTGGCCATTCCTGAAAGAGCATAGAACTCTGTGGGGTCAATGTTTAAAGCTTTTTTATAAGACACAAGGGCTTCTTTGTATTTGCCATCGAGGTTTAGCTGGTTTGCTTTTGCGACCAGCGCATTTTTGTATTCTGAATTTATGGCCTTAATTTCATTTTCGTCTGCTTCTCCGACTTCTTTTTTCAGAGCCAGTGTTTTTTCATAGATTTCTATTGCTTTGTCGTAATCTTTCAGCGCATGGTTAACCAGAGCAAGATTATAGAGCAAATCCGCATCATCTTTCATTGAAGGCAGGACTTGCTCGTATAGTTCAAGCGCTTTCTTATAATTTTTAGCCAGATGATAACTCCTGCCGAGCTCTTTTTTTATTGTCGAATCATCAGGCTTTAATTCCATTGCTTTTTCCAGGTATTTAATTGATTCAAAAGCATTGTTCTTTTTCTGGCTGACTATTCCCAGGTTAAACAATGCATCCGGGTCGTTCGGCACGTCTTTTAAGTATTCTTTATAATAACCCACTGCCTCATCTTCTTTTTTAAGTTCTGCCAGAAGATTAGCCAGTTCCAGTTTTACATATGTCAGCGACGGGTCGAGTTCTATACTTCTTGCGAGCTCCTTTGCGGCCTTTTCCTTATCGCCCGCATTCATAAGCGCAATACCGTAATTCCCGTGGGCCTCCGCATCCCCGGGGTTCAACTCAGTCGCTTTATCCAGTATTGGCAAAGCTTTTTTAAACTGTTTCGTCTGCACAAGCGCCTTACCGTACTGTGCGTATTCTTTAAACTCCTGCGGATTATTATCTATAACATATTCAAATTCCTTCACCGCATTTTGCGGGTTATTCAATGCCATATAGGATGATGCGATATTTTTCCTTGAATCAATATGCCTTGGATAGCTTTCGAGGAAATTCTCATAATGTTCAATAGCTTTTTCGTGCTTTCCCTTAGCAGAAAGGATTGTGGCAACGTTTAAATAATTATATTTATACTGAGGCGCCATCTCCAGAGCTTTTGAGTATGCAGTCAGCGCATTGTCGTATTGGCCAAGCTCCTGGTAAATATTTCCCATGCTTACATACAGGAAAGAGTCCGTAGTATCAAGCTTTGCCGCCTCAAGATATTCATTAACAGCATCCTGCGGCCTGTCTGTCTTGTATAGGATATCCGCCAGCTTTATCCGTATCATCGCATTTTCAGGAGCGACGGCTTTTGCTTTTTCCAGTTCGCTTATTGCGGCGCTAATGTCACGCATTTGAAAATACTTCATTGCGTTATCATAGTGGACTTTTGCTTCCTGTTTCATTGAAAAAGCCGGGAATGCAATCATCACAGCTATCAAAATAAATAATGTTGTATATTTTTTCATAACTCTATACCCCGGTGGATTACTTAGGCATTTGTTTAGTAATATAATAGCTTAAGTTGCGGTTTTTATGAAGGAGGGAATAGTGGATATTAAGACAAAATTAATAACCGGCGGAAAATACACAACAAAGCCAAAAGGAATCGAATACAAAACTATTAACCCGCCTGTATTCAAAGCTTCTACTATTTTAATGAGCTACGAAGATTTCAAAAATTCAAAACGGCCTTATCACGGAAATTACTACGGAACACTGGGCAACCCAGCACAGCTGGCGCTGGAAGAAGCGATTTGCAAACTTGAAAACGGCCATTTAACAAGGGCATGCCCATCAGGAATAAACGCCATAACTACATGTTTTATGGCCCTTTGTAAGCAGGGCGACCATATACTTGTCTGCGACAATGTTTACGGCCCGACTATGAGGTTTTGTAACAAAGTACTCGCAAAATACGGGGTAGAAGTCGATTCTATTCCTTCAGATGTCGGGGAAAATATAATAAATTACATAAAACCTAACACAAAACTTATTTTTCTTGAATCGCCCGGCTCAAACACATTCGAAATACAGGATATCGAATCTATAGTAAAAATAGCCAATGAAAAAAATATCGTAACACTTATGGATAATACCTGGGCAACTCCGTTATTCTTTAGGCCGCTGGAACATGGTATCGATATCTCAATAATGTCCGGTACAAAGTACATAGGCGGGCATTCGGATATTTTACTCGGAACAATAACAACAAATGAGAAGTATGCGAACCTAATAAGCCTGTTTTATGAAACTATGGAAGTGTTTGTAAACTCCGAGGACTGTTACCTTGCATTAAGAGGACTCAGGACTCTTTATGTAAGGCTAAAAGCACACGAACAATCAGCACTTGAAATAGCCCGGTGGCTGGAAACACAGGATATAATTGATGAAGTACTCCACCCGGGACTGGAGAGCCACCCGCAGCATGAAATATTTAAAAAGTATTTTTCCGGCTCGACAGGGGTTTTTGGGTTTACTTTTAAGGAAAACTATTCGGAAGAGCAGCTGTCAAGGTTTTTCGACATGCTGGAACTCTTCCCGGTCGGTTTAAGCTGGGGCGGTGTGCAGAGTCTTATAAAGTCCGAAGTTTACACCGGGCAAAGAAAATACCTGCCGGAAAAATACAAAGACAGACCTGTTTTCAGGTTGAGTGTAGGGCTTGAGGATACTCAGGACCTGAAAAATGATTTAATTAAAGGGTTTGAGGTATTAAACTAGCAGCCTCTTATGCTTAAATTCCCTGGCATCCTTGCCGGAATACTCGGCTACTATCTGGCCTGCACCATACAGCCTGTACTTATAAATAGTTAATCCGTCAAGTCCTACCGGCCCCCTGGCATGTGTCTTGTTTGTACTGATGCCTACTTCTGCGCCGAAACCGTACCTGAAACCGTCAGCGAAACGAGTGGATACGTTACAATATACGCCTGATGAATCAACAAGGTTCATAAACATGTCCATATTTGCGGTATTTTCGGTAATTATGCAGTCAGTATGGCCTGAACCATACTTGTTTATATGGCTTATGGCTTCACTTATGTCTTCTACAAGCTTTATTGAAACAATTTTGTCATTATATTCGGTTGACCAGTCTTTTTCCGTTGCGTCTTTATATTTTACAGTCACGCCTTCGTTTTCCAGAGCGGTTATCAGCTCAGGGAGAATACTATTTTCAAGGCTTTTATGCACGAGTATTGTTTCCACTGCGTTACATGCCGCGGGGTACTGGATTTTTGAATCAACGCTAACCTTAATAGCTTTTACTTTATCCGCTGATTCATCTATGAATATGTGACAAATGCCTACTGTATGGCCTAATACAGGGATTTTTGTGTTTTCCTGTATATATTTAACCAGTTCATTACTGCCTCTCGGGATAATCAGTTCTATGTATTCATCCATTTTAAGCAGTTTTTTTACATCGTCCCTTGTCTTTATCAGGTTTACCGCATTTTCAGGGAATCCTGCCACTGCTGAAAGAGCGTCATTGATTACTTTTACAAGTACTGTATTAGAACAGTCCGCCTCCTTTCCGCCTTTTAGTATCACAGCATTTGCTGATTTAATGGCAAGCGCCGCTATTTGCGGGACAACGTCCGGTCTTGACTCAAATATTACACCTATTACGCCTATCGGACAGCTTACTTTATTCAATACAAGGTCTTTATCCAGCTCTGTTGCGGCAAGTATTTTATTTACCGGGTCATTAAGGTTCACTACATCTTGAATGCCCTTAACTATAACGTCTATTTTGCATTCATCAAGCTTTAGCCTGTCATAAAGAGCTTTTGACATTTTGCCCTTATTTACAAGCTTTTCTGCTTCTTCGAGGTCTTTTTTGTTTTCCTGAAGAATAAACTCCTGATTATACTTTATATTTTCAGCGACCGCATTCAATGCTGTGTTTTTAAGCTGCTCAGGCAGCGAGGCAAGCAGATATGAAGCATTTTTTGCGTTTTGTGCTATATTTTGCATATTTTTCTCCTGTTAAAATCAAACTATGTTTGAATAATTTTACAGTATTTAAGTTGTTAAAACAAACCCTGCCACAGCGAGAATTCCAAAAATCAAACCTGCCAGCCAGAATACGGAAACAACCTTTGGCTCGGACCAGCCGCACAGCTCAAAATGGTGGTGCAGAGGGCTCATTTTAAACACTCGCTTCCCTGTATACTTAAAGCTGATGACCTGTATAATCACAGACAGGGTTTCAAGTACAAATACCCCGCCTATAAGAACCAGCCACCACTCAAAACCGCCAAGCACGGCTATAGTCCCGAGAGCACCGCCCAAAGCGAGACTACCTGTGTCGCCCATAAACATTCGGGCCGGGTTTTTATTATACCAGAGGAAACCAAGGCAACTGCCCGCTATGGCCAGACTAATAACTGTAAGACAAATAATACCCTGAAGGTAGCATATAAATGCACAGGCAAGAAACGCAAAAAACGAAGTGCCTGCCGCTAGGCCATCAAGGCCGTCTGTGAGGTTAACAGCGTTTGAGCTGCCGACTATAATAAAAATAGCAAATAAAAACAGCCACACAGGGGCATTAGCATATAAAAGCAGATACAAAGCAGGAATTAGAGCAATAGCTGACTGAAAAACAAGCTTTCTTTTCGCGCCGATTCCTTTGTTTTGCTTTTTGGCTATTTTAAGGTAATCATCATTAAAACCAAGCAGCATAAACAATACAAATACCAGCATTGTTATATTAGCCATAAAGCTAAAGGACTGATACATTAAAAATACTGTTATCGCTGATATAACAGCAGGTATTACGATAACAATACCGCCTGTTGTGGGTGTACCTGATTTGGCGGCATGTGATTCAGGCGCATCTTCATATACATACTGGCTATAAAGTCTTTTTTTTAAAAAATCAAGATATGGAATACCGGCAATCAGAGTAAGCAATAAAGCTAAAATCCCGGCAACGTATATTAACATTCCTCAAGCGCTTCCTGCATTTCATCGAGTATAAGCTGGGCTGCGGATACTTTATCATTAGCTGAAGTTATTGGTCGTCCTACCACAAGATAATCCACCCCTGCCTTGATGGCATCTCTGGGGGTTACAACCCTTATCTGGTCGTTTACTACAGACCAGGTGGGTCTTATGGCCGGACATAGTATAATAAAATCATTTCCGCAGTCTTTTTTGATTTTAGGTACATCAGTTGCGCTGGCTATAATTCCGTCAAGACCTGACTTTTTAGCCACTTTTGCCAACTGGCTGACATAATCATCAATATTCAGGTTTATCATTAATTCTTCTGTTAAAGTCCTTTGCCCAAAACTTGTTAAAAGTGTAACCCCAAGGATAGTGGGTTTAGGCAGTCCGCAGCTCTTTGCTGTTTCTCGGGATAGTTTCAGGCAGGTAGATATCATTTTAGAGCCGCCTGTTATGTGAATATTAAAGAAAGTTACTCCGTGTTTAACAAGGTTAGCGCTGGCTTTTGCAACTGTGTTCGGAATATCATGAAATTTTCCGTCAAAAAATATTTCCCTGCCCTCATCTTGAATCATTTTAACAATATCAGGCCCAACGCTTGTATATAGCTGCAGTCCAACCTTAAACACCCCAACATAATCTTTTAATTCTTTAACCAGATCCTTGGCTTCTTCCATTGTATTGACATCCAGAGGCAGAACCAGTCTGTCTCTTGCGGTTTTAGGTTTTGCTATCATTTTCTGCACTCAACGCCTCTTAGTTATTTCCATCCCAAATAGGCTACAATTTTAACATTTAATTACATACTAGACAATAAAATATTAAAATCTCTTTATATTAAAGGGGGTTTAAGCAGAAAATATACTTAAATCACTCAGGTTTCTGTATCTTAATTCAAATTCAGCTTTTGCCGGACCGCCTCCTTTATTAACCACTGAATTTGCTATTTCCTTTATTTCATCGTCAGATGTAGGGTCTTTAGAAAAAAACAACGCCGTCCTTGTCTTTATAAAAATAATTCTAAAATATCAAAACACATATATGTCTTGATATAAACATAACAATTTATGTATAAATCAATTCTTTATGCCAGAAGTTTTTTTACTTTATTTTGTTCCGGTGGGCCTATCTGCTCAAGCAAAATCTCTATAACTGCGGGCATCTGGCATACAAATGAGTAGTTCCCGCTGGCTACAGAACAATTTTCGCAATTGCATTTTGTCAGATAGCAACGTATAGCCTGGTCAGTCCAGTTCTTTGTAATTGAATTAGAAATTTCACAACGATCTTTTGCATTTATATATTTGACTTTTGTGTCATCTGTTTTATTTTTAATCTTCATTTTTTATCCCATCAAGAATGCAACAAAATCATATAACTGATTACGCAATCTGTAATCATTTATTTGAAGTATTCCTGGGAAACGTCAGAAATAAAACGGGAAAATTTCATAAAAATAATAATCAAGGGGCAGACAATCCACCCCTTGATGTTACAACAGCAAACCTATTCTTAATATAATTATGATTTAAAACTCTACTGACATCCCTGATTTGTAAATTCTATTTAATGAAGCCACTAAAAATGCAGCAACTTCTAATTCTATGCTTAAGTAGTCTATTGCTTCTCTTAATGTTAATTCTTGTCCTTCACTTGATTTAGAAGTATTTTTTATAGTTTCTGCAGGTTCATTTTGTACTACAACTTCTTGAACCGGTACAGAATTTTCTATTTTTTCTGCATCTGGTTTTTCAACAACTTTAACTGCTTCTTTTGTTTTTGCCGGTTCAACCGTTTTTACATTTTTGCTTTGAATTTGAGCTAACTTGTTAAGGAAAAGTATTCTTTGTTCCTTTTTTTCTTCTATTATAGAAGTAGTATTAGTAATTTCTTCTCTAATCCATTTTGTTGACTTTTCTTTAACTTCAGCTTCAAAAATAGATTTTTTTGCTTCTTTTACTGAATTAAAGAATTGGCCAGTTGTTTTTACTGGATTTGAAGTTGTATTTACTTGTGAAACATTGTTTAAGAACATACTTAATTCGCCCGATTATGTCTCTCTTAACTACTCCATATATATAAAGTAAATACAAAACAAGTTTTTTCAAAAATTGCTAGCTTCGTTACAAAACTTTACTGAAAATTTTAAAAAATTTACATGATATATTAATTTATTAAGATGAATTTAATAGTTTTTGCCGGTACATTTAACCCTATACACACTGGACACCTGATTATAGCTGAGCATATCAGGGAATATATGGACTGCTCAAAAATACTATTTATACCTTCCTATAACCCCCCGCATAAAAATAATCTATTAGTAGAAGCAGAACACAGACTTAATATGGTGAAACTGGCTACTTATGATAATCCGTATTTTGAAGTTTGCGACATTGAATTCCAAATGAAAGGAATATCCTATACTATTAATACAATCAGGAAGTTATATGAAGAAAATCCCGACATTAATGATAAAATAAATTTCATTATTGGAGCTGACGCTTATCTGGAAATAGACAGCTGGTATCAGAGCGATGAATTAAAAAAAATACTGAATTTTGTCGTGCTTGCCCGCCCCAACAGCCCGAAAATTAATGATATCGTAATAAAAACTCCTGTTATTGATATTTCTTCATCAAATATAAGACTCAGGGTAAAAAACGACAAATCAATCAGATACCTCGTAAGCGAGAGGGTAAGGGAATATATTTATGAACAAAAATTATATACGTGAATGGGTAAAAAAAAGACTTAACGAGGAACGCTACCTGCATTCGCTGGGAGCGGAAGAAACCGCCAAAGAGCTTGCGGAAATGTTTTCTGTTGACCAGGAAAAGGCTGCGCTTTCAGCGTTAATCCATGACAACGCAAAATGTATTCCATACGAAGATGTGCTTGAGATAATCAGGGAAAACAATTTTGATATCCCGGACGATGTAAAGTCAAATAAAAAAATAATCCATGCTCATGTTGGGGCGTGCCTTGCAAAAAAAGAACTGGGCATAACCGATGATGAGATATTAAATGCTGTAAAACAGCACACAACCGGACGTCCGGACATGACAATGCTGGAAAAAATAGTTTTTCTTGCGGACAAAACCGAAGCTAACACCAGAGAAATAGGCTTCAGGGAAGAAATTTTTGAAATTTTAAATAAAACCCGAAACATTGATGATGCGGTAATGCTTTGTGTGGACAGGACAATCCGCAGTCTTCTGGACAGAAAACTTAAAATAAATTCTCTTACAATAGAAGTTTGGAACTATTACCTGTAAGCTATTGCGCCAACCCAGTCCTCGAAAATAAAATTCGCATCCCTGGGGCCGGGGCCCGCTTCGGGGTGGAACTGCACTGTGCTTATGTTCAGCTCGGGACAACAAAAACCTTCTACTGTCTCATCATTTACATTTATATGTGTTACCTGTATTTTTTCGGGCAATCCCCTTGAACTAACAGCATAACCGTGGTTCTGGGATGTCATCATGACCCGGTTTGTCCTTAAATCAATAACCGGATGGTTGCTTCCCCTGTGTCCGAATTTTAGTTTATATGTATCAGCGCCCAAAGCAAGCGCTAGTATCTGATGCCCGAGGCATATTCCATACAGCGGCAGTTTGCCCATAAGGTCTTTTGCTGTCTGTACGGCTTCCTTTGCATCTTTTGGGTCTCCGGGGCCATTGGAGAACAACACCGCATCAAACCCGCCGACAAGTATGGTCTCAGCTTTAGTGTCGTGCGGAAATATATGAACTTCACAGCCGAGCGAGCTGAAGTGCTTGATTATACCGTTTTTTATGCCTACATCTATAAGCGCAATTTTCTTACCGTCGCCGGGTATTACTTCCACGTCAGTCCTTGAAACCTGCTTGACCACATCAGCCGGAAAAACAAAATCCTTAAGCTGTTCTTTTAAATTATCCATTAACTGCTTACCAAGAGCTCCCCCGATATCCTCTGTAGTAACTACGCAGTTCATAGCACCTATTGTGCGGATTTTTTTGGTCAACATCCTTGTGTCAATGCCGCTTATACAGGGGATATTATTTTCCTTCAGGTATTCCGGCAGGCTTTTCGTGCTTTTCCAGTTACTGTCGAGGTCTGACATTTCTTTTATCACAAATCCTCTTACCTGCACCCTCCCGGATTCAACGTCTTCTTCATTAACGCCGTAGTTTCCGATTAGCGGATAGGTCATTACAACTACCTGCCCGGCGTATGAGGGGTCAGTGAGGATTTCCTGGTAGCCGGTCATCCCGGTGTTGAAAACTATTTCGCCGAATGCGGTGGTTTCCGCGCCGCATGATTCGCCTTCTATTATTGTGCCGTCTTCGAGGATTATGTATGCTTTCATTTTTACCCTTTATTTTTATTAAATTTAAAGATATCACGAAAAGAGAAACATTGACTATGTGTTTCCAAATAACAACACCATACCAATCACGTTAAACTAAATTATAGCATACAGTTGTTTGCAGGAAAGACCCCGCATCAAGTGCGGGGTGACGTTAAATAGTTCAGGGTTAAATTCTTACGCCAGATTTTTATGAATTATTTCCTTTAATAAAGTCTGGTAAGGCATATTGCGCTCTTTAGCTAATTTTTTTGCCCTTTGTATGTCTATAACATTCAACCTTATAGTTACCGGTTTGGTTTCCGGTTTTACCACTTTCCATTTACCAGTTTCTATATCTGATTCATCTTCAGGATTAAAATCCTTTAAAAATTCTTCTGCATCACAATCCGGACAAAACCATTCATTATTTTTATCTTTAAACAATTCTGTTTTACATTTTTCACATTTTTTAATCATTTTTATTAACCTCTTGGTTCCATTTAATTATATATTTCCGACTTGCCGGATATGCAGTGATGACTTTAACGGCTTTATCCTTTTGGTTCAAGATACAAACAATAACTAAAAACCTTTTATTTGAAGTATGACCTACTATTTTAGTTATGCGTTCATTTACTTCTGTTTCGATATATGGATTTGAAAATACCTCAATAATTTCATCTTCTTCTATATCAGAATGGTTTACCTGATAATAAATTTTATTTTGCTTTTTGTCGAAACTAAATTCTATTTCCATATTATTATTAATAATAAACTATTTGTATGTACATGTCAATACATTTTGCTTTAATCACAATGTATCATAGTGCCAATACCACGGTCTGTAAAGATTTCCAGAAGCAAACAGTGCTCCACCCGCCCGTCAAGTATGTGGACAGTCTTAACACCTTTTTTTACTCCTTCTATACAGCACTCGATTTTGGGTATCATACCGCCTTTTATTGTTCCATCAGATATCAGCTGCTCGGCTTCATTTACTTTCAGGTTTGATATAAGAGAACCCGGGTCGTTAACATCTTTTAAAACCCCCTCTGTGTTTGTGAGGAACACAATCTTCTCCGCCTGCAGGGCTCCGGCTACGGCAGAAGCGGCATAATCTGCGTTTATATTATAGCTCTGCCCAAGCATATCCTTTGCCACAGGGGCTATAACAGGAATAAAATCGTCTTTTAACAAAGTCCTGATAAGCCTCGGCTGAACATGGTCTATTTCCCCGATAAAACCAATATCCTGTCCGTTAACCAGTTTTTTTCTTGCCTCGAAAAGGTTTCCGTCTTTTCCGCTTATGCCCACGGCATTGAGGCCCTGTTTCTGGATTATGGTGACGATTTCCTTATTTACCTTGCCGGAAAGCACCATTTCTACGACTTCCATAGTTTCTTCGTCTGTAACCCGCAAGCCGCTAACGAATTCCGACTTTTTATCCATGCGTTTTAAAAGGCCGTTTATTTCGTTTCCGCCGCCGTGTACTATAACCGGGCAGATACCGACCAGTTTCATAAGGACTATGTCCTGAATTACTTTCTGCTTTAAATCCTCGTTAAGCATTGCGCTGCCGCCGTATTTAATCACCACGGTTTTACCGCTGAATTTTTTAATATATGGCAAGGCTTCTATTAATGTTTTGGCTTTTTCTATATATTGCTGCATATCTTATGTCCTGTATTCGCCGTTTATCTTTACGTATTCATAACTCAAATCACAGCCCCATGCTGTGGCGGATTCCTTGCCGTCTTCCAGGGTAATAAGTATCCGGACTTCATCTTCTTTAAGAACTTTTACAGCTTTCTCATCATCATATACAACCGGCTCACCATTAATGAATGGAATAACGCTGCCGATTTTGCTTGAGAATTCTATACTCGCTTTTTCGGGACTGAAGTTTGCTCCTGAGTATCCTGCCGCGCATATTATACGTCCCCAGTTAGAATCCGAGCCGTACAGGGCAGTTTTTACAAGATTTGAAGTAATTATGGATTTGGCGATTTTTCTGGCATCATCCTTTGTTTCTGCTCCTTTTACGCTCACTTCCATTAGCCTTGTAAACCCCTCGCCGTCCATTATTATTTGCTTTGCGAGGTTCATATTTACATAATGCAATGCTTCCCTGAATTTCTCATAATCTTCATCCTGCTTGTTTATAGGCTTATTGCCCGCTCTTCCGTTCGCAAGTACAAGCACCATATCGTTTGTGCTGGTGTCGCCATCTACAGATATCATATTATAAGAGTCTTCCACGCTTTCTTTTAACGCTTTTTGCAGCAAATCCCTTCCTATATCAGCATCAATTGTTATAAAAGCAAACATTGTGGCCATATTCGGGTGTATCATCCCTGAACCTTTCGCTATACCGCCAAATTTGACGGTTTTACCGCCTATGGTTGTCTCTATAGCAATTTCCTTGGAGAATGTATCCGTCGTCATTATACCTTTGGCGGCTTTTTTAGAGGATTCAAATGACCTGTCCATTTTTTTATAAACCGTTTTTATGCCGTTTACAAGAATATCCGTAGGGAGCTGAGCGCCTATGAGTCCGGTTGAGGCTGTAAAGATTGAATTTTTATCGACATTCAAACATTCCGCATAAACTTCTGCCATTAATTCATTATTTCTAGCGCCTGTTTCACCTGTACAGGAATTAGCTATCCCGCTGTTTATAACAATTCCGTTAATTTTATTGGCGATAATACTTTTATTTCTTGTTACACAGGCCGCTTTTACAATGTTCTGCGTGAATGTGCCAGCAGCTGCCGCCGGTACATCTGTTTTAATAAGGGTAAGGTCCTTACGCTTTCTTTTTATGCCGATATGCCCGCCGGTTGCGGAAAAACCTTCCGGCTCGGTTACACTGCCGGGAATTACCGTTATATTTTTATAAGCAAGCCGGGACATCGTCAACTCCCATTTTTTCATCTAACCCGAACATTATGTTCATATTCTGGACAGCCTGGCCTGATGCACCTTTTACAAGGTTGTCTATTGCGCCAATTAATATTATATTTCCAGTCCTGTTATCAATTTTAATTCCAATATCGCAAAAATTTGAACTCCTTACCCAGCGTGTTTCCGGATAAACATCCTTATCCAACAGGCGGATAAAATACTCTTCACCGTAATATTTTTGGTATGTCTGCCTTACGTCTTCGTATGTAATAGATTTATCGCTCAGTTTTGCGTAACAGGCAGATAATATACCTCTTTGCATAGGTATCAGATGCGGCACAAAGCTTATTTTTGCGCCGATTTCCTGCTCTATTTCCGAGGTATGGCGATGTGCCGCGATTTTGTAGGCTTTAACCGATTCATTACACTCGGTAAAATGCGTGCTTAAATTCACTGTCCTACCTGCGCCCGTTACACCTGATTTTGCATCCACTATTATTGTTTCAATATCAACCAGTCCTTCTTTTACAGCAGGATACAGCGTTGTTATACTGCATGTAGTGTAGCATCCGGGATTAGCTAGCAGTCTTGCGCCCTTGATTTCTTCCCTTCTCAGCTCGCAGAGCCCATAAACCGCCTCATCAAGCAACTCCGGCGCTTCATGTTCTACATTGTACCATTCTTCATATATTTCCTTGCTTTTTAGCCTGAAATCAGCGCCGAGGTCAATTATTTTTACTTTATCAAGGATATGCGGTTTTATTTTTTTACAGGCTATGCCGTGAGGCAGGCCAATAAACAACACATCGACCTCATCGGCGAGTTCTTCTATGTTTTCTTCTATGCATTCTTTTTCAACTATATGCTTGAAATTTCGATACACAGCGGCATATTCCTGCCCCGCGAAAGTATGAGAGGTAAGATAATTTATTTCAGCGTGCGGGTGGCGGGCAAGAATTCTTACCAGTTCTTCACCTACGTATCCTGTTGCTCCAACTATAGCTGTTTTTATCATTATAATTAGAAAAACTCCATTTTTTTAATATTAGCACACACAAATCCCGTCAACAAAAGTCATCCTGACCTCCATACTGCCCTCGTCCCACAGCACCAAATCCGCATCCATCCCGGCATCTATACGGCCTAAACTTTTCAAGCCAAGGTTTTTAGCCGGATTTAAAGAACAATAAATCAATAAATCCTTTAACTCTGCTATATTTAAGTTTTTCCTTATTACAGAATCCAGAAGAATCAAGCTGCCTATTAAATTTCCCTGCCCACTTACCGCAGCATCGTCTTTTTTTACCTTATCTTCAAAAGACAGGCAGTCGCTCACGAAGATAACCTTATCCGAAGGCTTTGTGCGGATAATAAGCTTTATAATATCAGGATGCAGGTGATTATGGTCTGCGATAACTTCGACAAAAACATCATCATCGACTAAAGAACTGCCGATAAGCCCGGGGGTTCTGTGGCGTAAAGGTGGCATAGCATTAAAAAGATGGGTAACATGCTTTAAGCCATAAAGGTTTTCAGCGCACGAGTGCCCTGCTGAAATAATAATATTTTTATCTTGTAAATACCCTGTTAATTCCTTGTTTTTATCAAGCTCAGGCGCAATAGTTATTATTTTTATTTCTTCATCTTCTATCTTACGATAATTTTCAATAGTCAACGGAAAAATATAGTCTTTTGAATGTGCGCCTTTGTAGTCCGGGTTTATAAAAGGGCCTTCGAGATTTATGCCTACTATTTTTGCAGCTCCGGCCGGGAGGTTATTTTTTGCCTGCTTTATTTTTTGAACCTGTTTTTTGATATTTTCAAGCGGAGCTGTCATTACAGTTGGACAGACCGTTGTAATACCGTGCTTTGGCAGTTGCATTAAAAATTCCGTTATAGTATCAACATCAGCAGTGTTAAAATCACAGCCGTATCCGCCGTGGATATGCTGGTCGATAAGACCGGGAGTAAGGACACAGCAGCAGGCATCTATTTGTTTTCCGTCGGTACGCGGCACACGTCCTACTTCTATTATTTTATTCCCCTCAATTAAAATATCCCCCCTGTACTTCTCTTCTCCAGGGTTTTGTATATATGCGTTTGTAATTAATGTAAAAGTGCTCACAATTTTAATTTTCGGCGCTTAATTAAAATTTGTCAAAAAGTCCAGGTCTTTCAGCTTCTTTTGCTCGAATGCCTTCACTTCCTCGCTGGCACTGACTATTGCTTTTTCAAACACTTCAACTATTACGGGGTCAAACTGCGTACCTGTGGCTTCCTTTATAATCCTGACAGCTTCTTCGTGCGAAAGTCCTTTTCTGTAAGCCCTTTCTGATGTTAAACCATCATAAGCGTCGGCTACTGCTATTATTTTGGACTCAACAGGTATTTCGTCCCCTTTAAGTCCATAGGGATAACCTTTTCCATTAAAATGCTCGTGGTGATATTCTACTATTCTAATAATATTATTTAGCTGTTTTATTTCCTGAAGTATTTTTATTCCAAAATTAAGATGGTTCTTTACAAGTTCATATTCCTCTTCAGTGAGCTTGTCAGGCTTAGTCAGAATGTTTATGGGTACTCCAATCATTCCAATATCGTGCAATAATCCGGCGAGTTCCAGCTCGCTCATTTTATCAGGCGGAAGTCCGTATGCCTGGCCTATTTTTAAGGAATAATATGTAACTCTCTTGCTCCTGCCGGAGGTATGAGTGTCTTTTGCGTCCAGGGCTTCCATAATAGCAGAAATTGTGCCAAGGAAAAGTTCTTTTAAATCACCGGCAAGCTTGTGATTATCTATATTAAGCTGATAAATTTCAAAACAGGCTTCTACAATATTTAACAATTCAGGAGGTGTCCAGGGCTTTCTTAAATACCTGTGTATTTTTCCTTCGTTTATAGCGCCTACCAGAATTTCCGAATCAGCGAATGCTGTAACAAGTATCCTTATAGCATCAGGTTTTAAATCAATAGAGTATCTTAAAAAATCCGTGCCGTCCATTTCAGGCATTTTATGGTCGGATATGATCATGTCAACCTTTTCATTTCGGAGAATTTCCAGCCCTTCTGAGCCCTTATCAGCAGACAGCACATTATAATTTTTTCTTAATGTCCTGATAAAAAGCTGTAAATTATCCTTTTCATCATCAACTACTAGTATTGTATATTTACTCATTTGCTACTTTTTCTGTTTCTCCTGAATTCTGTTCTTCAAATTCTTCAATTTCCTGTTGTTCCTGAAATTCCAGCGGGATTTTTACTGTGAATTTTGTTCCTTTTCCAACTTCGCTTTCTACATCAATAGAACCGTTATGACTTTTTACTATTTTATAACTTACTGACAAACCTAATCCAGTACCTGAACCAACTTCTTTTGTAGTAAAGAACGGGTCAAATATTTTCGGCAGGGTTTCCGTGTCAATTCCTGATCCGGTATCTTCAATTTCTATTACAGCGTTATTTTCTTCTATACGTGTCCTGATATAAACATCTCCTGTATTTTTTATTGCCTGCGCGGCATTATCAAGGATATTCATAAATACCTGATTTATTTGTCCTGCATAACAGGTAACTTTAGGAAGTTTTCCATATTCTTTTATTAAATTGATTTTGTTTTTATATTTATTGTTCAATATACTAAGTGTGCTGTCTATACTTTCGTTTATGTCTATTTCCTTTACGACGCCCTGGTCAAGCCTTGAAAAGTTTTTCAACTCAAGGACAATATTTTTTGAGCGGTCTGCTCCTTCTATACAACTCTTTATAAGGTCGGAAACATCTTCTTTTATAAAGTCATATTCAACTTCTTCTTTAAAGTCCTCGATTTCTTTCAAATCTTCATCGTCTAATTTGCTTTCAAACTCTTCATATTTTGAAATTATTTCCATAAGGTTTTCTGTATATTCGTTCAAATGCGTCATATTCCCGTAAATAAAATTAATTGGGTTATTAAGCTCATGCGCTACACCTGCGACGAGTTCCCCGAGCGACCTCATTTTTTCATTATGCACAAGAAGCGCCTGCGCATCTTTTAGTTCATCATAAGCCTTATTTAATTCTTCATTTTTACTGCTTAACTGTACTGTCCTTTCCTGAACTTTTTGCTCCAGGGACGTATATAGGTCATTAAGCTTTTCCGCCATATAGTTAAAGGCTTTTGCGAGTATTCCTATTTCATCATCAGTTTTTATTGATGTCCTGTACTCAAGGTTCCCTTTCGAAAACTCCCATACCCCCAACACCAACTCTTCTACAGGCTTTGTAACCTGCTTTGCCAATAATGTGGCAGAAAGAACGCCAAATATTATAAAAGTCAGCGCCAGAGTTACATTACCGTTTAGCAACAATTCTATAAGTTGTAATATAGATTCATCTTTTTTGAATATAATAACCAGGGTATTTTGCTCACCATCAAAAGTCTTAATACTAAATTTTTGCATATTTTGAGGTGCATATATATTTATATTTTTATCAAAATCTCTGTTTGTGGACCAGATATAATTATTTGTAGCCTTCTTAAGAACCCCTACATATAAAACCAGATTGTTTTCCAGATAGTGCTTTATCTTCTTCTTAAATTCAGGAGATACACCGTCTAAAGATTTTTGCTCTTTATAGTCACTATAAATAAGGTTACTGATAGCTTTAAAGTCCTGTTCTTTAGTCAATTCGTACTGCTTATTCAACATTTGAACGCCATTATGGTTAAATGCCACGACAAAAAACACTGAAATTGCAATAGAAAGCCCTATGATAAAAGCAAACTTTGTTACCAGTGCAAATCTTCTTCTTTTAACTCTTGATCCGGACATATTCTATTTCATTCTTTTTTATCGTTATTATTTTTATTATCGTAACTTAACTATTCTGAATTAATATTTTGTGCAAATTTTTTTTTATTTTCTTCCGATGCCCGCTGATGTTTTTTCTGTTCTCTTTCAGTTTTAGACTGCTCAAGTACTTTTCCTATTAAATAACCAAACACCCATGACACTGCAGCTCCCATTATAGAATATTTACCTGCGGCATAAACCGCAAAATAGTCGAGTGACATTGATTTTAATAATACTATAGAACCCACAATTAATAAAGTGAAACATGATAAAATTGCGGCTATTCTTACAGACAGATTAATGATAAATACTCCTTTAGTATAATATTGGTTCTACTCTCAGGTATAGTTTTTTTTAAAAACTGAATTAATAATGTTCTATACTATTAATTATTTTATCATTTGGGGAGGATGATTGTATAGATGGGTATTACAAAAGTCATATATACATTAATATTGTCATTTTTTCTGTTTTTTTCCGCACCTTGTTTTTCGGAAAACTATACTAATGATGAACAAATTAATATAAAAATATACGAAGAAGTTTCACCATCTATAGTAGCGATTGATGCTGACATAAACGAAGGAATATCCAGCGGTACCGGATGCATAATAGATTCAAGAGGACTTATACTCACAAGCAAACACGTTATAGAAGGATTTAAAGACCTTAAAATTACTCTTCCCGATGGTAAAAGCTACCCCGGAAAAATACTTTCAACCAATATTGATAATAGTGATTTTGTAATAATAAAAATTAATCCGCATTGTACTTTGCAGACAATAAAACTCGGAGATTCTTCAAGAGTAAGGGTAGGTCAACGTGTACTCGCCCTGGGAAACCCGTTTGGCTTTAACAGGACACTTACTACAGGCATAATAAGCAGGGTCGACAAAAAAAGAAACAAACTACAAACAGATGCCGCAATAAATCCCGGGAGTTCGGGCGGGCCACTGCTTAATTTAAACGGTGAGGTAATAGGAATAAACCAGTCCATTTATAACCCTGATAACAATAAATCAAACATAGGTATAGGTTTCGCCATACCCGTAAATTCCGCAAAAGAGTTCATCAAAAAAGCCAAAGTTTCCAAAGCAGTTGATTTCAGGGATTAATAAAAATATTTGCTTCATTATATATATAAATTTTTAAATAAAATTTTTATTAAATTTAAGCTGCTGACTGTGCCAGTTTTTCCAATTTTGTTTTCTGGTCAGCCTGCATAAGGCTATCAATAAGGTTTTCCAGCTCACCTTCTATGACTTCCCTGACATTAAAATTTTGCCCGATCCTATGATCAGTGCACCTTCCCTGCGGGAAGTTATAAGTCCTTATACGTTCACTCCTGTCACCAGTGCCCACTTGCGACCTTCTCAGGTCTGTTATTTCCTGCATTTGTTTCTGGACTTCAATATCATACAGCTTTGTTTTTAAAATCTGCATGCCCTTTTCCTTATTTTGAAGCTGGCTTCTTTCTTCTGTGCAGTGTACCTGTATACCTGACGGTTTATGGAATATCCTGACCGCAGTTTCTACCTTGTTTACGTTCTGGCCGCCGGCGCCGCCCGCGCGAGCAGTCTGGACTTCTATATCCTCAGGTCTTATTTCTATTTCAACATCTTCCACTTCAGGCATAACAGCTACAGTTGCGGTACTTGTATGAACCCTTCCCTGTGATTCAGTTACAGGAACACGTTGTACCCTGTGCACCCCGGATTCATATTTAAGCCTGCTATAAACAGCATCTCCCTGAATAGAAATAACAACCTCGCTGATACCGCCGACCCCGCCTTCTGATAGGCTAAGCACTTCTGTTTTCCACCCCTGTTTTTCAGCAAAACGCAAATACATCCTCATCAGGTCAGCCGCAAAAATATTTGCCTCATCACCGCCTGCGCTGCCCCTGATTTCCAGCATAATATCCTTGTCATCATTGGGGTCTCTTGGCAGGAGAAATAATTTCATTTTTTCTTCACATTCCTGCATTTTTTTATGAGCATTGTCAAGTTCCGCCTGCAAAAAACCTTTCATTTCCGGGTCGCTTTCCCCTTTTATCATGACCTGTGCATCTTCAGCGGCTTTAACAGATTCCTGCCATTTATGATAAATTTCTACGGTTTCTTCCATAGACTTTCTGGCTTTTGATAATTTTTTGAACTCGTTGTAATCCTTAATGATTTCAGGATCACTGAGCTTTTCTCCCAGCTCAGTATAACTTTTTTCTATGGCTATAATTTTCTCCAGCATTCCTTCCATATAAGTATTATCCTACTTTCTGGGGGAAACGGCCACAGCTTTTTATTTCATCGCAATACTGATTTCTCTCGCACTTTGGCACGAGGTATTCAGCTAGCCAGGGCTCTTTTTCTATAACTAACTCACACATTTTACTTACGACTTTTCTGATTTCATGCTGCGCATTCACACATAGCCTTAAATTTGCTATATGAATAAGTTCTCGCAAGTTAAGACTTGTAACAATAGAACTCGTAGCAGCGTTAGGCAATACGAACCTCGCATCTTCAGCAGGAATACCCTTTTCTATCATCCTGTCATAAAAATCATTCAACCGGCTCATCAACTGGTCGTATTCATCTTCCAAACCCACGCTTACAACAGTCGAAGGAGTAATATATTCGAACTGTCCTTTTTCAACAACATACCGTTGAGACTTCTGCGAAAATGACATATGACGGTGTCTTACGAGCTGATGGGTACACGCCCTGCTTATACCACTGATTGTAAAAGTGTACTGGCAATGCTCTATGGTACTATGATGGCCGGACTGCATTACCTTTCTGACAAGAGAAAGCATTTTTTCTTCGCTGACATCTTTTTCCCAGATATTAACCGGGTAATCAGCCGAATAGCATGTTCTGCAGGCCAGGTATATTGTTTTTAAATGATTAGTTGGTTCACTTACAAGGTGAACTATCGGAAATTCTTTATTTGTCGGCATATTTACCTCAAATCAATTATTTCTTTTTTTTAACGTTTTGAGTGTTTGCATAACGTTTCTTGAATCTTTCAACTCTACCTTCAGTATCCATGATTTTTTGTGTTCCCGTAAAGAACGGGTGGCAGTTACTGCAAATTTCAACTTTTAAACCTTCGTCGGTAGATGCGGTTTCGATTACATTTCCGCATGCACAGCTGATTGTAGTTTTTTTGTATTTAGGGTGGATTTTTTCTTTCATCTAAATATTTCCTCGTGTTTATACCTTATTAGTAACACAAATATACCATGCTAAAAATATTGATACACAAATTTGCTAAATACTAAGAAATGTAAAGATATTATTAATTTTTTATTAACAAATTATATCTAGCTTTTGGCCAAATCTAAAAAAAAATAGGGCAAATCCTACGCAATTCCTGTCAAAAATATGTTTTTATAAATATAAGTGAATATATACTATGTATATAATAAGGAGAGCCAAAATGACCGACGTTAATCTAAGTAAAATACTAAACATTCTAAATGATGAATCTAAATACAAATCTATCATAGATGTAGATGGCGATGGCAACATTGATGATGTATCAGTATTTACATCGACACAATTAACAGACCTATCAGGCAGCAATAATCCTGATGAAACAAACCTATGGACACTGCTAAGTAGTATACTTTTTAAAACACCTGCAGATAACGGTGATGGTACTTCATCAATAGAACTCAGTGATTTTGGCAAAAGTGTGGCGGGTGACGATGGACAAATATCAATAGCGGAATTAGAAACTATCGATGCAGATGGAAATGGAAAAATATCAGAGGCTGAACTAACAGATGCTGAAAATATATTCTTAGCAGTACCGGCTGAAGAAGCAGTACCGACAGCAGAAACAACAACTACTGAAACAACTGCTACAGCTGAAGAAACAGCACCGACAGCAGAAACAACAACTACTGAAACAACTGCTCCAGCTGAAGAAACAGCACCGACAGCAGAAACAACAACTACTGAAACAACTGCTCCAGCTGAAGAAGCAGTACCGACAGCAGAAACAACAACTACTGAAACAACTGCTACAG
>CAZLCO010000003.1:37747-41505 GCA_964558005.1 uncultured Gammaproteobacteria bacterium | reverse complement strand
AGCACCGACAGCAGAAACAACAACTACTGAAACAACTGCTACAGCTGAAGAAACAGCACCGACAGCAGAAACAACAACTACTGAAACAACTGCTACAGCTGAAGAAACAGCACCGACAGCAGAAACAACAACTACTGAAACAACTGCTACAGCTGAAGAAACAACTCAGGTTGAAGATACACAATCAGATGAATTAAAAGCCCAAATAGCTGACCTGGAAGCTCAATTAGCTGCAGCTAAGGCAGCTGAAGCTGATGCAAAAGCGGAGGCTGAAGCAGCAAAACAAGAAGCAGCCGAATCTAAAGTTGCAGAAGCTGCAGCATTAGCTGAAGCTGAAGCAGCTAAAACTGAAGCAGCTGATGCAAAAGCAGCAGAAGCATTAGCTAAAGCTGAAGCTGAAACAGCCAAGGCCGAATCAGCAGCAGCTAAAGAAGCACAAGCAATAGCAGAATCAGAAGCAGCAGCAGCTAAAGCAGCTGAAGCGGCCGCTAAGGCCGAGGCAGCGGCAGCTAAAGCTGAAGCTGAAGAAGATGAAGAAGCAAGGATAAAAGCTGAAGAAGAAGCAGCAGCAGCTAAAGCTGAAGCTGAAGAAGAGGCCGCTAAGGCTGAAGCAGCTAAAGAAGCAGAAACATTAGCTAAAGCTGAAGCTGAAACAGCTAAATTAGCAGAAGCAGCAGCGCTAGCCGAATCAGAATCAGCCAGGGCTGAAGCAGCGGCAGCAAAAGCAGCTGAAACAACTGCACTAGCTGATGCCGAAACAGCAAGAGCTGAAGCGGCAGCCGCAAAAGAAGCTAAAACTGCAGCTGAAGCTGAAGCAGCAGCAGCAAGGGCAGCTGAAGCAGCAGCTAAAGCAGAAGCAGCTGAAGCAAGGGCAAAAGCTGAACAGGATGAAGAATCAAGATTAAAGGCAGAAGAAGAAGCTGAAGCAGCTAAAGCAGCAGCTGAAGCTGAAGCAGCAGCAGCCGCAGCAGCACAGGCAGAAGCAAATGAAGCCAAAACAGAGGCAGCTGAAGCAGCAGCTAAAGCAGCTGAAGCCAAAACATTAGCAGATAACGCAAAAGCAGCTGAAGAAACAGCTAAGGCAGAAGCAGCAGCAGCTAAAGCAGCAGAAGAAGTAGCTAAAGCTGAAGCCGAGCAGTATGAAGAAGCAAGACTAAAAGCAGAAGCTGAAGCAGCAGCAGCTAAAGCAGCTGAAGAAGCAGCTAAAGCTGAAACAGCTGAAGCAAAAGCAATAGCAGCCGAAGCAAAGGCAGAAGCAGATGAAGCTAAAGCTGAAGCTGATAAAGCTAAAGCTGAAGCAGCAGCAGCAAAAGCTGAAGCTGAAGTTGCTAAAGCAGCAGCCAATAAAGATGAAAAAGCCAGATTAGAAGCAGAAGCAGCTAAAGCAAAAGCACTTGCAGAAGCAGCCGCAGCAAAGGCAGAATCAGATGAAGCAAAAGCATTAGCAGCAAATGCACAGTCTGAAGCAGCAACTGCTAAGCAAGCTGCAACCCAGGCTGAAGCAGCAGCAGCAGCAGCGAGAGCAGCAGAAGCAGCCGCTAAAGCAGAAGCAGCTGAAGCTAAAGCTAATGCAGAACAAAATGCGGCAGCAAAAGCAAAAGCATTAGAAGAAGCCAAGAAGGCAAAAGCAGAAGCTGACGCAGCAGCTAAAGCACAGGCAAAAGCTGAAGCAACTGCAACTAAAGCCAAAACAGATGCGGAATCAGCAGCAGCAGCGAAAGCTAAAGCAGAAGCAGAAGCAGCAGCAGCCAAATCAGCAGCTGATGAAGCAAAAGCTAAAGCAAGCGAAGCTCAAAACACAGCAAGTCAAGCTACTAAAGAGGCTGAAGAAGCTAAAGCCGCAAAAGCTAAAGCCGAAGAAAAAGCAGCAGCAGCTCAGTCAGAAGCTGAAAAAGCCAAAACAAACATGGACAGAGTATTTAGCAAATTATATAGTACAGAAAAAGTTACTGAAGTAGATAAAGACGGCAAGGAAAAAACCAAAGAAGTACAAGTATTAAACGACCTTGGTAAATACGTTGCCGGAATGGACGGAACACTATCATTAGATGAAATAATGGGTCTTGATAAAAATAAAGACGGCATAATAAGCGATAGCGAAATTGCAGCAAAACAAACCGAAATGGAAGAAAATAAAGTAACATTGCAACAGCAACAACAGCAACAAATGATGATGATGTTCTTCATGATGATGATGCAGATGATGATGGGCGGCAGCTCAATGGGAGGTAGCAACTTATACGGCGGCTATACCGGCAATACAGGTGCTGACGGAAAACAATACGTCCCAGGATTCATGCCTCAAATGTCAATGTCTAGCGGAGCCCAAATGGGATCAACCGTCGGTCTGACAACATTGGGCGGAGCCGCAGGGCTCAGGCAATTAATAGGCCTCGGCACCGGTGGATTCACTCCGCAAACATCTTTCTACAGCAACTGGTAAAAACTAACATAAATATATAAAAATGGGCTGATCAGCCCATTTTTTGTTGTTTTATAACCGAAATGGTTAATAAAAAAATTTATAAATAACTGTCTATAAGAATAAGATGGTTCGGCAATGAATACTAAGGCATAAAAGCCTGATAATTTAATCAATGTAAGAAATATTTTAAAACTCAATTAAAAATATTTTAACCAAATCCCAGTTATTTGTAGATGTTAAGGAGGTATTTATGAATTTAAAAAAATTATCAATTGCCGCTGCATTGTCAGTAGGGGTTATGACAATAAGTGGCATTGCAATCGCAGACCAATTAGGTCAAGTATGTCCACCACAAAGAACAGCTGTTAAACCATGTCCTATAGGCGCAGCTGCACCTTGTCCTGTTTTTCCACAGGTGCCAATAGTTCAACAACAGCCTGTATTTATGGGCGGTGCCTGTCCAGTTTGCCCCCCACAAGCTCAGACAATAAGCGGATGCATACCTGATGCTACTGCCGGGGCTAATATCCTTGAAAGACAGGCTTATGCATTTCCTGATATTGGCGATGCAGGCGTTGTTATACCTAAGGGAGACGGACTGCTTCAAATCGGTGGAGACGAAGAAGCAATGGCGGTAAGTTCTACCTGTCCGTCAGGATTGACTACATATCCATCATATGGACCCGTTTTAAACCTTATGTCAAAAGATGACCCTCAGTTCAGCTTTACATCAGGTTCAGTTGCGGCTTTTCCAGGTATGACCGGAGCGGCGGCACCCGGTTGCCCGACATGTCAAAACCTTACCGGTGCAGCAACACCATGCGTTCCTGCACTGCCACAATTTATGGGTCAAGCGCCAAATCCAACCGCATATCCATGTCCGGCTATTGCTCCTGCACCGCTTGAACGTGTAACACAAGGCGTAGAAATCTTTAGATGCGGTATACCTGAACAAAGAAGCATTCTCCAGGCATATCATAACAGCCCATGTTTCAGGGAAGCAGGCATATTAGGAGCAGCTGTGCCAATAACACCTTGCCAGCCGTGTGATCCATGTGCACCCATAGCACCTTGCCCAACAGGACAGGCTGTACCTATATGCCCACCAATGCAAATTAATCCTTGCTGCCCATGTCCGACAGGCGAAGCTGCACCGATAATGCCGTGCCAGCCTTGCTACCCGACAGGCGGGGCAATACCTTTTTACCCGCTTGATCCATGTGATCCATGTCCAACAGGCGGGGCAATACCTGTTTATCCGGTTGATCCATGTGACCCATGCAATCCATGCGTACCTGCGATACCAATGAGTTCAGCAGACCAGCAGGATAAA
>CAZLCO010000003.1:0-37737 GCA_964558005.1 uncultured Gammaproteobacteria bacterium | reverse complement strand
GGCCAACTGGTCCGGCAGCTCCTATATGCCCGCCGCAAAGGATGTCACCACCAATACAACCGGAACCATGCCCAACAGGCGCAGCAATTCCGGTATGTCCTCAGGTAGCACAACCTTGCCCGGCTGTTCCGATTGGACCGGCAGCTCCACAAAGGAGTATACAAACTTCCAGCGGAATTCAAATGCAGAAAAACGTACTTATTCCTGTTCAGGTACCTGTCACAATACCCGCAGAAACAGGAGCGGCATGTCCTGTACAAAGTCAGTATCCTGACGTAAGCAATCAAATGCTTTCAGGTTGCGATATTAATAAATTGACAGCACAGGGCATTTTGGCCGGATATCCTGACCGCACTTATAAGCCGAACCTTCCTATTATGAGAGATGAGTTCGCAAGTGCAATGGTATCCGCTCTTGAACTTGAAAATGTACCTGATTTTGCCCAGCAAATATTCAGGGATGTACCTAAAAACCACTGGGCTAATGCAGACATAGACAAAGCCTACAACAGGGGGCTTGTGGCAGGATATCCTGACTGCACATTCAAGCCCGACAAGCCTGTAAGCAGAGCAGAAGCACTCAGCACAATGGGGAAAGTTATCCCTGGCGACATTTCAGCTGCAGATGCTCAAGGAATACTTCAGTGCTACACAGACTCAAATGAAATCCCTGGATGGGCAGCTATTTCTGTAGCAGAAGCCCTTAATGCCGGACTGTTGAAAAACATGCCTGCAAATGACCAGATAAGGCCAAATGACAGCGCTTCAAGAGCTGAAATAGCCTCCATGGTAGATGAATTGAGACAAGCACTCGGTCTTGAGCCTACTCCTCAAACAACCGGTGCTGCTACTCAGTTACAACCCGGTATAGCAACTACTACTATACCAACATTAAAAGTACAATTTGAAGATATAATATCAGCCAGGACAAGCTCAACAGGCGATAAATTCGTTGCTAAAACAGTAGAGCCTGTTTGCATCGATGGTCAAATGTTCCCTGCCGGCTCAGAAGTACACGGCGAAGTGGTTGAAGTAATAAGGCCGGGCTTTGGCGAAGCAGGAGCTATCAGAGTAGCTTTTGATGAACTCAGGCATGAATTCGACGGTGGTAAAGTCAGCACAGCACTGCCAAGAGATATTCTCTCAGCTGTTGTGGTTAAGGAAGATAACCCTAATATCATCGGTAGAGTTCTGGCATGGCCATTCAGCTGGCCCGGCAAAGTCGCTGGCGTGGCAGGAAGAACAGTTGGCGGTACGGTTATTGTTGCCGGCAATATGGTAGAAAACTTCCTGACAAACATTGCGAACGGAAATAACGAACTTGCCAACCTTGAACCGGCCGCTGCAGGCAGAAGCTACCTGACTTCAGCAGGGGAAGTTGCTGAAGGCGTATGGTACGCAGGCAAAACCGCTGTGAGCGGCACACTCGGTGTGGTTAAAGTTACCGGCGATGAGCTTGCTTACATTGTAAGCCCAGATGGTGACAGAATCGCACAGATTAACCCTGACGAAGTGCTTTCTGTAGCATTCGCAGCAAAATAAATCATCTGCTCACCTGATCTCATATAGGGAAGCGAGGCCAAGGCCTCGCTTCCTGCTTTTATAAAAATAATTAAAAATTAAAACTCTTTATCCTGTGCAACAAAGCCACCCTGCTTTAAAAAACCGATAATCCCGTAAGCGGCGCTGCGCTGCAGTTTAGTGGGGGCCTTGCGCAAAAGCTCTACAGCTTCCGCTAATACGGGATCTAAATCATACCATCTCCTTCTTTCCTGAAAATTATGTTCATGAAAAAACCATTCAATTGGCTTGTCATAAAGCTCGGCAAGCTTTTCCAGTTCAAAAACATCAACTTTTCTTGCGCCGGACTCCATTACGGATACAGCAGAAATTGGCAGATTCAAATGTTTTGCAACCTGTTCCTGCTTTAAGCCAGCATCCTGACGGGCATTCCTTAACTTTATGCAAAATTTTTCTTTATCCATATTTAAATTTATCTCCGTTGGATGTATATTTTTTTTGGATATATATATTTATATTATACCCTATTTTTCCGAAAATCGAAAATATTTTTCGATAAATCTTAAAAAAAGTTAAAATATGCAAAAAACAAAACAAAATTTAAGGGACTGGGCGAAACAAACCCGAAAAACCCTTGATATAAAAGCAATAAGTGCCGTTATTTGTAATAAAATAACAGTACTAAAAGAATATAAAAACGCAAAAATAATAGCCGGGTTCTATCCCTGCGGCACTGAAACCTACATAACGCCTTTATTTGAAGATAAAAGCAAGGAATGGTACCTGCCTGTTATTGCAGAAAATGAACATATGAGTTTTTGTAAATACGAAACCTGCTCTGAACTTAACCTCAATAAATACGGCATATGCGAACCATGCACCGGCGAAGAGTTAAAACCTGAAAAAATTGGTTTAATTATTATTCCTGCGCTTTTAATTGATAAAAACGGACACAGGCTGGGCTATGGCAAAGGTTATTATGACCGTTTCCTTGCGAAACTGCCTGAAACCTGCATAAAAATAGTGCCTATCGCAGACGAGCTTGTTATTGATAGCCTGCCATATGATGAATTTGATATTGCGGTTGATATGGCAGTAACGCAAAAAAATATTTATTACTTTAAATAAACCTTAATCTTTGCCAGCACCTCATCTATATCAAACGGCTTTGTGATATACTCATCGGCGCCGGTTTCCTCTCCGATAATTTTGTCCTCTTCCTGAGAGCGGGCTGTAATCATCAAAATCGGTATGTTTTTATACTTTGCGTCAAATTTTAACAACCTTGATACCTTATAGCCGTTGATTTTTGGCATCATAACATCCAACAGCATCAAATCCGGCATGCGCTCCTTTGCAAGATTAAGTGCGGATTCCCCGTCAAATGCCGTTAAACATTCATAACCTTCACTTTCTACTAAAAATTTAATAGTTTCAACTATATCCGGCTCATCATCAGCTATTAATATCACTTTTGGCATAAATATCCTCTTTCAAAACTGGTATCGTAAAATAAAAAGTGCTTCCCTTCTGGAATTCACTCTCAAACCATATCCTTCCGCCATGCGCCTCCACAAGCTGCTGGGCTATAGGCAGCCCAAGCCCGGTGCCTCCCACTTTTCTATCGAGCGAATTCTCTATTTGTTGAAATTTATCAAAAACTTTAGAAATGTCCTCTTCTTTTATGCCTATACCGTTATCTATTACGCTAACTTTTGCATTATTGTCCTCTTCCTGAATTTTTACCGTTATCTGGCCATTTTCAGGCGTGAATTTAACGGCGTTGGATATAAGATTTGATGCTACCTGCTCGATTCTTCCCGGGTCCGCATTGATTTTAAACTCTTCTTTTTCTGCATCAAAAACTATTTTTATATTTTTCTTTTGAGCAAGTTGCTCAAAACTTGATACAACAAACTTTATAGGCTCTATCAGGTTGCACGGCTCAAACCTGTATTCCATTTTACCTGCCTCAATCTTTGACAAATCAAGCAGGTCATTAATAATCCCCGATAACCTGTTCACGTTTCTCTTGGCTAGGGTGATAAAATTCCCCTGCGTATCGGTAATTTCGCCCATTCTTCCTGCTAACAGCATGTCGAGTGAGCTTTTTATTGAGGTTATCGGCGTTCTCAACTCATGAGAAACAATCGAAATAAATTCAGACTTCAGCCTTTCAAGCTTTTCCAACTTAATATTAGTCTTTTTCAGCTCTTCATAAAAAAATGCGCTCTCCAGCGGCAGGGAAACCTGTTTTACTACTGTCTGAAAACATGTAGAATCCTCACCCGTAAAAGTGTCCTCCCTTATTATTTCGACAGTACCAAAAAACTGGTCAGCTGTGTTAATAGGGGCAAACAACCTGTCCCACACCAGAATATCAAGGTCAAAATGCTTTTCATCATTATCAAAATCGATTTCTGCCTTTATATTATCGATTGAAAGCTCAAAAGGAAGTACATTATTTTCAAAAAGACCTTTATAACCTATCAGCGCCCGCATTTTCAGGGCCTGTTCCAGCCTTTTGGTTATTGGATTAAGTGAATTTATAATCAATGTTGCATCTTCCGGGTCATTAATCACAAGCGCATAACATAACGAAAAGTTCAGGCTTTTTTCAAGACCATTGTTCATAATGCTGATAAGTTTTGACTTATCCAGTGTACCAGCTAGCTGAGAGCTTGTTGAATACAGTACATTCAATTGGTAAAGGCTTTTTGCAAGCTCGCTGTTATTTGTATAAAGTATATCGAGCAATTTTTTAATTCTTAAATGCGCATTTACAGTTGCTATAAGTATGTTTTCATTAAACGGTTTTGTTATATACCCGTCAGCTCCTACTAATACTTCCTCAGAAGACGAATCTTTTGATGTAAGAAGGATTATCTGGGTATCATTAGTTTTATTTTGCAGTTTAAGGTTTTTACAGATATTCGAAGTGTTGATTTCCGGGCTGGAGGTGTCAATAATCGCAATATCCGGACATACTTCCTCAGCCTGCGTTATTGCTTCATTTTCATCAGTTATTGAATATATATCATACCCGACATTTACAAGCAGTTCTTTCAGGTCGTTATTTGTCTGCGGACAGGAACTTATTATAAAAATTTTGGACATAAATAAGGTTTACAAAACTTATAATTATGTATATTTTACCAGAAAATTTGTCAATTTTTGTTATTTTCCGGTTTTGTACAAAAAGAAGGAAGTAAGTATGCAATAACAGGGTGTTTAAAATGACACAAATCAACAGTAATTTAGCATTTAAGAGTAATTTTCAGCTGTTCGAACAATCTCGGGAAACGAATAAAGTTGTGGAAAAAGCAAAGGAACTGCCTGACAGGTTTATTATGCGGCAGGATAACCCCCTGAACAGAATGGGTATCGAAACAGCAGTCGGCGGTGGATTGGGTTTACTATTAAGTGGAGGCAAAAAAGGCTGGAACAAGGTGCCTAAAATGGCAGAATGGGCATTAATTACCATCGGTGCAACCGAATTTGGCAGAGCAGCCCTTAAAGGAATAAGCAACCTGAAAAACAAGGAAGAAGCACCTCTTCCCTGATTAACCTTTTGAGCACTTCTTCAGGTAATTCTTAAGCTCCTTTACTTCCTTTGGCTTTAAATACCTGAACTGCCCTTTTTTGAGCCCGGCAACCTGTATGCTGGCATGGCTTATGCGCTTTAAAGCCTTAACCGGATGCCCGACCTCATCGAGCATGCGCCTGATTTGTCTGTTATAACCCTGATACAATGTCATTTGCAAAAATGTCTGCGAATTCTCATAATCCAGTATAACAGCCTCAGCATATGCGATTTTGCCCTTTTCTATCTCTATGCCCTTGCTGAATTTATTTAAATCTTCCTGCGTGACTTTCCCTTCAGTTATTACCGAATACACCTTTGGCACCTGCTTTTTGGGGTGCGTGAGCTGCTGTATAAGCTCACCGTCATTGGTAAGGATTAGCAGTCCGGTAGAGTCCTTGTCGAGCCTGCCAGCCGGTTTTAGCCCACTGAGTTTTTCCGGCAGGATATCAAATATTGTTTTCCTGCCTTTTTCGTCTTTGACTGTTGTTATATAGCCTGCGGGTTTGTAAAATATGGCGTATTCCAACTTTTCAGGCTTTATAATTTTGCCTTTTACTTTTATAACGTCTTTTTCTGTAATAGAAACACCGGGCGTGTCGATTTTTTTGCCGTTAACTTCAACCTCACCCGCCTTAATCAATTCATCAGCCTGCCGCCTTGAACCAAGACCGCAGGAGGAAAGGTATTTATTTAGCCTTATTTGTTCCATAATTATGATATATCCAGCGTGAGCTGATTGCTCTTGTCTTCTTTAACCACCTTACAGCTGAATTCCCGCGCCATTTTCTCGGCTTCTCTGAGGTCATCAGCGCTCCATATAGCCCAGCCGCCCCTTATTTCATTATCCACCCTGATTTCCACTCTATCAGGGAAAATATGCATTATTCTCTTTGAAGGTTCTTTCATCTTTGAAATCTGCCGCAAAACAGCTTCTGCCGGGTCTATATCCAATGTTCTAAATGCGATAAGGATGCAGGACAATGCGTCCTCAAGCTCGCTCTGTGCTTTTTCCCTATTCCCGCACAACATTGCCTTAAGGCTTTCTGCGACCTCTTCATTAAGGTGGCTAAGCGTTTCAGTTTCTGAAGCTGTTTTATAGCGCCTGTTTTCCCAGATTAGCTCAATCGCTTTTTTAAGTTCCACTTTCGATAATTTCCTTCATCCGGTCATGCAAAATAGTGTTACTCACTATTATACTCTTTTTATAAATATCAAAATCATTTGAATAATAGTTTGTTACTTCGCCGCCCGCTTCTTTAGCAATACAGGCACCTGCGGTGACATCCCAGGGATTTAGTTTTAATTCCCAGAATGCGTCAAGCCTTCCGCATGCCACATAGCAAATATCAAGCGCAGCAGCTCCCGGGCGCCTTATGGCCTGTGAATTTAACATGAATTTTTTAAATAATGCCAGGTTTTCATCAAGGTCATGCTCTTTCATCGGCGCAAAGCCTGTTGCCAGAAGTGATTTCTTAAGCTCAACAGTTGCGCTGACTTTAATTTCCTCAGAATTTAAAAATGCGCCATTGCCCTCTGCTGCCCAGAAAAGTTCATTTTTACATGGGTCATAAACTACCCCCATAATTATTTTATTATTCCTTACAAGACCTATAGACACCGCAAAATGCGGAAAGTTATGCGCAAAATTTGTTGTGCCGTCCAACGGATCGATTACCCACAGATACTCGGATTCTGTTTCCCGGTGGCAGCCGGTTTCTTCTCCCAGTATGGCATGGTCAGGGAAGTATGTTTTAATTATGGTAATTATTTTTTCTTCGCTTTTTTTGTCCGCAATTGTAACAAGGTCGTTCTGGCAGGACTTAAAATCTATTTCCTTTGCTTTGCCCATATATGAAAGCTGAATTTCCCCCGCTTCATATGCGGCTTCTTTCGCTGTTTCAAGAAATTTTTCATTATTTTCCATACATAAATTTTATTTTAAAAAAAACTTTTTAGAAAACTTTTTAGAAAAAAATCGATAAAACATCAAAATAAAGGCCGAGCAGCCCCGCAGGGGCTGTCGAGGTAAAAAAAACAAACCCCTGATAACGCCAAAATTAATTCTTGTTAAACATAAAGGCTGACTGCAACGCCAAAGATGATAGGGCACTGATCTGATTATTAAAAATATTTATAGTATTTAGATCACTTTAATCTTTAATCTTCTTTTTCACTTCTGATAACCTCTTTAGCTCATCCTTGATTTTCTCTTTCTCGAACTGATTATGTGTCATCATAGAACGCTTCATCAGTTCTTTTTGCTTTTTGGAAATATCCGCCCATACCTGATTTTCAACAAAGTTTTCCGTAATTTCTTTGTTAAACCATGTTGCCGCTGCCTTCCCCGCCATAGAAGCAAGAATCGCTCCTCCAATGATAAGCCCGCTTTTTAGCCCTTTAACTGTCTTTAAAAGACCTCCCGGCTTCATCTTTTTAATGACTCCCTTCTTATACATTTCTTTTAGTTTTATGGAATCATTAGGCAAAATTTTATTTAAATACCCGGTCATTGGTATAACCACTCCCAAAGGAATGATAGCTCCGCTGATAAGTTCTGAAACAAAGGTTTTAATTTTGTTTTTTATACCCTTTTCCCTGCCAACATTAAACCCAACCAGCGTTGAAAAAGCTCCGTCCATAGACTTTGTAGCGCCGATGTTTTCAAGACCGTAAACCCTGTTAAGAGAATCATAATCTATATCCCGAAGAAGACCCGCTCTTTCCATCACATTATATTTAACACTGTCAACAGGAAATTTATTTTGAGCCAACTCCCCCGTAATGCCCCCTGCTATACCCGCACCAATAGGTATACTAAGTGTTTCAAAAAACTCCCTGGCCGGGTAATTTTTTAAAAATTTAGGTATAATTCTTTTTAAAAAATTGTTATTTCTTATTGCTGTAACTATTCTTCCAGGCTCATAACGCCTAAAGAATATTTTCGCCCGCCAGTGAGATAACATACCCCCCGCCACCATTGCCGCACCAATTAAAACGTTATTAATAATTGTATTTCTTTTATCATCCTTTCCTTCGACATTCTTAACGTCAACATATGTCTGGGCCCCAAGAATACCTCCTACTGCGGTAGGAATGCCAAATTTAACAACATTATCGCTGTTTCTTACCAGGAAATCAGCGACATTGCCTGTATAACCTATAACCTGTTTTGTAATTTGTGGTGCTAGCATGTTTGAAATAAAATTTATAAAAGTTAACTCATAGTTATAAAACAACTAAATTTAAAAAATTGACAGTATTTAAAGAAATTTTAACTTAAGTTATGGCAAACATATTAATAGTTGAAGATGATGAACTGAATTTTGAACTGGCAAATGAACTGCTTACAAACCGAGGACACGATGTCCTATGGGCAAAAGACAGCGAAGAATGCATAAACATAATGAGTACAGAAAGACCCGACCTTATTCTAATGGATATTGGCCTGCCTATTGAGGACGGGCTTTCACTAACAAAAAAACTAAAAGCTGATATACTTACCAGAAATATTCCTGTTGTAGCATTTACCGCAATGGTAATGACCGCTGATAAGGAAAGCGCACTGGAAGCAGGATGCGACGGATTTATACCAAAACCCATTGATGTTGCAAATTTTGTTACAACTGTCGAAAAATTTATTAAAATAAACTATAAACCCCATAACATACTGGCTATTGATGACAATGTCATGAATACGGAAATCATAAAAGAAGCGCTGGAGTCTGTAAATCAAAATGTTATAGCCGCATACAGCGGAGAAGAGGCTCTTGAACTAATAAAAAAGGAGAAATTTGACCTTGTCCTGCTCGATATAATGATGCCCGGTATGAGCGGATATGATGTTATAAAAAAAATAAAATCCAACCCAAAAGCCGCGAATCTTCCTGTTGTATTCATAAGTGCACTTGATGATACAGATAACATTGTAAAAGGTTTTAACCTTGGTTCTTATGAATATATTGTAAAACCTTTTAAAATAGCCGAACTAAAAGCGAGAATACTGAATATCCTTAAAATAAAAGACCTGCAGGACGAATTAAGGTCTGAAAAGAAAATCCTTGATATTATATTTGAATTTTCAGCTGATAGCATATTACTTTTAAATACAAATTTTGAATTGATTTCTTGTAACGATATATTTCTTAAATGGATTAATAAGGATAAAAATCAGGTTTTAAACAAAAATTTCTGCAAAATAATAAACTGTAACGATGAAAACTGCATTAAAAAAAGCGCTAAAAATAATATTCATTTTCAGCATGAAATACAATCCAAAAACAAAAGAATACTGGGCATTAACTCTTCGCAAGTTATTTCTCAAAACCAGGATATCATTGAAGGTTATGTCCTTGTCTTAAGGGATATTACTTCGCAAATAGAAATTGAGTCGCAAAAGGAAACTTTTGTTGCCACTCTTACACATGACCTTAAAACCCCGGTAAGGGCCCAGATAAAAGCTTTAGAATTACTGCAGGAAGGAAAATTCGGAAAAGTAAGCAGCCCTCAGGAAGAAATCATAACAGAAATACTTAATTCCAATAAATATATGGCATCTATGCTGGATAACTTGCTAACTACATACAAATACGAAAATGGCAATATCTCCCTTCACCCAGTGGAATTTGACATTAACAGCCTGATTAAATCCAGTTACAATGAATTAAAATATCTTGCCGAAGATAAAAACCAAACTGTATCAATGGACTTTTCGGACAAGAACCTGAATATCACTGCTGACCCTATTGAAATAAAAAGAGTTGTGCATAACCTCCTTTATAATGCGATTAACTATACTGACGAAAAAGGTAAAATCCTTGTATCCAGTAAAAAACTGCAAAATGAAGCTATAATTTCATTTGTAGATACCGGAAGGGGAATTACAAAAGATGAAATAGCCTCTTTATTCAATAAATTTACAAGCTCAAACAAAAAATTTCGCAAAGTGGGTACCGGACTTGGTCTTTATCTTTCCAAACAAATAATGGAAAGACATGGAGGGAGTATTGATGTTGACAGTAAAGAAGGCCAGGGCAGCACTTTTACTGTTAAATTCCCAATTTCAAATTAATTAATTTTTATAAAAAATTTTACAATTATATACAAACTTTGATTTAATTATATATAATAATTTTAATAACAATTTTGAGTGTACTGATAAATTTGAAAAAAACTGCTGATATAAACTCCGCTCTTATTGTGGATGACCATAACCTTAGCCGATATGGACTAAAAAATGCTCTTGAAAGTGTAAATAAATTTGATGCTGTATATGAAGCAGAAAATGGCCAAAACGCACTAAAACTATCAAAAAAATTCAAGCCGTCACTTATAATTATTGATTTATGCCTGCCCGATACCAACAGTATAGACATAATAAAAAGACTAATAAATAATGACAATAAAATAAAAATAGTTGCTCTGTCTTCGGAAAACAACGATGAAATGATTCTTGATGCGCTTCATGCAGGCGCACGGGCATATTGTTCCAAAAACACCCGGACCGAAAAGCTTATAACCCTGATAGAAATGGTTTTAGATGGGGCTATATGGTTTGATTCATCTATTTCTGAAAACATTCTGAATATTATTAAAAAAGAAAAAACCAGGAAAACATGCAGCGAAAAAACATATATAGACTGTTTCAACCTTACAGACAGGGAAACTGACGTACTAAAACTAATAGCTAATGGACACAATAATGCTGAAATATCAGCCAAACTATGTGTAAGCATCCATACCGCCAAAGCACACGTATGCAGCATACTGCACAAAATGCGGGTAGAGGACAGGACACAGGCGGCGATAATGGCTTTAAAGAAAAAGATTATATAAAATGAAATTCTACGCTGATTTGCATATCCACTCAAAATACTCCCGCGCCACCAGCAAGAACTCCACGCTGGAAGAACTAACTGCCCAAGCGCAAAAAAAAGGGATAACCATGCTTGGCACAGGCGACTTTACCCACCCGGCATGGTTTAAAGAAATCAGGGAAAAACTTGAACCCGCAGGTCCGGGCGCATATAAACTAAAAGGAACTACCAGTCCTGTAAGATTTGTGCTGTCTGTAGAAATTTCAACAATTTATAAAAAGGGCGAAAAAACAAGGAAAATCCACCATATTGTTTTTATGCCGGATATTAATGCAGCAGAAAAATTCAGGAACCGACTCGATAAAATAGGCAATATAAAATCAGACGGCAGGCCAATACTGGGACTTGACTCAAGGAGCCTGCTTGAAATAACACTGGAATCAGGTCAGGGTGCAACCATTATCCCTGCACATATCTGGACGCCATGGTTTTCCGCACTTGGTTCAAAATCAGGCTTTAACTCAATAGAAGAGTGTTATGAAGACCTGTCAGAGCATATATTTGCGGTAGAAACAGGCCTTTCTTCCGACCCGGAAATGAACTGGCGTGTCTCAAGCCTGGATAAATACAGGCTGGTCTCCAATTCTGACGCGCATTCCCCTTCAAAACTGGCTCGTGAGGCGACGGTTTTCGATACAGAGCCGGATTACTTCAGCATGATGAATGCCCTTAAAACCGGCAAAGGTTTCTTGGGAACAATCGAATTCTTCCCGGAAGAGGGCAAATATCATATGGACGGCCACAGAAAATGCGATATATGTATGGAGCCGCCTGAAACGATAAAACATAAAGGCATTTGTCCGGTATGCCGAAAGCCCCTTACAATAGGCGTATCGCACAGGGTAAATGACCTTGCTGACCGACCGCAAAAAGGGTTCACCCCACCTTCAACTGCCGGGGAAGTTTATAGTCTTATACCCTTGCAGGAAATATTATCCGAAATAATTGGCGTGGGGCCTAACAGCAAAAGTGTAGAAAAAGCTTATGAAAATCTCATACAAAAACTCGGCCCTGAACTGGATATTCTTATGGACATACCTATAGACAGGATATCCGAAGTGGGCTCCCCGATTTTAGGCGAAGCAATATCAAGACTGAGAAAAGGCAAAGTTATAAGACAGGCCGGTTATGACGGGGAATATGGCATTATAAAGCTTTTTGAGCCTGGCGAAACCTTAAAAAAATCCAAACCTGTATTATTAATATAAATAACAGCTTACCAAATGCCCTTTATCCCTTGCTTTAAGTTGGGGTTCTTCTTTATCACATGCATCCATCCTATACGGACATCGGGGATGGAAGGTACACCCCGGGATATTTTCTGTTATAGAGGGCGGCTGACCTGGAATAACTTTTAACTCTTCTTTATCCGGAGCGGGCAGAGATTCAAACAAACCTTTTGTATAAGGGTGCAGAGGGTTTGAGAATAATTCATTAACATCAGCATACTCGACGACCCTTCCAGCGTACATTACCGCCACATTATCACAAAATTCCTTTACAATACCCAAGTCATGCGTAATAAATATCAAAGAAGTATGCCTTTCCCTCTGAATTTCCTTTATTAAATCCAGTATCTGAGCCTGCACTGTAACATCCAGAGCCGTAGTCGGTTCGTCTGCTATTATTATTTCAGGGTTACAACATAACGCCATAGCGATAAGCACTCTCTGGCTCATCCCGCCGGAAAATTGATGCGGGTATTCCTTTATCCTGGATTCAGCCTCGGGGATTTTAACATCGTCTAGGGCTTTGATAGCTATTTCCCGGGCTTTTTTTGTGTTTATGTTCCTGTGAAATTTTATTGTTTCTATTAACTGATCACCTACAGTATATAACGGATTAAGAGAAGTCAGCGGGTCCTGCGGGATAAGGGCAATTTTACTGCCTCGGATTTGCTGCATCTGCTTGTCATTAATTTCAAGTATATTCTGGCCGTTAAAGATAACTTCACCTGATTCGATAACGGAATTTGAGGCTAATAATTTTAAGACAGACATTGCGGTCACTGTTTTCCCGCAACCTGATTCCCCGACAATGCCGAGTACTTTGCCTTTTTCAAGCGACAGGCTAACATTATGCACTGCCCTGTGGATTTCATCTTCTATTTTAAAACCCAGGTTTAAATTTTTAATTTCCAGTATTTTGATCATACTATATTTTACCAAATACTAAAAAATAAGTGGTATCAAACAATAAATTCTTTTAACTGAATAAATCTAAAATGTGTATATGTTATCTTTTGATCCTAAATCTTTAAGGCTGTCTGCGGCTGGTAAAGAAGATGGGCTTTTTCTGAATATGTTTTTTGGCAAACTTGCCATATCATCCATAACCTTCCCCATAAACTGGCTCATCTTTGCGCCAAGGGGCTTTTCCTGTACGACATTATTCTGTCGCGATTGTGAAGAAAAACTTACGCTGTCTTTTATAGGCGCAGATAATTGCATTTGAGCTCTTCTTATAACAACAGACTGTTTATTACCAGATGAAGATAAAATATTTAATCCATTGTTTTTGTATGGATTTACTTCCATTAATTCCCACCTCTAAATTTGACAACCAATAAGGCATAACATATACATAAATAATTACAGAGAGAATGTTCTTTAATTTTATAACATTTTTTAAAAATGTCTATAGCTAAGATATACTATATTTCAAAATGTTTACAAGTTTTCATGCTTTTTTGAAAGGTTAACACCAGCAACAGCAATAAGAATCCAGAATATTACCTGCACCTGAGGCCTGAAAAAAATAGTATCAACCAGCCCATGCGCCATAATGCCTGCTACGCCGACAATACAGGCTGCAATAATTATTTTTTGCTCAATAGTATTTTTTTCCAAAATCACATTCAAACCTTTTATAAAAACATTAAAAATAATCCATAAAAAAGCCAGCAGCGCAAAAATACCGCTTTCAACCGCTATTTCCAGCGGCACGCTGTATGCTCCCAGGGCATCAAACCCCGTCCTCATATAAAGCCCGTACATAAGTCTGAACGTTTCATTTCCCGGCCCAATGCCTATTGCCCAGTGATCCAGAAACATTTTCACTGACGATATATAAACATTTAGCCTGAAAGCATTGCTTGAGTCTTCCCTGAAAGCGAAAACAGAAGCGATACGGCTGTGCAGGGCAGGACTGGAAATAAATATATACAATGCAACTACGATTCCTAATAATAATACTAATATCCATATAATTTTAAGGTTATTTTTTTTCCTGAAATCGTACCAGATTATATGGCCGGAAACCATAACGATACCGACTAAAATTACCAGCAAAGCCAAATAAGCCCCCCTTGAACCAGTCAGGACGAGGGCGGCGGAAATATTCAATGACATCAGCAGCGCAATCACCGAAAACACATATTTCTTTTTTTCAGCAAATATAAAAAACAATGCCACAGTTGAAGAAATTGAAGCGATCAGATATCCGGCCAGCAAATTCGGGTTATATGGCTGTAATGTACCATAAACCCTGTCCATTACCTGCTCCGGGTTAAGGCCTGTTTTATCCTGCCAGCCAGCAAGTGCCTCCACCCCGGATATGTTTTGATAAATCGCAGCCAATGACTCAGCAAAAGCACTAAATGCTATTATAGCAAAAATATAATATGTCCGCTTTTTACTGTCTTTTAATACGCTAAAAAATGTCAGGTATAGACATAAATAAGTCAGTATTTTTAAATAACCCTTCAAGGAAGGCATCAAAAGAGGCGAAAGCACCATACTTAAGCCTGCTATAGCTATATAATAAAATATTGGTTTATTAAAATCTGATAAAAAAATTTGTTTACCCGATTGAAAAATAAATTTTGGAATAAATAAAAGAAAACATATCCCTGATAAAACGCCTATTTGCATTGTGGAAGCAAATGTAAGCGACATTATCAACAGCGTAATAAAAAATAGTATTATATAGTCTATTTTTTTAATAAAAAAACTGTTTTTTATTAAATCAGGAAGCATTTTCTTCTATTCTTACATCCGTTACAACACCTTGGAGTTTATAATCAAATCCTTCCAGAATAACAGGGAGACCAATTTTAACCTTATTTCCTCCTACGACCGGTCCGTCAGATGTTATAGCAGCTTTATCCTTAACCGTTACAAGATAATTAAAAGCGTAAGGATAGGCTTCCTCACTCTCAGGCAATTGTATTTTAAGGCTATTGACTACTTCAAGTTCAGTGTAAGGCACATTTCTTATTGTTATAAAAGTTTTTTCGCCGGGGACAAAAATTTCATCTTTTTTGGAAAGTTTTTCATTCACCAACAATACATCAAACTGAACATCCTTTTTATTTTTTATCGCCTGGCCCGCTTCTGACAAAAATCCATTATTTACAATAAAAAAAAAAGCTAAAATAGCGATAAAAATAATTCCTATAATAGCAATATCAAAAACATTTAAAATTCCCCAGAATTTTTTTGTTAAAATTTTCGGTAACTTTTGCTTTTTGTCAGATTTTGCACCCATTAATTTGCTCCATATATATTTCTTCAAGTTCATCCAGATTTTCAATTAATTCCTGCGTACTTGTTGTAGCAGCACCGAATTTTCTTACTACGAGACTTGCGGCAAGGTTTCCGATTATTGCGGCGTCCACAGCTCCCGCACCTGCACACAACGCCAATAGTACTGATGCTACAACTGTATCGCCTGCGCCTGTAACGTCAAAGACTTCAGTCTTATTTATCGCAGGAATACTTACAATATTACCATTTTTTTCAAATAAAACCATACCTTCAGAACCTCTGGTCAAAAGGACTTTTTCCGAATTCGTCATTTCCAGCAAGTCCTGACCTGCTTTTAAAAGGGTCTGCCTGTCTTTAATCTTATAGCCCAATGTCTTCTCCGCATCAGGCTGGTTCGGCGTAATAATTGTCGGGGTTTTAAACCTGAATAAGTCGTCCTGCGCATCGACAGCTATGGTTTTATTATGTTTTTTCGCTAATTGTATTGATTCACCGATTATTCTCTCTGTCATGACTCCGTTTCCGTAGTCTGACAGAAGAATTCCGTCATATTTAGGCACTAAGTCTGTTATTTTTTCCAAAAGTTTTTCTTCGGTTTCCCTGCACAGCTCATGTTTTGTTTCCCTGTCAATTCTGACAATCTGCTGTACAACAGACTGTGCTGATGAGCCGGAAATCCTTGTTTTTGTAGTGGTAGTCCTTGTTTTATCAACAAAAAGACCATTTATATCAACGTTTGCGCCCAAAAGCGCATTTTTAAGCATAACCCCATGATAATCGTCACCAATGACGCCAATTGCGCTTGCTTTGCCGCCATTGAGTTTTGATATATTATTTGCCGCGTTGGATGCCGCACCGAGAAGGTTATCAGTTTTTGTATGCTTTAAAATCAAAACCGGCGCTTCTCTAGAGATCCTGTGGCTTATACCGTAAATCATTTCATCTAAAACAAAATCCCCTATTACAAGGACACTTGCTTTTTGTAAATCCTGTATAATTTTTTTTAGATTATTTTTACAAAACAAGACTATCTCCTTCAATTGAATTGTAGTTATAATATTATAATATTATATAAGTAACAAATTAAATTCGTAATTTTCGGTGCAAAAAATGAGTGAGCAGCAATCAAAAAAATTTGTTTTTACCATACAAGACGATAATATTTATTTTATTGAAGGCCTTTCTTATGAAAATAAAAATGCACTGGTAAACAAGTTGTTAAGCCAACACCGCTCTCAAACTTTCCAGACACAAGGAAGCCGGGAATTATTCAATAAAATAAAACAAATAGCTATTATAATATTCGCAATTCTGGCCGGGATTCCTCTGACTATTATGACAATAAACTTTTTATATGATTCCACAGTAAACAGTTATTCCAAAATGGAACAAAACTTTGAAAGGCTGTTCGATGAACAAAATCGTAAATAAAAGATGGTATGATTCTGACCCCACCGTTAGTCTGGCGATTAGTTTTATAAGAAACCTGTCCTATGAAGAGCAGACAGAAATAGCTGAAAAGATTATTCAAAAGGGAAAAAGTTTGGGAATAGAAATAAACGAAGCAAGAATTGTATTAAACAGAAGATGGTATGACGAGAACGAATACCTCAGCGATGCTATGGAATATTTAAGGACGTCAAAGCCGATTGACCAAAAAGCAATCGCTATAGATGTAATAGACTTTTTAACCCGCATAAAATAATAAAAAGACCGGTAATTTATACCAGTCTGAATGATAAACAGCTTATGAGTGAGAGTGGATATACAATTTTTAATATAATCAAACTAAAGCGTAATAAATATTACCCTATCAGGTTATTAGCGAGTATAATTTTATAATTGAAGAAAACATAATAAAACTAAAAGGAAATAATAATGACCGATCAAAAACAGGAAATAAACTATAAAGACACCCTGAACCTTCCGCAGACCGACTTCAAAATGAAGGCCAATGCCGCTGTAAAAGAGCCGGAGACTCAAAAATTCTGGGAAGAGAACCAAATATACGAGAAAAACACTTCACAAAGAAATAAACAGCATAAATTCATTCTGCATGACGGGCCGCCGTACCTGAGCTCGGATAAAATTCATATCGGCACCGCCCTGAACAAAATATTAAAGGACATACTGGTAAAATACAAATCGCAATCCGGCTACTACAGCCCATACGTACCGGGATACGACGGACACGGCCTGCCAATCGAAAATGCTGTGGTCAAATCAATAAAAGGCGGCAAAAGCGCTGTTACTCCCCTTGAATTAAGAGAAAAAAGCAGGGAATTCGCCATGAAAAACCTCAAAGGCCAGGAGGACAACTTTAAAAGGCTTGGTGTATGGGGTGACTGGGCACACCCTTACATAACAATAGATCCGGCGTTTGAAGCACAGCAGATAAGGGTTTTTGGCGAAATATTCAAAAAAGGGTATATTTATAAAGGCTTAAAGCCAGTTTACTGGTGCGCAAGCTGTGAAACCGCTCTGGCAGAGGCAGAAGTAGAATATGCCGACCATAAATCCCACAGTATATACGTAAAATTCCGATTCCCCAATGAAGAAGCACAAAAAGCCTATGAAAAATCAGGGTTAAATATCCATAACACTCTATATATGGTTATATGGACAACTACCCCTTGGACACTCCCGGCCAACCTGGCGATTTCTGTACACCCGAATTTTGAATATTTATTTATCCAGAAAAACGATGCTGAAGAAGTTTACATAATAGGCAAAGACCTGCTGGAAAGCACTATACAGGGTATAGGCTGGGAAGAAAATTCATACAAAATTATAGGCTCTGTAAAAGGAAGCGAACTTGAGAACATAAACACGCAACATCCTTTCATGGACAGACACAGCATAATCATTCTCGGCGAACACGTAACAACAGAAGCCGGTACCGGCGCAGTGCATACCGCACCAGGACATGGTCTTGAGGATTATGAAGTGGGTAACCGCTATAAACTTGGCGTTGTTTCACCGCTCACGTCACAGGGGATTTTCACAGATGAAGCAGGCAAATACAGTGGTTTACACTACAATATAGCCAATGAAAAAATCCTGGAAAACCTGCAGGAAAACAATCAACTGTTAGGTCATGGAGAAATAACACACAGCTACCCGCACTGCTGGCGCTGCAAGAGCCCGGTTATATACAGGGCAACAGAACAATGGTTCATAAACGTTGAAGTTTTTAGAGATAAAGCGCTTAAAGCCATTGACGAAGTGCAGTGGATACCTTCAGCGGGCAAGCAGCGGATTTATAATATGGTAGAAACCCGCTCAGACTGGTGCATAAGCAGGCAAAGAGTCTGGGGAGTCCCCATACCGGTATTTTACTGTAATGACTGTAAACAAACCATTATTAAAGATGCAACCATAGAAAACGTAGCCCGTGTATTTGAAGAACAATCATCGGATGCGTGGTGCAAACTCCCTGTAGAAGAACTGCTGCCTGATGGATTTAAATGCCCATACTGCGCAAGCGAACACTTCCAGAAGGAAGAGGACATTATGGACGTGTGGTTTGACAGCGGCATAACACATTCAGCGGTAGTTGACGCAAGAAAAAAAGAACTGTGCGGCTCTCCTGTGGAATTATACCTTGAAGGTTCAGACCAGCACAGGGGATGGTTCCAGTCCTCTCTGCTGACCAGCGTTGCCACAAAAGAAGCCGCTCCATATAAAGCCGTTTTAACCCACGGTTTTGTACTTGATGCACACGGTCGCAAAATGAGCAAGAGCATGGGCAATGTAATTGAGCCGCAAAAAATCGTTAACCAGTATGGAGCTGACGTATTAAGGCTATGGGCTGCCAGTGTTGACTATACCCACGATGTTAAAATCGGTGACAACATCGTCCAGCAGCTTGTTGAGGTTTACAGAAAAGTCAGAAACTCGGTCAGGTTCATCCTGGGCAATGTTTATGACTTTGACCCGGCAAAACACACCGTACCTCATGAAAAGCTTAATGAAATAGACCGTTATGCGCTGCACAGACTGCAAATACTGGTTGAAAAAGTAACGGCGGCATTCGATAACTATGAATTTTACAAATATTACCAGCTAATGCAGAACTATGCGGCCATAGACCTGAGCTCACTGTATTTTGATATAGTAAAAGACAGGCTTTACACCGCAGGCAAAGACTCTCAATCAAGGCGCTCAAGCCAGACAGTACTTTTTGAAATATTGAACGTCTTAACCAGAATGCTGGTGCCGGTCACTCCGCACCTTGCCGAAGATATCTGGCAACATGTAATCCCCGAACAAAAAGGCCAACTCGAAAGCATCCTGTTATCAGACTGGCCAAAAGTAAATGAGCAGTATAAAAGCGAAGAATTAAGCGAAAAGTGGGACAAAATTATAGACCTGAGGGAAATCGTCACAAAGGCCATAGAACCTGCCCGGGCTAACAAGCAAATCGGCAGTTCACTTGAAACCGCTGTTTACATAAAGGCTGGAAACAGCAGAGAACTTGAAAACATTGAAAGTGAGTTGAAAAACGTGTTTATCACTTCTCAGGCATGCCTGATTTCAGGAGGGCAGGAGCCCGAGAACCTTTTAAACAAGCTGGAGGAGGACGGATACACAATATATGTAACCCCGGCGCTTGGCGAGAAGTGCCCGAGATGCTGGAAGTATACCCGGACAGAAGGCGAGGACATCTGCGCTGAATGTGCGGAGGCGGTTTAAACTGAATTTAAATTATGTAATATAATTGTATTGTAATTTGAGGAGGAACCATAAATGCGAGCAACAAACCCCCTACTTGGTGAAAACGCAATAAGAAGCCAGGGATATGCGTCCTACGGGGCTGAAGTTATGACTATAGACGGCACAATAAACAAAACCGCACTAATGCTGCTTATAACCGCCGGTATGGCATTTTTAAGCTGGATGATGTTCGGAGGAACAGGCTCCGCACAAATATGGATGATAGTAGGTGCTATAGGCGGTTTTATAGTAGCAATGGTGACTGTTTTTAAAAAGCACCTCTCAGCCACTACCGCTCCCATATACGCCATGCTTGAAGGTGTTTTTCTCGGTTGTTTTTCGGGGTTTATGGAAACAATATATCCAGGTATAGCTTTCCAGGCGATTTGCCTGACGTTCTTTGTGCTTTTCAGCTTGCTGTTGGCATACAGGTCAAGAATAATTAATGTTACGGAAAACTTCCGGCTGGGAGTATTCGCAGCAACAGGCGCAATAGCTTTATACTATCTTTTTTCAATAATAGTAGGACTTTTTGGGATTACTGTGCCTTTCCTGCATGACAATGGCCCACTGGGCATAGGCTTTAGCGTTGTAGTGGTTATTATCGCATCACTGAACCTTGTTTTAGACTTTGATTTTATTGAAAGAGGATCACAGTCTAACCTCCCCAAATATATGGAATGGTACGGCGCATTCGGGCTTATGGTCACGCTGATATGGCTCTATATAGAAATAATAAGACTTTTAGCAAAATTAAGGTCAAGATAAGAACTCTAAATCAGTTCTGATTTATTCCTGTAATTAGCTATATAAATAAACCTGTAAAGCATTACGGGATTAAAAGCCTTTGATCCATCGCCTATCATTATCTTCAATGCCTCAGCATTAGACATTTCTTTTTTATACACCCTTCTTGAGGTTAAAGCATCATACACATCAATTATAGAGACAATCTGTGCAAAATAGCTTATTTCATCTGCTTTTAGCTGATTAGGATAACCAAAACCGCCGTATTTTTCCTGATGTTCGAGGGCAACCTTTGCTATAATGTCGGACAACTCATTTTTTTCTTTTATATAATTATATCCTTTTGTTGTATGAGTTTTAATTATCTCAAACTCTTCAGGTTCAAGCTTGCCCGGCTTTAACAGTACTTGCTTCGGGATAAGCATTTTCCCCACATCATGAAGCAATGCACCCAGAGCAAGGTCATCTATTTGCTCATCGGACAATCCCAGTATTTTACCCAATGCCGCACTCATTGAACTTACGTTTACTGTGTGCGAAAAAGTATATTTATCAAAAACCTTTAATTCATTAATACCTTTAATCTTGTCTATTTTTTCAGTTACTTCATCCACCAGAATATCTTTTGCTTCACTGCAGCTTTTTATGTCTATAGCTTGTCCATCTGCAATTGATTGCATAAGTTTTCTGGAATTTAAGATAAGTGTTTCCTGATTTTTTTCAGAAATGACACTTTTAGTCCTAGAAGTTTCAGGTTCCGGGTCAGGCTCCAGATCAAAGTCTTCAATCTTCAACTGGCTTTCTATTCTGTAAACCACCTGATTATTTGCTTTTAATTCCAAAATCAAACCCGGAGGGATAGGTTCGTCTTTTTTAAAAAGAAGCACTCCCTTTTCATCATACAAATCATAGTCCAAAAACCTTTGGCCTATTAAATCGTGGGGTGAAACAATTATCATATATTTAAATCATAAAACTATCTACAATACTCTATTGATTATAACATTAAATGTTTGCCTTTTTTAACCAAATTGCATAATATACTTAAAACAACGTTAGAAAATTATTACTAGTATTACTTAAAATGAAAACAACTATTTATATATTATCGGGAAAAATATATTGTTCAAAAAATCATTTATAATAATCGGCATTATTACGGCATTTTTATTTAATTGTGCCTGCTACGGGGCGGTGAGTGAAAAGGATGATAACCAGCTAAAAGGCAGCGCATTATTAATAAACCTAAAAAGTAATAAAGTCAAATATTTGCCTGAAAAAGACCAATTTGTCGCTACCGGTGATGTTTCTATAGAAATACCTGACCAGGGCGTAAGAATTGAATCTGACCAGGTTATTTTTGACCAGGTAAACCAGCAAATCATTTCTGAGGGAAACGTAAAAATTAAAAAGCGAGATACAGTTATTAATGGCGACTACGCCAGGTTTGACCTCACAAAGGATACAGCTCTTATAAACAACCCCAATGCAGAAATGCCACAGGTAAGAATTGATGCTGAAACCGCGGAAATAATATCCGATGACATTGAACTTTTAAAAGGTAAGGCCACCTTAAACCAGAAAAACCTTATTATCCCATTATCTTCAGGCACTTTCAGGCGTGGAGGAGGAGGCAATAATTATGATCTTTTCCAGAAACAAACAATAGCAGAACCTAAGTTTAAATATGATATAAAGGCAAAAGAAGTCCTTATTGATGAATACGAACACTACAATATAGTAACCCTTAAAAGTGCCACTATTAAAATAAACAAAGTCACTATAGCCAAAGTACCGGTAATGCAGCTGACTAAAGATAGTGAAGACAACAGGATTGAAACTATGCTGCCGGAATTCGGGAGCAGGAAAAATTTAGGTGCATATTTCGGACACGGGCACGTTTTCCATGTTTATAAAGGCAATACTCTTAAAATTCTTCCAATTATTACCTTAGGCCGTGGAGGACCAGGGTTCGGCGGCATGGGAAGATACATGAGCAAAACCAACACAACAGAACTTTTTTATTCTACCCTCAAAAAAAATGTCGTACTTGATGGTGAACAGGACCTGCCTTTTATAAGCGGAGACACCTACCTGCAATACGGTTCACATGCTTATATTAGAAATGGATTTTTTGGCAGACAAAACGCAAAATACCTTGTAGAAGTAGTGGATGACAGAAAAATAGCAGAAGCCTATAACATGAGATTTCATTTGCGCTCAAGCGCCGGTTTCGCAGAAGAAGAAAATAATTATTCAACAGGCAAATTCCAGGTTCAGGGGAATTTACATACAATTAGCCCTTTATTGAGTTATGATAAATATTTTAATTTGGGAGTCGACTCAAATTTTGCCCTTTCAGCTTATGGAACCGGTGACGCATACGGTGTTGCCAGGATAGGCCCTACCGTAGTAAGCAATTTCGGCCCTGTAAATTTGTGGGCAGCTTACTATCAGGGCGCTATACACGGTTCGACCCCATTCTTGTATGACAAATATCTTTATGGTAGAAGTAACGTGATGTTCAGGGGAACCGTTGAGATTACAAAATATCTTACAATCGGCTACCTGACAAGTTTAAACCTGACCAAGGATAACTGGAATAAGGAACTCGTAGTGGAAAATCAAATTTTTGCATGGATAGGGCCGGAAGAGTTAAAATTTAAAATAGGTTATGACTCCGAAAGAGAGAGAACTGTTTTTGGATTTGATATGCTTGTAGGTTCAGAAACATCAGAATTTGAATTTGAAAGATTAAAGGTGAAACAAAAAAAATGAGTTTAAAAGACTGGTTTGCAAATAGAAAGAAAAAACAGCTCAGCGCAGCGCTTGTGGAATCAAAAATCTCAGGCGATGATCTGTGCAAATTGTGGGATAAATGCTATAACTGCGGCACACAACTGCCAAAAAAAGACCTTGAAAAAAATATGTACGTTTGCCCGAATTGTGACTATCATTTCAGAATAGGGGCAAGGACAAGAATAGCCCAGCTTTTTGATGAAGGAACATTTAAAGAAATAGACAGTACTATATCTCCTTCAAATCCCCTGGAGTTTGTGGACACAATGTGCTACAAAAAAAGACAAACAAATGCAAAAGCCAAGTCAAAACTGAATGAAGCTGTTATAACAGGCACCGGACAAATACGCGGCTGGGAAACAGCTGCCGCTATAATGGACTTCAATTATATGGGCGGAAGTATGGGCAGTGTTGTTGGTGAAAAAGTAACCAGAATTATCGAAGAAGGTATCAAAAGAAAAATACCTATTATTGCAATAACCTCTTCAGGCGGCGCCAGGATGCAGGAAAGCTGCCTGAGCCTTATGCAAATGGCCAAAACAAGCTGTGCAATAGCAAGAGCAAATGAGGAAAAAGTGCTTTATATATCAGTCCTGACAGAACCGACTTTCGGGGGAGTAACTGCCAGTTTCGGCACTTTAGGCGATATAATCATCGCAGAACAGGGCGCAAGAATAGGCTTTGCCGGAAGAAGGGTAATTGAGCAGACCATAAGACAAAAACTGCCGGCTGACTTCCAGACAGCAGAGTATCTGCTTAAATACGGCCAGGTCGATATGGTTTGTAAAAGAGAGGAACTAAAAGATACTCTTGAAAAACTCATAAAAATCCATACAGTGGCCCTCGAAAAAGGAGCAAAAAGATGAGTAAAACATTAACACCTTTAGAATTTGAAAAATCCATCTACCAGATTGAAGATAAAATAGAAGAACTTAAAAATTTAAGCTCGGAAACGGGAATTGTGCTTGATGAGCATATAAAAACACTTGAAGAACAGGCTAATGAATATAAACAGCAGCTCTATTCAAACCTGTCCCCTTCCCAGAGGCTTTTAATCGCAAGGCACCCCAAAAGGCCAACATTCCTTGATTATGTATCGATGATAACTACCGACTGGGTAGAAATGCATGGTGACAGAGCAGGAACAGATGATAGGGCAATAATTGGCGGAGTTGCTCATATAGACGACCAGCCGGTTATGTTGATAGGGACACAAAAAGGCAAAAATACAAAAGAAAACCTTGAATATAATTTTGGAATGCCTCAGCCAGAAGGTTACAGAAAGGCTTTAAGGCTTTTCCACCATGCTGACAGATTTAACCTGCCGATAATTACTCTTATTGACACCCCTGGTGCATATCCTGGAATCAAAGCAGAACAGACCGGACAGGGCATAGCTATTGCAGTTAACCTTTGTGAAATGGCAAAACTTGAAACCCCAATGATTTCAATTATCCTTGGAGAAGGCTGCTCAGGGGGCGCTCTTGGACTTGCCGTGGCTAACAGAGTTTATATGATGGAACATTCACTTTATACAGTTATTTCCCCGGAAGGCTGCGCTTCAATACTCTGGCGGAGTGCTGATATGGCCTGTACTGCAGCAGAATCACTAAAAATAACTTCTGAAGACTTACTGCGACTTGGAATAATAGACGGTGTCATAAAAGAACCTGTTGGAGGTGCCCACTACAATTGGGATATGACAGCGAATAACCTGAAAAAACAAATACTTTTGAGTATTAAGGATTTATCAAAACTATCCGGCGATAAAATCAAAAAGGACAAATACGATAAATTCCGTAAAATGGGCGTATTTGAGGAATAAAAAATTTAAAAATGGCAGAATATCTTGAAATAAAAGTACAATCCTCTCAACTCTGGGCCGAGCATATTTCTTATCTTTTGATTGAGAAAATAGGATGCTCCGGCACAGTTATAGAAGAAGACGGCACAGTTAAGGGGTATTTATTCTGCACAAGGATGCCTGATTTATCAAAACTTAATGAATGGAAAGTATCGACCAGAAAAGTTAAAGATGAAGAATGGGCACATAGCTGGAAAAAATACTGGAAACCCTTAAAAGCAGGCGAGAAAATAGTGATTTGCCCAAGATGGGAGCAATATAGTCCTAACCCTAATGAAGTTAAAATAAACCTTGACCCAGGCAGCGCCTTTGGAACAGGCACTCACCCCACCACACGTCAATGTATACAGGCAATTGAACAAGCAATATCTAAATACAGCGGAAAAATTACCATGGCTGATGTTGGAACAGGTTCAGGCATACTTGCAATTTCAGGAGTAAAATTGGGAGCTGATAGCGTAACAGGCGTTGATATTGACGCTGCATCAATTCCTGTGGCTATTGAAAATGCAAAACTTAACGGCATTGAAAAAAACTGTACATTCTACACCGGCACTGCACCTGATGTAAAAGGAAATTATGATATTGTGGTTTCGAACATCCTTGCAGAAATAATAATAGATACACTTCCCGACCTTAAAAAGATTTTAAAACAAAAAGGAACTCTTATTTTAAGTGGAATAATAGATCAAAAAGTTGGTCTCATAGAAACAGCTATAAATAAAACAAATCTAAAAGTATTAAACGTAATAAAAAATGAAGGATGGGCTACTGTTGTAGCCGGTTTTTAAATTAACCTTCTTTTTCTTCTTTTTTAGCAGTCTTTTTCCTTGTTGTTTTTGGTTTTGCTTCTTCTGTTTCTTCTTTTTTTGTTTCTGATTTTTTTGTTTCTTTCTTTTTTACATCTTCTTGTGACTGATTTTTAAATTCAGGAGGGGCATCTTCACGTTCTGTATTCCATCGTGGCATATTCATTTGTTTTCTTATTATACCAATACCAACGTGTACTCTCCACTCATCCATTTTAAGCTGTTTCGCAAGAAACTTATGACATCCGATAGGTGGGAGCGGTAGCAATGGTGTATAAAGATTTTTTATTGCTGTTAACTGGTCAGGTGTGATTGCCAATTTTCTCTTTGGATAAGGAAGCTTTGGCAATTTCATTTTTTGCCGCACAAGGTTTATACCGAAAAATACCTTGTTTGCTTCAAGTCCAATTTTTTCACCAATAACTTCATGACAATCTGGATTTGGCAATGGTAACATTTCCTGATAAAGCTTTTCTATTTCAGCAACCTGCTCTCTACTGACGAGGAGTTGCTTGTTAGATGCTGCGGGCCTTCTGGGCCCTCTATTATCACGCTGATTCTGCGGATAAGGCCTTCTTTGCTGTTGCTGAGGGGGGCGCCTGAACCCGCCACCGCCGCCTGAAGGTCTGTCTCCATATGGCCTTTGGTTATTATACTGTTGTTGCTGTGGCCTCCTGAAACCACCACCTGAAGACCTATCTCCATAAGACCTGTCTCCGTATGGCCTATTACCCTGTGGCCTATCCCCATATGGCCTATTGCCCTGCTGTCTGTCACCATATGATCTTTGCGGCCCAGGCCTTCTATCCTGTTGTCCCTGTGTATCTCTTACTACATAATATCCAGGGGCTTTTTGCTTCAAATCTTTATCTTCTCTCACTTCTGATGATTTATGAGATTCATCTGATACAGGCTGCTTGAGAGCACTAGAATATGAATTCAGCGATAAATCTTTTTTATCTGGATACAGGCACCCCGGGCAAATAACTCTTTTGGGATTCTTTGTTTCAAATTCTGCGCCGCATTTCGTGCATTTATTTTTATACATTCCTTAATTCAGCCCCTTTATTTCCTCGCGCAAGTAATCTTCATATAAATAATTATAAATAGAACTTTATATTAATTTTAATTTAATATACCATAAAGAAATAATTAATGCCATTTATAAGTATACATCTACTCCAAATTCTCGATAAGAGCGTCGTCTATTTCAAAATTTGCGTATACCTCCTGTACATCAGGATGATTTTCAATGTTATCAAGCAATTTAAGTAAAACTTTAGCAATTTCCATATCTTCTACATTAATAACATTTTGAGGATTTTTTGTTACCTCAGCGCTTTCCAACTTATAATTTACTAACTCTATAGACTCAGCAATAGATTGTAAAGTTTCAGGCACTGTAACTATTTTATAAAAATCTTCTTCATCATCAACAAAATCTTCGGCTCCTGCATTTATGGCATGTTCAAATAACTCGTCATGGTCAACCCCATTTTTTGAAATAAGAATCTGACCTTCTTCCTTGAACATCCAGCCAACGCAACCTGTTTCAGCGAGATTGCCGCTGTACTTGTTAAAGTAACTTCTGATATCCCCGGCAGTCCGATTTCTGTTATCGGTAAGCGCCTCAATAAGGATAGCTACACCGCCAGGCCCATAACCTTCGTAAACAATAGATTCAAGGTTTTCACCATCACTTTCGCCTGTCGCTTTATCTATTGAGCGATTAATATTATCATTGGGCAACCCTGCGGCTTTAGCTTTGTCTATAGCAGTTCTTAACCTAAAATTGGTGTTGGGATCAGGGCCGCCTTCTTTTGCGGCGATCAGGATTTCCCTTGCAAATTTAGCGAAAGCAGCGCCTTTTTGTGCATCAACCTTGGCTTTGCGGTGTTTTATGTTTGCCCACTTTGAATGTCCGGCCATAATTATTCCTCCATATCTATTTTAATACAAGGAATTTTTTCAAGACAATTTTTATAAAAAAATTTAAATTCTATAAACACCTCAACTATTTTTACAAAAACTTAATATTTCTTAAAATTAACAAAAAAAATAACAATTATTTAATAATTCTATACTATATATATGCATATCCAAATACAATGGCAAATAAACATAAGGAGGTAAATATTATGTTCCCGGTCCAACAACAACCATACCAACTGGCAAAAACCACAAATTTTTATGGGTATCAACAACCACAATATTTTAACCCTAATCAATTTATTTTCGACTTTAGGCAACCTCAACCGCCTCAACAATTTTTATGGGGAGGCATGCCAATGATACCTCAGGCAAAACCTCAGGTACCGCCACCTACGCCAAACGAACAAAAATTTGCGGCAATTGGAAATGAAAAATACACACCAGCACTTGCAAAGCTTACTGATCTTGAATTAGCAATAAAAATGAATCAGGACGCAAGACTGGCTCTGGCTCACCAGGCACAGAGGATACAGGGCAACCTTGACCTCTTAAAGCAACATCAACAGCAAGATGTTCAACTAGAGCAACAAACAAAAAAATTACAAGCAGACTATGAAAAAGCCAAAACAGAAGTTGAAGCAGCACAAAAAGAATCTAAAAATAAAATTTTAGAAGAAGCCAAAAAGAACCCTCTGGAATCAACGCCTGAAGATATTGACAGGCTAAATCATTTAAAGAAAATGATTAAACTTAATGATGATGCTCGTTTAACTCTTGCTCATCAAGCACAAAAAGCAATGGGCAACCCGCAACTTATACAACATTACAACAATCAGGACAAACAGCTTGAAAAGGAAAAAGTTGAATATATAGCAATGGCTCTAGGCCTGGAAGCGCAACTAGCTGCGGGAAGAAAAGACGACACAAAACCTGCAGAACGACACGAAAAAGGTGTAAAAGACCAGGTTAATTTAAGGACAGAGCAGATAACTACTGATGCTAAAATGATCAAAGATTTGGATCTTGCATTAAAATTAAATGAAACAGCAAGGACAAAATTAGCTAATAAGGCTCAAAATGCCGCAGGAAATCCTCAACTTTTATTACAATATCACCAGCAAGATTTACAACTGGAAGAAGAAAAACAAATGTTAAAAATGGAACAGGAGGCTCTTAAAACAAAACTTAGTATGGTTAAAGACGAAAAAGACCCCTATAAAGCAACGGCCCATCTTGCCGCTCTTGAATCAACTCCTGAAAACCTTGAAAAGTTAAATAAACTTAAGGCAGAAGTTGATAAAATCAGAGCTGAACAGGCAGAAGTTGCAAAACAAGCCGAAAGTGTAGATTATAAAAACGAAGAGGAAAAATATCTTGAGATTCATAAAAAGGATGTAGCTCTTGAAGTTAAAGCACTAGCTAAAGAAGAGCAGATAAAAGCAATGGAAGCCCAGCTCGCTGCAGGCGAAAAACAAGTAAATGAACCTGAAAAACCATCACAAACAGACTCACTTTCGCAAATCAAGCAACAACTACAGCAACTGGTTCAATTATTACTGTCTTTATTAGGTGGTGGAATAAGATTCTAAACTGACCTCATAAAAAATTATCCTTATATTAAAAAACCCCTTGCTGAAAAAGCAGGGGGTTTTATTCGATAAAATTTAATATACTATTTTTAGCGGATGCCTGAAAGCCCTTTAAAATAGTATTCTTTACATGTATACGTATATGGGAAGGGCGGTTTGTTTTGGAACTGGTAAGCATAACAGGCATTATAATTGGATTTTTGGCGATTTTTGGCACACTTATGCTTGACGGTGGAGCTGTTGGGTCAGTACTCCAGCCAAAAGCGGCATTGATAGTAATTGGGGGGACTATAGCCGCAGGGATGATAAACTATCCGGGCACAGTAATAATGAATGCAATAAAAGAGCTTAAAAATGTGTTTTTCGAAGAAATTATCGACTATAAGGGAGTTATAGAAAACATCTGCGAACTTTCCAGTATAGCCAGGCACGAAGGGTCATTAATAATTCAAAACCTTTTACCGGCGGTAAGAGATCCATTTTTAAGACAGTCTTTACAGGTATCAGTCGATATTAATGAAAGAAGCCATATAGAGGAAATATTTGACTCCTACCTAAAAACAGAAGAGGACAAAGGACTTATAATACCGATATTTTTCGAATCATTAGGGGGATATGCCCCTACTTTTGGGATTATCGGAGCAGTTATCGGACTAATACAGGTAATGGGTAATATACAAAGTCCGTCTGATCTGGGGTACGGGATTTCAACCGCGTTCGTTGCCACATTGTACGGAGTCGGAGCGGCCAACTTGCTGTTTTTACCCGTAGCAGGGCGGTTAAGATATAACCTCAGAAAGCAGCTTCTTTACAAGAAAATCATTACTCAGGGAATTTTAAGCGTACACAAGGGCGAAAACCCCGCAATAATAAGGGAAAAGCTTTTCAATTATGTTTAGCAGACTGTTAAACCAAAATCCATCATATATAAACCGTTGGATAGTGCCATATGCGGACTTTGTGACTATGCTGCTTGCTTTGTTCATGGTAATGTATGCGCTTTCCCAGATGGATGTAAACAACCTGAAAAACTTCTCAAAATCACTTGAAAAAGCATTTATTCTTCCTCAGCAAAAACAAAGCCTGTCGGAGGCCTTCAGTACATCAAGGGTTAATGTGGCTTTTAGTGATAAAAATGTCATAAAGCAGGAAATAATTGAATTCGAAAATATAAAGGAAATTGTTAAGGAAAAGTTATATAACATCAAAGACGTATCAATTACACGAGAGCCAAGAGGTTTGCTTATCCGGTTAAGCAACAGGGTTCTCTTTGACCCGGGGTCTGATATAATAAAGGATGAGTCAATCATATTACTTGATACTATAGCTGAATCCCTGAAGGAAATACCTAATTCCATAAGAATTGAGGGACATACAGATAATATCCCGATAAACACAAGGAGATTCCCTTCAAACTGGGAGTTATCAACCTCCAGGGCAACAAATATTGTCAGGTACCTTATAGAAAAACATAATTTCCAACCTGCTAAGCTGTCTGCTATAGGCTATGGAAAATATATGCCAATTGCAAAGAACTATACACAGCAGGGAAGAGCCTCAAATAGGCGAGTAGATATAGTCATATTAAGTTCATCTTATAATACGGAGTAAAATTATGGTAAAACCAAATCAGCCAAAAGGAATTAAACCAAAAGCGGAAGTCGCTGAAGCCCCTACTCCATCGCCTGGAAGTGGAGGGTTCAATATTGACAGCCTTTCCGGGTTAAACATTATTATAATAAATACTGTTATTTCAGTTGTTATATGCTTTATTTTCCTCATGGGAAACTTCCTTATTGTTAACGGAATTGTAGGATCAAAATTGGAAAATATTGACGAAATTATAGCAACTGCTCCGGTAGGGGAACACGAAGAAGAGCATTCCGAGTACCAGAGGGGGATAATAATTGACCTGGGCGAATTTATTGTGAATTTAAGCGACCCGGCAGCAAAAAGATACCTTAAAGTAAATGTGGCGCTAGAATTATCCAAATCAGAACATGATCCTGATTTAACCGCCCACGCTGAAAGCGGAGGCGGTGGCCATGGAGGACATGGCGGAGGAAATGCGCCTGACCCGCTTGAAGTAATCGAAAAAGAAATGAAACAATTTAAACCTGCTATGAGAGATTCGATTATTTCCGTTTTATCATCCAGAACTCCTGAGGAATTATCCAGCCTTGCAGGCAAGGAACTTGCTAAACAGGATATAAAAGATGCTATTGACCCTATTTTTCAAGGAGAAAGAAATGTTATGAGAGTAAGTTTTGGTTCTTTTATTATCCAGTAAATTAATTAACTGAGGTAACTTAATTAATGTCAGAAGCTGATAAACTATCACAAAATGAAATAGACAACCTGCTAACTTCTCTTGCTTCCAATATAAACGAAAGCGAAATGAAGCCAAATATTGGCAACGCTTTCATGGAAAATTTTGAGGATGACCGCAGGGGATACAAACTCTATAACTTTAAACGGCCTGACAAATTTTCAAAAGACCATCTAAAAGCTCTACAGGATATTCATAAAGAATTTTCAAGACAAATGTCACTGCTTCTTAGTACATATTTGCGTTTAACAATGGAAGTAGAAGTTGTATCAGTTGACCAGCTTACTTATGACGAATTTACCCGATCGCTACCCACTCCCGTAACTGTTTGTGTAATGGAATTAAATCCGCTTCCCGGCCAGATAGTAATAGTTACAAGCCACGAAGTAACTTTTTCCATTGTGGACAGAATGCTGGGTGGAACAGGACTCGGAGAAATAAAGCCCAGAGATCTTACTGATATTGAAGAATCCTTGCTAAAAAAAATCTTCGAAAAATTGGCCAAAACCCTTGAAAGCGCATGGAAAGGAGTTTTCCCCGTAAGAAGTTCGGTTATTGGCATTGACACTAACTCAATTCTGCCGCAGCTTGCAAGCTCAAGTGAAATAACCGCACTTACAACGCTGGAAATAGAAATCGCAGACCGGCAATCAGGATTATTAAGTATTTGCTTCCCATACCCCGTACTGGAAAATATACTAGGTCAGCTCAGCACGCAGCAAATATTCCGAGCAAAAGGCATTAAAGCATCTCCGGAAGACAAGGATAATATCCTTCAGAAAATAAGTAAATCTTTCGTTGATGTTGATGTTGAATTAGGTCACACTACTATAACAGTATCTGATTTCATTGACTTGAAAGAGGGCGATGTAATAAGACTTGATAATTTAACAAAGGATAACCTGACCATAAAAGTGAATAAAAAGCCGAAATTCTACGGAAGGCCGGGAACTAAAAAAAACAAATACGCAGTTACAGTCGTTGATTCGATAAAAAACATTGAGAGTCCGTAATCAAAAGGGGAATTAAAAACCATGAACGATAAAGTTTCCAAAGAAGATATTGAAAACATAAAAAATAATAACGAGGAAGAGCTTCCAACAAAAGAAACAATTGCAGAAAAAGAAAAGGGCGAAGATCTTACCGTAGCTGACATTGACACAGTCGGCGAAATCGGCAATATTTTTATGGGGTCTGCAGCTACTACCCTTTCCCAGCTGTTAGGTAAAAACGTAAACATCACCACCCCTGAAGTAAAAGTTTTTGAAAGTCTTAAAGACTCTTATATCCTTGATGATGAACACCTGATAGTAGAAATAAAGTATGAAAAAGGACTCCCTGGAACAGCAGTACTTGCACTAAAAACAAACGACAGCGTTATTCTCGCGGATTTAATGATGGGAGGAAAAGGAGAAGCTGAAAGCCCAGAAATAAGTGAACTCCAATTAAGCGCAATAGGAGAAGCAATGAACCAGATGGTCGGAAATGCATCCACAGCGCTTTCAAATATGTTAAATAATGAAATCGTTATTTCCCCTCCTGAAATAAAAAAACTTGAAAAAGGAAAAGAACTCGAATTAAGCGAAGAGCTTGTTAAAAAAGCTATTGTTTCAGTAAAATTCAAACTTCTTATAGAAGGTGTTGTTGATAGTGAAATTATCCAGTTTATGTCAATAGCGGCAGCAAAATCTCAGATCAGCGAAGTCCAGACAATGATGAAAACAATGTCCCAGGACCTTAAACAAAGCTTACAATCAGATTCCATAATAGAAACCCTCGCTGAAGACTCTGCCTCTGAAACAGAATCAGAAGTGCAAGGCGGAGTTACCACTGAAGGGCAGGTTACCGTACAGCCTGTACAGTTTGCTTCTTTTGATAAAACATCAAATATTTTTGGGGAAACCAACCGCAACCTGAATCTTGTTTTAGACGTAAAACTGGGCCTTACTGTTGAACTGGGACGCACAACCCTCCCAATTAAAAACGTCCTTGAACTCACCAGAGGGTCGATTATAGAACTGGATAAGGTAGCTGGCGAACCTGTCGAGCTTTTCGCAAACGGAAAACTAATCGCAAAAGGAGAAGTTGTCGTTATAGAAGACAACTTTGGACTGAGGATTACCAGCATCGTAAGTCCTGAGCAGCGTATTAAGGAACTATGACCTCAGGAACAGAGAGTTACAGAGTCCTTGTAGTTGATGATTCCCCATTTATGAGGAAGCTTGTAACAGATATGCTGGAAAGCGACCAGCGATTAAAAGTCGTGGGCATAGCATTCAACGGCAAGATGGCGCTAAACATGATCAGGGAGCTAAACCCTGATGTTATTACTCTTGATATAGAAATGCCTATGATGAATGGTATCGAAACACTGCGGGCATTAAAAGAAAAATATTCCTTGCCGGTAATAATGTTCAGCAAATATACCAGAGAAGGCGCAGAAATAACTTTACAGGCATTGGAAGAAGGCGCCTTTGACTTTGTACAAAAGCCCGATGAAACTGAAGGATTACAAGTTAATGTTATCAGGGAAAAGCTGATTTCAAAGGTTATAGCAGGGGCTGAAAGCTATAAATGCTATCCGAAAAAAGATTACTCGCTCAGCCTTAAACCTTTATTAAGAACGCCGAAAAAAGCCTTAAGCGAAAAAATAATTGTTATAGGTGCATCAACAGGCGGCCCCAGGGCAATAAAATATATTTTAAGCACATTACCGGAAGATTTTCCGGCCAAAATACTTGTTGTACAGCATATGCCGGCACAATTCACTGAAATGTTCGCTAAAAGGCTGGACAATATTTGCAAGCTTAATGTAAAGGAAGCAAAAGAAGGTGATATTCCCGAACCGAGAAAGGTTTACATTGCGCCCGGGGACTATCATATGGTACTTGATCACAGCGGCCGAATCCGCCTTAACAAAGAACCGCCAGTCTGGGGATTGCGGCCCGCTTTAGATATGACAATAAAATCGGTTTCAGAAATTTATAACGATAAACTTATATGCATTGTGCTTACAGGAATGGGGCAGGACGGCAAAGATGGAGTCGCTTTTGCCAAAAAAAACGGGGCGTATTGCATAGCCGAACACGAATCAACCTGCGTAGTATATGGAATGCCAAAAACCATTATTGATAATGGAAATGCAGATGTTATCACACCGCTGAACAATATCCCGAAAAAAATTATAAAGGTTTTGTATGAATAAAGAGGAATTTACTGACTTTAAAAAAAACGCCTCTACTAATATAGGGCTTGATTTTTTTAAATATAAAAATTCTCAATTAACGAGAAAATTCAAATTTTTAATGAAAAAAAACAACATTAATAAATATTCAGACTATTTAAAACTGCTTAAGTCTGACAAAAACGCTGAAAAAGAACTTTTAAGTTCTATAACCACAAACGTGACAGAATTTTTCAGGGACAGGATACTGTTTTTTCACCTTGAACAGGAAATTATCCCCAAATTAACTACAAAACACGGCACTTCGCTAAAAATACTTTCAGCCGGATGTTCAAGCGGAGAAGAAATCTATAGCACAGCACTAATACTGGCAGAAATGGGTATCCTGCCCAAGTGTACGCTTATCGGAACTGATTTTGACCCGCATATTCTGGAAAAGGCGAAAAAAGCAGAATACCCTATAAAATCAGTTGAAGGCAAAATACCTGAAAAATACAAAAAATATTTTGATAAAAGCTACATTCTAAAACCTGAAGTTTCAAAAAAAATTTATTTTAGACGGCATGACCTGCTAAAAAACCTGCCTGAAAAAGACTTTCATTTAATAATTTGCCGAAATCTGACAATGTACCTGACAGAGGAAGCTGTGGAAAACCTGCACAAAAACATATATGAAAGCCTTGTTAAGGGAGGTGTACTATTTATCGGCAACTCAGAAGGTGTAGGAAACTTTGAAGAAATAGGATTTAATAGGATCGCACCGTTTTTCTACCAAAAATAAAAATGGCGGGTAATAGCCCGCCATTTTTACATTTTTAAACCTTTAAAATTAATATGATTTTCTCAGGAATTCAGGGATATCAAGCATTGAGCTTGCTGTATCCTGTGCCTTTTTCTTTTTTAAAGGTGAATTATATGATGGTTGCGAATCAGATGAGTGGAATATTGAAAACGGGTCTTCCGCTTTTTTCTTTGTATTCTGCGGCTGAAGGTCAAAACCTGTTGCTATAACAGTAATTTGAACCTCGCCCTGTATTCTTTCATCAACAACCGCACCGAATATTACTATAGCATCATCAAGTACTGATTCGTGAATTACTTCTGCGGCTTCGTAAACTTCATGAATAGTCATATCAGAGCCGCCTGTGATGTTAAAGATAACGCCGCTTGCGCCCTGAATGGTTGTCTCGAGCAATGGTGAATTAATGGCGATTCTTGCTGCTTCTAAAGCCCTGCCTTCGCCGCTTCCACGTCCTATACCCATAAGAGCCGAACCTGACATCTGCATTACTGATTTTACATCCGCAAAGTCAACGTTAATAAGGCCTGGTACTGTTATGATATCGCATATACCCTGTACACCGCGGAGGAGAATCTCGTCAACCACATAAAACGCTTCTTTTATTGTAGTTCTTCTCTCTACCACTTCGATTAATTTATCATTAGGTATGGTTATTAGGCTGTCAACGTTTTCTTTTAACATTTCCAGTCCCTGATTTGCCTGGTTCATTCTGCGGCGGCCTTCAAAACTGAAAGGCTTTGTAACAACACCCACTGTAAGTGTTCCAAGCTCTTTTGCGATACTCGCAACAACGGGAGCAGCTCCTGTGCCTGTTCCACCGCCCATACCCGCGGTAATAAATACCATATCTGCACCGTCAAGAGCCATCATTATTTCATCACGTGTCTCTTCAGCGGCTTTTTCTCCTTTTGAAGGATCTCCTCCGGCACCGAGGCCGTTGGTCAATTTTTCACCTATTTGAATTCTATTATTGGCGCTTGACATATGCAGCACCTGATTATCAGTATTGACCGCCCAGAAGTCAACACCTGTAAGTCCAGCAGCTATCATCCTGTTAACAGCGTTTCCGCCGCCGCCACCTACTCCTACTACTTTAATATTTGCCTGGCTTACTGCTTCAAGCCTGGCCTGCTTAAGGCTTTCATCAAATTTTGTTGAATTTAATCTGTCAGTCACTTATTATAAACCTCTTCGCCTTTAATTATCTGCTGATTAATAATATGTTAACATCAAAAAACAATTTTAAAAGGAATATTAAGTTTTGTAAATTATTTTTGTGCTTTTTTTATATTGAAAATCGTTACGTAACGCAAAATACTTGTTCTTTTCTGGTTAGATCACAGTATAGTTAAACTAACTATACTGTGGTTAGATGTTGAAATAGTATACGTCATAAACTACAGTTTCTAACTAGCCTTGAGAGATTGCAATGCAGTTACAGCCAAACTGACGGGCTTTCGATATTTCGATATCATTAACACTCTCGACCCCCTAACCCCA
>CAZLCO010000002.1:27651-89695 GCA_964558005.1 uncultured Gammaproteobacteria bacterium | reverse complement strand
GATTTTTAAAATTTAATTTTGTTCCTGATAAAATTTTATAGGTAGCAACTTACGTGATTATAATTTATAAATAAAAAACCCCAAACGCACAAAACGATGGGGTTAAACTTACTAGAAGGGAAGGTTAGGAAGTAAGTTCAGGAAGCTATATCACTTATTTATATAAAAACAAAATACTCCTCGAAATTACTGAGTTTCGCATAAATTTTACAAAAATTAATATTTTATTTTATATTTTCCAAAAAATAACTAACAATTTTTTCTAATCATTTGTTTTTATATATATAAGAGACAAAGGTAAAAAGGTAATCAAAAGCATTTAATAAATATTCTCCTCATGGCATACTAGGTAATCAGTAAGGGTAAAAAATCCTTACTTTTTTATTGCTATTTTTTACAATGAAAATAAGACTAATTTTCTTTATTATAAAATTTATATTTTTAAATAAAAAAATTGTTATGCTTACTCCTTTAGAAACTTTTTTTTACCTGCTAATTGCCGCAACCGGAGTTGTGATATTTTTTATCGTTTTACTTTTAATACCAAATCCAGGCTAAAAAAATCAAACTATACAAAAGTTAAAAAAAATTAAAACTTTTAAAGCCCGTTCTGACAATCTTTTAAGCACATTTTAAATATTAAAGAAATAAAAAATAGGCAATTTTTATATACTTTTTGTTTTTAATAAATTATATCCCCGCATTTTTTTTAAACCAAAAGCAGTGTATTAGAAAGTTTACCCTATATAACCATATAGGAATACCCCGTATAGGAGGTTTCTATGGCAGTCGACAATATTAATCACGGACAGGCAGTTAGCCAACAAGCTCACGCAAGGAACGAAGCACGCAGTGCAGAAAGAACTCAAAGCAGCAGTTCTTCAAATGAGTCTGTTTTTAATTCATCTTCAACAAGCAACAACAATTCAGTTGTTGCTGATGTGACTTCAAATCCCAGCAGTAGTTCTGCCACCACAAATACAACAACTGACACAACGATTACCACAGCAGCTACGTCACAAGCAGCAGAGCCGGCAACTACATCTCAGGCCGAGGGACCAGCTACAACAGCCACAGCGGAAGAACCGACAGCTACCACTCAGGCAGAAGAACCTGCTACTACAACAAATACAACAACAACAGTAGACACTGTAGAAAATGGTCCGGTATCAACAACAACAGTAGCAGAAACAACAATGACTACAACCACAACGCCGGCTACAGCTATAGAACCTACTGGTACAACAACAAATGAACCAAATATTGATAAAGCCGATAAAAACACTGACAAAAAAGCTAATAAAAAAGACAGAAAATCAAATGGTTTTATAACCGTTAAAAATAAAACAGTCAAAGCAACTACAACCTCAACAACTCCTAACACCACAAAAACAACAAGCACCACAAAAACATCAAGCACTACAAGCAATAATAAAGCTCAAGCCGGCCCTGAAGACTTTGACTTCAGTAAACTGACCCAGGAACAACAACAACAAATGATGATGATGATGATGATGTTCATGATGATAATGGGTGGCGGCATGAACCCAATGATGATGGGCGGCATGATGGGCGGTGGAATGAACCCATACGGCGGCTACACCGGTATGACCGGCACTAACGGAAAACAGTACGTCCCCGGATTTATACCATCAAATTCAAGCAAAATGGGTTCAACAGTAGGCATGACTACATTAGGCGGCGCAGCCGGATACAGACAGTTCATGGGGCTCGGAACCGGCGGTTTCACTCCGCAAACTTCCTTCTATAGCAACTGGTAACATTATTTACAATTAACAAAATCGCTTCTGTAAGTTTTACAGAAGCGATTTTGTTAATTTATTTTTTATTTTCTGGCTAACTGCTGTGCTATTGACCCAAAAATATAATTGTAATTTTTCACCTCACTAAAACTATTTTTTTGAAAAATTTTAACCAACTCCTTCTGGGAAGGAAATTTTTTGGTGGATTCAGGTAAATATCTATAAGCATTTCCCAGAAAAGGTAATATTTTAAAGAAATATAACCTGAAAAATACCCCGAAAATACCCGTCGGTTTTCCTGTATCTAAATTAACAACGTAACCGCCTGTTTTAACTACCCTTTTCATTTCATTAACAGCTTTTTGCAAATCAGGAAGGTTCCGCAGCCCAAAACTGATAAACACAGCGTCAAAAGTTTCATCTCCAAAAGGCAGGTTCATCACATCTTCCCGGATAAAATTTATATTCCGGTAATGTTTCGCCTTTTCCCGCGCAATTTCAAGCATTTTTTCAGAAAAATCAACTGCGGTAATTTCTATGTTGTTTTTAAACTTATCAGATATAAATATGGCTATATCGCCAGTACCCGTACATAAATCAAGCACTTTATCGCCGGGTTTTAAAGGCAATTTATCAATAGCACATTTTTTAATCCTATTATGCAGGCCCAAGCTGATTAAATTGTTAAAAAAGTCGTACTTACCGGCAATAGAATCGAACATTTCCTGGATATTCATAGTTTTTCCTGTTTTTCCCTGATAATTTTTTCGATTTTTTCAAAATCTTCCTGTGTATCTATATCTATAAGCTTCGGGGTCTCATAAATTTCCGCGTTATCGCCGATAAAATCTTTGTATTGCTTAAAGGCATCAATTTTTATTGCGTAAAAAGCCCCGTTTTCCGCGAACATATCCTCCATAAGCTCCGGCTCCTGGTATCTCGGGCGGAAGTGATAATCATACAAAGCAACCATTTTGCCGTTATAGTCCCTTTTCCATTTTGGCATTGTTTTGCCTATTTTACTGCCGGTAAAAACAGAATCGTTTTCAGAGTTAATAAGTTTTTGAAGGGCCGCATCTATAATTGTTTCATCTCGCAAAGGACAGGTAAGCTGCAATAAAACTACTATATCAGGATGATACCCCTGTTTTTCCAGCTCTTCAACAACGTGCACAAGTACCGGGGCGGTTTTTGTTGTATCCTGAGCCAGTTCTTCCGGCCGCATAATTATTTCAGCTCCAAAATTCTTTGCTACGGCTGCTATTATTTCATCTTCAGTTGAAACAATAAGTTTATTGATAAATTTAGATTTTAACCCCGCTTCTATTGTATATGCCACCAGCGGCTTGCCCGCAAGGAGTTTTATGTTTTTCCCGGGCAGTCTTTTAGAGCCTCCCCGCGCGGGTATAATTCCTACTATATTCATACTGTACACATCCTTAGCCTTGTTAGATAATTAACATTATACTAAAAATCGAAGTAATCTAAAAAAATGGCACAGAAAAGAGATACAACGGACCTGAAAAGCATCAGTTCCATAATGGAAAAAGTCAGCGATGACCTTAACATAGAAAAAGGCATAAAGATTACCTACCTTGCTGAAAAATGGCCGGAAATAGTCGGGCCGAGGTTTGAAAAAAATTCAAAAGTTTATTCTATCCAGGAACGCAACGGATTTGATATAATAATTGTTGGGGTATCATCTTCTTCCGTCGCCCAGGAACTAACCATTTACAAAAACGATATAGCAAAAAAAATACATAAAGTAGCAAAAGAACATAAATTCAAAATAAAAGACATTCAATTCCAAACAAAATTCTGGAGATGAAGAAAATGAAAATAAAAACTTTTATTACAATGATAGGAATAGCGGCGTTATTAACGCTAAATTCAGCATGTATGGCCGAATACGACTCAATTGCAATCAAAGCCTATAACAATGGCATTGACCTGACAAACCAGGAAAAATACAAGGAAGCAATTGTCTCGTTTGAAAAAGCCATAAAAATTGAACCGGCTTTTGCTGATGCGTACTATAATCTGGGGATTATTCACCAGTACCTCGGCAATTATGATAAAGCCCTCGATGCCTTTGAAAAAAACCTTGAACAAAACCCTGAAGACTACGAAGTAATTTATAAAATAGCCGTCCTGTACCATAATATGGGGAAAAACGAGACAGCTCTCGACTATATTAAAAAAATTCCGCCGGATGACCCGAATTTCGGTTTAATGGCAAAACTAATTAAAAATATAGACGAAGAACAGACAAAAACAACCTGTGAAAAGGCCGAGGAAGAAAAAGAAGAATTAACAAATAAGGATGGCCTGGAAGAAGTCCAGGAAATAAATAAATTTAGCAGGTATGGGGGGTTCGAAGGCCCGGCAGGCATTGCCGCTGACAGCAAGGGAAATCTTTATGTGGCAAATTACAGCAATAATTCAATTATTTGTATAGATAAAAACGGCGAAAGAGTAGTCCTGGCAAAGGACGGCGCAATAAACGGCCCACTTGGGCTTGCTGTAGATAAAAAAGACAACCTTTATGTGGCAAACTTTGAATCAAACCAGATTGTAATAATGCCCGCAGAGGACAGGGCTCCGCTGGTAATGCCGTTTATAGTCAAAAAGCCATACTTTTTAATGGTTGACGATGCTGGTATGCTTTATGTTACTGAACAGGGTAACAATTCAGTTTCACAGCACAAACTTGATCTGGAATAAAAAACAAATAGGAGAGTGGAAATGAAATATAAAAATAAAAAAGGGATGAGTTTCGGAGAAATGCTCGCGGCACTTATGATAATTGGAATTGTAGCCGCTATGTCAATTCCGGTCCTTAAAAATACAAATATAAGAAATCTGAAAACACTTTATAAAGCAGCCTATAACAACCTTGAAACAGTTATAAACGAACTTATTAACGATATTTCGATATATCCCAGCGGTGAATTTACCAACAATACTTTCTGCGCAAATTTCTTCGCCAAGGTCAACACAATAGGCGGAGTGAGCTGTTCAAACGCATTCACTTCAACCATACCCGGCAGTCCCAATGCAATAACAAGCAACGGTATGCGCTGGTACAACATGCAAAAAGATTTTGGAACAGATGCTTGTCCTGACGGACTTTCCGGCAACTGCATCAAAGTAAGCATTGACGTTGACGGAGCAGGCAAAGGCGTAAATGATAATACAGCCAGCGACGATGTCAGGGATATACTTGATGTTTATATTTTTGATACCGGCAAAATAACTGTGCCGTCCGGTTCCAAGGAAGCGGAATACCTGACACAATAAAATAATGAATTTTTTAAAAGACCTGAAAACATTTGCTATTAAGGAGCTGGAAAAAAACAATATTTTCCTAAATGAAGCCCGGATTGAAGTTGAGCTGTTAATGGAACACGTTTTTGGGCTAAAACCTAAAGACCTGCTTTTAAACCCCGAAATAAAAATCCCTCAAAAAAAAGAGCAGAAGTTTACCGACCTGATTAAAAAACGTATTGAAAAAAATATGCCTGTACAATATCTGACAAACAAAGCTTACTTTATGAACGAAGTATTTTATGTCGATGAAAACGTGCTTATCCCTCGTCCGGAAACTGAAATTCTCGTTGAAGAAGTTTTAAAAAGGGCGGATAAGAATTTAAAAATTATTGATATCGGCACAGGCTCAGGCTGCATAGCAATAATGCTGGCCAAAAACCTTCCGAATGCCGACTTCACCGCATCAGACATCTCGAGAAACGCCCTGAAGATAGCAAAATATAATGCTGAAAAGTCAGGCACAGCGGAAAAAATAAGATTTATTCAATCAAATATTTTTAAAAACTTCAGACAGGACGAAAAATTCGATATTATAGTATCCAACCCGCCTTACATAGCTATTAAAGAAAAACAAACCCTGCAGCCGGAAGTGCATAAACATGAGCCCGGCCTTGCATTATTTACAGATGATGAAGATGGTTTGTCTTTTTATAAGGAACTGACCGGGCAGTCTTTTTCAATGCTGAACACAGGCGGGATACTGGCTGTGGAAGTAGGATTTTCGCAGTCGGAAGCAGTAAGTAATATATTGAAATCCAATAATTATGCTGATATTGAAATAATCAAAGACCTATCTGGAGTTAAAAGGGTTGTTATTGGCAAATTTTCTTAAACCCGCCTGCTATCTGTAAAAAAATAAAAACCCTTGCGAATTAATCTGCAAAGGGTTATTAAGAGCGTGTAGTAACTAAATCGGTCGAATTTTTTCTCACGGGTGCAGCCGAGTATGCGAGCCAGCTAAGCCCGTTTTGAGTAGTAGTGTGTGTGCGAGAATTTTGGTGAATAAGGCCGTTCTATATTTTTAACGCTTTTCCTGTCAGATATACAAAATGCTGACTTGAAAAGTCATAGGCGATTCCATTTATATTTAAAAAATTCTATTTAAACCATTCTCTCCACAATAAAAACTCATCTAGTCTCCTCCTCGATTTTTAGTTCCTCCACTAATATAAAAACAGTATATATTTTATATTTGCAGAAGTGATAACCTTTTGTTACATTTCTTAATCTATTGACCCTAAAATACCTTTTAACAACAATTTTACGTGCGCATAGTTCAGCCCGCCCTGCATATAAGCGGCATACGGCTCCCTTAAAGGTCCGTCCGCCGATAGTTCTATTGTCGAGCCTTCAATAAAAGTGCCCGCAGCCATTATGATTTCATCTTCATAACCCGGCACAGAATCCGGCACCGGAGTAAGATAAGAGTCCACCGGGCTGAAATACTGCACAGCCTTGCAAAATTTGATTAATTTTTCCCTGTCCCTGAATACTATCGCCTGTATTAAATCTGTTCGCACATCGTCGGGCATAGGCGTTGTTTCCACGCCAAGGTCATTAAATATTTGCGCGGCAAGCACAGCGCCTTTTAATGCCTCGTGTACAATACTCGGGGCCATAAACAGCCCCTGCAATATTAAACGTGACTGGTTAAGCATAGCCCCGCCTTTTGTGCCTATCCCCGGCGCAGTGAGCCTCTCTGCCGCCAGCTCAACCAGCTCTCTTTTCCCGGCCAGATAGCCTCCGGTTTCCACTATGCCGCCGCCCGGATTTTTAATGAGCGAACCTGCTATCAGGTCTGCCCCCACGTCTGTCGGCTCCATTGCCTCGGTGAACTCACCGTAGCAATTGTCAATAAAACAAATGCATTCGGGGTTCTTTACCTTTATTTTTTCTATTAATTCAGCTATATCTTCAATCGTTAACGGCTCTCTAAGACTATACCCCCTTGAGCGCTGGATAAAAGCGACTTTTGTTTTTTCATCAATCGCATCTTCTGCCTCTCCCGGCTCAACTTCGCTGTAAATAACGCCATGTTCCATTAAAGATGATTTATTACTGCCTTTTGTACCAATAACCTGTTCAAGGGTGTCATAGGGTTTTCCTGAAACAGAAACCATTTTATCCCCATGCCGCAGCAGTCCGAAAAAACCGCAGGCAATGGCATGCGTGCCTGAAACAAAGTGGTTCCTTGCGATTGCCGCCTCGCAGTTAAACACCTGCGCATAAACTTTGTCAATAATATCCCTGCCCAGGTCGTCGTGCCCGTACCCGCTGACTGTATAAAAATGCTCTTCTCCTACCCTGTTATCCTGAAACGCGCGCAGGACTTTTTCCTGATTTAAGTCCCTTATGAGTTCCATTTCCCTGAAAATTTCTGTAACCTTTTTTTCAGCCCTGTTTATAAGGAGGTTTTTATTTAATTCATCCATAAACTAATCTTGCTGCTGTTTTTTCTTTATGTCCAGCGCCGCATCATATGCTAAAACATACACACTGCAAGCTTTATAGCTCTTTAGATAAAACGCGCAGTCCTCTTCAAGACACATATTAGGATTTTCATTACCGGAACTTAATACAGGACAAACTTTTGGAGTTGGCATTATTATCTCCTTAACTCTCTTTCTCTTCTTCTTCGATGATTTTAGCTATATGTTCCTCATTGAGGTCTTCATCAAATTCATCCGATTTATAAATTTTAATTTTAATGCTGTTTTTTAAAAAAAGATAGGTACAAAGTGCAATAGAAGCCCATAAAAGCGATGCCTGATAATAATTAATAATCGGCCCGCTCTGCATTTCCTGCACCAGACCGTTCCAGCCGGTCATTATCAGCCAAATAGGGAAAAGCACAAACCCGCAAATCAAACACGCCATTATAATACAGACAAAAAGCAGACCTGTGAGCCCATGGATTTGAAACACTTTAAAATTTTTATTCATAACCCTATTCTAGCATATTAAGAAATTCCTGTTCATCCAGCACTTTGACATTTAACTGAACAGCCTTGTCGTATTTAGACCCGGGGCTCTCGCCGACTACAACATAGTCTGTTTTTTTGCTTACACTGCCGGTTAACTTTCCGCCCAGCTGCTTTATTTTTTCGCCCGCTTCGTTCCTGTCCATAGAATTTAGAATGCCGGTCAGAACAAATGTTTTCCCCGAAAGCAACTTGTTTTCTGCTGTCTGCGGCTTTTCTCCGTATAATTTAACACCGCATGCCTGCAGCTTTTCCAGCATGTCTTTTGCATGCTGTTTTTGGAAAAATTCAACTATGCTTTGCGCTATTTTTTCCCCGATGCCGTCAATAGCATTAATTTTTTCCAGTTCAACGTTTTTTAATTCTTCAATTGAATGAAAATTTTCACTCAGGATATATGCGGTTTCTTTTCCGACATATTTTATGCCCAGAGCGTTAATTAGCCTATAAAGAGGTCTGTTCTTACTTTCCTGAAGGGCGTTAATGATATTTTCCGCCAGCTTGTCGCCCATCCGCTCAAGCGTGAGGATATCCTCTCTGGTTAAAGAATACAAATCAGACGGGTCTTTGACCAGTCCTTTTTCATACAATTGCTTAATAAGCGATTCCCCGACCCAGTCAATGTCCATAGCATCCCTGCTCACCCAGTGCTCAAGCCTGCCCCTTATCTGGGCTTCGCATCCGGTGTGGTTCGGGCAGTAATATGCGACTTCGTCCTTTGCCCGTTCAAGCGGAGTGCCGCACACCGGACAGTTTTCCGGGTAAACAAACGGCTCAGCCTCAGGCGATCTTCTTTTCAAGTCAACTCCAATTACTTTAGGTATAATTTCAGCGGCTTTTTTCACCCAGACTGTGTCGCCTTCCCTTACATCCAGCCGCTTTATCTCATCAGCATTGTGCAGGCTCGCCCTTTGCACAACACTTCCGGCCAGCTTCACCGGCTCAAGTATGGCTATAGGGACGACTGCGCCTGTCCTGCCCACGCTCATTTCTATGTACTTAAGCTTTGTCAAAGCCTGTTCCGGCGGGAATTTATACGCGATTGCCCACCTAGGGCTTCTTGAAGTATAGCCAAGCTCTTCGTGCTTATGAAAGTCGTTTATCTTAACCACTACGCCATCCGTGGCATACGGTAAATCAAAACGCTTTTCGTGCCATACATTGCAATAATCAACCACTTCCTGCATATCATTACAGAGCCTGCTTGTGGGGTTTGTCCTGAAACCGAGCGACCGCAAATACTGAATTGTTTCCCAGTGAGTGGAAGGTGATGAATCGCTTTCTATAATACCCGCATAAACAAATATATCCAGCTCACGTTCACGTGTAACCCTCGAGTCAAGCTGCCTGACAGAGCCGCTGCCAGCGTTTCTGGGGTTAGCAAACTCCGGCTCGCCCGCTTCCCTGCGTTTTTCATTCAGCCGATCAAACGACGGCATCGGCATGAATACTTCACCCCTCGCCTCAAGACTGGCAGCCTTAAACAGGGTTAAGGGTATGGAGTTTATTGTTTTTAGATTGGTTGTTATGTCCTCGCCTGTTTGCCCGTCGCCTCTTGTGGCTCCCCTGATAAGCCTGCCGTCCTCGTATGTAAGGGTTATGGCCAGCCCGTCTATTTTAAGTTCCGCCACAAACTCAATTTTTTCCGGCTCAGGGTATGTTTTTCTTATCCTGTAGAACCATTCCATTAACTCCTCGCCGCTGTTGGCGTTGTCGAGGCTATACAGGCGGTATTTATGTTTTACCTGCTCAAATTTTTCGGATGGCTGCGCTCCTACTCTTTGAGTTGGGCTGGTCGGGGTGATAAATTCCGGGTTTTGCTCTTCAAGTTTTTTAAGTTCCCGGAATAATTCGTCAAATTCCCTGTCAGATAGTTCCGGCTCGTCTTTAACATAGTACAGGTAGTTGTGGTAATTGACCTGTTCTCGTAGATGGTCTATTTTTTGTTTTATTTCCTGCTTGTCCATACTTAAAAATTTTATAATAAAAATTTTAAGACTAAATGGGCTAGGAAAATAAATCTATATCAAAAACCTGCCTTTTTGATAACATAAAATACATGGAAAATGGACTATATAACCCAAGATTTGGCAAAATAGGCTATATACAGGTCTATACCGGCGACGGAAAAGGCAAAACCACTGCTTCGCTGGGGTTAACAATGCGCGCACTCGGCAGGGGATGGAAAGTGCTTATGGTCATGTTCACCAAGGGCGGCGACCACTACGGCGAACTCTATTCATTCCGGGAACTCAGCCCGAAAATCAAGGAACTGCTTACGATAGAACAGGCAGGCCTCGACAGGATAGTTTACGCTGAAAACCTTACAAAAGAAGACAGACAGGCCGTCAAAAAAGGCTGGGAAACAGCGAAACAGGCGGCTGTTTCAGGAGAATATGACCTTATTATACTTGACGAAGCCAATATAGCGATTGAACTTGGCTTGATTGAGCTTAATGACATGCTGGAATTTTTAAAAAACAAGCCGCAATACCTTGAAATAGTCTTGACCGGCAGACATGCACACAATAAAATAATAGAGCTGGCGCACCTGGTATCGGAAATCCAGCCTTTAAAACATTACTGGGATATAGGCGTGAGCGCAAGGAAAGGGATTGAATATTAATGCTATTAACTATAGACATAGGCAACTCTCACATAAACATAGGGGTTTTTGACAACGAAAACCTCATTAAAAGCTGGAACCTCTCCAGCGACAAGCGCCGCACAGATGATGAATACGGGCTTATGCTGCGGAATTTAATTAATATGAAAGTGGAAGCAGCGGTTATTTCCAGCGTTGTGCTGACTCTCACAGAAAAATTAAAATCCGCAATAGAAAAATACCTTGATGTACCTGTCCTTGTGGCTTCCGTTAAAACACAGACCGGTATTATACTCGATGTGGAAAACCCGAAAGAAGTCGGCTGCGACAGGATAGCAAACGCCTGTGCCGCTTTCAATCTCTATAAATGCCCGGCTGTAGTGGTGGATTTCGGCACAGCCACGAATTTTGATGTTGTGACGGCTGACAGGCGGTTTATCGGCGGGATAATTGCACCCGGCCTGCAAATGTCAGCCGAGTCGTTCAGTTCGTTCACTAATTTACTGCCAAAACTAAACATCGAAAACATAGACTCAATCATAGGCAGGAATACGGTTAAAAACATGCTGAGCGGGGTTGTGGTAGGTCACGCCGCAATGATAGACGGACTCATAGAACGTATAGAATGCGAACTGCAAGCCCCTGTGACGACTATTGCCACAGGCGGGTTTTCCCCGGTGGTCACAAAGCACATGAAAAGACAGTTTGATTATCTGGACGAGCACCTTACGCTGAGCGGGCTGCGGATTATGCACGAAATGGTTTATAATAAAAAATAATTAGCAATTCATGACTTTTTGTTTATGAAAAACAAAGGAGTTATATTGATAAACTTTTCAACCAGATCTTTATCCCATTGAACCCCTGCGCCTGCTTTTAATGTCTCAATAGCTTTTTCCGAGCCGACAGACTTTCTGTATGGCCTGTTGCTAATTAATGCATGAAAAGCGTCAGCTATAGCGACTATTTTAGCCCCGATAGGGATTTCATCACCTTTAAGCCTTGAAGGGTATCCGTTGCCGTCAACTCTTTCATGATGATGCTTTACTATTGGGATAAGGTCATTTAACGACTTTACCGGTTCCAATATTTTTTTAACTCCAATAACAGGGTGCTGCTTCATTACTTCCCACTCATGGTCTGTTAAAGGCCCGGGTTTTCTGAGGATAGACTCAGGAATACCTATCTTGCCAACGTCATGAAGCACTGCGGCAAGTTTTATTCTTTCCACCATACTTTCATCGAGTTCAACAGCCCTGGCCAGCTTTTCTGCATAGAATGAAACAGACTGGGAATGGCCTTTTGTATAGGTATCCTTTGCGTCGATAGCCGCAGCGAGCGATGTTACAACCTCCATGGTTATTTCATTAAATTGGTTCTGGTGTTGTAACTGCTTAACCAGTTCTTCCTCAAAACTGAAACTATGTTGGAAATTCTGCCTGTTTATGGCTTTTGATAATGAGTCCAATGCTATTTTATTCCAGAAATCCACATCTTTTGTGCTTAAAGCATATGACTTTCCGCTTTTATCTGTTTTCTTGCCGGAAATAAGCATTGATTGCTCCGCGAGCAGTATTAATTTTTCTTTGTCATCGGCTGATGTAGGGTATGTTGCTATGCCTACGCTTGCCTTTATTTTTCCTATTTTCTCTATTTCGTTTTTTGACATTTTGGAAATTATTTTTTGTGATAATTCCAGCGCTTTTTCGTTATCCGTATCAGGCATTATGACTGCTATTTCATCACCGCCGTAACGCGCTGCTATATCAGTTTTCCTTATGCTGCTTTTAAGCATTTTTGAAAAATTCAAAATAACCTCGTCACCAAGCGAGTGGCCGTATTCCCTGTTTATTCCGGAAATGTTATTAATATCATAAATAGCAACTGATACTTTTTTGCCTTTTTCCTCAGCCTCACTTAAAACCTGCGTAAGAGTTTCGTGGAATTTCCTGTGAGTGTAAAGGCCTGTCAGGCTATCCAGATCAGAAATGGAATTAATAGTATTCCTTAAATTATGATTGCTTAAAAGTAAACTCAGGTAACCGCTTAAAGTGTTGAAAACTTCATCTCTTTCCCTGTTTCTGCCTAAAGAGCCCGCAATAACTATGCCCTGACAATCTCCCTGCTGTACAAGGGGAATAACAATATATTCATTTACGCTCGGACAGTTTATATAAAACAGGTCTTTATAACTGGAAAATTTCCTTGCCCTGTCGTTATAAGTTTGCACAAGGTAGTTATACTCATCAGACAGTGAAAATTTAAAATTATTAATTTCCTTGTTATTGCTATATGTCCTGACTAAAAGAGAATCCTGCTCTTCATCAGGTATACATATTCCGGCAAAATTATATCCAAGTTTTGTAACATACTGGTTAAAACATTCATATAATTCATTAACAGTATGCTTTGTCCGGGAAACAAAACTAAACCCGGATATTATTTCAAGGTAATTGGTATCTTTATCCAGCCCTAAAACAACATTCGGCTCTTTTCCGAAAGGATATATATTTTGATTAAGACTATGCCATAGCGCAGTCTTGCTTAATGTTTTAAAATTACCCTTAGCCTTGCTCTCTAATTCCCTTAGTTCACTTTTCAAAGCAGAAATCCTTAATTTTGTTCAATTATTCTACCACTATAAACGGATTTAACAAAACGTATTCTTTTATAAGCCTTATATTCAAATAAACAATTACATCTAAAACAAACGTAAAAACTATATTTCAACAATTGTAAATTTTTGTTAAAAATTTAAAACTTTCAATTTAGCCAAATTAGTTACAATAACTACCACCTGGCGATTATTATTCCGGATTAATTTTTAAATAAATATTTTGCCCGCAAAAAATGCCCAAAAGCTTTTATTCAAAAGTTTTTAACTTATGGGCAAGTCTGTTTTACCCATAAGTATAATTTTATGAAACAAAACCGTAAGAAATTCGTCAAATAAATTATACAAATTAACTACAGTCAACCACATAAATATTTATATTTGATTAAAAAACCGGGACTTTTAACTATTTACGGTTAATATTATAAAGAGGCAAAGGTAGAGAGATTATGACAAAGCTAAATTATGCAAAGCCTGAAAAGTTTAATATTCAGGAAATTGAATCAGAAATAATTTCTGACAATGATTTTATTGATGAAGAATTATTAGTTAAAGACGAAGAATCTTCAGATATTGATTTTACTGCCAAACCACGCAAGCAGCAAAAATTTTTCAATCAGGAGTTTAAAGCGAACGATGTGCTCCAGATGTACCTGAGAGATGTCGGTAAAAAACAGATGATTACTCCGCAGGAAGAAATTGAGCTCGGCAAAAGAATCAGAGAAGGAGAAAAACAGGATGCCGAAAACGCTAAAGCAAGACTTGTACAGGCTAATCTAAGGCTTGTTGTCAGCATAGCAAAAAAATATATAGGCCAGGGCGTACTGTTCATGGATCTTGTGCAGGAAGGCAGCCTAGGTTTAATTAGGGCCGCAGAAAGGTTTGATTATAGAAGAGGTTATAAGTTCAGCACTTACGCAACATGGTGGATACGCCAGACCATAATCCGCAGTATAGCAAACACCTCCAGGACAATCAGAATACCTGTCCATATGTCAGACAAAATAAGACAATACAAAAAAGCTAAAATCGAGCTTACGCTTGAACTGGGCAGGGACCCGTCAGCAAAGGAAATAGGCCAGAAACTGGGTATTTCTGCTGAAAAGGTAAAAAACATCAAAAAGGCTATGAACAAAGAGCCTGTAAGCCTTGACCTGCCGGTAGGAGAAGACCTGTATCTTGAGGATTACGTGCCTGACACAGAATCAGTCGCTCCGCACAACAGGGCGACAGATAATCTCCTGCACGAAAATGTTACAGATGCCCTAAAAATCCTCACCGAAAGGGAAAAAGAAATTATAAGCGAAAGGTTTGGACTGGAAGGCGGAAAATGCAAAACGCTTGAGCAATTAGGCCAGCTATTCGGGTTTTCAAAGGAAAGAATCCGCCAGATAGAAGAAATAGCCTTAAACAAACTGAGACAATCAGATAAAATAGGGCACTTAAGAGATTATATCTGTTAAACCTAATAAAAATTAAACAAAAATATTATAAAGTAAAATTAAACCTCGTGCTCACTAAAGGAATGAGCTTACTGGAAAACAGTACTGTTCACCTGAGGGAGTCGGGGTTTTTTATTTTTGCTATTTTCTGTTCCGAAGTGCGTAATAATAGCGCAATGCATCAAAATCACCCGTATTTAGTTTAACAGGAATTACGCTTGCGGGCTCAGGAAGCTTCTGGTTTGGCCTGAATATTTCGTCTGCGTGCTGTTCTATTTCAGGAGTGTTAATTTCAAACAAATGAAACCTTCCCGGCCCTAAACTCACATCAAGTCCGTTTTTAACAACTTTTACCCTGCTTGGCATGCCGTATGACGGTGACAAATCAGACAGCTTCTGCGTGGTTTTTAACGTCGGGACCTCCACTCTGCCTGATTCCTGTCCGTTTACGTTTCTGTTAGCTACAGCAAGAAGAGTTTTGCCTTTATAATGCCTTGCGTAAGCAATAATTGCATCATCGCTGTTTCTCTTTACGTCTAACGGGATGTACGAGCCCCTTGTTATAAGATTTTCATAGCGTTTTCTTACCTTGAACATCTTGCTCATATAATCCCCGATTTCAGGGTGATCACCGCCCGGTTTTCTGGAATTATTAAATATATCTATCCATTCAGGGTGCGCAAAAGCTATGTGAGAATCTGTATCTGTTTTTTCTATGTATTTATTCCGGTAAGGATAAATATATTTATCTCCTGACTCAAAACCGCTCACAAAATAAGGATTAGTCATAGGCAGGGTCGCCTGAATACCCGTGGACATATTACTATAAGTCACGCCCCCGTTAGAAAACGGCGCTTTGTCATCGTGTGTGGCAAATGAACCAATCAAGCCTTTATTCGGAGGAACCCTGTGGCTCATATCAGTTATTTCCTTCATATAATCATGCAGTTGCCCTGCAGTATGCCACTGCGGGAATATGTGGTACTGCCCGTAAATAAGATCAAACCCTGATTTCAACAATGTTTCCGGTCTGTCCGCAGGAATGTTTGCCATTGGCGATGCGTCTTCGTATGTATAAGTTTCTGCCAGGAATGAGAATTGAGAGTCTTTTTTCCTTGCGTAATCCGTAAGTTCCTGCCAGAACTCCGGCGGCTTGTACCTTGCCACGTCTGCCCTGATTCCGTCAGCGCCAATATCCTTAATCATATCCACAAACTGCTTGTGCATATCCACCAGCGGCCTGTTAAGGATCCGTTTTTCCTCATTTTCCCATACACGGAAAGCCCTGATATCATCCCAACCCTGAGGTACTTTTGGCGAACCGTCCTCGTTAAATGCGATAAGATGCGGGTTCTTTTCAGCAAAACCGATAGATGCACAGCTCGGCAGGTCAATCATTACCCTTATGTTTCTTTTATGCGCTTCTTCGATAAATTTCCTTGCCTGATCATATACATCGCCCGGGTGGTTCGGGTCATGCAGAGCAGGGTCTATTTCTGTGTATGTATCAGCCGCATATACACAGCCTGCCAGACCCATTGCGCCCTTTTTGGCCGGTGTTGTAATCGGAAGGACGTGTAGAGTATTTATTCCCATTTCCTTTAACTCATCGAGCCTGTCAATGGCGTTCATAAATGTACCTTTTACTTCGCCCTTATCAGGGTCAATAAGCTCGTCCCCGTCCTTGTCTTTGGCGTTGAATGTCCTGACGACCATCGCATATATTACAGCCTTATTGTTCTCAAAAAGATCTTTCAGGTCATTTTTCCATTCAAAATTTTGTTTTGGTTTGTTAATAGTAACAGGCATCGGCGCTGTAACATTATTAACCGCAGTGGCCTGCACCGGAGCTGCCTGTGCGGGAAGCGCCTGTGGCTGCTGCACAGCCGGCATCTGCGGCTGGTTTTGATATACAGCCGAATAAGAAGGATAATATATATTATATGGATAGTTTACGAATTTCATGCTTCTACCTTCTTATTCTGTTCGTTCTTTTTAGCGTTTTTAGTTATCATCCACAGCGCCAGTGCCGATAATCCTACCACAGCCGTAAACGCAAGTCCTACTTTTTTCAGCCAGCCTGTCCTGCCCTGTAAGGATTCCGCCGCCCTGCTGAACATATCAGCCGGATTTTCCCCGAGCTTTACGTGCATACGTTGAGCTATCTTTTCCCTTCCATCAGTGCTTTCCAACAAGAAGTCAGTAATTGCTCTTACTACAGGGTTTTCTTTGCCGAATATTTTATTCAGGAGGCCTTTTCTATTATCCGGCTCCATAAAACTGAGTTTGTTCCATAGTTTTTGACCGGTTATGCCCCTGATTATCTCGATGTCATCGCCGCCCTGTCTGACTATATTAGGTATACCGCTCACTGAAGCCCGAACGCCTACAGCTTTATCACCAGCGTTATCCATAGCCGGATTTAGTATACTTCTGGCCACTTTACCTAGAGGTCCTTCTTTTACCCGTTCCAGAATCTGCTCTGCATAACGAGGAACAGCCGAGAAAAATTCTTCTATTTGCGCAACAGGTTTTTTCATAAGGTCTTCCATATCCCCGGCCACTTTAGCTGTTTTACCGTCTCTGGAAGCTCTTTGCACTGCTTCCTGTAGTATTCCGGCATTTGAATCCACATTTCCTGTTGACTCAGCCAGTCTTTTAAGGTCTTTGCCTTTTATGCCAAGCTTTTCAACAAAACCTTCAATTATATTTCTCCTGCTTGTGCCCCATACGTTATCAACAGCAGCTGTATATTTCCCGAATGCTCTTTCCAGTATATTAAGCTGTTTAAATTCATTAAAAATACCTTTTACAGCCGCTTTAGCTTCGTCAGTAATTTCACCTGTTTTTCCGAGAGTTTTGTCCACTTCCGGTAATAGATATTTTCTTACCTGTTTCGAGTCTGTCAGGGATTTAAAAAATTCGTGTATTTCTTTTCTATCACCTTTTTTAAGCAATGCTTCAAGTGTTTTACCCTCACGCTCAAATAATTTATCTTTACCTTTATCAAACATTTTAACCAACGCAGTTCCCATTCTGACAAAAAGGTTATCAGAACCCGTATTTATACCGGCTGCTTCCAGGTGCGCCTGCGCTGAAATCAATTTTGCTTTATTCACAAGACCTTCAACAGGTTTTTCCAGCATGTTAGCCAATAAACTGGCCAGAAGCGGTGTTGAGAACCCTGCTGACAACATCCACCAGGTATTAACGCCTGTTGAAACTTTTCTCATCCTGCGCTGAATTTCTTCGTCCCTGTTTTCTATACCTTCAGGAACATTGAGCTTTCTTCCGGCTTCTTCCAAACGTTCTTTATCCATTAAATCCCACGGAATATACTGTGAGTCCATAAAAAACGGTTTTCTTTCACCCTGTGAGTTAATATAATCCAGGTTCAGGTCAACTCCTGTCATTGCTTTTACGGGCTTTGCAAGGAACAGTTTTGGCCATACGGCCATAGCTGTCAGGAATACTCCTGCGCCTATGAACTCCATAGCTTTTAGCCTTGTTGATTTTTGCGATGCCGCCAGCACAGTAGCTATTGCACCTGCGCCTACCGCTATTGCAGGGTCATTTATCCTGCCCACGCTGTAGTCTGTGCCTTCGCCTTTTGTGGCTTTTAAGAAGTTCTTAGCGCCCTGATATAACTCAGTGAATGGGTTAGGAATTAATGAGCCTTTTACCAGTTTACCTTTCGGCTTATTAATATCAGCCCTTTTCATACTGTAATAACTGGTGGTTCTCTGAGCGGCAGCAGGGAGTGCTCCACTGCCGTTTCTTATTTCAAGGAAACGCTCGTAAGGACTGCTCCCCGTAAAGGATGAATATTTAGTTTTTAGCGTCAGGTTTTCCATTCCTTAGATTGTTTCCTTTTTAGTTAAAAAATGTATTCGTTATTTTTTTCTGCTTTATTATTTGAAAATCTAGAGGTAAAACTGTTATACCTGTTGGTTAAAGAGGCTGCGCCCATAGGACTGTCGAAATCAATATACTTGTCTTCCTTGAGGTAAGACAGCCTTATAATATTGAGATTAGCCAGTATAACCGAAGCTATCGGAGCGATGATAGCTGCTCTGCCCATAAACTTATTCATTTTTGCGCCTGACCACAGGTCAGCAAAGCTTTTCTTAAGCGGTTCAACAAAATGGTTCTTTGCTATACCTGCATACCCTTTAATCCCGGTGACAAGTTTAGATAATTTTGGAGTTGCTAATTTTATGGAATTCCTCACACTTCCTTTGTCTTGGTCAAGATTACGGCCTAGATTTTTCCATACATCGCTTGTTGAAAGCCCTGCCGCAAGCATTGCCATAGGCACAATAAGCGCTGATTTCCAGGCTCTTGATGCTACTATTAATTTTTTCACGTATGGCTTTACGGTAGAGTCAGGGTCATTAAGGTCTTTAGCAAGTCCCATATTCAGGGCAATTTTATCGTATTCGGAATTTACGTGATTCGGGTCTTTTGCGGCTTTGCTGTCCTCGTTATACAGTAAATCCCATCTAGTAAAATCAATACTTTCATATACGCCGTGATACTCTGTCTTTTTCTCGGAGTGTCCGTCTTTTGACTCTGTTGCCAGCGCAACTATATCCTTATATTTCCTGTTAAGATTAACGCCTTTAAAAAACTTTACCGGCCCGTCAATAAGAGCTTTGGCTGCCATCGCCCCTACATAATAAAGACCTATGCCAACCGCTTTTTGTTTTGTGAAAAATTTGGATTTTTCTCCGCCCGCAGCAAAACACCAGGCCAGTACTGCACCGCCTACCCAGTATGGTATTTTACCAAGCTGTAAAAACTCGAAAAAGTTTGCGTTTTTATCGCCCTTGAGCCCATTCACAGCGTATTGAGGTAATTGAGAGGCCTGCTTTACGCCCGCTTTAAACTGCGAATTCCAGCTTTCCGGTAAAACCTCATCGTGCTTATCGACTTTGATAATTTTACCGTTTGCCATTATAAAATCATAATATTCAGGATTTAATGGTCCTGATTTATCTTTTTTATTATCGTGTTTATCACTGAAATATGGTGTTTTGGCAGAGAGGTTGCCTTTTATCTCAGTCATTTTAACCTCAGCTTACTATCTATAAATATAAAATTTAAACAAAATAAAAATTTACACTTTATGAAGAAATGTAAATATAAAGTTTTGTAAAAAATAAAAACCTGCTAGCAATTTTTTCCCTTCACTCTCTTTATAAAATTGTTAGTTCATGGGGAAGTACTATGGAAGTAAATTCAAAAAAGATTATTCCTTCTTTTAAAGGGTTAACAATAGAAACTAAAGACGATGGAACAAAACACCATACTTTTTACAGCCCTGGTTCAAATGATATAAGACTTGAAATTGTCCCCCTAAAACTGGACAAGGAAACCGGTGACTATAAACCGGCAGGCGAACCCGTTAAAAATATTACTCCTCAAAACAGGGACAGATTTCTTAAAATATGGACTCCGGGACAAAACGGTCTTCTCTATATAAATGACCCTTCTGTTAAACTGGCCTACAGGTTTATCAACGGCAGAGCCCCCTTGCTAGATGAAGTAAGAAGAATACAGGTAAACGGCCAGGACTACAACCTTGCCATGGACCCGGAGCGCCCTGACCTGAAAAAAGCGCGTTCCATATACCACCTTATGCCTGATATGATAGGGCCTTCTGTTGATGAAAAAGGCAAACCGATGCCTGACAGGCGAAACCACTTTAATATTTTCGTCGGTACTATAAATGACCTCATGAAAGTTGACCCGTCAATAGACCAGAATAGACTGGACTATATAAAAGGAATGGGAATGACCAGAATCCTGAGTACTCCCGTGTTCAACAACGGTCCCAAAAACAGCAACGGATACTGGACAAAAAACCCTTATCAGGTTGACCCGATAAGAGGTACCGTGAGTGATTTTAAAACTCTCCAGAAGGAACTTTTCAAAAGAGGAATGGGCTTTATAGCCGACGGGGCATTCGTAAACGAGAGCTGGGAAGGCATACACCTTAAAGATATAGAAAAATACGGGAAAGATTCGCCTTTCTACAGGTGGTTCTTTGCTTTTGACGAAGATAACCCCGTAAATGCACCTCTATTGCCAGATGATGATGCAAAAGAAGCAAAAGCGAACTTTGGAATAAAAATTATTAATGGCCCGTATCGCCTTGAATACCTTGAAGGAGAATCAAAACCTGAAATTATAGAAAATCCGCGTTATAACTCTGCCCTTCCTACTAAAATACAACTCTTTGATAGGCGTTATGTGCAGGAAAAAGAGCAAAACAACGGGGATTTAATACAGACATACGATAATGAAAAATTCACTAATCCTAATGAAACAAAAGACTTTTATGATTCTGTGCAGCTTGCTTCTTTTGAAATTGACCCGAAAAAATTAGATATAGCATTAAGCAAAATAAAAGATGATTATAATAAAATCGACCCGATTATATTTGCTACAGGAAACAAGCTCAACTGGGGAAAAGAATTTACGCTTGTCCAGGCAAGAGGCGCCGTGAGCAATATTGACCCGTGGGACGGACAGAATGACATTTTAAAACTCAGGTTCTTCACTACAAAAACAGAAGAAAACATGCTTGATGAGGAAGAACTAAAACCATTAAGAAAAGCATCCGCTCAGGTGCAGGACAATATAGCACAGGTAGGTGAATACTGGACAGCTGAAACCGAAAAAACTCTTTCAGAATACACAGCAAAGCAGTTAAGTGAAAAACTCAACGACAAGCCTAAAACAGCAGAAAATTTCAAAAAAGCTATTGATGAGCTGGCAGAAGAGGGAAAAATCCCGGAAGAAAGTAAACTAATCAATACTAAACAGCTGCAAAACCTCCTTGTCGGCAAATATAGCCTCCCGATAGCACCGCTGCCGGAAAGCATAACAGAAGGAATTATGTCTTATCCTCTTGAAGCGATAGATTTTCCTGATGAGGTATGCTCTGTGCTTGCAAGCCCGCACATTAAAAAACTGGCCTACAAGCCTGAGCTTATTGGCGTTTCAAGATACGATCTTGCCACAAAAAAAGACTATGAAAAAGACCTCAAAGAAATGAGCGCTGTATACAAAAAAATGGACAGGGTCTATGAAAAAGACATAACCCCTATTATTAAGGAAATAATTGAAAGCAGCGAAATCTTGAGCAAAAAAATGCCGATGGATGATAAAGGCAACTTTAACTCTGAAGAAGCAAAGGCTACTTTCCGTATAATTACCAGTGATATCATGAAATTCATCGCAGCCAAAGCCATAGCTAATACATCCCCTACGTCGGACAGCCTCAAAACAGGCGAAGAACTTGAATTTGACAGGGATAAACTGTACGAAAACAGTTTTAAAAACTGGGAAAACAGAAGTCAGGCAAGCCCTAAAGCAGAAGCAGATAGCCTTGTGAATTCTTTTTCTAATGGGATAAACAAGCACCTAAGTATAGAAGATATTGAAAATCTGACAAAATACCTTGAAAAGAAAGTTCAAAGGCTGGACGGCGATACACTAAAGGTTTCAAAGCTTATCCTGAATAAGACAGAATCCGGCCTTGAATGGCGTATTGACGCGGCCAGGGACGTTGCAAAGATGGGCGATGTAATCAGGGAAATGGAAGAGAATGGCGGAGAACCACGCACAGCAAACACATTCGCTGAAAACTGGGACAAAGTCCGCGAGTTCTGGGGCAGGTTTATTGACAGCGTTAAAAAGCAAAACCCGAAATATTACGCTATTGGCGAGTCTTCCAACCTGCGTTCTGTATATAAAGGCGTTGGCGAAGATGAAGACAAAGGAAATTATCCAAACCTGGGAACAGTAGAGCAAAAATTCCTTGAAACAACCGGATTTACTACAGTAAGTAATTATAGCTACCTGTTCAGTTCAATCCCTGAAATGGCAAAGGGTATGGATGACCCGTTCGAGTTTATAAAGCAAAAAGTTTTTTCCGGATGGGACAATAGTGATTTCCCCGGCCACACAAAACAGGGCCCGGCTGACAGCGTTTTATATTCACACGTATTTACAGACAACCACGACATGATGCGCTCACTCCATGCGCTTTCTATTGATATGGGCGAATTCAGGGGAGATATAAAACTTACGCCTAAAAGACTTAAAAGGTGGGAAGGGACTGGAATTGCTGAAAAATTAGAAAAAATAAAAGATTTTGAACAAAATCAAAAGAAATATTTAACAGGAATAAAAGAAATATTTGATAAATCCTTTGGAAAACACGACCCCGACTGGTGGAACAACGAAGAAATAACAGCCAATAATGATGAGAAAAAGTGGGACTTTGTAATACAAAACTGGAATGCAGAATGGGTCGAAAAAGATGAAAGAATAGCAAAAGAAGGCCTCATAAAAATTTTAAAAGGTGAAAAAGAAAAATTAAATGATATTAATGAAATAAAAAACCTTTACGCTCCGGCAATCGTAGCTGCTGACGCTATATACACTGCTTACGAAAAAGCTGCTGAAGGCAATACAAATGCCAAGACAGACAATACCGTCAAACAGGCCATCAGTAACCTCGTAATGGGTAAATTCAAAGGCAAAGATTATGGCAACAGGCTAACGCAGCACTTTGCAAGGCGCGCTGTAAACCATAACTGGAAGGACATAGTCCGTGAAGCTGAACATGTTAATGAATACATTGACACAAAAAAACTTGAGGCGCTTGGCGATAAGATATATAAAAACTTTGTAACCCCGGGTATGGAAGCAATAAAAGCAGTAGAACTTTATAAAGCTATCCTGCCGGGCAGCCCTACCATGTATAATGGCGAAGATACCGCTGAAACAGGTCTTGAGTCAGAAGGAAAGAACGTATTCCTGCAAAACAGAAATCGTGTCCACTACGAATGGCTCTCAAAACAAAATGGAAAAGATTTTGTAAAGGATTTTAACTTTGAATTAAGAAAAATAACCACTCTTAGGACAGGAAAACTTAAAAAAGAGCTTTCACCGCTGGTAGACGGCCAGACGATTCTTATGAAAAAGCCTCAAGGGCAAGGATTGGCCGCACTATATCGCTATAACAAAAATACAGATGTGATTGCGATTATAAACACTTCCAGAGAAGGGCACAAAGTGAAATCACAGACCATACCATATCTTGACACCACCAGACAGGGCGAGTTAGGCGTACCGGGCGGCGGACTTGAGCCGGGTACAATTTATTACAATGCTCTGGATAAAGAAACAGATGAAAATAAAAGAGAAAAATATAAAGTAAGGGATGACGGAAAAGTCTTCAAAATCGGAAAAGACGGTTCACCACACAATCCTATTACTATAGACCAGCCGGCGCTTATATTATACAGAGCAAAACCCTTTAACTAACAGGGTGATAATGAGGTGAAAGAGGGGCGCTATGCGCCCCTCTAATTTTTAGTTAAGCCGGAACATATCCCAGTATTTGCTTTAAATCCTCTTCCGGTGTTGTAATCGGCGCAATACTGAACTTTTTAACCAGTACGTTCAGTACGGTCGGTGTGATAAACGCCGGTAACGACGGCCCCAGCTTGATATTCTTAATACCCAGGTGCAGCAGGGTCAAAAGAATAGCCACGGCCTTCTGCTCATACCATGACAGCACCATTGACAACGGCAGGCTGTTAACGTCTGTGTCAAATGCCTCAGCAAGCGCAACAGCGATTTTTACAGCTGAATAAGCGTCATTACACTGTCCTATATCGAGCAGTCTTGGTATTCCGCCGATATCTCCGAACTCCAGCTTGTTAAACCTGTACTTACCGCAGGCAAGTGTCAGGATTACACAGTCATCCGGCACTTTCTGGGCAAACTCGGTATAGTAGTTCCTGCCGGTTTTTGCGCCATCACAACCACCAACGAGGAAGAAATGTTTTATCTGGCCTGCTTTTACCGCATCGACCACTTTATCGGCAACTCCCAGCACTGCATTATGGCCAAATCCGATTGTAATATATTTTTCCTCACCATCTTCTGCAAACCCGTCTGCTTGCAGTGCAGCATCAATCACAGGCTGGAATTTCCTGTCAGAAATATGCTTGACGCCAGGCCATGCCACCAGCCCGCATGTGAATATCCTGTCAGAATAGCCTGCCGGGTTCTGTATGCAGTTTGTGGTCATTAAAATTGCGCCCAGGAAGTCGGCAAATTCTTTTTTCTGGTCCTGCCATGCCCCGCCGTAATTACCGACAAGGTGTTTGTACTTTTTGAGCTCGGGGTACGCAAGGCAGGGAAGCATTTCGCCGTGGGTATAAACTTTTATGCCTTTACCTTCAGTCTGTTTTAAAAGTTCTTCAAGGTCTTTAAGGTCGTGGCCTGATACAAGGATTGCCTTGCCCTTTACAGGTGTAATTCTGGCCTGTGTGGGTTCAGGATGACCGTATGTACCTGTATTCGCCGCATCTAACAATTCCATTACTCTCAGGTTTATTTCACCGCATTTTAATGAGGCGTTTAAAAGCTCTTCAACCGTTGGATTTTTCTTTGTTAAAAGGCTTAGTGAACTGATGAAAAACCTGTAAACACTTTCATCTTCCTGCCCAAGGATTCTTGCATGGTCTGCATATGCTGCTGCGCCTTTCATCCCATAAGTTAAAATCTCCTGTAATGAAACAATGTCTTCACCGAAGAGTTCTTTTCTTTCGGTTATTGACACTGCCTGCCCTGACGAAACTTCAGGCTTTTCGTCTATTTTGATTTTTTTAATAAGCTCTATAATTTCACTGTTAACTTTTTCCAGCCGCTGCGGGTCAAAATTTACGTTTGTAACTGTTGTAAAAAGCCCTTCAAGCACTGCTTTATTGATATCATCATCAGACGGCCTTTTATTTGCATAAAAGCCCAGCTCTTTTAAATTATCCATAATAATATCCTGTAAATTTGCTATTTCAGGCTCTTTTCCGCACACCCCCACGGCTGTACAGCCTGTTCCTTTTGCTGTCTGCTCGCACTGGAAACAAAACATATTCATAGTGTTACCTCCTTCTTTACTGCAATAATCTGTCTTTTTTCCGAAAAATTTTCCAAATATCATTGAAATTCTCCTTTTTTTAAATCTTTACTAACAACATTTTAAATTTCTGAACCGCTTTTAATGAATGCGGGACTTTTGCCGGCATAATTATTGTTTCCCCGGCTCTCAGGCTGAAAACCTCATTTGCTATGGTGATTTCCGCTTCGCCTTCAACTACATTCACCATCGCATCAACAGGTGCGGTATGTGTATCTATAGTTTCACCCCTGTTAAAAACGAATAAGGTCACTGAAGCCTGGTTTTTAGTTAAAAATACCCTGCTTACTATGGTATTATCCTGATAGCCTATAGATTCAGCCAGATTAATAATTTTTCCAAATTCTTCTTTTTTCATAATCGTCATTCCTCTCTATACTAATTCACCGTTTAAGGATACTGTGTAGTCCTTTATTAATATATTTTTGCCCGCTTGCTGCATTGCCTCTGCGACAACCATTTCCACGCCCCCGCAGCACGGCACTTCCATATGCACGATTGAAACTGATTTTATGTCCTGATTTTCAAATATTCGGGCAAGTTTTTCTACATAAACTTCAAGGCCTGCGTCTAATTTAGGGCAAAACATCATTAAAACCCTGTTTCTAAGGAATTTTGAGTGGAAATTTGAGTATGCAAAAGCTGTGCAGTCAGCAGCAATAACCAGATCAGAATTGTTTAGGTATGCTGCGTTTGGGTTTAATAGTTTTAGCTGGATAGGCCAGTTCCTGAGTTCTGATGATTTACCGGCTAACTCTTTCTGCATCGTACCGGGACACCCGTATGGCATCGACTTTTCCTCGTCAGGTTGCGGAATTTCTACGTTATTCTGTTTCAAATACTCAACCGCATCGTTATAATATCCGTCTTCACCGTGTTCCTTAAGGTGTTTAAGATGGGCTTTTATGACGTTTTTGCCCCCTTTTACCACATTTTCCATTACTTTAAATTCATCGTAAGGCTCTGCCTCTCTTTCTTCAACTGCCATAGCGTCAAACGGGCATGCCTTTATGCATGCGCCCAACCCATCGCAAAAAAGGTCACTTACCAGCCTTGCCTTGCCGTCAATGATCTGCAATGCGCCCTCCGGGCAGTCAGGCATGCAGTTTCCGCAGCCTGTGCACTTCTCTTCATCTATTTTTATAATTTTTCTTTTCATTTTGTTGCTCCTGTATATAGTATTATGGTACTTATTTACCTGTTTGTAATTAAAAAATTTTATTCTATAAATTCGCTTAATTTCTTATTCTTGAAGTATTCTTCTACCTGAGTGTTAACTGATTTTATAAGGTCGCCCATTATACATTTGGTTGACTCGCAGGGTTTTCTGCTTAAAAGACACCCTGATGGCCTGAATTTACCGTCTATGGCTTCGTATATTTCCAGAAAAGTAATGTGTTCCGGGTTATGAGCAAGTTTAAATCCGCCCCTATTGCCTTTAATTGAATGCACAAGGTCAGATTTAACCAGTCTTTGCATTACTTTTGAAAGATGGTTAGCGGACACATCAAACTCATCAGCGATAAATTTAACTGAAATAAGCTCATCCCTTCTTTTTGCCAGGATTATCATCGCATGTAATGCTAATGATGCCGCTTCTGATATTTTCAAAATGTTTGTCATTTGGTTTTAATGTATTTGATTAATTGGTACCATAATACCAATTTAATTTTTATTTGTCAAGTATTTTTCTGCTACAAACTTTTTTCTATTTTTTTTTGGTGCTATTATTTATCAAAGCATTCTGGCGAGGAACGGATATATGCCCAAGAATAACGACCTGAAAAAGATACTGGTTATAGGTTCGGGCCCGATAATAATAGGGCAGGCCGCCGAATTTGACTATGCGGGGACTCAGGCCTGCAAAGCATTGAAAGAAGAAGGTTTTGAAGTCGTCCTGGTCAACAGTAACCCCGCAACCATTATGACAGACGACAATATAGCCGACCATATCTATATCCAGCCTTTGAACATCGAAGCGCTGGATTATATTATAGACAAGGAAAGACCTGACGGGCTTTTGCCGACCCTGGGCGGACAAACAGGACTTAACCTCGCAATAGAACTGCATGAAGCGGGCATTCTCGATAAATATAACGTTAAGCTCCTCGGCACGCCACTGGAAGCCATTAAACAGGCTGAAGACAGAGAGAGCTTTAAAAAACTGATGCAGGATATCGGCGAACCGATTCCACCAAGCACTATCGTGGACAACATTGAGGACGGTGTTAAATTTGCAGAGGAAATAAGGTATCCAATTATAGTAAGACCAGCTTATACACTGGGTGGCACAGGTGGCGGTATTGCCCATAACGAGCAGGAACTCAAAAACACCATATACACAGGCCTTTTATACAGCAGAATTCGCCAGGTACTGCTGGAAAAAAGCGTTGCAGGCTGGAAAGAAATCGAATACGAAGTCATGCGCGACTCCAACGACACCTGCATAGTGGTTTGTAATATGGAAAACATAGACCCTGTCGGAGTTCATACAGGGGACAGCATAGTTGTTGCGCCCTCCCAAACCCTTCGTGACGAGGAATACCATCTTTTAAGGACTTCCTCCCTCAATATAATAAGGGCATTGAAAATTGAAGGCGGGTGTAACGTACAGTTTGCATTAAATACAGAAAATATGGATTACATAGTAATTGAGGTAAACCCCCGGGTAAGCCGCTCTTCAGCGCTTGCGTCCAAGGCCGCCGGTTATCCAATTGCAAAAATAGCCGCCAAAATCGCTGTAGGTTTTAACTTACACGAGATTCCAAATTATGTGACAAAGAAAACAATGGCCTCATTTGAACCGGCGCTTGACTATGTAGTCACAAAAATCCCCAAATGGCCTTTTGACAAGTTTTCATACGCCGACAGAAGGCTCGGCACGCAGATGAAAGCTACCGGTGAGGTCATGGCCATTGACAGGAACTTTGAAAGTTCTTTCCTGAAAGCTGTTATTTCCCTTGAGGGAAAGGAAACTGGCCTGAGAAAAGAACATCTGGCCATGCTTTCAAAGGATGAGCTGATGAAAAGGCTTGAAATATGCGATGATGAAAGAATATTTACAGTTGCAGAAGCCTTAAGAAAAGGCATTTCAATAAAAAGAGTAAATATAATAACCAAAATAGACAAATGGTTTATTAAAAAAATTAGCAACATAATAGAAATAGAAAACAGACTCCAGGCAGAGCCTTTAACTATAGAACTCCTCAAAAAAGCAGAAACTATGGGTTTTACCGATGTTGAAATCCAGGATTTATCAAAAGAATCAATAGAAGCGCTTGATACGCTGCGCCGCGCACACAATCTATATCCGGTTTACAAGATGGTTGACACCTGCGCAGCCGAGTTTGAATCAGCGACTCCGTACTACTATTCCACCTTTGAACAGGAAGAAGAGAACGTTATCAGTAAAAAAGAAAAGATTATAGTGCTTGGCTCAGGCCCTATCAGGATAGGGCAGGGCATAGAATTTGATTACTGCTCGGTTCACGCTGTATGGGCAATTCGTGACGTAGGCTATGAATCAATAATAATAAATAATAACCCCGAAACCGTAAGCACGGACTTTGATACATCTGATAAACTATACTTTGAACCACTATATATTGAAGACGTTTTCAACGTTATAAGAAAGGAAATGCCAAAGGGTGTTATCGTCCAGTTTGGCGGCCAGACCGCCATTAACCTTGCCCCTAAGCTTCTCAAAAGAGGGGTTCAGATACTTGGAACATCTGTTGAATCAATAAACGTGGCAGAAGACAGAAATTTATTTGAAAGACTCCTTACAGAGCTTAAAATTCCGCAGCCCAAAGGCGCAGCTGTTACTACCCTTAAAGAAGCTGTAATCACCGCAAATAATATTGGCTATCCGGTTCTTGTAAGGCCTTCTTACGTAATTGGCGGGCGGGCAATGCAGGTAGTAAATACGGATGAAGAGCTAACCTCCTATGTAAAAGAAGCGGTAGCCCTGTCTTCCGAGTACCCTATTCTTATAGACCAGTACATAGAAGGCAAGGAAGTGGAAGTTGACGCTATTTCCGACGGTGAAGACATACTTATCCCGGGAATAATGGAACATATTGAGCGCACGGGCGTCCATTCCGGCGACAGCTTCTGTTCATACCCCACCCGTACAATCCCCGAACACGTTATCGAAAAAATAGTTGACTATACCCGGAGGCTGGCAAAGGCTTTACAGGTTTCAGGCCTGATGAACATACAGTTTGTTGTGAGGGGGGATGATGTATATGTAATAGAAGTCAACCCCAGAGCGTCCAGGACCGTCCCTATAATAAGCAAAGTGACGGGAGTTCCAATGGTAAAAATAGCCGTACATGTAATTACCGGGGACAAATTAAAGAAATTAGAATATGGCACCGGTTTACTGCCTCATACAGACCTGATTGCGGTTAAAGCTCCGGTATTTTCATTCCAGAAACTGCATAACGTAGACACGGCAGTAACCCCGGAAATGAAGTCTACGGGAGAAGTGCTTGGAATTGATTCAAACTACGAAAAAGCTCTTGTAAAAGCTTTTCAGGGAGCTGGGTATGTATTCCCTGACAAGGGTAACCTTATGATTTCAATCAAAAAAGCTGATAAAGACGAAGCATTGCCCATTGTAAAAGAATTTCAGGAGCTGGGATTCGGCATCATCTCCACACAGCTAACCGCCGAATTCCTGCGCAAAAACGGCATTTACCCTGAAGAAGTGAACAAATTTGACTTTGACACCATACATGACATGATTAAAAATAAGCATATAAACATAGTCATAAACACCCCCACTATCGGGAAAGACTTGAGAAGATGCGGTTTCAGGCTAAGAACATACTCTGAGCAATATAAAATACCCTGTTTTACCTCGCTGGATACCGCAAAGGCCTATTTATTAGCATTAAAAACACTTAAAAAAGGCGAAAAAGTCACCTATGACAAAATAAAAGCCTACATGACAGAAAGGGTTAAATTGTAATGAAAAAAGCATTTATTACAGGTATAACAGGCCAGGACGGCTCATATTTAACAGAACTGCTTCTTGACAAGGGATATGAAGTACATGGGATGATAAGACGTTCCAGTTCTTTTAATACAGACAGAATCGACCACCTATACAGCGATCCCCACATAAAAGGAACAAAATTATTCCTTCATTACGGTGACCTGGCTGACAGTTCCAATATTTCAAGACTGCTGGAAAAGATACATCCTGATGAAATCTACCATCTCGGCGCACAGAGCCACGTTAGAGTCAGCTTCGACATCCCCGAATACACCGGCGATGTCACCGGAATAGGCACTGTAAGGATTTTAGACGCTATTCGGGAAACTGAGATAAAAACAAAATTTTATCAGGCCTCTTCAAGTGAACTATACGGAAAAGTCCAGGAAGTCCCGCAAAAAGAGACCACACCGTTTTATCCGAGAAGCCCTTACGCTGTTGCAAAGCTCTATGCTTACTGGGCGACCGTAAACTACAGGGAAAGCTATGATTTATATGCCTGTAACGGCATTCTGTTTAACCACGAATCCCCCAAAAGGGGCGAAACCTTTGTAACAAGAAAAATCACAAAGGCCCTTGCCCGCATCATGGCCGGCAAACAGGACAAGCTATATCTTGGAAACCTTGACTCAAAGCGTGACTGGGGATATGCAAAAGACTACGTCGAAGCTATGTGGCTAATGCTCCAGCAGGATAAAGCTGAAGACTACGTCATAGCAACAGGCGAAACGCACTCAATCCGGGAATTTCTTGATGAAGCGTTTGGTTATGTTGGTCTGAACTGGAACAGGTACGTTGAAATTGATCCAAGGTATTTCAGACCTGCGGAAGTTGACCTGCTAATTGGCGATGCGACAAAAGCAAAGCAAAAACTTAACTGGGAACCGAAAGTTTCATTTAAAGAGCTGGTAAAATTAATGGTTGACGCTGATTTGGCGGCTGAAGGAATTACAAAAGCTCATAATACTTCCGGCTAATTTTTTCCAGAGTATAATTTTCCTTAAACAGTTTCCTGCTGTTTATCCCTTGTTGTAAAAGCAAATTTGGTGAATTTTTTAACTGCAAAATAAGCCCTGATAATTTTTTAGAGTCAAAATCGACTGTATAGCCACATTCGTGATTTTGCAGGATTTTAGATATATAGTTTTGCCGCCCAACGTAAATAATAGGCTTTCCTGCTGCCAGTATGCCATACAATTTGCAGGGAGCGGCCAGGTTTTCATAACCATCCCCAAGCGAGATAAGTTGAACATCCCCCATTCCCAATGAATAGGTTAGTTCTTCCCTTGCCTGGTATGGCAAAAGCATTACATTGACTGTTTCCTGTATTTCCTGTTTTTTCCCTCCATCCCCTATAAAAATAAATACAATATCCTGATAAGGTTTTAACTCACTTGCCGCCTGCAAAATTGTCTGAAATTCGTGAATTCTTCCTATGTTACCTGAGTATTCAACGATAAATTTGTCTTTAAGGTTGTATTTATCTATAAAATAGTTATCAACTTTTGGTATAATTCTGATATTAGCCTCATTAGCGTGGTGCGGGATGAGGTTTATTTTGTCTTTATCAAGGCCTGTGCACCAATTAAGGATATAATCTCTCATATCTAAAGAAAGCACAACGATTTTATCCGCATTAACAATCGAAATTTTTTGCAAGATGTCCCATATTTTATGTATAATCCCGTCCTTTTTAATATAGCCAAGCTTCCAGGCTATTTCAGGATAAATATCCTCAATCAGGCAGATATATTTCTGGTTTTTAATAAGCTTTAAGCAAACCCCGACTAGCGGCAAAAGCGGCGGTCCTGTAGGAATAAGCAGCCAATCGCGTTTTTTGTCGAATGTAAGGACAACCAGGGCCCTGAAAAAAAATGACCACGAGTTTAAAACCTTGCCCCAAAAAGTATTTTTGTTGAAATTAATAATACTCAGCCTCTCAACATTTATTCCGTTCAAATTTTCTTTTTTTTCCAGTTTATTCTTTTTTATAAAAGACGGCTGTGCGGTCAGAACCGAAACCTCCACGTCAAAACTACCGGTGAGCTTTGCGGCTATTTCATAAAGCATTTCCCCGGTGGCCACATAATCGGGATAAAAGCCAAGAGAAAGTATTTTTAGCGTTTTTTTATGCATGTCTTCCGCTCAGGGCAAGGAATATTGCTTTTAATAAAATCCAAAAGTCCCAGAAAATATTCCTGTTTTTTATATAAAAAAAATCGTACTCCAATTTTTTCCTTATGTCATCAATACTGACGCAGTGGCCGAGGTTTATTTGCGCCCAGCCTGTCCAGCCGGGCTTTATAAGATGTCTTTTATTATAAAAAGGTATTTCCTCTTCATATTTCCTGACAAAATCAACGAATTCCGGCCTGGGGCCAACAATGCCCATATCTCCTTTTATAATATTCACCATCTGCGGAATTTCATCGAACCGCGCTTTTCTTACCCAGCGGCAAAAGGGAATTACCCTACTGTCGCTCGTATTGCCTTCATCCAACATCCCGGCCCTGTCAGCGCCTTTACACATTGTCCTCAACTTATACAGCCTGAATGTTTTACCTTTTTTGCCCACTCTATCCTGCAAATACATTACAGGGCCGCCATCGTGCATCTTTACAACAAAGACTATAACGGCAAGCACCGGCGAAGTGACCGTTAGGATGATAATTGCGGCAATAATATCAAATATTCTTTTACAAAAATCATAAACCGGCCATTCAGTCCTGGTGAAATTTTTCAAAAACCACTCCTCGCAAACCTCTTCTAAAGGGACTGTCTGAGTATTATTCAGCTGACTCATCCTCGCCCCAGTTTCCAAGTTTTACCTTTTTACCAAGCATCTGGCCATTTCTTAATATCTGTATATTTACTGTTTCGCCAACTTTTTTATCTTTGACTATTTTTGTAACCTCTTTAGGGCCGCTTATTTTCTTGCCGTCAATCCTCTGGATAATATCGCCAGCCTCCAGTCCCTGCTCCTCTGCCGGGGAATTACGCAGTACTTTGCTTACTACCACACCCTCTGTTTTCTCCGGGACACCAAGCGCGTTTGCCAGTTCCTCTGTTAGAGGGCTCATCCCAATACCTATCCAGGGATGACCTATTGTTTCTCCAGATTTTAGCTGTCCCACTATTTTTTTTGCTGTGTTAACAGGGATAGCAAACCCTATATTCTGAGCAGTGCCTATTATAGCGGTATTAATACCAACCACTTCCCCCTTTATATTTAACAGGGGGCCGCCGGAATTCCCCGGGTTAATTGCGGCGTCTGTCTGTATGAAACTTACATTTGAAAGCTGCGGCACATCCCTGCTCACAGCGCTTATTATCCCCAATGTTACTGTATGGTCGAGGCCATGTGGGCTGCCTACCGCTATTGCCCACTGGCCGGGCCTTATTTGTGAGCTGTCACTCATTTTTGCCGGCTTAAGCCCTTTTTCTTGTATTTTTATAATGGCAAGGTCGCTGTACTTGTCTTTCCCTACCAGCTTTGCCTCATATTCCTTGTCGTTAATGATTTGTACAATTATTTTAGAAGCGTTCTGCACAACGTGATAATTTGTCAGGATATAGCCATCCTCGCTTATAATTGTCCCTGAGCCTGTGCCTGATGTTTTTCTCTTTAACTGAGGCCTTGGAATTTCAAAATTATGAGGGTCATAACCGAAAAAACGCCTGAAAAACTCATCCTCAAAGAAAAACTGCCGTGGGTCAGCGGTAATTGTATGCTCTACTTCGGTTACAATATGCACGACAGAAGGAGAGATTTCCTCGACTATATCAGCTATTAAATCTTCATTGCAAAAAATAATTTTTGTAATGCCTGAAGTAACATTCGGGCCTTCTTTTTGTTTTTCTATTAAAGGAAAAGCAGGCGCCGAAGCCTTTGGCGAGATCAAGAAAAGACTTATTGCCGTAGAGGCGGCAATGCTTATAAGAATAACAGTAAAACCCCTTACTAATTCTTTTTTAACATCAGAATTCAAGCTGAAGTTAATCATTTTTACCTCCTCATTTTCTCTAACTACCTAAATTATAATTCAATAACCTGATTTTTCACTGTTTGTTTTCTCTCTTAAAGGAAGTGTGAAAATAAAGTTAGCTCCTTTTCCCTCTTCGCTTTCCAGTTTTATCTTGCCATTATGCATCTCAACCAGTTCTCTTGTTATTGTAAGTCCCAGTCCTGTACTGCAAGTCCTTTCCGGGAATGAACCGCAGACCTGGTGGAACTTTTCAAATATTTTATCATGATACTCCGGAGCAATCCCTATGCCGTCGTCTTTAACCGAACATTCCAGCTCATTTCCCTTTATGCTCAAAGTTACTGTAATATTACCGCTTTCCCCGGTGAATTTTATTGCGTTGCTAAGCAGGTTATATAAAACTTGGTGAAATTTTCTTCTGTCTGCGTTTATTTTGATTCTTTTATTTTTTTCTGAAACAGTTACATTTATTGATTTCTTGTCAGCAAGCGGCTTGACGATGCTTATTACTTCATCAAGGGAATTTTTAACGTCAAAAATTTCCCTGTTTAACTGCATTTTCCCCGACTCAATCTTTGACAGGTCAAGCAGGTCATTTATCATATCCAAAAGATGCCGCCCGCTTGCGTGAATGTCATCAACATATTCGGCCTGTTTTTCGTTTAATTCGCCAAATATGTTCATGTTTAACGCCTCAGAGAGGCCAATAATCGCATTCAACGGCGTCCTTAGCTCATGCGACATATTTGATAAAAATTCATTTTTTATCCTGTCAGCTTCAAGTATTTTCTGGTTCTGTTCTTTAATGAGCTCAAGTGCTTTTGTGCGCTGGTTTATGTTGTCCTTGAGGATATTGAGCTGCATCCTGAAAACACTGCTCAGCTCAGCGTCCTTGATTATGTAAGAAGCCGCGGACATAAGGCTTTCGAGTATTTTTACATCATCACCCGTGAAAATTCCTTGTTTTTTCCTTGTTAAAACCAGTATTCCATAAACCATTTCCCTGATGAAAAGAGGGACTGCCGCAACAGAGCCGGCATTTTCCCTGAAATCAATCTCAAGCTCCGATATTACAGAAGAACTATCCTTTTCTAAAAGACTTGTGCGTTTTCTAATTATAGTTAAGAGGTTTTTGTCCTTTGATGTAAAAACCTTGCGATAATTTAAACAGTCCGGGCCCTGTATATTTTCACAATGCCTGATGATTAAAGAATCCCCTTCAAGCAACAAAATAACTGCCTGCTCATAAGGCACTAAAGTCTTAACTTCCTGAAGTACGGCCGCAAAAATGTTTTCTTCATTTTCAGGCTGTTTGTGCAGGATGTTTTTTATTGTTTCAAGCGCTTTAGCAAGCTTCACTGCGCTTTTTTTGTCTTGATAAATATCATGGTTACTCATAAGTTATATTATATTATAATATGTAAATGTACATTGAAAATTAATCGGGTAAGCCCCTGCGAATTATTTTGCGGAACACTTCCCCTCCGGACACGCTAGAAACGTGGAATAGACGGAGAAAGGAGGTGATATGCCAATGCGGTTAAGGATGAATGTCAATGAACGAGAACTGCTTATCTTAATGATAATAGTTTTCTTCCTGACAAACAAAAAAGAACTAGCTGAACTGCTAGTTCCCTTCGTCAAATAAACGGGCTTTTAAATGGGTGGCTGGCAACCACCCAGCCCTTTATTAGTATTATAACAAATTTAAAAAAATTTTAAAGACCTATAAAATGAGTGAGAAACCAAAACCTTCTAAAATCGCAATAGCAAGCTGTACGCCGCATGCCACAGACGCTGCGGCTGAGGTTGCAAAATACGGGGGGAATGCGATAGATGCGGCAGTGGCCGGTGCTTTTGATTTGATGGTTTCAAATATCCTTATGTGCAGCATAGGAGGCGGAGGATTTGCCACGCTGAAAGCCCCCGGGCATGAACCTGTAGTGTTTGATTTTTTCGACGCCATGCCGGGAATAGGCCTTGACAAAAGTGAATTCGGGAAAAACATTAGAAAAATCCACGTGCCATACGGAATCGGTATTGATGTGCTAACCGGTTACGGCTCTATTGGCGTCCCCGGAACAGCAAAAGGACTTGAAATTATATCAAAACGGTTCGGAAACCTGTCAATGGGCGAAGTCCTTGCGCCTGCAATAAAACACGCAAGGGAAGGAGTACCCTTAAATGGTACAATCGCATACTGGCTGTCGATTTCCGCTGAAAAAATCCACTGGTTCACCGAGTACTCAAAAAGCCTACTTTCCACTGATGACGGAAAAATCCCCACTAAGGGCTATGCTATGAAAAATCCGGATTTGGCCAACACATTTGAACTTATAGCCGAAAAAAGCACTGATATAATATACGGCGGTGAGCTAGGCCGGGAAATATCAGACTATATAAGAAAAGGCGGAGGACTGCTCACGATTGAAGACCTGAAAAACTATCAGGTTATAGAAAGAAAAGCATTAAAAACTCATTACGGCAAATATGATATTTACACAAACCCGCCGCCTGCCATCGGCGGCATTACCCTTATTCAAATGCTAAAAGCCCTATCGCATATCGGATTTAAAGGTTATACCCCTGATGCGGTTGCAAAAATAGGGAAAATAATTTGCACTGCGCTCAATGACAGGTATTCATTATTTAAAAAAGACAGCAGGGACTTTAATGACCTGTATAAATTAGTAAAGGACGACTATATCCTTGAAAGATACGAAAACATAATTCCAAGCCCCAACACTACCCAGATTTCATGTGCGGACGATATGGGTTATTCGTGCAGTATAACTATGAGTATGGGCTACGGTTCAGGCGTAGCAGCCCCCGGGCTGGGCATATGCTTTGGCAATACCCTTGGAGAACTTGAACTAAACCCGTTCGGACTTCATGCCCTCGACCCGGGAATGAGGCTGGTCAGCGGAATGACTCCCACTATCGGCGTTGATGAGAAAAACGGGGATATCCTTGTAATAGGCTCCCCCGGCGCATCGAGGATAACCTCTGCACTTATGCAGACAATCATTAACATATCAGAACTCGGGCTTTCCATTGAAGAAGCGCTAAAAATGCCCCGTGTTCACTGGGAGGACAACACGCTGGTGGTGGAATCACAGCTTGATATTGATGAAAGCCAGGTGCCGGATAGCTGGAAAATAGTTAAATTTGACGATATTGATATGTATTTTGGCGGAGTGCAGTGCGTGAGGCTTAACAAAGACAGGCTCACGGCGGCCTCTGACCCGAGAAGGTGCGGAAAAAGCAGGGTTGTGGAATGCTAGATATTCCTTTCAGGCTTTTTGTTTCTATTATTGCCGGTTTTTTTCTCGGGAGGTTTATTGATAATTTTTTTTCAATTGAAGTGCCGGTTTTCACAATAATTTTTTCCATATTCGGTCTTGTTGGCGGGATATGGTCATGTTTAAAAAATAACTAAAATTTAAAAAATTTTCTCAAATCCCCGCCTCCCCCACCCTGAAGGTAGTTAAAGGGCGAAGCCCTTTAACAATTCCAGATAGATTTGAGAAAATTTTTACTCCCTGTCCAAAACAGGGAACATAATATAAAATACAAATAATTAGTTAAAACTTAAAAATAATAGGGGACAACATATGAACCAGGAACAATATTTTAATCTCGGAGAACCGATGGGGCAGGAACAACCCGGTTCAGAACTAAAATTTGAAATTGATACATTTTTAAAATTAGCGGTAAAACAAGGCGTTTCCGACATACACCTCAGGGTAAATTCAGTGCCTGTCGTAAGAAAAGACGGCATTATGCTGAAAACAAAATACGACATCATTGATGAACCTACAATGGATACTATTTTAGGGATTATTGTCCCCTCAAAGCTTCAGCACAAAATAAAAACGAACTTTGATTTTGATTTTTCAATGGAAATGCCTGATATAGCAAGATTCAGGGTTAACTTCTTCAGGGATAACGGCAAGCCCGGGCTGGTGTTAAGAGTTGTGCCCATAGATGTGCCTTCTATTGAAGACCTTTGCCTTCCACGTGTACTTGAAGAATTTGTAAACTATAACAACGGCCTCGTGCTGGTTACCGGCCCCACAGGAAGCGGTAAATCAACAACACTGGCCACAATCCTTAATTATTTGAACAATACCCAGCCTAAACACGTGATAACAATTGAAGACCCGATTGAATTCGTACATAAGAACAAAAAATGTGTATTTTCACAAAGGCAGTTAGGCACAGACGCAGAGAGTTTTCCCGCTTCGGTTAAATATGCGCTCAGGCAGGACCCGGACATTATACTTATCGGGGAAATGCGTGACAGGGATACTATCACAAGCGCGCTAAAAGCAGCCGAAACAGGTCACCTGGTATTCTCTACACTACATACGACCGATGCCGTGCAGACAATAAACAGGATAATCAACTCCTTTGAGCCGCACGAAAGAGAACCTATAAGGCACCAGCTTGCCAGCATACTTAGAGGGACAGTTGCACAGAAGCTTTTGATAAAAAAAGGCAACAAAGGCAGGGTCCCCGCTACTGAAGTGCTTGTTGTAACCCCTGCTGTCAGGGATTACATTGAAAAAAACGAAATTGAAAAGATTTATGAACTTATAAATGAAGGAAGCTCAAGCGGCATGACCAGCATGAATATGTCTATATACAAACTGGTAAAGGTCGGGTATATAACCCAGGAAACAGCCATTGAAAACTCAAATAACCCGAATGAAATTAAACAGATGTTGCAGGGTATATTTCAGGGCACTCAGGGTAGAATATAAAAATTTTGTGTTTAATAACTAATATGTTATTATTTTACTTACTACAAGCGTATGTTGAGGAGACAGAAAGGGCCTGAACCTTGAGCGAAATAAATACAAAAAGTAATACACAAAAATCTTTAGCAAAAAAACAATATGAAAATATGGGTAAAATTAACGTAACCACAAAAGAAAAACCGGTTTTAAACCTTGAAAAAACCATAAAGGCGGAAAAAAAGACTAAAACAAGCTCCAACCCCATAAAAGTTGCTGACTCCGGCTCAAAAGTAGTGGCCCTGATGAATGAAGTTGTTAACGCAAGAAATTATATTGTTGAAGAAATCTCCTCAGCTTTTGAAAAAAAGCTCGAAAAACTCGACGATGCAATTCTTGAGCTTATTAACTGCAAAACCGAGAACGAAAGACTGAAAAATAAAATCGACAACCTTACAAGAGAAAATTACAGGCTTAAAAAAGAAAACGAAAGTTACAAGTCAATCATGCCAGGCATTTTTATAAAAATCAAAAAAGATACAATTAATTTATAAAGCTTTATATATACTATGAATTTTAATATTTTTCGTTATTTTATAATAATTTTTAACGTATTTTTGCTGTTCAATATTTTCCCCGGATTTTTAAGAGCAGAGGAAATAACTTCTTCATTTTTAATTAAGCATATTTTGCCGGATAAATCAGGCAAATTGCTTTTTCTGGGCGGCGAAAAAAATCAAAATAGTATAGTTTATAAAACAGTAAGGCTGACGGATCCGGATAGACTTGTAATTGATATAGAAAACGCCATACTCAAAGACGAAGACGGAAAATTATCAGTAAAAGTTAATAACGAAAAAATCAGCGAAGCTGTCAGGATAGCGCAGTTTTCCACAGACCCTAAAACTGTCAGGGTTGTTATTACAGTAAATGACGCAAAACTTCTGGATAAAATAAAAATCACTCCGTACAAAAGCGGACTTGCCCTGGAGTTTGATGAAGTTAAACTAACTAACCTGGCTTCTCCTTCAATTTACAGGGATAAAAACAAAAAAGACACCACTGCAACCGAGGAAATTACTGTTGAAGAGTCTGAATCCGACAACAAAGAAGCTATTTTAAAAAAAATTAAGGAAAAAATACACAATAATATAGTTATAACTAACGTTAAACATTACGATAACCGCATATTGCTCTCGGGTACCGGCATAATTTCAATAGGGGAACCTTTTGTGCTGGACTCGCCGGACAGGGTTATTTTTGACATTTCGGACGCTGTGCTGGATTCATCTGATTTAATAGGCACAATAGAATTAAAAAATAATGACTCTGCCCGGATTGCGCAATTTGACACAAGGACAATAAGGGTGGTAATAGAAAGCGATGAGCCGGAAAAATATACTCATGCCGTCTCTCCTGACTTACAGTCAATAATTATTTCTCCCGCAAAGAGCCTGTCTTTTGCGGAATTTCCCGACAATAATGTTAAAGCGGAAATTCAGGACATTCAGGTCATAAAAGACAACGACACAACTACAAAGCTGATACTTGTTTCCGAAAAACCAATAATACACAGTATTGAACGCTCTTATGCCCCGGATAAAATCCGGCTAAATATGTATAACGCTAACTCCCCCCCGGATAAAATACTTGAAAACCTTGAAAAAACACCGCAGTTCCATGGCTTTGAATTTGACAAATCAGCCTGGAACATACCCATAAGCAACTCTACAACTATAGAATCCAAACTGAGCCTCGATGGCAGAAAACTGGTTATAACCCTGACAGACGCTTTCCGGGGCGCAGCTGCCACCGGCAGTTCAAAACCAATAAAGGCAAAAATTATTATTGACCCCGGTCACGGAGGCTACGACCCGGGCGCTGAAAAAAACGGCCTGTACGAAAAAGATATTGTGCTTGATGTTTCTCGCAGGATAAAAAAATATCTCGATGAACATGGGTTTTATGTAATTATGACGAGGGAAAACGATAAAACCCTTTCACTGAAAGAGAGGGTTGCCCTGACAAACAAGGAAAACCCCGATGTGTTCCTGAGTGTGCACGCCAATGCTTCCAACGACCCTGACATAAAAGGCATAGAAACCCACTGGTATACCCTCGAAAGCCGCCCGCTGGCCATGCATGTCCAGAACCAGATGGTGGATATGCTTGTTACTCCCGACAGGGGGCTCAAAAACTCAAGATTTTACGTGCTGAGAAACTCAAAAATACCTGCCGTGCTTGCAGAAATAGGTTATATGACAAACTCAATCGAACTTTACCAGCTCATGACTGAAGAAAGGCGTGAAGCTACCGCCAAGTCAATTGCAGACGGCATTTTAAATTATTTGAGGTCAAAAAATAACCAGACTGTACCGGACGGCAGAAAACAGCTTTAATTATTTATTATTTTGTTTCTTTTTCTTGATTTGGTTATAAATAACTCTTCCTGCCATATCAATTCCAACGCCGGTGGCAATTGTAAGAGGTATAAGCATTGGCCCGTTTACAGCCATCGCCATTGTGCCTATCCATACCCCGAGTCCGCCGACTATGCCTATACCGCCGTTTTTAACAAATTTATCGATTTTTTCTTCTTTATCCTTGCCGTTCATTGTGCTTTTTGCAAGTAAACCGCCGGCAATAAGAGGCACAAACATTTCTGTTACGCCCGCGCCAAGAGCTAAATCCCTTACACGTCCTCCATAAACATCCACTTCAATCTTTCTGGCATTATAATATGCGTCTTTTATTGCTTCAAGTGCTTTCACTGCCTCATCAGACATGTTTTTCGGGCGATTTTTAATTAGTTGTTCAACAGCGTCCATTGTTTTGCCAATATCTGCGGTATCATCTACTTTTTTGTATAATGCGGCGGCTGCACCACCTTCTTTGCTCCATTCACTCATAACAAAATCTTCGCCCTTTTTTGCTTTAGCAATGATACTTTTGCTTCCATTTACCAAACCGCGCCCCATTTTTCCTATTTCGCCCCTGAACAGGTTACCCTCAGGAAAATATTCTCTATTAATATGTTTTGTATATTCGTCAATAACGCCTTTCATCTTTTGAATTCTTTGCCCCAGCCCCTGTGCAACGTCAGTAAAAGGATTTCCTTTTGATAAAGCTTCAAGAGCTTTACGTCCTTCAGGTGTTATGTCATCGCCAACCTGATTCAGAACCTGTCTTATGAGCGGCCTGTTTTGTTCCAGCACTATTTCCGGCCTATTCCAGGCCCCTTCCAGCCTTAATTTTTTGGGCACCCATGACGTAATTCTGGTAAAATCAGCTATTTTGGGACCTATGAACGGTATTCCCCGCAAAGTCCTGTAAACTGTATTATCTTTGTATTTATCCCCGCTAAATGCAAAGTCCATCCCGGATTTTAACCAGCCCAGCACTTTTTTCTTTATTTTGTCGGCCGTGTTAAGATGTTTCTGCACTCCTTCTTTCGTCACGAGGTCATTATAGCTATCTAAAATCATTTGTCTATATCTCGGGAAGTTCTTCCTTCCCAGCAAAACACTGGCCCCGCCAAGTATTACTGTTGCGGCTACCGCCAGTCCGTATTTTTTAGCCCTGTCATTATGTTGTTTATCCAGCTCATCGCCTTTATCATTTCTTTTTATTTTTCCCCAGTCTTCCCAGCGTTTTGCCTGTGCTTTTTTGTCATTATTTGCACTGTTAAAGCCCAGGAAATGGCCGAAGGCTTCCCTGCTTTTTTGTTCGCTATTTATTTTATTAAGGATTGTGTTTTCCATTAGCTATAGCCCTGCGTTAGTCTGTCAATTTTAGAGAGGACAGTGTTTAATTGAGCGTCTTTAACTCTTTCTGAACTGTATATAGGTTCCGGCTCCGCATAATAGCTTGTCCGTGGCGGAGTCAGGACATTATTTCCAATGCCCCGTCCTGATAACGGGCTGTTCGCCACCGGCCGGCGCAGTTGACTTATATATGTTTCCACCAGCGGTGCGGGTGCGGTGTTTTTGCTTGTAATAGTCGGTAATGTAAAATTATTTTGCACAGTTTCAACAGGAGGTGTTATTCCCTGTTTTTCCATCATTTTTTCCTGTTCTCTTTGTTTCTTTTCTTCTTCGGCTTTTCGCTCTTCTTCAATGGTTTTTTGCGATTTGCCGAATAGTTTATGAGAAAACTTCATTGCAATACTACTGGTGAGGGTAAATAATGCCATAATAAGCGCAAATCTTGTTGTACCGCCAAAAATACGGGCAGCCCTGGAAGCCCCTTCTTTTAAGCCAATACCCAGGAAATTACCCAAGCTCCTAACAGGAGCTAAAAGTTTTAATTTTTTAATAACTTCTCCTGCGTTATTTAATTTAAGCCCGGCTTTCTGTAATCCTCCCGTTACACCGTAAACAGACTGCATTGTTTTGTCCATTAAAGCAAACGGGATAACATCACCGATAAATCCTTCCATAAAAGTCGGCAGCTTGTCGCCTTTTTCTGCCTTTTGAGTGTCGTATATTGTTTTCCCAAGGAAAAATGCAGAACCGATTGTCATAAGAGGTCCTAACCATTTTCCGTTTATTATATTGTGCAGGTTAAAATAATCATTTATTTGTGTATATAATCCCCTTGTTGCCCTTGAAAAAATTGTGCCTTTTTTGCTGGCAGCATTACCGGATACATTTATTTGCCCCATCAGGGATTTTAAATTTTCAGGGACGTTCTTGCCTATAATACTGCGAATTTCTTTCAAGGCATCTTTCCAATTATAGGCCCTGTTTTTAGACCACTTTTCCATAAGTTTTTCAAGTCGCATTAATTGGAAACCTTCCCTTTGCAGGGTTTTAACGGCATTTAAAACTTTTTTATCCTTTAATTTTCCATGTTTGCTTAATGTTTCTCTTATTTGATTTATATTTCTTTCATCTTTTAATAACTCATCAATATCAGGAATAATGCCCTTTGCGGCTTTCTTTATCTGGCTCCTGGACTTTTCAAGAGGTTTTATTAACGCATTTATTAAGGAGTCTACCATCTGGCCTGTTTTAGGCCTGCTCATAATTACAGCCATTTTGTTTATTGGCTGCACTACATTCCAATTGTCCTTAAAGTGTTTTACAATGCCTTTAAAAGGTTTTGTAAAAGCTTTTACAACAGAATTTTCCTTTACTCCGTTTTTCCAGAAATTTTCAAAAGAAGTGCTTGCTCTTTTAAGAGTATTATTGCCATCTATTTTTTCACTTATAAACTTTTCCAGCCTGTCTCCGCTAATCAGGAAGTTGTTCAATAAAAAAGCGCCGCCTGCGATTATAGCCCCGTATAAAAATCCGAACAGCGTACCCTTCTGGTCTTCTGTTACATCACCGGCAGCTCTCCCCACAGGATTTTTCTGAGAAATTTCCTTTACAGGAACAACCCCGGGATTATTCATCTGCTGCGGCAGTAAGCCATAGCTTATATTTGTTTTTAAATCTGTCATTTGTATACTGGCTTCCCGAAAATTTTCAAGCAAATAACTTCCTATAATATTAAAGTCATTTACCCCAATAAAATTGCTCTTTTTTAACAAAAAATTTTTATGGACTAAGCAAAAAAAATCATTATTTATAATTGCAGGAAAAAGGATATTTTTTACAATTCTTTACTTATACCTATAAAGTATTATCCAAATATGCCGATAACCGGAATAAGAGAACTTATAAAACGGAGGCAAGATAATGGGTTTAGCAGCCAGTCAAGCAAGATTCTTACAATTAACAGCCAGAAAAAGTGACCTTGAATTTAAAGGACAACAACTAAACCAGGAACGTACAATAAACGCTCATGCTATGGAACAGCTGGTAGAACAAATGCAGGCCGCTGCCCAGGTAAATGACGAAGGCTTACTGGTTAACCCTTCATTGTACTCTACCATCGAAGCAGAGCTGGAACTTAAGCACACAATTGACAGGACTCTTGAATTAGAGCTAAAAAACGTTGATACACAGCACCAGGAAGTTCAAACAGAAGTTGACGCGGTTAACAAGGTTATCGACAAAAACATCGATATGACCTTTAAGACATTCGCATAAATATCACTTACCCCGCATATTTTGCGGGGGCTTAAAACAATAGGAAGAGGAAGAGAAGGGAAAAAATGAGTTATAAAAATGACCATTTGCTGACGATTTCGAACAAGTACGGCAAGGCCAGCAGTGATGCCAAGGCACTTGTGTTTGAAACTTACGATAAATTGCGTGACCTAACAGTCAGCGGTCCGGGGCTTGGCGGCGCCACGCCTTATGGATCGATAGGAAATTTTTTAATGAACCTGTCAAAACTGGTTGGCCCATCTAATTATATGCCTGTGCTGGGGACTTCTTCAATTAATATTCCGGGCACTTCATACTCATCTCCTATAACAGGCGGATATTCTTCTATCCCCGGAGTACAGTCAGCTTTTGGCATGGGCAACCTTGCCAAATATCCCGGCTTTCCCACAGGGAACGCCGCTCCTATATTTTATAATTCCCCTCAGCTCAACAGTGCTTACGGAATAGGCGCACTGGGAGCGGCGGCTTTACCCGCATTAATGTCTGTGGGCGGCTCTTTTCTTCCACTGGCAAGAACCTTTTCCATAGGCGGTATGCCTACAGGCGGCGCTGCTTCTCCATATACCACCAGCATTCCGGGCGGAAACTCTTACGTCCCGGCAGCCGGTGTGTTCACAGGGCTTAGTGCTGCCAGCGGCGGATTCAGTGATATTACATTGCCGGTTGCAGGAGTTGTCGGCGGTGTTGGGGGTCTGATGTCTCATCTTGCGCCATATTTTGGTCCCAGCGGACTGGTTGCGGCGCTTGCGGGTAATTTAATGTCCGGATATTCAGGTGCGGCAATAAGCGCCTATCAGTACGCCGCCGGAAGAGTAATCACAAACGCGGATACCATCCTTACAATGAAAATTAAAAACCTTGAAACAACAGTTAAACAGCTTGATGTTCAGGGTGATGTTATCAAAAAAATGCTTAAAAACTCTATTGAAGGTGATTCAAAAGCGGTAAACGACCTTTGATTAAAGGTATACACTATGCAAAGACTTTATTTAAGAATAGTGCTAACAAAATTACAGCGAACAATCTATTTTTTTGAAAAATTAAAAAAATTTTTTTACAGCTTTATAAAACCTGCTGTTTACAGCAAAAAAATTAAAAAAATAATTGAAATCAACAGAACAAAACTGGAAAAAAAACAAGATATTTTTAAATCAAAAACAGAACAAAAAAATGCAAAAATCATGAATTTTATCCGTTAACAAACAGTGTATCGTTTATTTTTATTAATTATAGGGAATAAATCAAATAGGGAAAAAGTTAAATTTATGAACATTTGTAACAATTATTTACATTAAAAGGCAAATTCAACAAGCTCCACCTTTTTATATATATAGGAGTAAGTCGAATAATGTATTGAAATTTACAAAAAGGGAGTACTCCGGAAATGTCAGCACCAGCAGCATTATTAACAAATTACTTTAAAAACGTAGCGAGTTTCTTCAGAATATCGCATTCATACTTTAGAAGAAGGAACCCATTTGTTAACGCTTTAATTAATTTTTTAAATAATTTGTATAACCTGCTGAGTCTCAAAAAAAGGTTACGGGCAATCCAGTACCAGGTGCAATTACAGTACTACAGAATGCAGCAAATGGACAAACTGCTGAATGAATGCAATCCATATAACACAAAAGGGGGCATAAACCTTAATAAATACAGGTAAGAGATAAGAAAAAAGACACGGGGAAAAAACAATGGGTCTATTTACGGGCTTAATAGGGCTAGCATACTTAAAACAAAGACAACTCGACCTTGAATTTAAAATTCAGGACGTTATGATCTCTATGAACCAGGTTTCTAACTACTCGCTGGAAATCGTGTCTATTGGTGATGAGCTTGACCCGGAATCCCCTGAATTTAAAAAACTTAATACCCGAAGGAAAAAACTGCAACTGATGGAAAAACGCTTACAGGCAGAGCTGGTAAGATATGAAAATGAACTAAAACTTGTAAACCGTCAGATTGATTCAATGCAGAAAATCGTTGATATGAGCATACAGCGTCTGACCAGCTTTGGCGGCGGTGGTGGACAGGGTTACGGCTAATACTATAAAAAATTTACTCCGTGCTAAAATTTAGTAATGGCAGGAGTAATACTTAAAAATATCCATAAAATTTACGACAAAAAAACTCAGGTTATAGAAAATTTAGACCTGGAAATTATTGACGGGGAATTTCTTGTGTTAGTCGGGCCTTCAGGCTGCGGCAAATCTACTGTTTTAAGGATGATAGCCGGGCTCGAAGAAATTAATTCCGGGGAAATATTTATCGGCGATAAAAAGGTCAATAATGTCCCGCCAAAAGACAGGGATATCGCAATGGTTTTCCAGAACTATGCCCTGTACCCGCACATGACCGTGTATGACAATATGGCTTTCGGCCTTAAAATGCGTAAATTCAAAAAAGACTATATAAAAGAAAGGGTTAACGAGGCTGCTGAAATACTCGACCTGCACGAGCTGCTGGACAGAAAACCTAAACAGCTCTCCGGCGGACAAAGACAAAGAGTAGCCCTTGGGCGGGCAATAGTCCGGGAGCCGCAAGTATTTCTTATGGACGAGCCCCTATCAAATCTCGATGCAAAATTACGGGTACAAACCCGTTTTGAGCTTAAAAAACTCCATAAAAAGCTCGGAGCAACGTTTATATATGTTACCCATGACCAGGTCGAAGCAATGACAATGGGCGACAGGATAGTTATTCTTGATAAGGGTAAAATCCAGCAGGTCGGCACACCTGATGAAGTCTATCACCAGCCAGAAAACATTTTTGTAGCGGGGTTTATCGGCTCACCCGCAATGAATTTTCTTGATGCCGAGATTATCGGCAAATCAGGCGTTGCCGGTATCAGGCCGGAACATTTTTCCGCCGGGGATGCGGGCAAATACAAATTTAAAGTTATTCCCGAGCTGGTGGAAACACTCGGCAGCGAAAAGCTGGTGCATTTTGACCTTAAAGATAAGAGGGTAACAGCCAAAATCCCGTCAGAAATAGATATTACAGCCGGGGTAGAAACAATTTTTTTAGTTGATGAGGATAAAATAATTCTTTTTGATAAGGAAACAGGGCAGAAAATATCCTCATAAAAAACGATATAACCTTAACACATTGCCGTTATTATTATAGGTATGGAAATAGGCGGCAAAATAACCACAAATAAAAAAAACTACGGTAAATACATACACCAGGGTAAAACCAGTGAGATTAAGTTTGGCAAAAAACAGACGAACCCGCAAACAAAAACTGTACAGTCGCCCTACGAAGAAATTACCGGCCTGAACGACCTGGATCCAGGCTTGATGACAAAAAACTTTGAAAACAATATAAAAAAAGAACCTCTAAAAATTGAAATGCAACTCGAAAGAGCTGAAAAAAAACTGGAAAAAGTAAAAGAAGAAATAAAAATGAATGAGGTTCTGGGAATAAGCAGCCCGGAACAGGACGAAAAACTGCATAAAACAAGAGAAAGACTGGAAAAAGATATACAAAAACACCGACAGAAATATAGACAACAGGGATTGACCTATCAAATCGCTGATACTGTAAACCAGGCTGAAAAAACAATAAAAGAAACCACGGAAACAGCCGTGGAGTTCGGGTCACGGTTTATCCCCGGAGCCGAAAACAGACAAAAAGTTAAATACGCTAAAATGCTTGATAAAAAACTTTCAAACGAGCTGCAAAGGCCGGGAGCTTCCCGCCCGAGACATATAGAACCGCTTCTATATCAAGCAGAAAGGCTTAACAGGCTTAATTCCTGATTTTGTCGCCCACATAAACTATATCCACAACCTTAATTAAATGCCAGCCGAATTCCGTCTCTACAGGCTGCGACACCTGATTTTTATCAAGCTTAAATGCCGCCTCCTCAAACTCAGGAACCATTTGCCCTCTTTTAAAATAGCCTAATGTCCCGCCCTTTTGCCCTGATGGACAGAATGAATACTCTTTAGCCAGTTCTTCAAAGCCTTCCCCGTTTAAAATCCTGTACTGCAATTCCAGCGCCTTTTCCCTTGTTTTTACAAGGATATGCAGTGCGCTAACCTCTATTTTTTGCTTTTTAAGCTCCTCAATCTGTCTTTGTTTTTCCTGTTTAACCTTGATTTCCGCCTTTGCGCAATGATAATCAGCATAATGAATATACGACCACACCGCTGCACTGAACGCTATAACCACTGCCAGTATTGGTTTATATTTATACATAAACTTCCTTCAACCCCCTTTATTATAAATTTATACATCAAAATCAAACCATCGCATTCCCCGACCTGTTTATACTTTCGGGCATAGAATTTGCAAGTAAAAACCTCTTAAATATTAGATATGGGATTGTTTTATACAAGGAATCGGTTTGTTGAAAATATTATTGGTCTATCCTCAATATCCTGATACATTCTGGAGTTTTAAAAATTCACTTAAGTTTGTAAGGAAAAAAGCCCTCATGCCTCCCTTAGGCCTGGTTACCATAGCCGCAATGCTGCCTGAGGAGTATGAATTAAAGCTGGTCGATATGAACATTGAACCACTAAAAGACGAGGATATTTTATGGGCAGATTATGTTTTCATAAGCGCTATGATTACGCAAAAAAGCTCCGTCTATGACATAATTGATTCCTGCAAACGCCTGAACTCTAAAACCGTTGCTGGCGGCCCGCTTTTTAGCAGTTTACATGAAGAATTTCCTGATATTACTCATTTTGTGCTTGATGAAGGCGAAATAACCCTGCCCATGTTCATTCAAGACATTAAAAAAGGCTGCGCAAAGAGAATATACCGCTCGGATATAAAGCCTGATATTAAAAAATCCCCTGTCCCCAGATGGGATTTGGTTGATTTTAATGCCTATGTGCGTATGCCGATTCAGTATTCGAGAGGGTGCCCGCATGACTGTGAATTTTGTGATGTGGTAAAGTTAAACGGCAAAACCCCCCGCACAAAATCCCCCGGCCAGATAATAAGAGAACTCAACGCAATGTTTGATTCCGGCTGGAAAGGGACTGTGTTTTTTGTTGACGATAATTTTATAGGGAATAAAAATGAAACAAAAAAACTTTTAAAAGCCCTGGCAGTCTGGAAAAAATGTTTAAAAATCAGCACAACCTTTAAAACAGAAGCCTCATTAAATGTTGCTGACGATGAGGAGCTGATGCAATTACTCAGGGAAGCAGGCTTTAACAGCCTTTTTATCGGACTGGAAACCCCATCAGAAGAAAGCCTGGCCGAGTGCGGCAAATTCCAGAACAGAAACCGCAATATTATTGATTCTGTGCTTACCCTTTACAAAAACGGGTTTGAGGTATCTGCCGGGTTCATCGTGGGCTTTGACAATGATGATGAATCTATTTTTAAAAGACAAATAGACTTCATACAAAAAAGCGGTGTTGTTATTGCAATGGTGGGGATTTTACAGGCAATGCCCGGGACAAAGCTTTATGAAAGGTTAAAGAGAGAAAATCGGCTGTTAAATACCTGCTCAGGCAACAATACTGATTTTACCGTCAACTTTATACCCAAAATTGACTCTAATTTGCTTATAAACGGGTATAAAGACATTATTAAAACCGTTTACAGCAGCAGGGAATATTATGAGCGGGTAATGACCTTTATAAAAAACTATAACCATCATGTTGACGACTGTTTTAGACCTGAAGCTGCTTCAGCATTGGTAAAATCAATATTTTACATGGGGATACTTGATTCCAGCAGGCGGTATTACTGGAAAACTTTTTTTACGAGCCTGTTTCGCTACCCGCATACTTTTACAAAGTTCATCACAATGAGCATATATTACGCGCATTTTAAAAAGGTGTTTTCTAATAAAGAATCATAATGCTCTAGCTGAAAACCTGCCCGAAAAATCAATGTAAATTTTAAATAACTTGAAAAAAATTTTTGTTATTCCTTTAAAGATATAGTTTTTCTATACAAAACTTAAAATATACTGCATATTATATAAATCGCAAAAGCCTGTATATACAGGATATTTTTTATTTAAGAATTTTTTTATATTTCAGCTAGCAATTTTTGCATTTAAAAAGTTTTATATTAAATATATATCAAAATTAAATAATGTACAAAAACTTTAATAGTTATTAGGCGGAGAATATTATGGTTTTTGATTTATCGATTTTTAATCAAATTTCTGGCAATATATATGCCAGTAAACCTTTAACACAAAAAAGAGACCAGCTGCAGAGAGTAAAAACAGGTTCCCTGTTTCAGAACCCTTTGGATAAAAGGCCTGATTCGTTAATACCTGTAATGCCCCAGCAGCCTGCACAGGATTTGTTTTTAAAAAGGACCTGTGATATTGGAAGTATTGCAAATTCAATGATTAAAATAATTGATGCCAAGGACTCTTATACAGGCAGTCATTGTAAAGCAGTACAGAGTTATGCAAGACTTTTTAGCAAAAGTCTTGGTTTATCCGGTGATGAAGTTGAAAAAATAGCAGTCGGTTCAGCATTTCACGATATCGGTAAAATAGGCGTACCGGAAGAAGTTCTCAACAACAACGGCCCTCTTTCTGATGGGCAATTCGCAAAAATAAAACAGCACCCTGAAATCGGATATAAAATTCTTGAGGATATGCCGGCATTCAAGGGCTCAGTTGCAAAAATAGTAAGACACCACCACGAGAGCTGGGACGGTTCAGGTTATCCGCATAATCTTTCAGGCGATAAAATTCCTCTGGGCGCAAGGATAGTTGCTGTAGTCGACTCATACCACGCAATGACAAGCAACAGGCCTTACAGAAAAGGAATGCCAACAGAAAAAGCGCTCGGTTTATTAAAAGACGGCGCAGGCATCCAGTGGGACCCTACACTTATTAAAGAATTCTCAAAAATTATCCACATGGTTTAGATGATATAAACCTCGGGGTTGATGATTAAAACCCTCTAAAAAGAGTACCCTGTAGATGGTAGGGAAAATCTCAGTTTGGGGAGTAGTGGATAAATGAAAATTTTTAAACAATTAATGGTTATTTCAGGGCTGTTTGCACTGCTGGTTAACATTCCCGCAAATGCTTTTGACGGAGCTATATTAAAAGGTATAGAAATCAGTTCGCCTAACAGCCACAGCTATAAAATTATTGTAAAAACAGATAAAGATGTGCCAATAAAAAAATACATTACAAACGCAAATAAAGTCGTGCTTGAGCTGGAAAATATAAAGCCGGCGCAGTTTGTGAACACAATGTACAATAACGCCACAGAAATTGATCACGTAATAGTACACCCGGTATCAGGCAATAAATTAAGGATTTTCCTGCAGGGGCTTAATATTGCAGCGGGAAAAATCATACTTGATACACGGGATGAAGCATTGAATTTTATAGATATACCTGAACCGACAGTACCGGTAAATCCTGAAAGGAAATCCGAAGTTTCAACCAGCTCCCAGCCTTTGTACATAGACCTTTCTGACAGGTCAATAGATAAGGTAAAGTCGGTTTCACCTATGGTTACTTACGCTGATATGAGCAGGGATAATTTCAGGACTGTTCAAAAATCAATGAATTCAGGGTTTTCTATGGATAAAATCTTTGAGGCAAGCGTTTTTGACTGGGTATTAAGGTTTGTGATGCTCGCTGTGATAATAGCCGGGGCGGTGAAGTATTTTTCAAGACCTAAAAATGTTGAAATTAAACTTTCAACAGAAAAGACCAAAACAATGGAACTGGATTTATTAAAAGCAGCAGAGTCCCGTAAGGACTTGCTCACAAAGAGCATTGGGTTTCCATCAAAACCGTCAAGGCCAATTAATTCATCTTTATCTAATTACGCGCTGAAAGAGTACCGTAACAGTCAGCTTCCGCCGAAAAAAACAACTACGTCTATGCCGGGAAGGCCATCTATGCCTCAAAGGCCGGAGGTTAACGCAAGGACTGCCGTAAAAGAAGCTCCGAGGCAGGCTGTAAGGACACAGGCACAGACTAAAGTGTCAAAGAAACAGGTAGAGCAGGCACAGGATAAATTTGACGGTACGAGGTTTTTGCAGACAATGGCGGAAATTTACCAGAAAAGCGGCAGGGATGACCTTGCCACGGGTATAAGGCAGAACCTTATAAAAAAACAGACGGTATAGGTTAGGGGGATAAGGGATAAGTAAAAGCCTGCTGAAAGAGCGGGCTTTTTAATTTATAAAATTTTTAAAAATTTTTTGAAATTCAAGTTATAATCATAAAATGACTAAACATAAATCATATATGTTAGAAGCCGTAAAACTCTCGGAGCAGGCAATAAAAACCAATACAGGCGGGCCGTTCGGCGCTATTATAGTTAAAGACGGAAAAATAATAGCCCAGGGATATAATCAGGTTATTAAAGCCAATGACCCCACCGCCCACGCTGAAGTAATGACCATAAGAGAAGCGTGTCGGCTATTAAATACATTTGATCTGTCAGGCTGTGAACTCTACACCAGCTGCGAGCCATGCCCGATGTGCCTTGCGGCGTGTTACTGGGCTAATATAGAAAAGATTTATTATTCAAACACCAGAGAACAGGCGGAAAATATCGGCTTTAAAGATAACTTTATATATGAAGAATTCGCCGGGAAATCAAAGCGTTTAACAAAGGTTGAAGTACCTGAGGCAATAGAAGTTTTTAAACAGTGGAAACAAAAAGAAGACAAAATAATATATTAAAAATCGGACTCATAAGCCTCGGCTGTCCGAAGAACCTGGTGGACTCCGAGCAGCTGCTGGGTATTTTGCGCACGGAAGGTTATGAAGTAACGCTGGATGAGCAGCAGGCAGATATTATAATTGTCAATACCTGTTCGTTTATAAAAGAAGCGGAAAAGGAATCTGTCAGGACAATATTAAATTTAACGGAAGCGAGCAAGAAAGTTATTGTGGCGGGCTGTTTGCCGCAAAAATATAAAGAAGAACTAAAGCAGGCAATGCCCGAGGTCTTTGCATTTATCGGCACAGGCGACCTCGAAAAAATAAAATATATAATAGAAGGCAAAACAAATTTCGAAGTACCGGAAAAACCCCAGCATAAGCATATTGAAGACACAAAAAGGTTCCATATATCAGTGGGGGCAAGCGCATATATAAAGATAGCGGAAGGGTGCGACTATTCCTGCTCGTTTTGTGTAATTCCTTCGCTGCGGGGCAGATACACCAGCCGTCCGATTGAATCAATAATAAAGGAAGCCAGCCAGCTCGCAAAAGAAGGTGTTAACGAAATAATATTAATAGCGCAGGACACCGCCAGTTACGGCAAAGACCTGTATGGCAGGCCTTTACTGCCGCAGTTGCTGGAAAAACTGAACGATATAGAAGAACTGTCGTGGATAAGGGTAATGTATTTTTACCCGTCAAATGTCACGGATGAGCTTTTGGAAACCATTGCCCGCCTCGAAAAGGTGGTTAAGTATGTAGATATACCTTTCCAGCATTCGCATCCGGATATTTTAAAGGCAATGCATCGCCCGGCAATAGATAACGGCGAGCTTATCGAAAAAATACGGGCGAAAGTTCCCGGCGTTGCTATAAGGACAATATTTATAACTGGTTTTCCCGGCGAAACACTGGGGCATTTTGAGCATTTATTTGATTTTGTTGAAAAATACAGGTTTGATAAGCTGGGGGTTTTTGAGTATTCAAAGGAGGACAGCACTCTTTCCGGGAAAATGAAAGACCAGGTAATCGCAAGAGTAAAGTCAGAACGCAAAAATAAGATTATGGCCCTTCAGCAGGGCATTTCCAGGGAAATTAACGAGTCTTTCATCAGAAAAGAAATTACATCAATAATTGAGACTGTATCTGATAAACAGGTTATTGGCCGCACATACCGGGATGCGCCGGAGGTTGACGGACTGGTTTATATAGAAACAGACGAGCTGCTGGCGCCGGGCGATATTGTTGAGGTTAAAATCACCGGGGCGAGTGAGTATGATTTGTTTGGGGAATATTAATTGTAAAATTTCTTTATATTTCTCCCTAAAAAAGCAATTTTTTTTATTTAGGGGTATTTAAAAATAAGTAAAACTGTAAAAAGGGGAAGCTTGAATGATTAATTTAAATTCTAATTACTGTATACATAGAGCCCAAATGCCAGTAAAACAGGTTAAGTTTGGTAATGTTCTTTATACAGATGAAAAAAGATGGGGTAACGGAAAAAGCAAATTAAGAAAAGCTATAGTAAAAGTTGACCCAATATTTCCTGATATAGACGTCAAAAATAAAGTGGTAGCAAGGACATTAAAAACAGCAAGAAATGCAAAAGTTATTTCCGCCGGAGCAAATTTCCCGGAATCTCTTGATGGAACTTTAGTCGAACAAAAAGACGATTATTTTATAATTGACCGGCAAGGTGACGAAATTTATTTATTATTGCCAAAAACATCTGATGACGCTGATATTCAGTTTGTAAAAGGTGAAGACCCTTAATCAAACTTAAAAAAAGTCAGAATTTTCCCCTCTGAATTAGACAAATTAAGAGAAGCCCTTGTAAAACATCCTAACACTGATTATATTAAGGCTTTTAGGGCTTTTGAAATGAAAGATCCGGAAAAGAAAACATTTATTGAACATTTAAGGAAAATGACCAGAGAAGGGACAAGTCAATGGAAAGAAAGAAGAGGAAATGAAGGAATTTATTTAAGAACTGAGTTTAAAGGTTTTGATATTGATTTAATTAAGGATTTTGATGAAATACCAGCTGTAGAAGAAGGTTCTGAATCTACAGTTGATGTTGAAAAATATTTCATGAGAGTTTCAAAACACAAAGGATTTATGGAGCCCGAGATTAAATCCGCTTTAATATATTTTGATGAAATAAATCAGTTCGCTGCGCAAAATCTATTTGATGTTGCTTCTGAGGACAAAAAAGTTGTATTAAGTAACGCTGAAAAAGGCCAAAAACGAAACGAAATGGAAGAACTGGGCTTTTTAACCGCCCAGAACCCGAAGCAATTAATTAAAGTTTTGACAGGGCTGGGCTTTGTAAGACAACCTTGAACACCTGATAAGAAAAAGTAAAAAGGAAGTTTAAAATGATAAATTTGTATGCACAAAACTATAACCGGAAATCGCAATATAACAACCCTTTATCTTTTGCCTCGGCGAAAATAATAGGGGAAGGCAGGTGGACTGAAAAGGCAGCACAACAACAGCCACAACAAACTGCTGTTGAACCCGGGACACAAGTCAGTCCCGGCCAACAGGTTTATCAGTTAGACCAGGAGATAGAGAAAAGAAAACACTTTGTAGGCGAAGCTATTGAAATAATACAAAATGCAAGGATGATAATACCGGGGCCAAAGTTTCCTGAATCTATCAATATGACTTCAGTAAAAACAAGCGATAAAATAAATGAAGATACTCCTTCGGTTTTTATTATGAAAGAAAAAGACGGAGTTTATATGCATATTAAAACTAAAGCGCCTCAGACAGAACAGCTTTTAGATACCGGAGAGCTGGAAGAAGAGAAAATAAAAATTTTTAATAGTGATATTGATAAATTAACCGCTGAAATCAAAAAACATCTTTCTGTTAAAGCGTATGATGAATTTAAGTTTATGGGAATTTATGAACCGGGATTACCTGGATTTCTGGATAGACTTGCCAGAATGACTGAAGAGGGAAATCTTTCCTGGGAAGAAGGAAAAGATGAAGGCGGTGAATTCATGAGGACTAATTTGAAAGGTTATAATATTGACTTAGTCAGACATGCGCCATCCTCATTCTTTATCAGAGCAGCAAAAGACGATAAAAAAGGCGCAGTTCCATTGGTTTTTAACGAAATTGACCCGGAAACAGGGCTGGATCTCGTTCAAGCCATTTCAGGCAGTGAGCCAATGGCAGAAAAAAATACCAATCCTGACATAGAAAAAGCGTATTTAAAAAGGCTGGGTTTTTTACATGAAGATGACCTTAAAAGTTTAGCTAATTATTTAGAAGCAGAAGGGTTTGTTAGAAAATTAGCCCAGAACTAGCTTTGCCAGTATGTCTTTATAATCATTTAAGAGAATATCAGAGAAAACTTCCGGGTCTATCTGGGAAACTGTAAGAGCAAGCAGCTTGTCAGGAAGTTGAGACAGCATATTCATTATCAGGGAATTATCAATAGTCATCATCGACTCAATAAGGTCAGTCTTGGCGAATTTTTCGGCTACGTTAAAGAGTGCAAGGTGGGAGAATTCATTGTTTAGTTTTGGAAAGGATTCTGTCATATTGGTTACAAAATTACGCAGGCTTTTTTCATCGAGTTTTCTAAAGCTGTCAACAATATGGAATTTTTTAAACCCGTCAATTTCATTTAAAAGTTCTTTTTTGGGCATTTTACCGCAGTCTTTTTTTGTAAGGTAACCGGCGATTGTGGCGAGGTTATTTTGCGGCATTAATTCAAACATTTTCATAAAATGCCCTTTTTCAATTTTGTCGCTTCTTAAGAACATCATCAATTCTTTAGTAGGCAGGTTTTCTATTAATTGTGAGGGGTCGGTGAACATTTCAAAAAGCATTTTTAGCAGTTGTTTTTTAGGTATTCCCCCTATCATTGTCATTAGTTTTTCTTTTGTGAAAAACTTAAGGCCATTCAAAAGCTTATCTTTTCCGAGGAGCTGGAGCATTTCAAAGAGTTCGGAGCGAGGCAACAGCATAAGTATAGCAAACCTGTTTTCCGGCAGGTTAAGTTTAAGTTCCTCGATTAGTTTTTCATAATCGAGGCTGTCTTTATCAATACCATTAACCCCGTCGGCCCCGTTAACCTGGTCGGTTTTATCTGTTTTATCTGTTTGCGGCACACCGTTAGAGGCGTGGGCCTCTGTGTATTTGTCGATATTGTTGTTTGTATATCCGTATTTTCTTTTCAATTTATTGAGAAGAAAATGAAAAGAAGACGACTGTATGGATAAATTTGTGTCAAGGGTTATCATAAAACTCTCTTGTCCCGCAACTCTCTGTATTTGAGTTATCGGTATTTTGCCTGTGTGGCTGAATAATTTGGGGATGAATCGTTACGTTTTGTAATAAATTAAACAGTTTTTATTCTTTTTTTTGTATTAGGGTTTAATATGATTAAGGGGAAATTTAAGGAGTACAGTTATGTCCATTATTAAATCTGTTAAAAAAGTGCCTGATTGGGTACCAGAACATATACCGCCAAGAATAAGACAGGAAATTGATGAAATAAGATACCCTCGTGATAACCGTATTCCTCTCCATATCGATGTGCCTCGGCCGATACAAAAACCTCCGGCCACTCCTGTAAAAGATGGCCCAAGCAGGGGTGTGCGTGTATTTGATATGATGGCTTAAAATTATTTAGCCCTGTTTTTTGTTATACTAAATGTATGACAGGTTTAATTGCAGAAAATGTAAAGAAATTGAATGATGCCCTGCTTGATTTGAAAATCAGGGAATCTGATTTCGTGGAAATTATTACTGAAAACATACCCGAATGGCAAAGGCTGATGGGGTCTAAACAGCACGATATACACGATTATACGCTCGATGTGCATACGCTTTTAGTGTTTAAAAAAATTAGGGAATCACAAAATTTTCTTAATTTAAATGAATATGAACAGCTGATACTGCTATATGCGGCCATTTTGCACGATATAGAAAAACAGGAACACCAGATAGACCCTTCCCATCCCGAAAGAGGTGCGGTAAAGTCCAGCGCCATTCTTTACAGGCTGGGGTTTAGCGAGGATTTTATAAACAGGGTTTATATCCTTATCAAGTACCACCAGGTGCTGGGGCTTATGGCATCGGGGCGGATATGTATCCTTCCTGAGAAGTTGGCGTCTATATACAACGATGCTTCTTTAATAGAATTGCAAAAAATACTTGCTATAGCTGATATAAAGTCTGTAAAAAAAGATGAAAGTTTTTTTAATGAAAATATGGATGCCAGGATTCACGAACTGGTGGACGAAGTAAAAAAGCTGCTGGTTTAGCCGGTGAATAATTCAAGCGTCATCCTGAGCCGTTTAAATTAAAATTGAATCTATAAATATAAGCATTGCGAAGGATCTTTTCTACATTGTGTTTATAACAATTTTTCGTATAAATCTTCCCATTGAGGATTAGATGAATTTATTAAATTTATTTTTTTTCTCCGAGTCCAACCTTTAATTTCTTTTTCTCTGGTTATTGCGTTAATAGAATCATTAAATATTTCATAATAAACAAGCCTGTCTACTTTGTATTTACTCGTAAATGAGTCTTTCAAACCTGATTTGTGTTCATAAATACGTCTGATTAAATCGTTGGTTATTCCTGTATAAATAGATTTATTAGAATAATTAGTTGTTATATAAACATAAAATTGCTTATCTTTCACGATTGGTAAGATCCTTCGCATCGCCTGCCTTTGATAATTATAACATTTATCCAACGGCTCAGGATGACTTTTAATTAACTTTGTTTAGCTTTTTTGTTTCTCATATTAATTAATATCTGAATAATCCTTTATAGTCTGATTTTTATCGTTTTAAAAGGTTGAAAATAGCTATTTTCATTAGCAATATGGGTGATGAATGTATGATTTATTAAAAGTTAACATGAATAAAATGACAAAAAAGGGGGGGACAAAAAAGTGCCTGAAAAGATTAAAATATTAATGGTGGAAGACCATAAACTCCTTAGAGTAGGCCTTAGAGCTATTTTCGAAAAATATTCAAACCTTGAAGTGGTCGGAGAGGCCGAAGATGGCCAACAGGCGGTTAAAATGGCTAGAGACCTCAAACCTGACCTTATACTGATGGATATAGGGCTGCCTGTATTCTCGGGAATAGAAGCAACAAGGAGAATAAAAGAATCAAACCCTGAAATAAAAATAGTGATATTAACTTCTCATACCGATGAAAAAGAGGTGATGGAGGCGCTTGCTGCGGGCGCAAACGCTTATGCAATGAAGGATATAAAGACAGAACACCTCATCAGCATAATACAGACAGTTAAACAGGGCGCATTCTGGCTCGATCCGGCTATTGCAAAGCTCGTTACGCAAAAAAAAACTATTTTACAGGGAAGTAACAAGCCATATACCCGTGCATCCTTCAAGGCAGAGCATTCTAACCTGACTGAGCGGGAATATGAAGTCCTAAAGCTCGTGGTTGACGGGAGGTCAAATAATGAAATCGCTGAAGAACTTAAAATAAGCGAACATACGGCAAAAGCCCATGTGTGCAATATTATTCAGAAGCTGGTGGTTGACGACCGGACTCAGGCTGCGGTAAAAGCTATCAAAGAAGGGTTAGTATAAAAACATGCAGTCTCCGTAGCTGTAAAAACGATAGTTTTTTTCTCTTGCTTCATTATAAGCATTAAATATAAAATCTCTGCCTGCAAAAGCCGACACCAGCATTAAAAGCGTTGATTTAGGAAGATGGAAGTTGGTTAACAATTTATCAATCACCTTAAACTCATACCCCGGATATATAAAGAGCTTGCTGTAGCCCTTAAATTTATTTTCGGAAAAAGCGGTCTCGAGTGTCCTGACAGTTGTTGTGCCTATGGCAACAATATTTTTGCCTTGTTCTTTGGCGATAAGTATTGTTTCAACAGTTGATTCGGGCACTTCGTAATATTCTTCGTGCATATTATGCTCAGGAATATTTTCGCTCCTTACAGGCTGGAAGGTACCGAGCCCTACATTTAAACTTACGTAACAGGTCCGGATGCCTTTTTGCTTTATTTTTTCCAGTAATTCTTCTGTAAAATGCAGTCCGGCGGTGGGGGCAGCTACCGAGCCGGGGATTTTTGCGTATACTGTCTGGTATCTTTCATCGTCATGGCTTTCATTATCCCTGTCAATGTATGGGGGAAGAGGGATATTGCCGGTTTTTTCCAGGATTTCCTCAAAATTGCCGTTATAAATAAATTCCACTTCTTCTTTTGAAACAACAACCGCTTTCAGCTCCTCTGAAAAAACGATTTCAGTGCCTTCTTTGACCCTTTTGGCGGGTTTTATCATTACTTTCCAGTTATTGTCCCGTTTTTTTTCCAGCAGGAAGACCTCGATATTAGCGCCGGTGTGTTTTTTGCCGAGGAGCCTGGCCGGTATGACTTTTGTATTGTTAAATACCAGCACGTCGTTTTCTGTGAGGTAGTCTGTTATATCAAAAAACTTTTTGTGTATGATGGTTTTATTTGTTTTATCCAGCACCATCATATTGGAGCAGTCTCTTTGCTGCGAAGGGTATTGGGCGATTAGTTCATTAGGGAGTCCGTAGTCAAAGTCGCTAAGGCGCATTAAATATCCTGGCCCTTGTTGAGGTTAACAGAAAGCGGCTGCGGTACCATAACGCCTTCCCCGCCGATAAACTTCACCTGTTCGCCTTCTATTTGAAGATATACCGGTTTTTCTTCAACTGAATACAACGCTGTATTTATTAGCTGTTTAAGCCTGAGCTGCATGCTTGCTGACCCGCCGCCATTGTCAAAGTCCTGCGATAGGTTTATGTTTATTCTTTCATTGTTTTCTTCAATAAAAATTAAGTTTGTTTTTTCAGGGATTTCGGAATAGTAGCCAAGAGTTTTTTCGTTCTGGTCAG
>CAZLCO010000002.1:18235-27641 GCA_964558005.1 uncultured Gammaproteobacteria bacterium | reverse complement strand
CCTCTAAGAAGCTCGCTCAGCGCTATTTTAAGTTTATCTTCGTTTTTATATATTTTTCTTCTCACATAAAGCACTTTGTATTCGTTTTCGCCGAATGATTTTACAAAATAGACCGGCACAGAATTTTTTTCAGAAACAGTATTCTGGGTATAAGGGTATATCATTATGATAGCTACGACAAGCAAAACAACAATAGTAAGGTGAAGTAGAATAAATTTTCTGTTAATTACCATATTTATGTCACTTTCTATTATGCTCAAGGTTATTTTATCATTAATTTTAAATTAGTAGAAATGTTAAATTTTTTACGATAGCTGTTTAAAAATGACGATTTTTTAGATTTATTGGTTTTATAAAGTTAGCAAAAAATAGGGAAGATTTAAAAATATGATTAACAGAGCAGGATACCAGAGCGCTTATATGAACACCCGCCCGGAGTTTACCGGGTATAACCAAATTGTGAGAAAACTTGAAAACGGGCTAGAAGTCAGTGCTAGGGAAGCACAAACAGTTTTAAGCAGAATCGCTTCTGGAGTCAGACAAAACGGCACTTCGCATAAGGTTTATACAAGGTCTGATGGGAAAAGTTTAACGCTTGCAGTGCATGATAAAAAATTGAAACCATACCAGTTAAGGAATATTAGAGATTTTATTGCATAATAGCTATTTCAACCAAAAACCCTGACCGGCTTTAGTCTCAAACCATCAGCCCTCGCTATCGACAACAGCCTCCCCCCATAAACAAGCTGTACCATATCGCTATAGTTTTTATCGGCTTTTATATACCGCCCATTCCTGATTTCTTCCATATCCTCATCGCTGATTTCAATTATTTTAAAGTCCAGCACTTCCTGCGGCGGGATTAAAAATTCAGAAGGGTATTTGTTTTCGATTTCTTCTAACGTAAAACTATTTTCTAAAATGAATTTCCCTGACTTCGTCCTTGTCAATCCGCTAAGACATGCCCCGCAGCCGAGTTTTTCGCCTAAATCGTAAGCGATAGAGCGGATATATGTCCCGCCCGAGCAGTCTATATCAACTACCGCGGTTGTGTCTTCGAGGCTAATCAGTTTTATATCGTTTATAGTAACCTGTCTTTGGGGAATGTCCTCAATTTCAATGTTCTTTCTGGCATACTCATACAATCTTTTACCTTTATAATGCACAGCGGAATATACAGGAGGGGTCTGGGTTATTTCGCCTTTAAACTCTTCAAGCAGCTTAATAATAAGTTCTTTATCGGGTTTTACGGGCTTTTGTTCTATTATAGTACCTTCAATGTCGTATGTATCGGTTTTAACCCCGAGCAGGATATCGGCCCTGTATGCTTTTGAGGTATCAAGGTACTGGATCAGTTTAGTCGCCTTGCCCACGCAAACTGGAAGAACCCCGACCGCCATAGGGTCAAGGGTTCCGGTGTGGCCAATCTGTTTTATGTTAAGGATTTTCCTCAGTTTTGCGACTACCTGGTGAGATGTAAATCCTTTTGGTTTATTTATGTTTATTAGTCCGAAAAGCATTATTTATTTTATTTTTGGCTTGCGGATAGAAAATGGGGAACCCCCCTTCCTTCCTATGGAGCGATAGTGGAGATGTGTTGGTATATTATGCAGCGGATAGGTTTTAGGCGTTTAAAATATAGCCGCCCTGGTCGGCGTTTTCCAGCAAGCTGTTATTTGTCAGCTTTGAGCGGAGGTTTTTAATGTATTTGTATACATAGTCGTTCGGTAACCCCAGCATACTGGCTATATCTTTAACCATAACTTTTTGTTTTCTGTTTTTGCAGAAATAATTAAATACAAGTTCTTCTCTTTTATTGAGTTTTTTAGTGAATGATATTTTTATTTCCAGATCTGGTTTTTGTTGTTCCTGTATTTGCGGTTTTGATTTTGTTTTTGTTTCTGTTTCGCTTCTTTTTTCCTGATGTTCCTGTACAACTTCAATTTCCTCTTCTTTTTTAAGTAAAAGGTCGTGAAGGTCTTTTGTTTCTTTCTTTGTCATTGGGGATTTCCCAAGCCTTGAAGCGAATTCTTCCAGAGTTATTTTCTCTGTGGTTCTTCTCCATTCCATCATTTCTTCTTTTGTCAGGGTTGAATACATAAAGTACTCCTTCTATAATTAATAGTCAACAAATATGTATGTTACGAGTAATTTTTAATCAACATATATATATAATAAAAAATATACATACTAAAAATTTCCAATTTTTTCAAAAAGTTTAACAAAAGTTAAAATTTCAAATTATAGTTTAAATCTTATATCAAACATGCCGTTATAAAAGTATTTATTAAGAAACTTTTTACTATTTTTAAAAAAGTTTAATATTCCGCATAATTGTGCGCATAAATGTTTTTATTAAACAAAATCTCTGCGGTCTTATATATTTCTACTTCTTCAGGGTTATCCCTGTTATAAGTCAAATCCTCAAATTCGCCGAATTCCCGCATTAAATTGTAAAGGCTAATTAATACATTGTCTGAATCTTTTTCAGGTTGCTGGTTTTCCACAACATTTATAACTCTTAAAAGTTCGACATCAAAAGCGTCTGCAATGGCTGAATCCAGCCCGCATCCCATCGCCATTACGCAGAATATGCGGTTAATTAAAGGCCTTATTTCTTTTGGACTGCCGTTAGACACGTTGGAAAGACCGATAGTTGTCATTACAGGAGGGTCAAAGGATTCCTTAAATACCCTTATTGAATCCAGTGCGGCCATTACTTGCGACTGGTCAACATTTACCGGCAAAACCAGAGGGTCAAGAAATATTTTAGGGTTTTCTATACCCAGTTCCATTGTTTTTTCCAGTATTATGGAAGCTATTTCTAGCCGTCCGTCAGGGTCTTTTGGGATTCCGGTTTCGCTGCTGAGAGTAAGGGCTATGATATTACTGCCGTATTCAGCGGCGAGCCGGGTCATATTCTCGAGCCTTTCCGGGTCTCCGCTTGTGCTGTTGATGAGGCAGGCTTGCGGGTTCGAATGGAATTTGAGCCCTGCTTCCATTTCGGCCATGTTAGTCGTGTCAAATGAGAGGTTAGTGTCCATTTCGCCTAAAATAACCGATGACAGCCATTCCATAGTGCCTGCCCAGCCCTTTTTGGCGGGGCCTATATTCAGGTCAATCCACTCTACTCCTGCGGCTTTTTGCTTTCTGGCCATATCGTGGACGTAGTCAGCATCACGGTTTTCTATGGCTGTTCTTGTTTTTTTTGAAATTATATGTATGTTTTCGCCGATTAGTTTCATAGTTTTACGCCTGATCCTGAAGAGATGTTTTTATAAAATATCCCATCATTCCTAATCCTGCCAACATAATTAATATGATTATCATAGCGCCTAAAATTTCATTTCCGGTCATATTATTCTCCTAATTGATAAATATAGCGTCTTATTTTTACTATACAAACTATTATTCCTGTAATTACAGCAATATCAAAAATAAAACCACTAATAACAAATATTTTCTTTAGCAGGGTGTTTAAATTTAAAGATAATCCTATATTCCCACCGCTAAGGACAATAAATAATGTCCACAGGTTATTTTTAAAACCTTTATAATATTCCAGTTTTTCCTTGGCAACTGTTTTATTCATAATTCTATTTTACACCCAGTAAGCTATTATGCAACTTAAACAGGTCAAGAGTGTTGGACAGCAGCATCGCTATTGTCATAGGCCCGACACCGCCCGGCACGGGCGTTATATAGCCTGCTTTTTGTGAAACCTCTTCAAAATCCACGTCCCCAACAAGCTTGCCCTCTTCTGTGCGGTTTATGCCGACGTCTATAACCACTGCCCCGGATTTTACCCAGTCACGTTTGACAAATTTTTCTTTGCCCACCGCCGCAATCAGAATATCAGCCTGCATGCATACCCTTCTGAGGCTTGTAGTCTTGCTGTGGCATACTGTTACGGTTGCGTTGCGGTTTAAAAGGAGGGAGGCCATTGGCTTGCCCACGATGTTTGAACGGCCTATTATAACGGCGTTTTTGCCTTCTATTTCAATTTTATGTTCTTCCAGTAGCCTGATAATACCTGATGGAGTGCAGGAAACAGCATACGGCTCCAGCCCGATAACCAGCCTTCCGACATTAACAGGATGAAAACCGTCAACGTCCTTTTCCGGCTTTATCCTTTCAAGTATTTCATAGGTTTTTATGTGGCCGGGCAGCGGTAGCTGTACGAGTATGCCGTCAACAGCCTCGTCGTTATTAAGGTCATCAATGTGGTTTTCGAGTTCCTGCTGGCTAACGTCCTCGGGCAGCTCGATTATTGTCGAGTTGAAGCCGGCTTTTACGGCTGTGGCTTTTTTCTTATTGACATAAACTTTGCTCGCCGCGTTCTCTCCGACGATTATTACTGTTAAGCCGGGGTTTCTATCGTATTTTTGCGTTTCCTCGGCTATTTGTTCAACGATTTTTTCTGATAATTCCTTGCCTTTAATTAGTGTTGTCATAGTTAGCTCCCCAAATTATATTATTTTTCAATATTGGCTTTTAAAAATTCTATTTCATTATAAAAAACAGAGCCAAATTCATTTATTATATTTTCAATGTTCCTAACCTGATGGATAACGGTTATTATAATAATATCATCTTTAAAATGTTCATACACAATATAATGTTTTCCTGAAGGATACATTAAAAAAGGCCTTGAACGAAATTTCCTCAGCTCTCCCAGCTCATTTTTATTTGCCAGCCTGTTTAAATCCTTATAAAGATTGCTTAAATATTCATCAGCTTTAATTTCTCCCCAGTTTTTAAGAGAGTAGTTAAATATACCTTCAATGTACAATAAAGCCCTGCGGGTTAAGTAGAATTTATACATTTACCAGCCATGTTGCTCTTTATTTTTAAATTCTTTCAAGTCCTGCTTAAAATCACCGGAAGATTTTATGTATCTTCCGTGTGCCGCATCTTTGTACCCCTCAAGTATTTGTTCTTTTGCGTAATAAAGCTCAAGGTTTTCCATATCACGCCGAATAAGGTCCCTTATATATTCACTTGGTGTTTCATAAAATTCTGAAATCATTTTTTCCACATGTTGCGCCAGGGTATTTGGAAGTCTTGCATTTATACGGTCTGTACTCATTTTATTCTCCAGGTTGGACTTATTTAAATTTTAAACCCTGTCGCAATAAATGTCAATTCTGTAACCACATATGATTAGCTCCCCAGAATTGATAAATTTAGTCTGAATAACAGTTCATCTACAGCCTGCACAAGCATTTCCGAGTCCCTTTTCAGGTTTACAAACTCCATATCGCCGTCATATGGCAGAAGTCCTATTAATTTTACGTCGTGTTCGATAAGCAGTGCGCTGATATTTTCAGGTACTGTGTTATCTTTTACTTTGTTTAAAATTACGCCCATCTGTCCCTGTGCGGCAAAGCGCATAGAGGATTCCTTTATTTTTGATGCGGAATACACAGATGTAACGCTGGGTTCGGCGATAATAAGCGTCACGTCCAGCGGGTAATCAACGAGTTTGTGCATGTGGTCAAGGTCGTATTCGCAGTCAAAAATAACTATATCGTAGTTTTTGATTAAATCAATCATCGCATCTTCAATGAACTGGTCGGTCTTGCAGGTGCAGCCCTTTGTGGCGACAGGCCCGGCAACTATAAGATCAATTTCGTCATATAAATTCGTCACAAGGTCATTAACCGCCCATTCTACCACCTCGTGCGACTGCAACTTTTCTGTGGGGTGATAGCTATATTTGCCCTGCCTTATGGAGTTTATAGTCTTGGTGACTTCAATGCCAAAGGTGCTGGACAGGTCAGTACTCAAATCATTATCGACCAGCAAAACGGATTTATCCGGATAATGCGCATGGAGCGTTGTTACCAATGTTTTAACAAACGTTGTCTTGCCGCTTCCGCTTTTACCTGTAACTGCAATGGTTATTGTCATGTCTATTTATGTACGCAATACTTATCTCTTAACACTTTAGCAAGTTCACCTGTCAACTGCATTGCTTTATTTGCCTGTTCAACGGTCAGGATACCCATACCGCAGGCAGGTGTAATTAATGTTGATTCAAGAATTAAATTTTTGTCTATACCCTTGTTTGTAAGGTAGGATATCGCTTCGTCATATTTCTGGACTGATAATTCAAGATTGGTAGCTTCAAGCGCATCCGTGTCCATTGTCGGAATAATGCCCCAGGCTATTTTGCCACCGTTTTTGAGGAAGTTTTCGAGTTCAGCGGGGTAAAGCCCCAAGCTCTGGGCAAAGCAGCAGGCATCAAAATTAAGTATGTCGACTCCGCTCGCTGTAACTACTGACCAGTCACTTTTTCCGCAGCAGTGTATGCCTGTCAGCACGCCGTGTTGTCTTAATACCCCGACGATTTCCGAGAAACAGCCTGTCAGGTCTTCTTTTTTTACGGTTATAAACGCTGAAGTTCCGTACTGGGATATGCTCGGCTCGTCCATGAATATAACGGGCCGGGAGTTAGGCGATGCTTCCCTGAATTTTTTAACCATCCACAGGGCTTTCAGGGTCAATGCTTTTACAAGCACTTCTTTGAGGGTTTCATCGTAAAATGCGCATTTTTTTTCCCTGTCAACAAGGGTTGTTCCGAATGTAAAAGGGCCTATGACCTGTCCTTTTACGAATGGAGGCCTATTTTGATTTATTTTTTCAAGGAACAAAGGCATTGCAGAACAGCGTTCTTCTGATATGGCATATTTTTCAAGCGTTTCCATATCTCCTTCCGAGACGATAGCTTCATAGTCGAGCATGAACTCTTCGAGTTCCTCGAAAAACGTTTCTGATTCCTGATCAATATACCAGCGTTTTTCTTCTTCATCGAACATAACGCCCGGAATGCGTTCATTTAACTGGGAGGTCATATCCTCATTCTGGTTTACTTTTGCCAGCTGAGGCAAAACAGGCATTTCCTGCATTGTGTTAAATACGAGATTTGCGGCATCCACCCGGTCCGTATGGGGCAGGCTGCCTATTGCTGTTGCTACAAAGCTTGTATTTTTATTCAATTATATATTTCTCCTATAATGATAATTGTATTAGTTTAATTATGAAAAGTTTATCACTAAAAAAGAAGATTATGAATAAACACCAAACACTTGCACAATTAATTTCTGACAGGCGAGAAGACATCGGATATACGCAAAAAGGACTTGCTGACAGGGCAAATATTGACCTGTACATGGTGGAAAGCATAGAGGCAGGGCATGAGCTTTTTTTGCCGCCGACTGTTCGACAAAAGCTTGCGATGGCGCTTAAAATAAGCCCCAAAACAATAAAAGCGCTTGAAAAGCAGCCGGAAGAGCAGGAACCGGATTATGATATTGAACTATTAAAAATTAAAATACTTAACGAAGGCTTAAAGGGGCATAAATGCCCGCAGTGCGGTTCGGATTTAGTATGCAGGGTCGCTGTCATGTATGACCTGGAGGACAATATGGTCAGGGAGCCAAAGGCCCGATGTTCCAAATGTCCGTTTTATGTTTAGAACCTATACAGGTAATCAATGGGAATTTTTCAAAAATATTCCTTATTAAATTTTTTCGGCTGAGCGAGCATAGCGAGCGAAGCCAAGAAAAAATAAAGGGCGGGGGGCGGGAAAAGATTTTTGAAAAATTTGGATTCTTAATTCCTGGATAGGGCCTTAATCCAAATCAGCCAGTTTATCGATTTCTGCTGCCGAAACATCAGATTTTATATATAATTCTTCCTCTGGCATAACCCAGTGTTTTCTGTTGGCCTTAATTGCAGGCATAAACACAGCGGATGCCCTGTCTCCGTAAACTATTTTCCAGTTGTCCAGCTCTAATAATTCGCTATATACAGGGTAAGATTTATCAATTAACATTAAATCAGTTTTGTAATTATTCATCAGATCCGTCCAGTCCTTTCCCAGGTAATGAAACCTGGCTGACTCGTTAACAAGGGATTCGGGATATACTTCTTCGTATCTGCTGTCTATTGCTACCTTACATTCAGGGTATAGATTCCACAACGCATAAGCGCCCCAGTTAAATAATACCAGCAAATTCCCCGAGAGTTTGTTTTTTTTAATAAATTCTACAGATTTTACCGGATATTTGGTTTCATCAATTTTAACTTTAAACGGAACAAAATGCAGTGTCAAAATCCCGACTATTAATATTATTGCATACGTTGCCGAATCTTTATAAAATTCAGTGCCGGACAAAAATTTTTGCGGCATGTTTTTTGTCAGTTCCCTGATAGCCGCAAAAAAGTATTCTCCCATATATGCGGCCGATACAATAATAAAAAATACGTTGTGCCGCATATGTTTTAAGGAAAGATAACACGTAACAGCCAGTATTAAAAGCTCTGTCCATTTTATTTCCTCCCGTTTCCTTAAAAACAGGTAAATAAGGGTCATCACAGTCATTAACAAAAATAGTTTAAATCCCAATAAATGAATAAACGGCCCGGATAAATCAATCGGATGCCATTCAGGTATAAATGTCCTGTGCATAGTAACGGCTTCCGTCAGGTACTGCCAGTATTTATAGCCATAGGGGTTAATTATGGTGACCAGCCCTGACACAGCAGCGGTAAGCGGAAAGCCGGAAAGCATTAATATCCCTAACCCTGCAAGAAACCCGCCGTGCAGGTTCGCCCAAATAACCGCCATCGGAGGAAATATCCACAGTATTTTTCTGTTCCCGTTTTTAACAAGTTCTATAAAGTACAGCCACCACGCAAAAAAAGCATAGGTAAAGCACTGCGAGCGGATAATATAAACAAACCCGAATAAAATTGCGTAAAAAAATACTAAATAAAATAATATCCTGTATTTACCGGGTTCTTCGGTGCGTTGGCGGTTTATCAAGTACACAGGCAGGAAAGTCAGGAACATAAGCAGTATTTTTAAATAGCCCAGCCCATTAAGGCCAAATTTATCAAAAATATAATAAAAAATAACGCCCGAGCCCCATTCATGGTCTATCCAGAGGTCTTTGGTTTGCGTGTAGGCGAATATGTCAGATTTCGGGACATGCCCCACGGAAAAAAACAATTTTCCCGCAGCGAGCCTGTGCCAGAGGTCATAGTCAGCATTATTATAGACCAGGGCTATAAAACAGATTGTTATTAATACAGTTGTAAAAAATAAGTATTTTTTCATTTTTTATGTTTAAATTTTGTTTAGCTAATAATGATTATAAAGGGAGTTTAAAAAATTGAGCACAAATTTAAATATTGGAGTTGATATAGGCGGTACAAATATTAAAATAGCTGTTGTGGACAGGGAAGGCAATGTTGTTTATTCTGATTCTACCCCCACAGAAGCGCATAAAGGCTACGGCCACACTATAAACAATATTATAAAATCAATAAGAAATATTTTAAGTAAAAATAACCTTGATACCAGCCAGATAGGCGGGATAGGCTTTGGGTGCCCGGG
>CAZLCO010000002.1:0-18225 GCA_964558005.1 uncultured Gammaproteobacteria bacterium | reverse complement strand
GGGTATGGTTGATCCGGAAAAGGGCATAGTAAGATTTTTGCCTAATATTCCTGGCTGGATAGATATTGAGCTTGCTGAAATAATGAAAACCGAACTCGGACTAAAGGCAGGGGTTGATAATGATGTGAGATGCGCGGCGCTTGGCGAATATAATTACGGTGCCGGCAAGGAATACAATAATATGATTTGCCTGACAGTAGGCACAGGCATAGGTTCCGGCATAATAATTGACGGAAAATTATTAAGGGGCGCAAATTTTTCAGCGGGTGAAATCGGCCATATGATATTAAAAGACAAAGAAGGCCCTATATGCGGGTGCGGCGGCACAGGCTGTTTTGAAACCCTTGCTTCAGGCCCTTCTATAGTAGAAATGGCGGAAAAATACATTATGGGCGGCAAGTCAGCCAAATTCCGCGAGCTTGCCGGGGATGGCGAAATTACCCCGGAAATAGTAGCGCGTGCGGCAAGTTTTGGCGATGAAGTGGCTAAAACTATTTATAAAATTACCGGCTACTGGATAGGTATTGCTATAACCAACGTAGTAAACCTTTTAAACCCTGAAATAGTTATCATAGGCGGCGGTGTTACCAATGCGGGCGATCTGCTTATGGACCCAATAAAACAAACCGTTAAAGAAAGGGCACTAAAGACAGCAACTGAGAAACTTGTCATAACCACCGCAAAGCTCGGCAATAATGCGGGGGTTATCGGGGCGAGTCTGCTGGTTTAAATACCTTTGTACAGCTAAAATTCAAGTTTACATTCATTTATAAACTATTTTGCAAATTTGGATAATCTGTTAATATATATCCAATTCTAATAAGCTTTATTTATAATTATCTCTGCAAAAAAGTTTATTAAAAACACCATAATTTATTATGGGCATATTTTATATGGTCTATTTGCATTGAAAAAAATGGAAAGGTTTATTTATTATGAAGAAAAAATTTCAGCAAATTTATTCAACAGGCATTAGAGAGATTGATGAGCAGCATAAATTGCTGTTCGATGCTATGAACGGTTTGCGGCTCAGCAATGAAAATACCCACTGGGACCTTGTTATGGCTATTGAAACTTATGCATTGACGCATTTTGAAGCAGAAGAAAAATATATGCAGGAGTATAATTATCCGTTTTATTGGAGTCATAAAGATAAACATAGTGAGTTTTTGAAGAAATATAGAATATTAAAGAGTTTATACACTAATGAAGAACTCAGTAATAATTTTGTATCGAAATTGTCTTCGTTTGTTGAGAGCTGGATCCTTGACCATTATCAGGAAGAAGATATGTGTCTGGTTGAATTTTTAAAGAAATTAAAGAAGTTTAGCTAACAAGCAAATTAACAAATTTTTAAGCCTGTTTAAAAAAAATTTAAGGAATCCGTATTTTGTAAAAAAATCTGGTATACATATATATGTAAGGTTTAGTTATAGTTAGTCAAAACACCAAAGGAGGCAGTTTACCATGACAAGTCTTATATTAAGAAACCCCAGAAGAAACGGTAGAGGTCTCTCCGCATTTGATGAATTTGAAAATCTAGTTGAAAGAATATTCAACAGTTATGGCCAGTCATATGGTGAAGGACAAGCATCAATGCAAATGCCGGTAGAACTCTGTGAAAAAGACAATAATCTTGTATTAAGGGCGGTACTGCCGGGACTTAAAAAGGAAAATATTAATATTGAAGTTGCTGAAGACAATGTAAGTATTTCCGGCGAGTACAGGTCACAACAGGAAGAAAATAACGAAACAATCTACAGGTCAGAGTTCTTCGAAGGCAGGTTCGAGAGAAGAATCCCCCTCCCGCAAGCAATTAACCACAAAAAAGCCCAGGCTGAATACAAGGACGGTATCCTGACTCTCACACTTCCGAAAGCAGAAAACGAGGCAGACAAAGTGGTTAAACTCAATCTTAACTAGAAAAGGAGGCGTGCAACTGAAACCTAAACCACCATGAAAATTGAATAGTAAAAAGTAACGGGTTTTTCGTTTTGGAAAAACCCGTTACTGCTTTAAAGGTCTATAAAAATTTATTCTGTTTCAGTGGATGTGTTTTCTTCTGCTGAGTTATCTTCATCAGGTTTTTTAGGATGATGGTGTTTTCTGTCCCACCTGTCTTCTTTTTTGTCAAAATGGTCTTCTCTTTTATCTCTTCTGTCTTCTTTGCGGTCTCTTACGTCTTCACGCCTGTCCAGCCTGTCCTCGATTTTATCCCATTTGCCGCCGTCATGGCGCCTGTCATGGATGTCTTCCAGTTTGTCGAATTTGTCTTCTCTTCTGTCTCTTATATCTTCACGCCTGTCTCGTCTATCCTCTTTTCTGTCCCAGCGGTCTTCTCTTTTATCCCAACCTTTATGCTTGCCTTGTTCCCAGCCTTTATGTTTTCCCTGGTTTGCGTGATGGTTTTGTTTCATTTCATGATTATGCCAGGGTTTTGCCTGAGCTGCGCCCGACATAGTCATTGTAAAAGCTAATAAAACACTACCAATCGCTAATCCTGTTAAAAACTTCTTACCCATTTAATTCTCCTTTCGCAAAAATAAAAATTATTGTTTAGTTTATAATTTATTATATTAGTATACGAATTTTATTAGGAAAAAGTTCATTTATTATTATGAAAACGCTACAGAAATACGAAACAGTTATAGGGCTTGAGATACACGCCCAACTAAGGACAAAATCCAAAATATTCTGCGACAGCGCAACCGAGTTCGGCAAGGAACATAACTCGCAAATCTGCCCGGTATGTACCGGATACCCCGGTGTGCTGCCCGTATTAAATAAAAAAGTGGTAGAATATGCTATTCTTGCAGGCCTTGCGCTTAACTGCGAAATAGCAAAGTTTTCCAAGTTTGACAGAAAGCATTATTTCTACCCTGACCTGCCCAAGAATATCCAGATTTCGCAGTATGACCTTCCCATATGCAGAAACGGCTATTTAATTATAAATGATAAAAAAATAAGGATTAACCGCATCCATATGGAAGAAGACGCCGGAAAACTAGTACACGCAGGCGCAGCAGGATTATCTGGTTCTTCATACAGTCTTGTTGACTATAACAGGACAGGCACTCCCCTGCTGGAAATAGTCAGCGAGCCGGATATATCATCACCGGAAGAAGCAAGGATTTATACTGAAGAACTGAGAAAAATAGTTAGATATTTAAGCGTTTGCGACGGGAACCTCGAGGAAGGCAGCCTGAGGTGCGATATTAACGTCAGCATAAAACCTGTTGGGCAGCAGGAATTAGGCACAAAAGTCGAAATTAAAAACGTTAACAGCTTCAGAGCAATTCAAAGAGCTTTAGAATATGAAATAGAAAGGCAAATTGACGCTGTTGAAAGCGGAGAAAAAATTATTCAGGAAACCCGCCTCTGGAAAGATGACCAGGGAAGGACAATTTCTATGCGCACAAAAGAAGAAGCTCACGATTACAGGTATTTCCCCGAACCTGACCTTGTGCCGCTGGAAATTGACGCTGAGTGGGTACATAAAATAAGGGAAACATTGCCTGAACTGCCGCAGGAAAAGACAAAGCGTTATATGGAACAAGTCGGTCTGTACCGGTCTGATGCCAACACGCTCGTTGATTCTGTAGAAACAGCAGCGTTTTTTGATGAAGTAATTAAACTGACAAAAAACCCCAAAGCGGCAGCAAACCTTCTTATGGCAGATATTGCGGCGTACCTGAATGAAAAGAAATTAACAATAAATGAAACAAAACTAACCCCTGAAGCACTTGCAGAGCTTGTTGAATTAATAGAAACAGGCAGAATTTCCAATGCTATTGCCAAAAAAATAATTTTACCCCTGCTGGAACAAGGCAGCTCTCCTGGTAAAATGGTCGAGGAAAAAGGACTCAGCGTTATCTCGGATGAAAGCCAGATACTTGATATAGTAAAAAAAGTAATTGAAAACAATCCAAAGGAAGTCGAAAAATACAAAGCAGGCAAAACCCAGGTATTAGGCTTTTTTGTCGGTCAGGTGATGAAGGAAACAAAGGGCAAGGCTGACCCGGGGCTTGTAAATAAACTTTTCGTGCAAGAACTAAAATAAAGATGTCGTGTTATATAAAATCTAAAATTTTAGAATATTTTGAGCTAATAAAATTTGAACACACAATATTTGCTCTCCCGTTCGCATTTTCCGGGATGCTGCTGGCGGCAGGCACTGATTGGCCGGATATTATAACTTTTTTATGGGTTTTGTTCGCTATGGTCGGGGGCAGGACAGCGGCAATGGCATTAAACAGGCTGATAGACGCTGAAATCGATAAAAACAATCCCAGAACAGCCAGCAGGGCAATCCCTGCCGGCCGCATAAAAAAAGCATCCGCATTAATTCTTGCTCTACTTGCTTTTGCTTTGATGATTTTCGCCACGTGGCAGCTCCCGCTTATTTGTAAGCAGTTGTTGCCCCTTGCAATAATTATTCTTGTGGTTTATTCCTACACAAAAAGATTTACTTACCTGTCGCATTTTGTGCTGGGCGGTGCGCTTGGCGCCGGCGCAGCGGGCGGGTGGCTGGCTGTGAGCGGGGAAATAACTGTTTCTGTTGTTTTATGGGGACTCGCGGTTGTTTTTTGGGTTGCGGGGTTCGATGTTATATATGCCATACAGGACATTGATTTTGATATTGAACACAACCTCCACAGCATACCGGCCTGGCTGGGCACGGGCAGGAGCCTGATTTTGTCCCGGTTGTTCCATGCGATTACCGTTGCCTTTCTTGCGGGACTGGGGGTAATGATACAAACAGGTTTATTCTACTGGATAGGGATAGTAATTACTGCTATACTGCTTGTATATGAACATTCCTTATTAAAAAAAGACGACCTTTCAAAGCTGAATATGGCATTTTTCAATGTTAACGGTTATGTGAGCATAGGGCTGTTCTGTTTTATACTGTTGGATAAGATTTTATGACTTTTATACAGAAATCAATAAGCGTATACCAGAGTACATACTCAAGCAGGGTAATAAAAACCGTTGCCCTGTACTATCTTAAATGGTTTGAAACATTGGGTTTTATGACTATAAACCTGTATTGCTCGATAAAAGCCCTTATAACAGGCAATATAGACTCAAGCAAGTTCTTTGAACAGACGGCAAGGTTTGGGGTTGATTCCCTGCCTATTTCGCTGTTAATGGTAACTATTACGGGTATGATTATTTCCATACAGGTATCGCTGGAAATGGTCAAGCAGGGAGCGGGCGACTATGTCGGAATGCTCGTTGCATTGGTTATAATAAGGGAACTCGGCCCTGTAATCGGGGGGTTTGCTGTTATTTCCCTGGTTGGCTCATCCATGTCCGCAGAAATAGCAACCATGAAGGTTACCGAGCAAGTAGACGCCATAAAAGTCAGCCGTGTAAATCCTATATATTATCTTATAGCACCGAGAGTGTTTGCGGGCTTTTTTATAATGCCATTTGTGATTATACTGGCCAGTCTATTCGGAGTTATTGGCGGGCTGGTAATGAGTAAACTCGTAGCAGAGCTTAATGCTGTGACATATATAAGCTCTATATGGCAGGGATTAAGGATAAAGGATTTAATGTGTATGCTGGTGAAGGGGTTTGTGTTTGGCGGGTTAATATCGCTAGCCAGCACATCTATTGGATACAGCGCCAAAGGCGGAGCTATAGATGTGGGAAACGCCACTACCAAGGCGGTTGTGTGGTCGTTTGTGCTTATTTTACTGGCGGATTATTTTATTTCGTGGCTGCTTTTCAGCGCAGAAGCGGCTATGTAGGCTACACAAGCCCCTCACGCATAGCGGTAACCGCCGCCTGCGTGCGGTCATCCACGCAAAGTTTCTGTAAAATACTGTGAACATGAGCTTTTGCTGTGGCCCGGGTTATAAAAAGCCTCTCCGCTATATTCGCATTTGACAGCCCCTCAACTATCAGGCTCAGCACCTCGATTTCCCTTTCGGTCAATCCGGCGGCCCTTGCCGCACTCTTTGGCGAAACCTGCTGAGGCAAGGTTGGCTGTGCTTTTTGCGGCTGAGTTACGCTTTTCAGTACAACCTTTGCTATGGACGGGTCAAGCCACGCTGTTCCTTCATTTACCGCACGAATTGCACTGATTAACTGTTCGGGGTTCGCCCCTTTCATTATATAAGCGTTAGCTCCCGCTCCGAGCGCCGCAAAAATATCGTCTTCGTTATCTCTTGAGGTAAAAATAAGTATCCTTGCATCAAGGTTAAGGTCTTTAATCCGCTGGGTGGCCTCAATCCCGTCTATGCCCGGCAGTCCTATGTCCATAAGTATCACATCCGGGTTTAATTCGCTTGCCAGCTCGACAGACTTTTCTCCGTCCTCGGTTTCGCCTACCAGCTTTATATCTTCAACTTTTTCAAGGACAAGGTGCAGCCCCATCCTGGTCATAGTGTGGTCTTCTACAAGTAAAACATTTATTGTCATTGTGCTTCCCCTATCTTTTCGTACGTCTTTTCTTTTGGAATCCTGAACTTAAAAACACTGCCTCTGTTAACTTCGCTCTCTGCCCAGATTTTGCCGCCGTGCGCCTCAACTATCTGACAGCTTAAATACAGACCCAAACCGGTGCTGGTAGAGCGTTTTTTGCCCGTTCCCTGCGAAAACCTGTGGAAAAGTTTTGGCAGATCGTTTTCAGGTATTCCTATGCCTGTGTCTTCGACTGATACAGTTATTTCATTTTCTGTGAATTCTGTTGAGACGGTAATTTTGCCGCCTTTATTTGTATTTTTTATCGCATTGCCTAAAAAATTAGCAATTACCCTTTTTAATTCATGCTTGTCAGCGTAAATTTTCTCATCAATTATGTCTTTTGTTGTTATTTCAAGCTCTTTGCCTTCGGCAAGCGAACCGACTTCTTTTATGCTCTGGCTTATTACTTCAGATAGCACAAAGTTTTCTTTACTCAGCATTAACTGGCCGGATTCGTACTTGTAAACCTCCAGCAAGGCATTAACAAGGCCGAGCATATCCTGGTTGCTGTGCATCATTGTTTCAAGCAGGGTTTTCTGTTTTTCCCCGAGCTCGCCCAGTGAGCCGTCAACAAAAAAATGCAAAGTCTGTATAGCAGCCAGCAATGGTGTCCTTAAGTCGTGCGTGAGCGTTGCGATAAAGTCATCCCTGAGCCTTTCAACTTCCTGCTGGTGACGAATTACGTCATTAAGGTGGATTTTTTCAAGGCCATTTCTTATGCACAGCATTAAATCATCATTATCCCAGGGCTTTTCAATGTAGCGGTAAAGCCCGATTTCGTTTATTGCCCGGATAGCGCTTTCCTTATCCGCATAACCGGTCAAGAGTATAAGCGTGGAGTGGGGATTGGATTCCCGGGCTTTTTTCAGCAGCTCAATACCGTTTAATCCCGGCATATAAAAGTCGGATAAAACAAGGTCAACCCTGTTATTCTGGAGATACTCCAGCGCTTCCAGCGGGGAGTTGAATATATTTGGCGTATGATACCCTTCCAGCCTCAGCAGCATCCTGAGGTTAGATGTTATCAGCTCTTCATCATCAACTATTACTATATTATAGTTGTCCATGCTACAGATTATATCATTAAGTGCTCTATGGCACCCTTTCTTAACAATTGTAAATTATTATTTTCATCAACGGCCACAACCGTAGATTCCTTACCCTCCGCCGGAAAACCGTAATCGTCCATTATATAGTCCACGTCTATAACGTCTTCTTTTCTTGCGACAGAGCCAGCTCCGGAAATATTTGCGCTGGTTGTGGCCAGGACGTGGCTTTCTACAGCTTTATCGACCATTTCGCAGAAAATATGATGTTCAGGCACTCTTATGCCGACGGTTTCAAATCCTGAAGTTATAAAATCAGGTGTCAGGGCACTTTTTTTGACCACTATAGTCAGCGGCCCGGGGAAATACTGCTGTGCAAGCCTTTTAGCCAGCGGCGGCAGTTTTTCTATATATGGCAGGAGGAATTTAATATTGTTGCTTAGCAGGATTAGCGGTTTGTTTTTGTCCCTGGTTTTAAGTTCGTATATTTTTTTTACGGCCTGCTCATCCTCAACAAGACAGCCCATTCCCCATACGGTATCCGTGGGGAACGCTATTACACCATGATCTTTGAGGGTGGAAGATATGGTTTGTATGTCTTTATCATTGAGGTTCATTGTGTTTAAATAATAACATATATTTTTTTGTTAAAATTTTATATTATGAGCAAACCAGAACTTTTAATGCCGGCAGGCAACATAGAAAAATTACAGTATGCCATCGCATACGGTGCTGATGCGGTGTATCTGGGCACAACAGACTTCAGCCTGCGCAGCCCGAAATCCGGCAATACCATAACAAACGAAAACCTGAAGCAGGCAGTGCAAACAGCGCACGAAATGGGCGCAAAAGCCTATGTAACACTAAATGTATTCGCTAACAATGAAATAATGGAAAAAATGCCCGAACAGATAGAACTGCTGCAGGAGGCCAAACCCGATGCCATAATCTTTGCCGACCCTGGATTTTACCATATTTTAAAAAACAAAATGCCTGATACCCCGCTGCATATTAGCACACAGGCCAATGTTTTAAACTATGAGTCAGTAAAATTCTGGCGGGACATGGGCGCAGAAAGAATTATACTTGCCCGGGAGCTATCTTTAAAAGAAATCGAGCAGATATCGTCCAAAGTGCCGGATATTGAGCTGGAAGTACTCGTGCACGGCTCAATGTGCGTGGCGTATTCGGGTAGATGTCTGTTGAGCGATTATCTTACCAACAATGAACGCAAAGCCAACTTTGGGAACTGCTACCAGCCTTGCAGGTGGCAGTATAAGCTGGTTGAGCAAAGGAAAGAACAGGAATTTGAAATAACAGAAGACGAGCATGGTACATACATACTTAACCCGAAAGACCTGTGCCTGATTGAGTATATTCAGGACTTAATCAATGCGGGAGTGCATTCGTTCAAAGTAGAAGGCCGCACAAAGAGCGTGTATTATGCTTCACTTGTGGCAAAAACTTATAAGGAAGCCATTTGGGGCAGGCCTTATAATGTTGAAGAACTTATGAACGCCGGCAACAGAGGATTTTCAACCGGTTTTCTTGTCGATAAACCTGATGATAGTCACTATAATTATTATTCAGGGAAAAATGAATCAAAATCAGTTTTTCAGGGGCTTGTTCAGGATAAAGTTAGTGATAATATGTATAAAATTCTGGTGAAAAATCAGGTAAAGCCCGGGGAAAGCGTTGACTTTATTTCGCCTCGGGAAGCAATCAGCACTGAAATAACGGATATTTTTGATGTTGACGGGAAAAAACTGGAAGTAGCCAATACAAATACAGAAGTTATAATAAAAGTTGAACATGAGCCGGAGAACTGGCAATGGGGTATTATTAGGTGTAAGGAAAAAAATAATGTTAAGACTGAAACCCACGTATGCAGTGGAGCGCGCAAGTGATATAAATCTTGAGGACCTCAAGGCGGATAATATAAAAGGGTTAATATTTGACCTGGATAATACGCTGATGCATCCCCATACCAGCTATTTACCTGAAGACATAGAGCATTGGCTGGATGAGGTAAAAAAAGACTTTAAAATAGTTATCCTCAGCAATAACCCGTATTCAAATTACGTAAAAGCAGCCGGGGAAAGAGTCGGCTGTATTGCGTATGAAAGAGCGGGCAAGCCCCGCACAAAAGCGGCGCTCAGGGCATTAAAAGACCTTGATTTATTGCCGCATGAGGTGGCCATAGTAGGCGATAGGCCGCTTACCGACATATGGGTAGGTCAGAGGTTAGGTATGGTTACTATTCTGGTAGACCCATTGTTAAAAAACGAGGAAATGTGGATAATAAAAAAGTTAAGAAAACTTGAGAGAATATTTATAACCAAAGCAATAAGGACTTTTTCTGAAAAAGATGAGAATCAGAAATGAAGATATTTGATACACAGTCCCAAAAGTTAAAAGAATTTTTACCGCTCGATGATGATAAGGTAAAAATGTATGTGTGCGGTCCTACGGTGTACGATTCGCCGCACCTGGGGCATGCAAGGTGCTATATTACCTGGGATGTAGTGTATAAATATCTTAAATTCAGGGGCTATGAGGTTACTTATGTCAGAAACATAACTGATGTTGACGACAAAATAATAAATAAAGCAAAAAAATTAAATACAACCACGGATGAAATAGCTAAACAATATTATGCTGAATTTGAAAAGGCCATGGAAGAATTGAACGTGGCAAAACCAGATATAGAGCCGAAAGCTACTGAAAATATTAATGAAATGATAGATATAATTAAAATTCTTGAGGAAAAAGGCTTTGCTTATGCGGCTGACGGTGATGTTTACTTTGATGTTACAAGGTATAACAAATACGGAAGGCTATCAAATCAAAATATTGAAGACCTGAAAGCGGGCGCAAGGGTTGAATCTTCTGACATAAAGAAAAACCCGGTTGATTTTGCGATGTGGAAAGCAGTTAAAAACGAAAATGAAATCGGATGGGACAGCCCCTGGGGCAGGGGAAGACCGGGCTGGCATATAGAGTGTTCAGCGATGGCGAAAAAATACCTGGGAGAAATAATAGACATCCACGCAGGGGGTTATGACCTTGTTTTTCCTCATCATGAAAATGAAAAAGCACAGTCCGAAGCTGCGTTTGGCAAGGAATTTGTTAAATACTGGATGCATAACGGTTTTGTAAGAATTGACCAGGAAAAAATGTCTAAATCGCTCGGTAATTTCATAACAATACAGGATATTTTAGATAAATATGATGTAAATACAATAAGATTTTTTATTCTGACAAATCATTACAGGATGCCGGTAGAGTTTAACGATGAAGCGTTAATTTCAGCAAAAAACGGTTTTAAAAGGCTAAAAAACGCTTATGAAGATGTGAAAAACCAGTTTGGTGAAGAAAAAATTGAAGAAGCACAAAATGTTTTAAATGTTCTTTTTGAAGAAATATCAAAAACAGGAAACATTCCTTTTCATAAAGTCGATGAACTGAAATATGCAGAGAAAAAAATCCCCGAAAATGATATTAGCAATTACGTTACCTTTATTAAAACTTTCATTGAGTATATGGATGATGATTTTAATACTCCAAAGGCTTTGTCGATTCTTTTTGAAATAGCAAACTGGGCTCAAAAGACCAGGCAGTCAGAACATTCTGAAAATAGTACTTTTTGTGTGGCATTACTCCTGAAACTTTCGGAAATTTTGGGTTTTAATATAAAAAAAGATGAAAAAGCAGGTGATGAGATAAATTCACAGCTTATGGATATAATAATCGACATCAGGCAAATGGCAAGGGAAGAAAAAAACTGGGCTATGTCAGATAAAATAAGGGACAGGCTCGCAGAAATCAAAATAACCCTTAAAGACCAGAAGGATAAAAAGACTACGTGGACTATACAATAAGGACCTATGCCTATATAGGCGATGCGGTGTATGAACTGTTCGCCAGAGAAAAAACAATATCGCTCACCCAGAACCCCCAAAAACTGCATAAAGCAACGTCTTCTGTTGTAAATGCGGGATTTCACGCTGAACTGCTTGAATATATCAGGGATTTTCTTAATGAGGATGAAATGGAAATAGTCAGAAGGGCCAGGAATATTTCTGTTACAACCGCAAAAAGGACAAACCAGGCAACCCACAGGCTCAGCACTGCGTTAGAGGCTTTAATAGGCTATTTGCATCTTAATGACAGGGATAGGCTTAATGAATTATACCGGCATATAGAGCCGGTTGTGGATGAAAAATTACTTATACCGTAACTTATATACCAGTATAATAATTGCCAGCGTAATAGTAACCGCATTAGCGATAATAATAGGCAGGGAATCAATAAGAATTCCGTATATCAGCCAGCAGGCAACACCCAGCGAGAAAATAATGAACATCCACAGTGAAATATCCCGTGTCTGCTTTGTTGTTACGACTTTATAAACCTGCGGTATAAATGAAATAGTCGTTAATGTGCCCGCAATAGACCCTATGATCGAAATATAATCCATATTATTTTGCTTTTATCCCTTCAGATAACAGTATAGTTTTTTTTAGCCTGGTACCGGCGGAGTAATCCCCGAGTGTGCCGTCCCTTTTTATCACTCTGTGGCATGGGACGAGGTATTGTACGGGGTTTTTGCCTACGGCAGTGCCTACAGCCCTTAATGCATTCGGGTGGCCTATGATTTCCGAGATATCCCCGTAGTTTGTTGTTTCCCCTTTTTTTACTTTTAACAGGGCTTCCCATACTTTTATCTGGAAATCCGAGCCGATAAGGTCAAGTTTTATTTCCGGGGGTGTTTTATATTCATAAAAAATTTTGTGCGCTAATTTTGCCAGTTCTTTATCGTTTCTTGTTATGGGTGTGTTTTGCCACCTCGCAAGCAGCTTGGCCTCTGCGAGGATATGGTTATCGGTAAACTGGATATCAGTTATGCCTTTTTTGCTCCTGGCAATTAATACACTGCCAAAAGGCGTCATACTTATGCCATATTCAATATTCATAGATAAATATTAGCATGATTTTTTTACTGATAATACTGGTATAGTATAATTTAATTATGATAAAAGACTTAAGTAAAATAACCCGACCTGTTTTAATCATTATTACTATAATTGGCCTGATAATAAGCGTTGAATTGTGTATTGTTTATTATAACGCCAACTTTAACGCTAAAGCAGTGCCCAGTTTTTGTTCTATTAATGAGGTTATAGACTGCGATTCCGTATCCCAGACCGATTTCTCAAGGCTGCTGGGTGTGCCGTTATCATTATGGGGGCTGGGGTTTTATGCTTTTATCCTGTTTATTCTTGTTTTTCCTTTTCAACGGTTTAAACTGTTTGAAAAATTCAGGCATCCCAAGAGCTATGTGTTTAGCCTTGTTACTGTTGCAGTAGTTGTAAGCATTGTGCTGGCATACATATCGTCTTTTGTTATCCAGAAAATTTGCATACTTTGCCATGCGCTGTACCTTGTAAATTTCCTGTTATTCCTGTTTTGTTTGACAGGGCATTCGATTTTGGAATTATACAAAAATACTTTTAATGACATGAAAGAAATTTTATCTGATAAGAAGTGGGTTATAACTTTTATGATTATGGGGTTGATTGGTATTGGAATACTTATCCCGATAAATATTTTCCAGCCGTTTGTCCCGAAACCAAACCAGATTAATATTCCTGAAGTTGACAAACATAACTTCACTATAGGAGAAATAGGAAATACACTGGGCTCACCGGACGCTAAAATAATCATTAAGGAATTTACTGATTTTGAGTGCCCGTTCTGTGCTGTTTCAAACCAGCGGTTACTGCGGCTTGCCAGTGAAGTTAAGGGAGTAAAAATACTTCACTATGATTTTCCCTTAAACAGTGAATGCAATTCCACTGTAAGGCATTCAATCCACCAGAATGGCTGTACTGCGGCATATTATGCCAGGGCTGCCAGAAAACAGAGTAAATTCTGGGATTTGGCGACCCTTATGTTCGAGAACCAGCATGATTTAAGTGAAGAAAATATTTTAAAACTTGCAGAGAGTATTGATCTTAATATTGAAAAATTAAAAAAAGACGCTTATGACCCGGCAGTGAAAAAAGAAATAGAAGAAGATGTCCAAAGAGCAAGGGCATACGGGATAAACGGCACGCCAAGCTATATGATAGGTATAAAAAAATATGAAGGTCTGGTGCCATATTCACAGCTTAAGATGATGGTTAAAGAGAGCCTGTGAGGAATTATCTGTAAGTTATGAAAAAAATTCTTGTACATACCTGCTGCGCACCGTGTGCCGCATATTGCTTTGAAAAACTCTCTTCTGAAGGTTATGAAGTAACCGGTTTTTTTTATAACCCCAATATCCACCCAGAATCAGAATATGAAAAAAGAAAAGCAGAGCTTTCAAAACTTGATTACAACATAATAATTCTTGATGAAAGCCCGCAAGTCTGGCATGAGGCAGTTAAAGGATTTGAGCGGGAACCGGAGGGCGGCGGGCGTTGCGGTATATGCTTTGATTTAAGGCTTGATAAGACCGCTGTTTATGCGAAGGAGAATGGGTTTGATTTTTTTACCACTGTTTTAACGGTCAGTCCGCATAAAAACAGCGCTGTAATAAATCAAATAGGTAAAGAGCTTGAAAAAAAGCATAAAATAGAATTCCTTGAAGAAAATTTCAAGAAGCGGGAAGGGTTTAGGAGGACAATGGAGTTCTCAAAAGAACACGGTTTTTACAAACAGAATTACTGCGGGTGCGTGTATTCGTTCAGATAGTTTGTAAAATTTTGTACAAATATTTTTTACACAAATACAATTATGAGATTTATTTATAAAAAAACATTAATAAATTCCATATTGAAAATAAAAAACCAGCCAATATAATTATGGTTACTAGGGAAAGGAGTGATGGCTAACTTTATTTATTTTCGGATTGCAATTATTTATTAAATTACAAGATTAATACCCTGTTTTTTATTTTCATTTTCTTCATCGTCTTTTTCAAAGGGCATATAGATTCCGCCCGGACCTTTGCGATCTTTATCGGTGCTTGCGGATTCTGATACTAATATACCCTGGAAAACATTTGAATTTAAATTGGATTTAACATCAGAAACATCTGTTTTTTCGCTGTTCAGGTGTATTTTTCCGTCAACAACTTTTGATAAATTATTCGCCTGGTTTAATGCTGCATTTGCTTTAAGTGCGTTAATTGAGTTTAAAGCTTCCTGTGAAAGGAATACATTATAACCATTTAAGTTTGTGGCCACCTGTTTAACTGAGTTTACATCCGCCCCCTGGGTAAAGATTTTAACATCGGCTGTGTTTACCTGTGCTCTTCTCGGGCTGTTTGTTAATATTTCTCTGGCAAGGCTGGTTAATTCGTCCCCTTTTACAATGCCGGTTGGCTTAGGGGCAAACAAATTGCTGTTAGGCTGTATACCAATCTCTCTGTTAACATTCGGGACCATCTACTCTCCTTAGAAGTGACTTATTCTTTTTAATATATCGACATTAAGGAAATTATGCTTTAGGTTTAACAGAGTTTTGTGTTAATAAAACTTAATACTCGATACCCACTGGTATGCTAAAGCCCAACCTATATTTCTATACCTTATTCTTTTTATGAGCATATAAGGAATAGAAAAAATAAAATATTACACCTAAGCAGGTAAAAATTATTTTTGTGGACATCTAAAATAAAAGTATGCCTAAAAATAATATTTTAATCGCAATAGATGATCCCGATTGGTCAAATATTATTGTCCATACGGTTTTTAATTTTATAAAAAAAGAAAATACTAAAATAACCCTGCTAAATGTTATGGAAACAACTTCGGCTGAAGAACAGTTCTTTTACAAAGAGCCGGAAAAATTTATTGCACATGAATCCAAAAAAGCAAATTTTTCTTATATCGAAAACTTTTTGGAATCCAACAAATTTGAATATAATTTTATATTTGAAGAAGGAGATGCTGCTGAAAATATTATAAACACCGCAAAAAACCTTAATGTCAAACTTGTTGTCGTTGGCTCTCATAATAAAAAAATATTTGAAAGGCTTTTTCTCGGAAGTGTAGCCTATAAAGTCCTGCGGCTGTGCCCTTGCTCGGTAATGGTGGTGAGCAGTAAATACCACATCCACAACATTATAAAAAAAGAGTTCAATGTCCTCCTTGCAATCAACGGCTCAGAGCCCTCACTTGACGCAACACGGGGAATGGTTAACCTGATAGACACAGGCAGGACAAATTTACATATTTTAAATGTAAGAGTGCCTGCAAAAGATGTTATTGCGCCCGAGGCTCATGCATTTGTCGATATGGAAAAAATAGACGAAGAAGCTAAAAATGTATCAAACGAAAGACTGGATAAGGTCTATGAAATCCTAAAGGACAAAGGGGTTCATAATATAAAAAAAGTCAGCCTTGCGGGCAAGCCTGCCAATACAATAATAGAATATTCCGATCAAAACTCAATAGATATAATAGTTATGGGCTCATTAGGCAAAAAAGACCTGCCAACTCTCCTGCTAGGCAGCACAACCTCAAAAGTAAGCGAAAGATCAGAAGTGCCTTTAATTGTGGTTAAACAGAATAGTAGCCCTGATAAATAAAGAATAAACAAAAAGTTTTTATGCATTTTTAATTTTTTAAAAATCTCTTCCCACCCCCGCCCTTTATTTTTCCTGGCTTCGCTCGCTATGCTCGCTCTGCCGAAAAAATTTAATACGTTAAATTTTTTTATTACTTACTTAACGATAAAACTATTTTGCAATCAGATAAAAGCCTTCTTTTCTGTGGCACAGCGGGTTTGTTTTTTTGGCCTTGACAGCCCCTGCGGGACTGCTCGGCTCTGTGTTTTGTATTTTGATTTATCGAAAACTTCTTTAAAGAACTTTTAAGAAATGTAAAAAAACTTAAATATATTGTATATACGGATTGGCAATTATTTTGAACTGATTGTTTTTATAAAAATACGAGGAATGAAAAGGTAGCCAGAGGAGAAATTAAAGGCATTAAATATTTTTAGTATGTAAACAATTAAGATAAGAATATAAGTTGTATGAGTGAGGAATAGATAGAGGAGATTTGTTATGGGTATTTTTTATGGTAATTTTTTTAATTTTTATAGTTCATGGCTTAAACCAACAGGGCTTCAAAGAGGGCTAAACGGATTCAATAATTATATGGGCGGCTTTCCGTGGCTGCAGAATTATCAAAGAGGCGGAAATTTTTCCAATAACTCAATATGGGGTGGTTTTCTGAAAGATAGACAATTTGGCGGAAAATATTCCAACAACGCAATGTGGGGCGGTCCGGGACCTGATAGACAATTTGGCGGAAAATTCTCCAACAACGCAATGTGGGGCGGCTCCGGAAATGATAAACAGTTTGGCGGAATATTTTCAAATAATTATTTTTCGCCGGGTTCAGGCAAGAATGAAGTATTTACCGGCAAATTCGCCAATAACATCATAAAAACAACTTCCGACAGCAGAAATAGAGTTGTACTCGGGAAAGAGTCCAATAATTTTATTGACGCAACTAACGGAGCTAACTCAATTGATTTATCAAAATATTTTGGAAAGGCCGAATTAGCATTAAAGGCAAACGCTGATGATACTATAAAGTATAATCCGGAAAATGATCCAAGGAATTTCGATAATTTTACTTATACAGGTAATGCGAAATGGGAGGCAATAAAATTACAGCAAATAAGTTAAAAGAATTAAGAAGAGGACGCCTAAAAAGGTGTCCCTTTTTTATGGGAAACAATTTATAAATTTTAAAGTTTTAAATAACCCTGCTACAATATATTAATAATAACTTTATTGTCTTTTTATTGGGGATAATTAATGTACAATGTTTTGATTATAGGGGCTGGAAATATAGGTGCATTATATGATAAGCCTAATTCTGAATTTGTATTAACCCACGCTCATGCTTTCAATTTACACGAAAAATTTCGCCTTATCGGTTTTGTTGATTTAAATAAAAATAAAGCAGAAAGTGCTGCGAAAATATGGGGTTGTCAGGCATTTGAAAGCATAAAGCAGGTATTTATAAATAATAAAATAGATGTAATTTCAATGGCTGTCTCTGATGATTCCCATTATAAGTTATTATCTAAAATTGCAGAGTTTCCTGTTAAATTTGTAATTGCAGAAAAACCACTCGCAAAAACATGGGAACAAGCATCTGACTTAATTGAACTATACAAAACAAAAAACATTCCTATGTCTGTAAATTATAGTAGACGTTTTGTTCCTGAATTTTGTAAGATAAAACAAGACATTAAAAATAATATTTATGGTTCTTATATTTCAGGAACAGGATATTATGGAAAAGGCATTTTACATAATGGTTCTCATTTGTTAGATTTCTTAAGATTTATGCTTGGAGAAATTAATTGTGTAGATTATATTAATCATTCTTTTGATTTTAGTGATTATGATCCTTCTGTTTCTGCTGTTTTGACATTTGATAACAATCAAAAATTCATCATCCAACATGTTAATTGTAATTTATATACAATATTTGAGATTGATCTATTATTTGAAAAAAAACGAATTAGAATAACAGATTCTGGTCGGGTTGTAGAAATATTTAATATTACTGATAACCCTCTTTATCAAGGATATAAAAATATAACAAAAGTAGAAGAAATTACTACTTCGATACACTAATGTCCGGTAAAAGTTTTTAAAAAAGACATAAACCTCCTAGAATAGAGT
>CAZLCO010000001.1:0-129952 GCA_964558005.1 uncultured Gammaproteobacteria bacterium | reverse complement strand
CCCTCGTTATTAGCTCTGGTTTTTTATTGTATTTCTATATTTTCAAGCATTTTAGAAACTTGCTCCGCAAGGAAAACAGTATCGTTTTTTGCTGAAGACCAGACAACTTCTTTATCTATGCCGAAATACTCATGTATTACGGTATTTCTGAACCCTCGTATCTCATTCCAGGGTATTTCAGGGTATTTTTGTTTTAATTCTTCAGGCAAGTGGCCGATAGCCTCGCCAATAATTTCAAGAGCCCTTGTTGTTGCGAGAAAAATTGTTAAATTCTCCTCAAACTCTTCTAATGTGAGGTTATTAACGAGGTCCTGCGCTACTTTTGAATATTCAAGAATATCTTCGAGAAAATATCTGTATTCCCTCTTTCTCATACATAAATTACCTCATTTAATATATATTTTTTTATAGCAGGATGAATTCCTCTTTTTGATACAAGGTCAATTTTTTTATTTAGTATTTGAGCGAGGAAATTTTTCAAACCGCAAAATTTAATCACCCCGACCGAATGCCCGCGTTTTAATCCAACAAGAATATCCAAATCGCTGTTTTCTGTTTGCTCATTTCTCGCATATGAGCCAAAAACACCAATTTCCTCAACTGAATAATCTTTTTCAAGTTCAGGCTTCAGTTCTTTAAGTTTTAAAATAATATCTTCAAGTTCATTCATAGAATAATTATAACATTTTGGGGCTAAATTTTAATATATTATAGCGAAGTATTCCTTATTTCCTGCTCCAGCCGCTCGAGCAGCTCATCATACGGCACCCGTGCAACAATTTCACCTTTTTTAAAAATATACCCCTCGTTATTGGCTCCTGCAATGCCGATATCAGCGTGCTTTGCTTCGCCCGGGCCGTTCACCGGGCAGCCCATGACCGCTATGGTCAGCGGCACATCCCTGAACTTTTCTTCAACCTGCTTTGCAAGCGTTATTAAATCAATCTGGCACCTGCCGCAGGTCGGACAGCTGATTAAATTAAGCCCCCTTTTCCTCAGGTTTAAAGCTTTTAATATTTCCCATGCCGCACCCACTTCTTCTACCGGGTCTTCAGTTAAGGAAACACGTATTGTATCGCCAATCCCATCTAATAACAGACTGCCAATCCCTATAGACGACTTTACAAGCCCTGATTTCAGCGTCCCTGCCTCGGTTACTCCAAGATGCAGCGGATATGGGATAAGTTTATAGATTTTCCTGTACGCTTCGACCATTAACGGCACATCGCTTGCTTTCAGGGAAACCTTTATCAGGCCAAAGTCCATATCCTCCAGTATTTTTATATGTCGCATTGCACTTTCGACAAGCCCGTCTGCATTGTGCGGCATATCTTTTTCCAGAGAGCCGGCATTAACACCTATTCTTATTGGTATCTGCTTTTCTTTCGCAGCCTCCACAACTTTTTGCACAAATTCTTTTTTGCCGATATTGCCCGGATTTAACCGAAGGGCATCTGCGCCGTTTTGCATGGATTCGATAGCCAGCCTGTAATCAAAGTGAATGTCTGCTATCAAGGGTATTTTTATCCTGTTTTTGATTTCCCTGATAGCCTCTGCGGCTTGCCTGTCCGGCACCGCAACCCTTATCAGTTCGCATCCGGCATCAGTGAGGTGATGTATCTGGCTGACTGTGGCGTTAACGTCCCGTGTATCCGTACTGCACATTGACTGGATTGATATTGGCGCCCCGCAGCCAATGCGAACCCCTCCTATGTTTATATCAATTTTTCTTAATATTCTTGACATCAAGCTACATTATACCGCACAATCTTGGTAAGATGTACATCAGTAAAATAGAAATAGACAATTTTAAATCCTTTGCAAACAGGACAGATATCCCGTTTCTGGATGGATTCACAACGGTTTCCGGGCCCAATGGGTCGGGAAAAAGTAATATTATCGACAGTATTCTTTTCTGCCTTGGCCTGTCCACCTCAAAAACACTGAGGGCGGACAAGCTTTTCCATCTTATAAACACTCATAACAATAAAAACGAGGCCTGGGTAAAAGTTTATTTCTCCAACGGCCTTTCTGTCACAAGAAAAATAAAAAAATCTTCCGGCGGATATGTTAGCAGTTATTATCTTAACGACAGGCCTTCCACGCTTGGTGATATACATGACGAGCTTTCCCAGCATAATATTTCGCCGGGGTGTTATAATGTGATGATGCAGGGCGATGTAACCAACATAATCAACATCAGCGCCAACGAAAGACGCAAAATTATCGATGAAATAGCTGGCGTGGCTGATTTTGACAGGAGAATAGAGCAGGCAAAACGTGAGCTGGAAACGGTTGAGCAGCGGGTGGAAAAATCCGGCGTAATACTCGGCGAAATCGACTACAGGCTCAACCAGCTTGAAGAAGAGAAAGAGCATGCCCTTAAATATAAGAAATTGCGAGACGAAAAGCAATCGCTGGAAAGCAGTCTGCAGGTCGTGCGGTATTTTGAAATAAAAAATTCGTTTGAAAGACTGCACGAAAGTATTCTCGATGCTAACAAAAACCGCAAGGAAGAGGATAAAAGGCTCACAGAAGTAATTGCAAAATTGGAAGAGTCCTCTAAAATTCACGCTGAACTGTCGGAGCAGATTAAAAATAAGGGCGAAGACGAACAGCTGGAACTTAAAAAGCAGATTGAAAGTTTTAAAGGACTCATCGCAAGAAGGCAGGACAGTATCAGATTGTCTGACAAACAGATACAGACAAATTTAACAAACATTGAAAACGTAAAAAATAATATTATAGAGCTGAAAGAAAAAATTAAATCTTCAAACCAAAAAATAGAAGATAAAAACGATGAGATAACAATCGTAGAGGCTGGTATAAAAGAACAAAAACAGGAGCTTGAAAGACTTTTAAGCGAGGTTTCCGGTATAAACAAGACCTCGAGTGAACATCTGGAAAAACGCAACGCCCTTAGAAAACAGCTGGAAAATAAAAAAGACGAAGAAAACTCTGTATTAAAAGATAAAATTACCCTTGAGGAAAAAGTTTCCAGACTGCAAAGAGAAATAAATGAAGCAAATGAGTTGCTGCAAAACATAGAAAACCTTAAATCAGAAGATCTGGAAAAGAAAAATTTGCTTGAAACCCAGGTAAGCGAGCTTACAAAAGAGTTAAAAGATTACGAAATAGTCCAGAAAAACAATCTTGAGCATCTTGATAACCTTAAAAACGAAATAAGCGACGTTAATTACAACATTAACAACGCTTACAGGAAAATAACCCAGCTTGAAGCCAATAAAAGAGCGGCGGAAGAGGCAGGGTTCGGCAGGGCAATCGACACCATAATGAATTCAGGCATTCAGGGCATACATGCCCCGCTCTCACAGCTTGGGAAGGTGGATAAAGAATACGGCATCGCCCTTGAAATAGCAATGGGCGCAAGAATGAAGTGTATAGTGGTCGAAGATGACGAGGTGGCAAGCGTTGCAATAGAAATTTTAAAGTCATCGCAGGCCGGCAGGGCAACATTCCTGCCATTAAACAAGATGAAGCCACGTCCATGGGGACAAAATCCGCCAAAAAACCCGGGAGTTATTGATTTTGCAATAAACCTTATTGAGTTTGATAAGGTTTATGAATCGGCTTTTAACTACGCACTCGGCGATACGCTGGTGGTTGAGGACTTGAATGCGGCACGGGGTTTGATGGGGAAATATCGCATGGTTACCCTGGACGGCAGTTTAATCGAAAAGACCGGTGCTATGACGGGCGGTTCTGTTCATAAAACAGGCCTGAAATTTGCTCAAAACGAGGATGAGGAGCTTGAAACTTTTAAACAAAGGCTGCAAAAAATGCAGGATAAGGCGGTTTCGCTCGACAGTCAAAAGCAGGAAACCGAAGCAAAATTGGATGAGGTAAGGAAAGATTACTCCTTAGCAATGACAGAGCTTAATAAAAAGAAGTTTGAGCTGGAAAATGTTGTTAAAAACCTTGAAAGCACGGAAGCACGGGTTGTAAAAAGCCAGGAAATACTGACAGAAAAAACCCCTGAATTAGAAACCGCGCAAAATGCTTATAATGAAATAAAATTAAAACTTGAAAATATCGCTAAAGAAATAAGCGGCCTGTCACAGGAAATCGAAAAGATAGAAAAAGCTTTGCCACAAAACGATTTGACCAGGCTAAATGAGCTGACTCAGGGCGCAGAGCAGGAAATAAAAATATATGAAGCCCAGTTAGCAGGGTGCGAGAATGAAATAAAATCCATAAAAATGGAAATTGATTTTAACGATAGGACTATAGGTATTCAGGAAGACAAAATAGTCCAGCTCGGGCAGGAAAACGAGCAGTTAAATGTTGACAAAGTTAAGCTATTTGAGGAAATAACACAAACAGAAGAACGCTTAAAAGAGCTGCATGAAAAAATAAGCGAAATAAGTACGGAATTGACCGGGCTGCAAGGCCAGAGAGAAGAACTCAACGCTGAAATTCTCAGACTGGAGAAGACTAAAACTATATTTGAAACCAAAATAGAAAGACTAATCGAACAGGTAGAGGCATTCAAAACCCGCAGAAAAGAGTTGGAACCGGAGCTTGATGAAATTCGCGAGGATTTAGTAAGGCAGGGATATGATATTTCGCAATTAAAACCCACGGATGTTTCTGTTGAAGAAGTCACAAAGAGTATATCACGCCTCGACAGGCGAATGACCGATATGGAACCGGTTAATATGAAAGCGCTCACAGAGTATGACGAGGTAAAAACAAGGAAAGAAGAACTCGAAAACAGGATAAATACTCTTACCAGCGAGAAAAAACAGATTATTGACCGGATGAACGGCTATGAAGAATTGAAAATTCGTTCATTCAGGGAAACATTCGATAATATCAACCGGAACTTCAAGGAAATCTTTAACCAGTTATCTTGCGGAGAGGGCAGCATAATCCTTGAAAATGACATTAACCCTCTCGCTGGAGGACTAACTATAGAAGCACAGCCGCGGGGCAAGAAAATGCAGCGGCTTGAGGGTATGAGCGGAGGTGAAAAATCGCTCACCGCACTAGCGTTTGTGTTTGCCATACAGCGGTATTTGCCTGCTCCATTTTATGCTTTTGATGAAGTGGATATGCATCTTGACGGTATAAATGCTGAAAAGCTTGCCCAGATGATAAAAACGTATTCATCAAATACCCAGTTTATAGTAGTTTCACTGCGTAAGCCGTTAATAGAAGCCGCAGACCGTACTATAGGGGTAACACAGAAAGACAGCGGAATAACTAAAGTAACAGGGATAAAGCTCCATGCTTAAAAGACAGGCTGATATACAAAAAATAAATGAAGCAGAAGCTCGCAAAATAAACGAACCCGAAGTCGACGGTATAGAAATTCTGGTCGAAATGGCACAGAATGGCAAAATTGACCCGTGGAATATCGACATAGCCGATGTAACGGATAAATATCTCCAGCAGCTTGTTGAAATGAAAGCCAATAATCTTAAACTAACCGGCAGGACGCTATTTTTTGCCGCGCTTTTATTAAGGTTAAAGTCCGATATTCTAGAAGGGATAAAGCCTTTTGAGGAAGAAGAGCTTGAAGAAATTGAAATGTTTGAAGATACAGAGGAAGATGAAGAAGATATTGACCTGAGCAATGTTATTTCCATTGACGAAGTATTGGAAAGGCGCACCAGCGTCAGGCTTCATAGGGAAAGGGTTGTAACTCTCGAAGATTTAATTAAACAGCTGGAATTTTATGAAAAGCTTGATAAAAGGCTGGCTTTAAAAAACAAACAGCGTACTGCTCCCCGCAGATTAAGCTCTTATGAGAAATTTACTCCTGAAGATATTGTAAATATGGCGCATGATGAGTATATTGACCGCAGCATAAACAACCTTCAGGAAATACTGGACAAATTATTCAGGACTGATGATAGAATAGAAATAACAGAACTGCAGCAAACGGGAATGGACAAGGTTTCAATCTATATTGCCCTGCTGTTCCTGGCATCAAGGAGCAGAATTGACCTTGTGCAGGAAGAATTCTACTCAGACCTTTATGTGGTTAATGAACAATGACCTTAAAATCAAGAATAGAAGCAGTGCTTTTCGTGATTGGAAAAGCCGCAACACCAGAGGAAATAGCAGAAATCCTTAAAGAAGACCCGGCTGATGTCGAATCAGAGCTTCTTGATCTGATAATGGACTATTCAACCCGGGAAAGTGCACTTGAAATAGATGATGAAAACGGTTATATCATTCAGGTAAGGGAAGAATACAGAGATATTGTGGAAAAACTGGTTCCTGTAGAGTTAAGGCCGCCTGTATTAAAGACATTGACCATAATTGCCCTTAAAGAACCGCTTAGACAAACACTTTTAAAAGAACTGCGCGGTGCTGTGGCATATGATCATATCGGCGAGTTGTTGGAAAAGGGTTTAATTAGCAGGAAAAAAGATAAAAACGGCAGGTCATTTATTTTAAAAACCACTTCAAAATTTGCAGAATATTTTAAGCTAAAGGGAGACACCCGGGCGCTGGCTAAAATTCTTGATTTAAACAAAGAAAAAGAGCCTGAAGAAAAGGAAACTGAAGAACAGGTCTCAGAATGAGAAAGTTTTTTGCAATATTGATAGTTTTTCTGCTTATTGCCCCGTCATACGGGAAATTAAACTATGATTTGCTTTATGAAGATACGCCTGTTCTGGATTATATGTATGAGACAGGCTACGATGAAGAAGAATCCGAGGATTATGAAGATTATATTATTTCTCCTTATGTTCTTGTTAGGCTTCCGGTCAAATTAAAGAGCAAAAATACCGTGCTTAATCTGGGCTACTATCTTATAAAACCTGAGAGAAAAGACGGCTACAGGTTTGTTATTTTTAAGCAAAATGGCGTTGTAAAGGGAGCAGTGCCTGTTTTTCAGAAGGTTTGGGTTGATCCTGAAGTAATTTTCCCGCCCCCTCCAAAGCCAAAACACAAGTGGTATGTACAACCGTTTGTAACTGTATGGGGAATAGTTAAATGGCCATTTAACAAAATAATGGAACACAGAAAACCGCTCAAGCCACCCCGGGCAAAGGCGGATTTCCGGGTGACCGAGGACGGAAAGTATTATGAGATGTGGTTGTATATTGAAAGCAGTCTCTACAAAATGCTGTTTAAGCTGGAAGAGTAAAATTTTAAAAATCAGCCATGAGCCACAACGGCACACGGTTATAAAATGAATTCAAACCTGCATTCTCCAGTATTTCCAGCATACTGCCGCCTGCGACTTTTTGTAAAAAAGATTTTTTAGGCGATAGGTCAATAGTTACAGGCTCTTCCTCCATTTCGGCCAGCTCTGCTATAAGGTCAACAGCGTCTGACATTGAGCCTATTTCATCAACAAGTCCAAGTTCCTTTGCCTGTGTGCCGGAAAATATACGTCCGTCTGCAAATTTCCTGACTTCTTCCTTGTCGATTTTGCGGTTTAGAGCGATTTCTTCTATAAACTGTTCATAGGTCGAATCAATTAAGTCCTGAAGTATCTGCTTTTCTTCCCGGGAAAGGTATTTTGTGCTTGAAAGAATGTCTTTATACTCACCGGACTTAACAACTTCGCTGTCAATACCAATTTTTTTATACAGAGTCTTGAGAACGTTTGTTTTAATTATGACGCCAATAGAGCCGGTAACGGTTCCGGGGTTGGAAACTATTTTATCTGCTGCAACAGCAACATATAGCCCTCCGCTGGCTGCAACATCACCAAGAGAGACAACTATTCTGGTACCGTCTTCCCTGGCTTTTTTCAATTCTGTGTATATTTCCTGCGATGCGCCAACTGTTCCGCCCGGGCTGTTTATCCTTAATACAATATTTTTTATCCCCAGCTTTTTAGCTGTTTTTATCGAATCAATAATTTTTGTGGCAACAGGAAAGGGGCCGGTATCAAGAATTATATTTTCCAGTTTGATTATACCGACTCTATTGTCTTTAAAAAGACCATATTTAATTTTGTTAAAACCTGCTTTTATCTTCTTTATCAAAATTTTCTCCCCGATTATTATCTTTATTATATTCCAAGCATGGCAAGTGCCTGGCTTTGCTGCTGCATCTGGCTTATATACTGGTCCATCTGGTTAAACTGCCTGACAAGGTATTCTTCTCGAGTATCAAGCCGTTCTGTTTCTCTGATTATTGATTTATCAATATCGGAAATCTGGCTGTCCATTGAGCCTTCTCTTGCGGCAAAATAACCGTTAACAGGGTCAAGTGCGCTTTCAACCTTTGACTCAAGTTTTTGGAGCACGCCTGTTGTGCCGGTTTCAGAATCCCCTATTAAAAGGGCTTTTACTTCATCAGGACGTTCCTGAAGTGCTTCAAGAAATTTGTCCTTATCAAGCTTAAGGGTATTAGTAGTCTCGTCAGTCCCTTTTCCAATATCGCCTGTTGAAATACCTATCATCCCGAAGCTGTCATAATTGGAAAGCCCGTCTACCGAGCCGGTCGCTGTCATCCGAAGAGAATTTCTTAACGATACAAGCGAATATTCACCGGATAAATCTTTTCCGTATTTTGTTTTAGAATCTATTTCATTAATAACGGTGTTGAATTTGCTTATAAAATCACTGACCGCATTGGTTAGCTGTTCTGTGTCCTGTTCAACATTAAATGTTATTGTTTCTCCAGCTTCTGTAACATCTTTAAGATTTATAGTTATGCCTGATAAACCGGTTATATCGCTTGTAAGGGTGTTTGAATTAGCTTCGAGGGCTGTAGTTGAACCATTAACATAAACAACAGCATTATCTCCCAGTGTTTGCGAAGAAAGGGAGTCGCCTCCCGCGGTAATAAGCCCCATTTGCTCAAGAAAATCGCCGGATGTATCTTCAAGGCTGATGGCGGTTTCCCCGGCTTCTCGCGCTGTGAGCATTAATTTATTTTCTTTATAATCGTATCTGGCGATAACACCCGCATCATCATCACTGTTTATGTTGTTTATCAAGTCCTGGAATGTAGTTCCTGAACCTATATCAAATTCAGCGTTTCCTATTTTAAAAGTATAACTTGATTCAGTAAATGAACCTGAGAGATTAGCTGTGTTGCCGACTATTTTTCCGTTTGTGTCGACTTTAGAGACCGCGTCTGTGCTGGAAAAAGTCATGTCTGTACCGGCTCCCGCGGCAGCGTCAGCTGTAGATAAATTCATTACATTAAGAAAATTACTTGTATCCGCGCTTGAGCCGAGTTTTACATCGCTTATATTATTAGTGTCGTATGTTATTTCAAATTTGCCGCTGTTTACCTGGGCGCTAAGTCCTACTATTCCTGAATTATTTATGTCATCTACTATATCCTGGACGGTATCGCCTTTTTCTATAGTAAATTCGTTTTTAACACCGTCTGTATAAATGCTGAACGAGCCTTCTTCCGCATCACCGTTAGAAAGGTCTAAAAAGGATTCTGTCCCATCGATTGTCTGACCTATCGTAGAGGAGCTTTTTGCTGTAGTTGCGGTTGCGAGGCTTGAGACTTCCAGCTCAATTTTTTGTATTGCAGCGTTGCTGGAAACTGTTGCGCTTGCTATATCAGAATCAGAGCCGGTTATTTTTTTCCTTTTAAAGAGGTCAAAAGCAGAGGACAAATTAGCGTCTGTCAGGTCTTCTATAGAGGACCTGAACGAAGAAAACTTTGATTCTACTGTATTTAAAGCTGTTCTTGATGTTTGGAGGCCGGACTTTTGTTTTTGCAAATTGCCAAGCCGGGCGCTTTCCGCCTGTATGATTGCATTTATCCAGTCATCTACAGGAAGTCCTGATCCAACACCGCTGAATTGTATCGACATAGCACATACTCTCCCTAGTTAGGCCTTTATTTATTATAAAGGCAGATAAATCCGTTTATTATCCTTTAAAGGAACTATTTATTATTATATTCCATTTTTTATTATTTTTTAAACGTGCAAAGGAATGTAACAAAATATTACAAGTTTTAATAAAAATCCAATCCTAATAGCAATTATTCGGGGCAGCAAGTTTTTATATTATAGGAAGTAAAGTTAGGAAGAAAATAAGTATTGTAAATTCGGGAAAAGTTTGTTTATTTAATAGTTTAAAAAATTAATAGTGGGAAGTAAGTAATAACCTTGGGAAGGAGAAGTTGTTTATGAACATACTTGGAGTTCACATACCTTTTACAGGTGGAGTCGCCAAAGCGGCATCGTCAACAACAAAAGCTATGGCTGTCTATGATCCAGCCTTCGCCCAAAAGATGAAAGCGATGGATGCTGCTGGTAAAACGAGTGTATGGAGTGACTTGGGCAAACCTTTAAGCCAGACAAAAACTATGGGTATTGGCGGAAAAGTAAGTAATCTCGCCTCTAAGTCAGGGGTATTAGGTAGTGTGGGCAACTTCCTCGGTAAAATTCCAGGTTATGCAGGTTTTGCTGGCCTGATAGCAGGTGCTTTTGAAGCTATCGGTGAAATACCTGAAATATTCCGTGGATTTAAAGAGGGAACTGGTAGAGGATTTTTACAGCTTGGTCAATCAGGTACTGAAGTAGCAGGTACTACAGCTGGCGCAACAGCAGGTGCTGTTGGAGGTGCGGCACTTGGTGTAACAGTAGGACTTAAAACAGCTGGTGTAGCGGCAGCAGCATTGGCATGGGCTGGACCAGTTGGCCTCGCAATTGGTGGTGGAATCGGTCTTTTAGCTGGCGCGGCAACATTTTTAGGAGTCAGCGCACTTGGCACTAAAGTTGGTCACTCTATAGGTGAAAATGTTGGAACAGCAGTATTCGGCGAAAATAAAGCTGATAAGCTTGCAAAGGTACAAAAAGACATGCGGGAACTCGGCTTAACCTCAATGCCACAATACGCAAACATTCCTCCGCAAATGCCAATGCAACAGCCGCAAATGGCATACGCACCAACTTCAAATATATTCGCTGACCCGCCAATGTCAAATTTAGCCTCAACAGACCCGCTATTGGCGATGGAATTACAAAAAATATACGCAGCACAATAAATAAACAACTATCATATATAAAAAAAGACTTCTGATTTCAGAAGTCTTTTTTACAGGTTTTTATATTTTATTAAAACACCAATTAGCACACACACCATAATATCCGGGAACCAGGCAGACGCCACAGGCAGAAGCGTGCCTCTTTGCGCCAGCATATCAAGAAACGGCACCAGAATATAATACATAAATATTAGCGCAGCGCCTGCTGTGAACCCAATAAACCGTTTTTCCCTCGGGCGGCTTATGCCCAGCAAAACACCGCAAATTCCCAGGAAAATACAGCCTATTGAACGGGAATACCTCTGGTAATACTTGCTCTGTACAAACCGGTGCTCTTCTTTCATGTCCAGAGTATCCAAAAGTGCTATATAGTTTTCTAAATCAGGGTTATTGAGCTCTCTGGGCCTTCTTGTTGAATAAATTAAAAGCTGTTCAGCATTTTGGGCAGCTTTGGCATCAAAAATTTTAATTTCATCAAGACGTTGTATCTTCCGGTAAACCCCGTCAGGCGCAATTTCATATTTTACAACGTTTTTTAAATTCCAGCAGTCTTTTTCAACATCAGCGGTCTGGGCTGTTATAATACTTTCTATTAAGGCATTTCCTTCGCTCTCTTCTTCTGAAAACTTTAAAAGCTTAATGTCATAAATTAAAATCCCGTTAAACCCGCCGACTATAAGTATTTGTTTAGGTTTTTTGTTTTCTTTTTTGTCTATATAAACAAAATGCTGCTGGTAAACTTCGTGCTTAAGTTCTTTTATGGTGGTCGTTGTGTAAGGAATGACATCCTTGTATATGAAAAAACATATAAAAGCGCCGATAATACCCAGAACTATAATGGGAATAACAAGCCTGGTAGTATTTACGCCCGCCATTCTCATGATTGTAAGTTCAGAGTCCCTGCTTAATCTGTCAAAAACAAACAGACTGCCTATCATTAATCCAACCGGCACCGCTTTGCTTATTATTTCAGGGATTTCAAGGAAAAACAGCTTTATAGCAAGCAAAACACCTATATCCCCGTTAATCAGCCTTTTTATTATTTTGAAAAGAATTTCCGGTGAAATCCAGACTATGATAAAAATAAAAATGCCAAAAACGGTAGCTGTAAGCACCTGCGAGAAAATATACCTGTCAAGAAGTTTAAAGTTCAAAGTCCTCTCCAAGAGGGTTTTCAGCTACTTCCCTGCTCGTACCCTTAACTTTTATGCTCCCGTCAAAAATAATATTTGCCCTGTCTGTTATGGACAGTGTTGCTTTGGGGTTATGGTCCGTTAAAAGAATACCAATTCCCTTTTTTACAAGTTGCCTGATATTTTGCTGAATATCAAGGATTGCTATCGGGTCAATACCGGTAAACGGCTCGTCCAGCAGTATAAATTTGGGGTCAGCGGCCAGCGCCCTGGCTATTTCAACTCTTCTTCTTTCCCCGCCGGATAAAAGAATACTGTCACTTTTCCTTACCCGGGTCAGGCCGAACTCTTCAAGCAGGGAGTCTAATTTATCTTTTCTTCCCTGCTTATCCAGGTTTTTGTTCATTTCAAGTATAAGGGAAATGTTTTGTTCTACCGTGAGTTTCCTGAAAATGGAGGTTTCCTGCGGAAGGTATCCTATACCTGCCCTTGCCCGTTCATAGATAGGGCTTTTTGACAGTTCATTGCCATCCAGGAAAATTTTGCCGCCGTCCGGCTTTACCAGCCCGACAAGCATGTAAAAAGTAGTGGTTTTCCCTGCGCCATTTGGCCCTAACAGCCCCACCACCTCAGCAGGCCTTACATCAAAAGTAATATTGTTTACTACTGTACGGTCATTATATATTTTAACCAGTCCCTGTGCTTTTATAGTCATAGTTTTTTATTCTTGTTCATATCCTTGTAACTGTCCACCTGGGAAAATCTTGTTATAACATTGCCTTCTGCCGTAAAGTTTTTGGGGTCGAGGGTAAGTTCAATCCTGTCAGCTTCAACAAATTTTTGGCCTTCCTGTATTTTTGACCTGCCCAGAAATACTATCCTGTTCGGAACACTGCTGTCTTTGTCAGGAATAAATGTGGCCTTTGGCCCTGATGCTATATAATCTTTGTATTTAATCTTAACTTTTCCGCTTGTTATAAGGGTCTTGGACATATTGTCATATTGCTGGTAATCAGCGTAAATAACAACATATGTGCCGTCATCAAGCATGGTTTCTGATGATGCTTTCCCCGAAGCGACCATTTCATCTGTATTTGGGTTATACAGAACTTCATCTGCCCTTATGATATTTTTTTTCTGATCAATTTTTACATTACCCAGCAGCTCAACTCTATCAAGGGTGCCGTTTTCGTTTATGGTAATCCTTGCTTTATCTGAATTGGTAACGATTTCCTTATATTTTATGTTCACGTCTTCTTCGGCAACTATGATATTTTTTTTAATATCAAATATCTGCGAACCCGCATTAATATGCACCAGAGGCTCCTTGTCCTCGAACACAGACGATTCTGCGTTGCCTTCCGCCCTTATCCTGCTTTTTAAAAGAGAAAGGTTTATTATATTAGCTTTTACTTCGCTCCTGGAGTACCCGCTGTCTTTAATTGCCTGCGCTCCGTCAACAAATGTTGCGGCACCGGGTTTACCTTCTTCGTTGTTTCTTACTATTGCTCTGGGACTTTTTATTGATACATCCTCGTAATCAACCTTTACGTTACCCTCAAAAGTGGTCTTTTCGCCGTCAAAAGTCTGCCTGTCCGCCTGTATCAGAATATTTTCCGCAAATATAATTCCAGCAGGCACTAATAACATTATTAAGCAAATTGTTATTATATACTTTACTCTGTTCATTTTTTGAGATTACCATAAATCGTTGGATAAACATAGGTACTGGCATCACCTGAGAGCTGTATGTTCTTGAAATCAGTGTCAAATATGGACTTGTCGCTTATTGTCATAATGCCCTCATCTTCTTTAATTATTTTTACATTTCCAGCGGCGGTTATTTCATTTTTTGAGCCGGCCCAGCGTATTTCACGGGCATTAAGGAAAACATTCTTATTATTAGCCGCTTCCGCCCCGCCAAACAGTTTTATCTCCTTGGTGTCATTATTATATTCAGCTTTTGGGGAAACAACACTTAACACTACATTGCCTTCCTGATAAAAATTCCCGACAATATTATACAAAAGTGCGATATTATTGCCATTGTTGTATTGTCCGGAGTCCGCATATACTTCCCAGAATTTTTTCCCATCCTTTGTTTCTGTTATGACAAGCTCTTTTATGGAAATCTGCTCGTCACCCAGCTTTTCGCTGTCTGATATCTCAATCTGTCCTATCATATTTTTGGACATTACAAATGCCCATATGCTGAGTATGCCCATAACAGCCAGAACCAGTAGTGAAAAAAATGTTTTCTTGCTCATATATTAATTAATTTGTTCATTTAGTATAATTTATTATAACAAGACAAAAATTTTTAGGAACAACTATGAATAAAAGCAACAACCTCATATACCTCGGCCCGGAAGGCTCCTATACTGAAATAGCGGCTGAAAAATTTATAAAACAAAAAGAAGTTAACAATTTTAACAGGGTTATCAAAAACTCAATAATCAAGGTAATACAGGCAAGCGATAACTCCAACGGCGATATGGGCGTTGTGCCGATAGAAAACTCTATCGAAGGCATAGTCAGGGAAACGCTGGATAACCTCGTCAAAACCACCTCCCGGGTAATGATAACAGGCGAAGTGCTTATCCCTATCTCGCACTGCCTCATCAGTAAGGCATCAAACATTAGCGAAATCGACAAAGTAATCTCCATACCGCAGGCCCTGGCGCAGTGCCGCGGCTTTATAGAGACAAACCTGGGCAAGGCAGAGCTGCTCACCTCAACAAGCACATCAGAAGCAGTTAAACAGCTGATTGAGCTGCCTGAAAACTATGCCGCCATAGGCTCATCGCAGGCCGCAAATCTTTATGGCCTTAATAAACTTGCTATGGGCATAAATGATGAAAAAGATAACCTCACAAGGTTTGTGTCGCTGGGCTCAAACATCACCTCGCCAACAGGACAGGACAAGACATCCATAGCCCTGTCTACCCGAAATCAGCCCGGAGCACTGGTTGAGGTGTTGCAGGTGTTCAGGGACAATAATATTAACCTTTCATATATAGAGTCCCGGCCGTCCCGCAGGGTATTCGGGGATTATACTTTCTTTATTGACTTTGAAGGACATATGCAAGATGAAAATGTCCAGCGGGTAATAGGCAAAATCACTCCATACATTAACTTTTACCGTTTTTTGGGGTCTTACCTCAGGGCGGGTAAGGCTTTTCAGGAGTAAGCCTGGCGGTTTTTGAGTTGTTTTAAAAACTTTTGTTTTTTAATTTTTTTATTCTAATTTTTTTATTTTTTTTAAATTTACTTTCGTAATTTAATTTTTATTTTTTATATCAATTATATTGTACCATATATGGGCAGGTTTTTCAAGTGGCGGGGCGGAAAATGTTTGCGTGGGGCGGGTTTTGGGGATTGGTGCGGATGGGTGGTTTTGGGGGTTTTTTGGGTTTTTGGGGTGAATTTTCTTTTGTTTTCGAGGGGTTGTGGGGGGTATTTTAGGAGAATGGCACCTGGTAAAATTCCGAAAATCTGTCCTCGCCAAGTAAGCCAACAGAATCTGCCCTGCACTGCTTGCAATAATCCATTTGTTTTATGTATTTAGAACATCTGCGCCGGATTTCGTTAAGTTCAGGCGGGGAAGGACTCGGAATTACATTTTTTATGTTCATTATAAAAGCGCCATTCTCGCTGACTGTGCGGGCAATGTCTTCTATCTCCCCATCGTTTATGCCCGGCAGGTATATTGTGTTTATCTTGGTTTTTATTCCCCTGCCGGAAAGGTATTTTAAACCTTTAAGCTGGTTTTTAAGCAATTCCTCAATATCCGGGCATTGATATATTTTTGCTGCTGTTGTTGGTTTAACAGCATTAATTGTTATGGTTAAAAATGCAAACCCGGCTTCAACAAGTTCGTCGGAGTATTTAGGGAGGTTCAGTCCATTGGTTGAAATGCACAGGTTGACGGTTTTATTGACAGACCTTACCAGCTCAGCGGTCTGTTTTACTTCTTTCCAGTTAGCCAGCGGGTCGCCGGGTCCGGCAAAACCTACAGTAGTTATGTTGCCCAATTTTTTTGAGGCTTCGGTGAATTTTTCAAAAGCCTGCTCTGGTGTTAAAATTTTGCTGGTTACACCCGGACGGATTTCATTTGCGCAGTCATAATCCCTGTTACAATAACAGCACTGTATGTTGCAATCAGGCGCTACCGGTAAATGTATCCTGGCCGAAGTTTTACAGGCTGAGTAATTAAAACAGGGGTGGTCTATTGTATCCATAAATATGCTTCTAAAATAATGTCATAGTCAGTATAAGTTAGTTTTAATATACCATTATCCATGATTTCAGAAAAAATTTTCTTTTCCTCGTTTTTATTATTCAGTACATTTGCTTCTATGTCGGCTATTATTTTGCCTTCCCCCAGAGAGAGCCTTATAAAATGCCTGTTGTCCTTATTTATTGCGTTGGCGAGGTAAAAACCCCGCTCAATCGGTTTGCCTTTATAATCTACGTCAGTAACCAGAGCTAAAAGAGGTTCTGTTTTTGCCGGACGGTCAAACTTGATTTCAGGTTTTTTTTCTTCTGACAGGTCTTCTTTTTTTTTATCTTTTTTATTTTTTTTGCTGTATTTTTCCATGGTTTTTACAGCATCGAGGTATTCTTTTTCAGAAACCATTTTTCCGTATTCAGCGTTGTCAAAGCCTTCGTAAACGCTTACCCAGTCATCATCAGCTAAAGTCGCCTGACAGGCGGCTAAAAACATTATTAAGTTTAAGGTGATAAGTAATTTTTTCATAATTTTAGTTAATAATTCAGTTTCCATATACATTAAAATAATAACAATTTACGCTGAGTCAATTTCTGTTAATAATTCAAGTAAAGCCTTTGCAACTTCAACTTCTTCCATATCAAGTTTTTTGGCTATTTCATTATGGGTCATCTCCCGAACAAAACGTAATTCAAAAATTTGTTTATATTTTTTTGTTGAGCTGTTTTTATCGAGTTCCATTACTTTTTGTTTTATAAGTTCTACTTTTTCCTTGCTTAGCCCCCTGCTTTCGACTTCATGCATTGCGGGCAGGTTAATTTTGTGGACTATTAAGCCTTTGGGGTCGGTATCGTATAATACCGGCGTTTTTATAAAATCTACGGTTTTTTGTTTTTCCAGCTCAGCCCTCAATACAGGCGCATTTTTTAATACTTCAACAACCACATTACCAGCTATTTTTTTCAGGTAAATTTCAAGGCTGTTTAATTCTATTGAACTTTCCAGAAAACTGCGTGATTTTTTGAGGGTTTCGCTGACCATTATTTCAAATAAGTCTTCATTACCTGAAAACCCGGGGCTTTTTTGAATTATATTTTTGATAAGTTCTATATGTTCTTCTTTGTATTCCATTTTCCTAAGTCCTTATTAAGAGTAGAAATTTTATTTTATCCTGTTTTATTTCTGAATCAGGAAATTTGTATTTATTAATAAGGTTATTAATTGTACTGAGGCAGATATTATCCATTTTTTCAATACCGCTTTCCTCTGTTATTTTGCTGGTTATAATACTGCCATTTCTGTTTAGTTCTATATATATGTTTATTCTGGAGTTTTCAGCATTAACTTCAGCAGTATAGAGCTCTTTTGAAAGGGTAGTTTTAAGGTTTTGTCCTATATCAAGGAAATATTCTTTTATTTTTTGGTCCCGGGCAATATTAGCAGGCAGTTCCCAGGATATGTGCTTTATTTTTAGTTCCCGCGGTTTTTGAACAGCTTTTTTTTGAACAATTTTAGTTTCTTTCGGGAGGATTTCTTCAGGAATTTCGGTATTTTTTTCCGGTTTTACAATTTTAACTATTTCTCTTGTATATGATTTTATCGGAGTTCTTTCTCTTTTTATTGAGGCAGTTTTGTTATTATTTGATTGGTTTACAACCTGGTTGTTTTCCCGGGCGGCTTTTTTAAGTTTTAAATCTTCGCCTAATTTACCTATGGAGTTTAAAAGCATTACGAGGCATACTGCAATGCCGAGGCTTCCGGCCACCATTTTTTTGTTTTTCATTACAAAAGTGGAAATTTTCATTACCCTTTCGTGAGCTGCTTTTTGCATACGCTCTTCATCTGTAAGCGGCTCATAGTAACTACTATCCGGCGGCACCCCTTCAGAAGGCGGGGTTTCCTCGAAAAGATCCAACAGGTCTTCCTGCTCTATTTCTTCTGCGGCGGGGATTTCCTCTTCAGGGAAAATGTCGTTGGTTTCTTCTTTTTCAGTTACTTCCTGTATTGTTTGAGCTATATCATCATCTTTTTTGTCCTCTAATATCGGGACTTCTTCTGTAATTTGTTCTTTTTCTTCCTCAGGTTCAGGTATTACGGTCTCTTCCTGTATTTCGGGTTCAGGCCCGGGTTCAGGCACAAGTAATGCTTCAATATCCTCTTCCTGCTTCTCCTCCCCTGACTTAAACATGGAAAGCAGCGATTCAATATCTTCTCCCTCAAGAGTTTCAAGATCTTCCAGGGTTTCCAGGATATCTTCTTCTTCAAAATTTTCCTGTTTTATTTCTTCTTTAGCTAAAACCTCGGGTTCATCAGAAATATCTGTGCCCTCAAAGGTTAATTCAGTTAATTCTGCTTCCTCCAGCTCAAAGTTTTGGATATCGGTTTCCGGCAGTACCTCGTCTTCCTCGTCAGCTTCTTCCTCAATTGGTATGCTTACCTCATCATCCGTTGCGAGCACCGGGTCGCTGGCCAGCAGTCTTAGTGTATAGTCTTCTTCCAGCAAAAGATTTTCTTTTTCTTTTTTCAGGCTGGAATCAAGCTGCATTAGCCTATGGAGTTTTTCCCGGCACTCAGTACAGCTGTGTATGTGCTCGAGCAGGTAGTTGAGGTCAATTTCCGCTATATTATTGTCAATAAATGGAATGAAAAGGCTTGATGCCTTGTCGTGGTCTAGGGCGTAGAATGTTTTGCCCTTTTTGTCGATTGAGTTTATTGTCTTTGCTATGTCATCAATGGGTTTTAGTTCTTCAGAGCTGATTATAAAATAATTTTCATTCCCCTTATTCAGTGAAATATCGACGGTTTTTATAAAGCCGGTAATTTCGGCCTCCTCACGTTCCGGCACTATTCTCAGTCCCACATAAATATCCGCGGCTATTCCCCGCTCAAAATGCGTCCTCGGGATGCACATTTGCGGGTATTCCTCACCTACTATTGCCCTTACGTCAACGACTATACCATTTTTGAGCCTTATGTCCGCTATGTCGAACATTTGAATTATCAGCGGGTTAGAGTGCAGGGGAGTTTCCGGGGATATTTCTATACCGCTGTTTTGCAGGTAATCAGAAATAGCCTCAACGGAGAACATTGAGATAAACGTTCTTTTTACAAAGTTTTCATCAGGTAAATTTGGTTTTTCGTTTGACATAGCCGAGTATTAACTTTCCCGCAAAAGAAAGGGGTTTTATTTGACAATAATAGCTCTTTTTAATTATACAAGGTTTTTTAATTGGTACTATCATTAAAATAAATGATATTGGCTTATAACAAAACCCTATTTCCGTTAAGAAATAGGGTTTTTATTTTTATTTTTTTCGCCCTTAGAATATAGGAGCAAATACCAGTGACACAATCGCCATTAACTTGAGAAGGATGTTCAATGACGGTCCTGATGTGTCTTTACAAGGATCGCCAACAGTGTCGCCGGTAACAGCTGCTGCGTGCGCAGGACTGCCTTTACCGCCAAGGTTGCCGGCTTCGATGTATTTTTTAGCGTTATCCCAGGCTCCGCCGCTATTTGCGAGCATAATTGCGAGGCAAACGCCTGATGCGATTGCGCCGAATAACATTCCGCCAAGTGCCTCAGGGCCTAAGAAAAGACCAAAAGCCACAGGGGAAGCAACTGCGATTAAGCCAGGAAGAATCATTTCCCTGATAGCCGAGGTTGTGCTAATGTCCACACATCTTGCATAGTCAGGCTGTGCCTGCTCTTCCATAATGCCGGCGATTTCTCTGAACTGCCTTCTTACTTCTTCAACCATTTCGCTGGCCGCTTTGCCCACTGCGCCCATTGTGAGTGCGCAGAACACAAACGGTAATGAAGCGCCGAATAGCAGTCCTACAGCCACGTTCGGGTTAAGGATATTTATGCCTTCGAGCCCTACAACCTGTGAGTATGCTGTTAATAAGGCTAAAGCTGTAAGAGCGGCTGAACCGATAGCGAAACCTTTGCCTATAGCGGCTGTTGTGTTTCCTACTGAATCGAGTTTGTCTGTTTTTTCCCTTACTTCCGGCGGGAGGTGTGACATTTCGGCGATTCCGCCTGCGTTGTCGGCGATTGGGCCGTATGCGTCAACCGCAATAATTATACCGGCCGTTGCCAGCATACCGATAGCTGAAAGAGCCACTCCGTATGTGCCGCCAGCCATATAGGCGATTACAACAGCGATACAGATTGCGATTATCGGGAAGAATGTTGATATCATACCAACTCCCAGCCCTGCGATAATGTTTGTTGCTGCGCCTGTTATTGAGGATTGCGCAATATTCTTAACAGGGTTGTATTCTGCTGCTGTGTAGTATTGAGTTATCAGACCGATAGCTATACCAGCCACCAGGCCGAATAATAATGCCCAGAAAAGGCTTGGTGCACCGAAAACCATTGGGTCCTGCGGCATAAAGTATTGTACAGCAAAATATGAACCGGCTATCATAATAGCACCTGAAGCAAAAGTGCCCCAGTTTAAGGCTGTCATTGGGTTTGCCTTTTCATCTGTCCTAACAAAAGCTGTTCCTAAAATAGAGGAAAGTATTCCTATTGAAGCTATAACCAATGGTAAAAGGACCGCATTGCCTTCTGTGAAGGATACAGCACCGATTGTCATAGCCGCAATAATTGATCCAACGTATGATTCAAAGAGGTCAGCGCCCATACCAGCTACGTCGCCTACGTTGTCGCCTACGTTGTCAGCGATAACAGCAGGGTTTCTCGGGTCATCTTCAGGAATGCCTGATTCAACTTTACCCACAAGGTCAGCGCCAACGTCAGCGGCTTTTGTGTAGATACCGCCGCCCACACGAGCGAACAGAGCGATTGAACTGCCGCCCAATGCAAATCCGTTAACGATATTAGGGTCGCCAAATATCATATAAAGTACTGATAAACCTGTAAGGCCAAGACCTACAACGACCATACCCATTACGGTGCCGCCTGAGAAAGCGATTCTCAGTGCGCCGTTAAGTGATTTTGTGGCAGCCTGTGCTGTTTTAACATTTGCCCTTGTGGAAACAGTCATGCCCACAAATCCCGCAATTGCGGAGCAGATACTGCCTGTGATAAAGCAGACGGCGGTTTGCCAGCTATTTTCAGGAAGAAAAAAGCCTAATGAAAGGAATACAGCTAGCACAAATACTGACAATACGCTGTATTCACGCTTTAAAAACGCCATAGCGCCGGTCTGGATGTGTTTTGATATTTCCATCATCCTTTCGTTGCCCGGCTCTGCTTTTGCGATTTTCCCAACAAGGAAACCGGCAAATACAAGTGATAATATTCCTGCTGTAAGCGAGGAATAGATAAGGTTTTCCGCTGCGAGTATGTTGAACTTGAACACTGATACAGCTATCGCAAGAGCAACAAGGATTACGCCAACACCGATATATTCCATGCCGGCACAACCGCAACGTTCTTTGGGTTTAGCTGAAGAATCTTTCGACTCTTCCTGAACCCTGGGTTCTTCTGTCATAACCATAGAAAATCTCCTATAAACAAAAATACTTATACGAATCCATCAATAGGATAACCAAATAATACTACAAACACCAGCATGTAAAGCAAAGTTACATAAATTTCAAGCAATTAATCGGGGAAAGGTGTTTTTATTAATATACAGGGTAGAGAATTTTATGGTAATGAAATGGGTTTTATAAATTTTTACAACAGATTAGAGAATGCACAGAGGTTTTCAGACAGTACTTATGCTTTATCAAATATTCCAAGCCAAATAATGGCAAACATGAACGGGGCGGTTTCTGGAGATGTTCCGGTATCCACGGCTCACCAGAGCGAAAATGATTTAATGTCCAAAAAAAATATTGCTGAATTGATGTATGACATAGCTATGGCTAGGGAAGAAGAACGGCTTGCCAGAAAAGAGCGGGAAGGCAAAAAGGAATTCTTAGCATAAATTTAATATTTTAAATAACAAAACCCGTCCCCTGTGGTTGTTTATAGATATATAACAACAATTATTCACAGGTGAAATCATGTGCATCCCATCCATGGTCGGATATTTTTCTTCCGGTCGTATCGGCAGCAACGCCGAGCTTGGCATTCAGTCAAATGCAATGAAAAAAATCAGCCTGCTTAATAATTCCGAGCAGCTCGCCGCCAATTACGCTGACAATATTTTCCAGAAAGACCGACACAACCCGGAAGCTTTCATCAGTGGACTTGCACAGTTGAACGAAGCGGACAAGGACCTCAACGCAGGGCTTATTATGGGAGATTTAATGCGCAATATTATGAATTCCATCGAGGAATCTTCCAAAAAAATGGCGATGGAGAATATAAGGAAGAGTTTTACGTTTTAAGAAATGTAAAAAATAATTTTAAATTTAAAAAAATATCCTTTTTTTATACTTTATATATATAGGGTAATAGCAAAAGGTAATTTTATATGATAACAAATCAAGCTGGAATAATAGCTTCAAGTCGTGCTTTAAGTACAAATGAATACAGCTGGCAAAGAAATTCGATGAATAAACTTGCTTTAATTAATGCAGCAAGTCAGCTGGCAAGTATTTACTCCGGCGGCGGGTGCACTGATGAGCAATATCAGGAGGCTCTTGCCGCATTAAATGAAAAAGATAAGGATTTAAGTTGTGCAATGATCATGAATGAACTTGGTATGCTGATTCGTGATGCTATGCTGGAAAGCCTGAAAAAACAGCGCAAATATAAGTTAAAACACGCTGTGATAGGCGGCTAAAACTCCAAATTAAATAATTCCACGCAAAAACTCTGCGCTGTGTTCGGGCAGGGCAATGTTGATGGACATTCCGGTGCCGAGTTCAAACCCGGCGGCTATTGTCATTTTGGGGATTAATTCCATATGCCAGTGGTAAAATTCTTCGCCTTTTTCGTAAACAGGTGCAGTATGGATAAAATAGTTATAAGGCGGGTTATCAAGCCCTTTATAAATCTTGTAAAGCACTTTTCTCCACAGATCCGCAAGGCTTTTGAGCTGTTTATCTTTTAAATCGTTATAAGAGCAGGCATGAAACTTCGGCATTACCCAGGTTTCAAAGGGTGACCTGGAAGCGTAGGGCGCAAACGAAATGAAGTCATCATTTTCATATATAATTCTGGACTTTTCTTTCAGCTCGGTCTCAACCATATCGCAATAAACACAGCGTTTGTTTTCCTCAAAATATTTTTTTGCCCCGTCCATTTCCTGCTCTATAACAGGAGGCACAACTGGGGTTGCTATAATCTGGCTGTGCGGGTGGGAAAGGCTCGCTCCGGCAGGACTGCCGTTATTCCTGAACATGGCAATGTATTTAATTTGCGGGTCTTTACTTAAAGCTATATATCTTTCTTTATATGCCCTTAATATAACTTCTATCTGGGCATGCGGGAATAATGCCGGGTTCATGGAATGGTGGGGCGACTCAATAATTACTTCTGCCTTTCCCCTTGCATAACTTGAATACTGAAGGGAGCCGTTGTTTTCAACGCTAAATTCGCCGTTCATGTTAAGGGCGGAAAACTTATTGGGCACTACCCTTAATGTCCAGCCCGGACTATTTGGAGCGCCGGGTTTTTCTCTATAGCATAGAACTTCAGGCGGTGTGGTATGCTCGTTTCCGTAGCAGAAAAAGCAATCAGGGTCATGCGCATCCCCGCTGTATTCGATTTCTTCTTCTTCCATTGTCGGGGCCAGAGGACGTTTAGCTCTTTCTGTAGCTATTATTGTCCATTCACCCGTTATTGGATTCATTCTCATTTCCGGCATAATTAAATTTTACACATAAATGCGGTAAAAGTTAATTTTTAATGTGGTGTCAAATTTTTTTTTCAGAGGATTTTGTATATATATAGAAAAATTTAGTTAAGAAAAATATATGATAAATAATATACAAACAAATAATTACGGGAATACCTCGATCAAAAAAGATATTAATAAAAATAAGAACTCACAAGAGGCACATCCTTATTCCGGTTCAAATGTTGTTTCGTTAAATGCTGTTAATGCTTTAAAGGCCATTGCTTTTGCCGGAATAAATGAAATTGTCCCGAAAAAGTTCAGTAATGCAGCAACAGTAGAAGGCAGTCAAAAATGGGAACAGGCAATTTCAAGAGTATTTAATATATACCAGCATAATAACGAAATAAGGTCAGAATTTAAAAGAGATAGGGATAGAATAACCAACAGCGAAGGCTATAATAGGCTTGGCAGAAAAACACAGGTATGGATGTCACCCAAAGACCCCCATGTATGTAAGAGGAGTGACCATGTCCAGCTTGTTGCATCAATCAGCGAGGATATATGTAATGCCCTTGGACTTAATTCTGAGCTTGCAAGGGCTATAGCTCTTGGACATGATGTGGGACATGCGCCATTCGGACACAACGGCGAACATACGCTGAATGACTTGGCAAAACAGCATGGCATCGAACGTTTCTGGCACGAACAAAACAGCCTGAGGTTTATTGATAAATTTGAAACACTTTTAAACCCGGATGGAGAACACCAGACTCTTAATTTAACTTATGCTGTAAGAGACGGCATAATTTCCCACTGCGGCGAAGTTAACCAGAACGGGATAAAGCCGCGGGATGAAGCTATAGACTTGTATGAAATTAAAAATCCGGGGCAAACCCAGCCATATACCTGGGAAGGGTGTGTAGTAAAAATTGCTGATAAAATTGCTTATCTTGGCAGGGACATAGAAGATGCGCTAAAGATAGGTGAATTGTCCCGAGAAAAACTTGAGCGTGAACTGCCGGGAGCTAACAATACAACACTAATAGGCACTTTTGTTAAGGATATAATTGAAAATAGTTCGCCTGAAGAAGGAATAAAGCTTTCTGATAAAAAGTTTGAACTGATGAAAAAAGCAATGAAGTTTAATTATGAAAATATTTATAAAGCAAATAAAACCGGATCTCACCGTAAAAAAGCCCAGGAAGATTATCAGGTGCTGGTAATAGAAACACTTTTTGACACGCTGTCAGACTTATATGATAAGGATAACGCCGAGCAGGGGACTCTCAGGAATATAAGGCAACTTAAGGACAAGAAAAAATATCCTCAGCTGTGCGGTTATTTTGAAGACTGGCTCATAAAATATTCGAAAATAGACCCTGAAAAAAGAAAAGAAAGAAAATTCAGCGAAATACAGCCGGTTTATAACCTTAAAAAACCTGAACAGTATAAACAGGCGGTAGTTGATTATATTGCGGGAATGACAGATAATTTTGCTCAGGACTGTTTCCACGAGATAAGAGATATATAAAAAAAATGAGCAAAAAACCCGTAGTAGCTATAGTAGGCCGGCCAAATGTAGGCAAGTCGACCTTTGTAAACAGGCTTATAGGCTCCCGTGAATCGATCGTCGATGATATGCCGGGTGTTACAAGGGACAGGCTGTATTTTGATGTTGACTGGTCGGGCAAATCTTTTACTGTAATAGACACGGGCGGCATTGTGCCGGGGATGGAAGACGAGATAATGCTATCTATTGCATCCCAGGTGGAAACAGCCTCAGAACAGGCAGACGTAATTATTTTACTTGTTGACGGCTCTGAGGGCGTTACTTCTGTTGACGAGGACATTGCCAATATGCTCAGGAGAATAAAAAAGCCGATTTTTATGGCTGTTAATAAAATAGACACGCCTGATAAAGCCCCATTGATTAATGAATTTTATTCCCTCGGAATTGGTGATCCTTATGCTGTTTCTGCAATGCATGGCACTGGAGGGGTTGGCGATTTACTGGATGATGTTGTACTAAAACTACCGGAATACAAGGAAGAAGAGGGCGAAAAGCCTATTAAAATAGCTGTGGTCGGACGTCCTAATGTCGGGAAATCCTCGCTGGTAAATAAAATGCTCGGCGAAGAAAGGGTTATAGTAAGCGAAGTATCCGGTACAACACGTGATGCGATTGATGTGCACCTTAAAGTGGACGGCAAGGACTACACAATAATAGATACAGCGGGAATCAGAAAAAAAGCAAAAGTCGAGTATGGAGTGGAAAAGTTTTCTGTGACCCGTGCTTTCAAAGCAATAAGGGAATGTAATGTGGCGTTATTGTTGATTGATGCGGAGGACGGCGTAACTGACCAGGACAAAAAAATTGGCCAGCGTATCATAGAAGAGGGCAGGGCAGTTGTTTTACTAGTCAACAAGTGGGATTTAGTGGAAAACAAGACCACATATACAATCAATGAGTTTACTAAAAAAATCATGAATGACGCGCCGCACCTTGATTTTGCGCCTATACTGTTCATAAGCGCAAAGACCGGCCAGCGGATTAGCAAAATTTACCAGTATGTTGAAGAAGCGCACGACTATGCAAACAAAAAAATCGCTACCAGCCTTTTAAACAGTGTAATTAACGAGGCTTATTCATTGAACCCTGTCCCTTCAAAAAAAGGCAGACCGCTTAAGATATATTATTCTACGCAGGTAGGGGTTGCACCGCCTACGTTTATATTATTCATTAATGATAAAAAGCTGTTCAGCCAGGCATATGAAAGATACATAGAAAACAAACTGCGGCAGGCGTTCGGGTTCTTCGGCACACCGATAAGAATTATAACAAGAGAAAGAGGGGAGAAATGACAATAAAACCAATAGACTGGACGGGCGAAAGCGTACGTATGATAGATCAGACAAGACTGCCATATGATTATGCAACTGTCCTCATAAATGACTATAAAGAAATGGCACTGGCTATCAAAAACATGATAGTCCGGGGCGCACCGGCAATCGGGGTTGCGGGAGCTTTCGGGGTTGCGCTCGGCGCAAGGGAAGCAAAAGACATAAAGGAGCTGGAAAAAATCGGCGAGTATCTAAAATCCCAGCGGCCTACAGCGGTGAATTTAATGTGGGCGGTGGATAAACAGATTGAATACGCAAGAACATTAAATGATGATTTGTTTGATAAACTAGTCGAAAACGCATTGGAAATACTGAACGACGACATCGACCGCTGTAAAAAAATCGGCGACAACGGGGCAAGTATAGTCCCACAGGGCGCAACAATCCTCACTCATTGCAACGCCGGGGCGCTGGCGACTGCAGGGTATGGTACAGCGCTGGGCGTTATTCGTTCAGCTTATGCTAAAGACCCTGCGATAAAAGTGTTTGCAGATGAGACCCGGCCCCGCCAGCAGGGTGCACGCCTTACCGCATGGGAACTTGTCAACGAAGGCATTCCCGTTACCCTTATAACAGACGGGATGTGCGGGTATTTTATGAAAAAAGGCATGATAGATGTTGTTGTGGTGGGCGCTGACAGGATTGCTGCCAATGGCGATGCGGCCAACAAAATTGGCACTTATACTGTTGCACTGGCGGCAAAGGCGCATAACATACCGTTTTATGTTGCAGCGCCGCGGTCAACGATTGATATGAATATTAAAACCGGGGATGAAATTGAAATAGAAGAACGTGACCATGAAGAAGTTACTTACATAAACGGGAAATTGATTTGCCCCGTGGGAGTAAATGTAATCAACCCGGGCTTTGACGTTACCCCGGCGGAGGTAATAACCGGAATAATAACAGAGACGGGCATTTATAAGCCGACGGAGTTGAGAGAAAAAGTGTATTAAAAATTTGTATTATGCACTCTTAAGAAAATCTTAAATAAATAACTAATAATCTTAAATTAAACTATAATTAAAGCTTGAAGTATTTTAGTAAAGTTAGGAGATAACTATGGCCACAAAAAAACTAGGAGTATACAAGTGCGAAGTTTGCGGAAATACTGTTGAAGTATTAAATGCTGGCGCCGGTGACCTTGTATGCTGTGGACAAAATATGAATTATATGGAAGAAAATACTGTTGACGCTGCACAGGAAAAACATGTGCCCGTAGCGGAAATTACCCCGGAAGGTATTAAAGTGGTGGTTGGCAGTGTGGAACATCCTATGGTACAAGAACATTATATTGAATGGATAGAACTGCTCGTAGAAAACAAAGTATGCAGGATAGAATTACAACCTGAACAAAAGCCTGAGGCCTTTTTCCCGGTAAAACCAGAGAAATTCTCAGTCAGGGCATACTGTAATTTACACGGGCTTTGGAAAGGAGAATAACAATGATTAAACAGAGATTAGAAAAAGAACTGAATTGCCAGATTAATAAAGAACTTTTTTCAGCCTATCTATATATGTCAATGGGCGCTTATTTTCAATCTATAGATTTGCAAGGTTTTGCTAACTGGATGCATATTCAGGCACAGGAAGAACTTACTCATGCTCAGAAATTTTATGATTTCATTAACGAAAGAGGCGGCAGGGTCGCCCTTGAAGCCATTGAAAAGCCGCAGACAGAGTGGGAAAGTCCGCTGACTGCTTTTGAAGATGTACTGAGCCATGAAATATTTATAACAAAGTCAATTAATGACCTTGTAAGCATTTCTAACGAAGAAAAAGACTACGCTACTCATATATTCCTGCATTGGTTCGTGACCGAACAGGTTGAAGAAGAAGCAACCGTAACAGAAATCATAAACAAAATGAAGTTGATGAAAGATGCCCCGGGTGCTTTGTTTATGCTCGACAGGGAACTTGCTCAGCGTCAATTTGTTGCGACTGCGGCTGAATAAATTAGACTTTACTGTTCTTAATAATCAGGTTAAAAACTAGCAATTTTTGGCAGAGTATATATTTTATATATATAGAGCTACAAATAGTAATAACTCAGAGCAGGCAACAAAAGATTTAACTGATTTTATCAGTCGGAGGTTTAAAAACAGAACCCTACCAGGGTTCTGTTTTTGTATTTTCTATAATATTTTTAAGCGAATTAATTTTTTTCGGGTCTTTAATGCCCGGTTCTTTTTCTACTCCGCTGGCCATATCCAGCGCAAACGGCCTTACTCGTGTATAGGCAGAAATTATATTGTCGGGATTGAGTCCGCCGGCTACAATTAATGGAATATCGTAGCGTTTTGCCTGTTTTGCTATGGCCCAGTCAAAGGTTTTGCCCGTGCCGCCTCTTTGTTTTTCTGAAAAAGTATCCAGTAGTACATAGGAAATGTGTCCCATGTAATTTTTAATGGGTTTTAAATCGTCCATATCCTTTATGCGAATGGCTTTTATAACATCTATTTCGGTTATCATTTTTATTTTAGAACAATATTCCGGGGATTCCTCCCCATGGAGCTGAATTTTTGTGATACCCACTTCTTCTGAAACGTTAATAACCTCATCTGGCGAGTTGTTTGCAAATACACCGAATTTTTCCACCTTATCAGGAAGATTTTTAATTATGTCTTTTGCCTGTGTGGGTTCGAGGCATCTGGGTGTGTTTCTTACAAAAATAAATCCAACAGCCCATACTCCGGCATCAACAGCAATTTGGGCGTCTTCCAGCCTTGTTATTCCGCAGACTTTGACTCTCATTTTATTTCCTCTTGATATTGTTTCAGTCCTTTTTTGCCGAAGAACGGGTTGTGTTCTCTTTCGTGTTCTATAGTTGTTGCAGGTCCGTGGCCGGGGAGGATAGCTATATCTTCTTTCAGGGCAAACAACTTTTTAGTGATTGATTCGCCGAGTTGTTCGTATGACCCGCCGGGCAGATCAGTGCGCCCAACAGAGCCGTTAAACAGGGTATCACCTGAAAAAAGCACATTATCAACAAGATAGCATACTCCGCCGGGTGAATGGCCGGGAGTGTGGATTACCCTGAATTTCAGGTTACCGACTTCCAGCACCTGGCCGTCTTCTACGTGTTTGTCAATTACCGGGATTTCCATGTCAGGCAGCCCGAACATCATCAGCTGGTCCTTCAGGCTGTCCACAAGGAATTGGTCGTCTTTATGTATATAAATTAGAACCCCTGCCTTAGCTTTTAGGTCAACGTCGCCGGCTATATGGTCGAGGTGGCCGTGTGTATGGAAAACATATTTCAGGTCAGCTTTATTTTGTCTGACTTCCTGCATAGTTGCTTCGTAGTCTCCTCCGGCGTCAATCAGCGCGGCATCACCTGTTTCCTCGCAAATCACAAGATAATTGTTCGAGGCAAAAGCGCCAAGGGTAAGGGTTTTAATTATCATCAGGGGTTCTCCTGTATGGACTATATTTTTCTACTATAATAATAGCAAGGATAAGCGGTGTTGTTAAGAAGGGGGCTACATAAATTTGAATAATGAATAAAAATGCTATATAATGATATATATGTATTTCATTGTATTTACAAAAAGGAACAAGTATGGCAACATCAAATCCGCAGGAAAAAGAACCGGTTTCATTCAGGCTTAACAAAAATATTAAAAATGATCTGTCGCGGCTATCAGAAGCAACCGGGCGTTCTCAGACTTTTTTAGTTGAAGAGGCCTTGCAGGAGTATATTGATTTGAACTTGTGGCAGATTGAAGCGGTGCAAGAGGGGATACAGTCGGCGGATAATGGTGAATTGTATTCTACTGAAGAAGTTTTAGAGCGGCTGGAGCAGGGTCTTGGGCAATAAATGCAGGTGGTCGGACAGGGCTCTCAAAGATTTATTGCTGATAAAAGAATTTATAGCGCAGGATAACCCAAAGTCAGCTGTTGATGTAACCAAAAAAATAGTTTTAAATGTAGTGGAGCAGTTAAGCAGGTTTCAAAATATTGGGAGGGCTGGCCGTGTGTCTGGGACGCGGGAGCTTATAATTTCAGATACTCCTTATATTGCTGTTTACAGGGTTAAGTCCAATGTGCCTGAAGTTTTAAGAGTTTTGCACTCTTCAAAAAAGTGGCCGGATGGGTTTTAAAAGGAAGGGATAAAAATGCTTGATAATTACATTATTATAACCGGTGTATTGCTTTTATCAGCTATGGTGTTAGCGGGTATTGCTACATATAGTTATTTTTTCATAGCGGATAAAACTGTATTTGCTGATATAGAGAAATATCTAAAGAAAAGATTATCAGGGATTAAGTTTCTGGGGAGTGTGTCCAAATATGTATATTATTTTTTAGCAGGAATATTGTTATTAATTAACTGGTTGTGTTGGACCGGCATAGTTTTTTTTGGGTTTGGTTCTTTATACATAAACCTATATATCACAGGTTTTTGTTTTATTTTAATTTTTTTATCGCCCAATGTGATAGCTCGTATTTTAAAACAACAACAAGATTCCCCTGGCTATCAGGTAAAATTTACTATCATTTACACTATTTTTGTAGCCTTGTTAGCTGTTATTTCATTTTTTGATTTTAATAATAGTTTTTCGGCTTTAGATAGTAAGACTAAGGAAAAACAGTTTAAGCCTTATAAAGCATGTACTAAAGAAGCTTTTGGGGTATACCATAATGCAATTAACCCCTATAAAAGCCTTGATAATTGTAATAATATTGAAAAAAATCTTAAAGCAATGAAAAAGTTGAAAGAACAACATTATAACTGCAAGGCATTATGCCCTGACCATTTAGCGGTAAAATTTTTAGATTACACAGAACATTTATACCTGGTAAAAAAGGAATTTGACCTGACGGAATTAAAACGCGAAAATAAATGCGATATTAGTGAGGAAAAATGACAAAAAAAATCTCAATACTTGGCTCGACCGGCTCAATAGGCACTCAGACACTGGAGGTTATAGAAAGCCTCGCAGGCCGCTTTGAAGTGGTCGGGCTGGCCGCAGGAAATAACATAGAGCTCTTAAAGCAGCAAATAGCAAAGTTCAAGCCGAAAATGGTGTCGGTCAAAACAAAGGAACTTGCTAGGGAACTGGGCGGAGATACATTCTGGGGCGCAGAGGGCCTCAATGCCATCGCCGGAAACACGGAAAACGATATGGTATTAATGGCAATGAACGGCATACACGGTCTTGAACCCACCATCACCGCCATAGATAAAGGTATAGACATTGCTCTGGCCAATAAGGAAACGCTCGTCGCGGCAGGAAGCATAATCACCGCAAAGGCAATGAAAAACCGTGTGAGTATTATCCCTGTGGACAGTGAGCATTCGGCGATTTATCAGTGTATTAAAAGCCGGGAATCCTCAAAAGCCCGAAAAGTAATCCTGACCGCATCGGGCGGGCCGTTCAGGACAAAATCAATCGACGAAATCCAACAGGCTACAGTAGAATCAACCCTCGCTCACCCAAACTGGTCAATGGGCGATAAGATAACCGTAGATTCCGCCACCCTGATGAACAAGGGGCTGGAGGTCATAGAGGCGCACTGGTTGTTTGGGTTGGACTATAAGGATATACAGGTTGTCATTCACCCGCAGAGTATTATGCATGGGGCGGTGGAGTTTCTGGACGGCAGCTATATAGCGCAGATGGGCCTGCCTAGTATGCACATCCCGATACAGTACGCCCTGACTTGCCCTGAAACAATGCCGGGGTTAAAAACCGGCACGCTTGACCTGACCGAGGTTGCGAAGCTCGAGTTTGAAAAGCCTGACGTGGACAAGTTTCCGTGTCTGAAGCTGGCATATCAGGCCGGAGAAAAGGGTGGAACTTACCCTGCAGCACTGAATGCCTTTAACGAAGAGGCGGTATATGCCTTTTTGCAGAGCAGAATAAGGTTAACCGATATACCAAAGATAGTAGCTAGAGGCTTAGAGCGGCATCAGAATATCGCCACCCCTTCTTTAGAGGAGGTTTTAGGGGTTGACCAGGCTTCTCGCATATTTGTGCGGGAGTTTTTGGGGATGTCGGTCGGGTAATCATAAATTTTTTTAAAAAATTTTATAAATGAGTTATTTCGTTTCCTAAAACAACAAAAAAATCATTATCAGTATAAAGGCAATTTTCTTGTTTTAAAAGTAATTCAATTACATCATCTAAAAAGTTATTTTTGACATTTTCGTCATACAAATTGTCAATAGGTTGGTGTAACACAAATTCTAACAAACTTTTTGTGGTTTCAATGCTTTTTTCGTCATAAATAACTGAATTATTTACCCGCAGAAATTTATGAGCATTTTCCGGAAATTTGACGCATGCTTTTGCCTGATATTTTACAGTGTTAAATTCAGGCCCATTCAGGATATTTTCCATAGTATTCTCGGTGAAGTCTTTGTTTAGTTTTTTTGATGTATTGTACTTTTTGCGTAATTTTTTAAAGTCAGATCTTTCAGATTCATGAACGATGCATAAAATACCTTCAGGCTTTAAAAGTTTTTTTATATTAATCAGGTCATTTTTTAAATCTTTTGAATAGTAAAAAACATGTGAGCACATCACAATATCAAATTTTATATCTAAATAGTGAATTCTTTCAAAAATATCTGCTTTCCTGGTTTCTATAGAAATATTATTATTTTTAGATATTTCTGATATTTTTACACGTAATTCTTCCAGCAGAAAAGAGCTTTTGTCAATCGCACAGAGGTTAATCTGACTTTCGGAGAAAATATTTTTTATATTTTCAGTTATTAATACAGTTAAACCGCCTTCTCCGCAGCCAAGGTCCAGAAAATTTATTGTGTTTTTATTTGCCCAGGCTGTTTTTGATAAATTAGTAAGTATTTTATTTAGAAGCTCTAAACTAATTTTATCCTGGTTGCAATTTTTTTTATAAGTGTTAAATCGGGTATCGTAATTATTATCGATTAGATATAATGTTTTAGACATTATTTTATACTCATATTACTATTTGCATAATTTTACAAAAAAAGATTTGTATTTGTAAAGAAAAATTTGCCAGAAATTACCTTGTTAAAATCTAAAAGATAAGAAATGCAGATGGAGCTATATACCGGTTGAAAAGTCGGTTAGTGCCGGTTTGGTGGAATTAGAATTTGTGTTAGCATTCCTGATGGTGTTAATGTTAGGTAGATGACTCAATCTATGAATGGATTTAAAGGGCGGAGCCCTTTATTTTTTTATGGTTGGGGTGGGCGGGAAATCAAGATCCTGAGGGTTAATGTCATTGAAATGACGTAATGGGGTACGGGGTGATATTTGTTAATAACCGTACACAAAAAAAAGGACAGCTGTTAGACTGTCTCGTTCTCCTTTAAACTCTGTTGTAGGATAGGTAAGGTAAGGGAAAGGTAAGGTAAGGGTAAGGTTAGGGTTTTTTGTTTTTTGAAATCTTGTATATATATAAAAACAACCAAGTATTAAAAATTGCTATTTTAAGTATATAAAATTTATCATTATGTAATATTTATTAACATAGCCGGGAAAAATTATCTTGACGGCTACATATGAGGTTTTTTAGTGGGGACTATAATTACCGGACGGGAAATGTTGTCCAGTACAATTTTGCTGATGCTGCCAAGCAGCAGCGAAGAAACTCCTTCCCTGCCGTGTGAACCCATAATTATTAAATCCTTGTCCTGTTTTTCAGCATATTCCATAATTTTTGTAGCGGGGTTGCCTTCTAATATTTTTTGAGAAACGCTGTCAGATTTGTTTTTTTCAAAAATAGAGAGAGTTTGTTCCATTATTTTCACTGCGTTTTCATTTTCGTGCGCCAGCATTCTTTCTGTCCATTCTTTATCCGCGAGTATTTTTACGGGTAGGCCGGCTTTTCCTTCTTTAACAAAAAGTATTTCAATGGTCGAGTTTTCAAAATTGATTAATTTAACTGCTTTTTTTACGGAGTTGTATGAGTTTTCGCTGCCATCCACCGCAAAAAGGATATCTTTTTTTTCTAAAAAATTTTTATCTGCTGTTTTTCTGGCGATAAATACCGGGATATTCGACCTCGAAACTATTTTCCTGCTGGTGCTGCCCAGCCATTTCAGCCATAGCTCACGCCGTGAGCCGATAATTATAAGGTCATAATTTTCTTTTTGTGACTGTTTTATTACTATTTCAGTAGGCTCTCCTTCAGAACACAGAGTTTTTGACACTTTTAATCCTTTTGATTCCAGATGATCCTTTGCTTTTTGAAGGTTTTCTATTTTATTTATTTTGTAAGTTTCTATTTTTGTATATGCGGTTTCTATTACGCTTATGATATCAATTTCGCCGTCGGGTTTCAGAAAAGGTATGGCCTTTTCAATAGAAAAACGTGCGGCATCAGAAAAATCAGTACAATAAAGAATTTTCATAATACCGGTATTTTAAAAATAAATTTGTCTTAAAGTCTATTGTATAACCTGACTATATGAAGCGATTAGAGAATCCACGACTTCCCTGAAAACTCCGTCACCGGAATTTGCCCGTGTAATTAATATACCTGGCACCTGTTTGACTTTGTAATTAGCTCCGGGGACTGTGATAGCGACCCCGGCGACTTCGAGGGCGGCGATATCGTTTATGTCATCGCCTATATAGCAAATTTCCGACAAAGGGACATTATATTTTTCAGAAATGCCTTTTAATACTGTTAATTTATCCCTTATGCCCTGGTGAACATCTTCGAGGTTGAATTTTGCGGCGAGTTTGTCAATGATAGAGTTCTTTTCTCCGGAGACTATTCCTATTTTATACCCGTTTTTAAGCGCTATTGACATACCCATAATGTCCTTAAAACTGATACGCTTTGTTTCTTCATCATTAACAGACGAGTAATAAACATACCCGTCTGTTATGATTCCGTCAAAGTCAGTTACAATAATTTTTACGTTTTTATCGATATTTAACATGAGCTTGCAGGGTTAAAAACCTTTCTTAGCTTCTTAATGATTGGTTTTTCGCTTTCATATACGACTTTTTTGCCGTCGCCGAGCAGTTTTGGAACGGCCCTTACATCTCTCATAAGCCTGAACATTCCTTCCGGCTCAAGGCTTGCGGCCTGATCGCTGCCCCACATTGTCCTGTCGAGGGTAACGTGTCTTTCTATAGATACAGCTCCGAGTGCAACAGCCAGTACTGAAGGTGTTATTCCTCTTTCGTGGCCGCTGTAGCCTATTGGACAGTCATATTTTTCCATAAAGGACCTTACGCCCAGAAGGTTGGCTTCATCCGGGTCAGTTGGATATGTTGAAGTGCAATAATACAGAATTATATTATCTATACCGGTTAATGAAACGGCGTGGTCTATCTCTTCCAGCGTGCTCATCCCTGTTGATATTAATAATGGTTTACCCTTTGAGGCTGTGTACTTAATAAGTTCATCATCAGTTAAGGAAGCAGATGCGATTTTATAGCATGGTGGATCAAAAAGGTTTATAAAATCGACTGAGTCTTTGTCCCAACAGGAAGCAAACCACATTATGCCTTTTTTCTTACAGTAATCGTCAATTTCTTCGTAGTCTTCAAATTTTAGTTCAAGTCCTCTTTTCAGGTCCCCGTTTGTTGAGCCGAAAGGATTTTCTCTTGGCATGGCCAGTTCTTCCTGTGAATAGACAATATCCACAGTTCTTTTTTGGAATTTTACCGCGTCAAAGTGTGCGGATACCGCTAAATCAATAAGCTTTTTTGCATTTTGAATGCTTCCGTTGTGGTTAATTCCGATTTCAGCGATGGCAAAACAGGGTTCACCAGCACCAACTAACCTATCCCCGACTTTTACTTTTTTCGACATATTACGACTCCCCTATCTACCTGTAAAATGTGCCCATGAAATTTTGACGACACGTATTAATATATTACCATTATCAAAAATAAAATGCTTACACTATTTGGAGGATAATTTCATCCCGCTTTAAGTTCACGCCTTTTCGCAATTAAATCCACAAAAGCTTCCAGCCTTGTAACAAAACCCGCCTTCCCCGTAAATTCATCCAAAACAAGCGATAATACAGGAATGTCCCTTTCTCTTGATACGTTATGGAGTATGTTTTGCGAAATTATCTCCGGCATACAGGTAAACGGCAGAAGGTGAATAACGCCGTCGTTTCTGGCATTGCCCGCATAAACAGCATCGCCTATTGCTTCCAGGGCATCGCCTCCGACATCTCTTTTTATAAAGTCTTTGGCGAGTTTTTTTACTTTATCGCCATGGCTTTCATTTAGTTTAAGTAATGATAATTTTATAAAATTATTTGTCCAATCGCTTAAATTTATTCTCCTGCGGACATGTACACCCATGCCGCCGAGTTCGTTTTCAATATCCATATTGGAAAAATGGTCAATAACAACATAAATTTCACCTGTTATATCAACGTTTAAAACAGGTTTATTTTCATTTATGTTCAGCGCGGAAAACAATTCGACACTTTTTTGCCTGGCTTCCCGGCATTCCTTTGGAGTCATCGCATCGTCAAGCAGTTTTAAGGATTTTTTGAATATTTTTTTTGCGCTTCCTTTTTTTACTTCCCGGGCTCTGTAATAACTGTATATATTGTTGATTTCATCAAGCATATTAACTTTAATAAGGGCTATTTGTACCGCCCTTATTAAATCAACAGGGTTTTTGTTGCCGGTGGCTTCGCTGAACCCCTGATACAGCTCAAAAACCCGGCCTTTATAAAGGTCCAGGTTAATAAATTTGATATCATGTCCTATATCTCGTATGGCAGTTTTTGCTATGTCGCTGTATTGTCCAAGTCTGCACGTGCCCGGGCTGTCAATCATCAAAACAGCTTCCGCACCTGTTTCTATGGCTTCCAAATAGTTGCCGATAACAAGTTTATAAGGAAGGCATACGACTTCCGGGCTGTGTTTGCCGCCGAGGTTAAGTGTTCTTTTTGTTGTATAGGGCGGGATTATAAAATCAGCGCCCAGGACTTTGAATGCCCCGGCAAACGCTATATAAGTATATCCCATATGAGGAAAGGAAACTTTCATAATTTTTTGATTTTATTTGAAATTAAAACCAAAAAATATTATCCAGTCGGGTATAGAAGGTCGTTTACTCCCCCAGTTCTTTTTTAATTCTTAATTTTCTGAAATATTCCTCTGCATCGCGGGACACGCTGACGTTTTGTATTGAAATGTTGAACTTATTAAGTTTTGCGAGTGTATTTTGTTCATTATTAAGCTGTTCGTCATTCGCCGGGGCAGTTGGGCTTGCCGATTCGGGATTGTCGCCGGTTTCCAGTTGATAAATTAATTTATCAAGGTCCTGGCTACCAGGTGCCTTATAATGCGTCATTATTTCTTCTTTTGTTATGCCGTAGGGCATTTGATAAAGCCACTTTAAAGTGGTTATATCCCTTTTCGACACTTTGGTTACGCCGTACTGGTGCGGCACGTACATTATGTCATTAGGGTAAGGGCTGTGTCCAAGTCCCAGTGCATGGCCCAGTTCGTGAATAATGGTATGGAAAACCTCGTTTTTGTCCTGGTACTGCTGGTGTATTATCCCGTCAGAAAGGCCGATACTCACTTCAGCAGAGAAAAGCCTGCTTTCATTATCAAAATTAAAATTACAGTGTCCCAGTGATTTTCTTTCAACTCTTTTCCATTCAATATTAATTTGCGAATCGTACAACTTATCTACGAACTCAAACTTAACCTTGCCCTGAGAAGCTCTTTCCCATATATTTATCGCTTCCTGTACCATTCCATAATATGTGTAGTCTTCATCCTGCGCCCTGTACCAGCGGAAAGGCGCTACAAATACCGTTAAAGGCATTGTGTGGTCGGGCCAGCGGATAAGCCTGCCTTTTCTGAAACAGGAGCCAAGATATGAAATGTATTCAGGATTGGTCATTTTTTAATTTTAAATGTGAACAAATAATCTTATCAAGTATTTTATCGGGTAAAACTCTTAATAAGTTTAACATTTGAGCATCTTTGCCCACAAGGTAGCGTGTTTTAGGGTTTTTAGAACTTAATGCCTTATATATTGCTTCTGTTACTTCTTCAGGCGGGGCTGCCATTTTTTCCACTTTTTTCCTTGTCCGTTCAATAAGCGGGTCGCAGTAATCACCGTAATATTTACCGGCATCGTCAATCATTTCGCATATAGTCTGGTTAAATAGCTCCAGTGACCTGTCCCATATGGGCGTTTTTATTATGCCCGGTTCTATAACGCTCACCGGGATATTCCAGGGCATTAGTTCCCTTCTCAGGCTGTCAGAAATAGCTTCCAGCGCAAATTTTGACGCGGCATACGCCCCTTTAAATGGAAATGCCGTAAATCCCGCAATAGAACTTATATTTACTATCCTACCCCTGCCTTTTCTTATTAGCGGCAGGAATGCCTGGGTGACGCGCACCTGGCCGATGACGTTGGTTTCCAGCTGGTGCCTTAGTTTTTCTATGGGCAAAAATTCCATAGGCCCTGCTACGGCTATGCCGGAATTATTTACCAGCCCGTACAGGCCGTTTTCTCCTGTTTCTTCAGATATTTGGGCGCACACTTTTTTGACGGCATTGTCGTCATTAACGTCCATAAAGTCCCTGCCCCCGCCAAACACTGTAAAGCCTTTTTCTTTGAGCATTTCAGCGGTTGTTTTTCCTATGCCGGATGATGCGCCGGTGATTAATACATATTTAGCCATCTTTTCTCCCTAACCACTCGCTAATCGCCGCGGCTGCCCGCTTACCCGCACCCATCGCATTAATTGCGGTGGAATCGCCGGTCGGCGCAATGTCTCCTCCCGCCCATACTCCGGGGATAGAAGTTTTGCCAGTTTCCGGGTTAATTTCAATATAACCTTTTTGGTCAAGTTTTAAATTTTTCGCAGAGCGGGGGATTATCGGGTTTACGTTGGTGCCGAGCGCTACTATAACAGTATCAGCTGGAATATCAACTTGCCTGCCTTCTATAGCGACAGGCCTTCTCCTGCCGGTAGCGTCAGGCTCGCCAAGTTCCATGACCTGAAGCTTTAGCCCGCTTACTTTTCCGTCTTCGCCGAGTATCTCAAGCGGGGAATGCAGCATTAAAAACTCTATGCCTTCTTCCTTTGCGTGTTCTATTTCGGCTTTTCTGGCGGGAAGTTCTGCTTCTGAACGGCGGTAGGCTATGACTACTTCATTAAAACCTATTCTTTTAGCTACTCTGGCAGCGTCCATGGCAACGTTGCCGCCGCCTATTACTACTGCTTTTTTGCCTGTGTATATAGGGGTAGAAGAATTGCCCCTGCCTGCATTCATCAGGTTTACACGGGTGAGGAATTCATTGGCGGAATAAACGTTGTTCAGGTTTTCGCCTTCGATATTCAGTAATTTTGGCAGGCCCGCCCCGCTGCTGATAAATACCGCGCTGTACCCGTCTTCAAAAAGGTCATTAATAGTAAGTGATTTGCCTATAACGACGTTGGTCACGAATTCCACGCCGAGTTTTTTGAGGAATTCAATTTCCCGGTCAAGCACTTCTCTGGGCAGTCTGAAAGAAGGGATTCCGTATCTTAATACTCCGCCAAGTGCATGTAGGGCTTCAAAAACAGTTACTTTATGCCCTTCTTTGGCGAGGTCGGCCGCTGCGCTCATTCCTGCGCAGCCCGAGCCTATTATTGCAATCTTTTTTCCTGTGGGCGAGGCTTTTTCTGCTATCGGCGCTGTTAAGTCGCCTATGTATCTTTCCAGAGCTCCTATATTAACCGGTTCTCCCTTAATGCCGAGTATGCAGTTGCCTTCGCATTGTTTTTCCTGCGGGCATACCCTGCCGCAAACAGAAGGCAGGTAGTTAGTTTCACGGATTAAGCGTCCGGCTTCCTCTATTTTACCGTCTTTTACAGCCCGGATAAACTGCGGTATCTGGACGTTTACCGGACATCCCTCGACGCATTTTGGTTTTTTGCACTGCAGGCACCTGCCTGCTTCTAGAAGTGCCTGTTCGTCGCTCAGGTTAGCTTCTACGGGCTCAAAATTTGTGTTCCTGTAGTCAGGCGAGAGTTCTTTTGGTTTTTGGCGTTGTTTTAAATTATTCCCCATTTTTTCCCTGTGATATAAAGATTTTGCTCAATAATATTTTACTATAAGCATAATTTTTTATAGTTGGTTTACGTGCAAATTGATTTTTTGCATGTTATAATTACAAATTATTATTAATTATTAATTGTAGGTGTTAAAATGCAAGTCAGGCCATCATTCGCTTCTAACAGTATAAGACCCGCTGTAAAACGCTCAGAGGCTTCGGCTGCGCCTGTGCAACCCCAGAAAGAAATGTTGCAGCCTTCTCTAATAGTTAAATCTGTCAGGAGGTTATGGAACCCTGCCGATAATAATCCGGACAGGAATATTTATTTTGCCGGCCGGACTAAAGTTATTATTTTGTATGACTATGTAAAAAGTTTATTCAGCGGTAAATAATAGAAGTTTTAATATCAACTTGCAGTTAATAAAGTAAAATAGCAAAAACATCATGCTGAACTTGTTTCAGTATTTTTATAGTGCTGGAAGCTACACCCTCCCCCTGCCCCCTCCCTCAAGGGAGGGGAAGTATAATTGGGTAGGGCTTCGCCCTACACCCAACCCATTTATATATGGTATTTCACCTTACTAATTGCGTATAAGTATAAGGGAGTCGGATAAGCCGACCCCCTTAAATTATTTGCTATGCTATTTGCTATGCGTGCGCTCTTTCTGCCTGTACTCTTTGTATGATTTCGTCAACCTCTTTTTCGTCCAGCGATTCCCGTTCTAGCAGAACTTTAGCTATTTCATTCATTATATCCCTGTTTTCTATCAGTATGTTTTTAGCAAAATCGTATCTTTCCTGAATCAGTGATTTTATTTCCCTATCAATCATTGAGGCCACTTCTTCGGAGTAATTCTTTTCCGTTCCGAAGTCCCTGCCTAAAAAGACGTGATCGTTGCGCTTTCCGTAAGTTATAGTGCCTATTTTATCGCTCATCCCGTAGTTTGTAACCATTCTTCTGGCGAGTTCGCTGGCTTTTTCTATATCGTTTTGCGCGCCGGTGGTTATTTCCTCTGGGCCAAAAGTCAGCTCTTCAGCTATTCTTCCGCCCAGCATCATAGCTATCCTGTCCATAAGCTGGGTTTTCTTGTATAGCGAATAGTCTTTTTCCGGCAGGGTCATAGTTACACCCAGCGCCATTCCCCGGGGGATTACGGTTACCTTGTGCAGAGGGTCGCAATTTCTAAGAAATTTAGCCAGCAGGGCGTGTCCGACCTCATGGAAAGCGGTGATTTCCTTTTCTTTTTCGTCAATTATCCTGCTTTTCTTTTCCGGGCCTGCGATTATCTTGTCAATGGCTTCTTCAAGGTCTTCCATCTCTATTTCTTTTTTGTCTTTTCTTGCTGCCAGAAGGGCCGCTTCGTTGATAAGGTTCGCTAAATCAGCACCTGTAAAGCCCGGAGTCCTTTTTGCAAGGGTTTTAATATTAACTTCCGGCGCAAGGGGTTTGCCTTTGCTGTGGACTTCAAGTATTTGTTCCCTGCCGAGAATGTCCGGTCTGTCTATAACGACCTGCCTGTCGAACCTGCCCGGCCTTAAGAGGGCATTATCCAGGATATCAGGCCTGTTGGTGGCCGCTATTATAATTATTCCTGTTGTGCCGTCGAACCCGTCCATTTCCACCAGGAGCTGGTTGAGGGTCTGTTCCCTTTCGTCGTGTCCGCCGCCAAGTCCTGCGCCACGCTGTCTTCCGACTGCGTCTATCTCGTCAATAAACACAATACACGGGGCGTGTTTTTTCGCCTGTTCAAAAAGGTCCCTTACTCTTGATGCGCCGACGCCGACAAACATTTCCACGAAGTCAGAACCGCTTATGCTGAAGAACGGCACTCCCGCTTCGCCGGCTACGGCTTTTGCCATAAGGGTTTTACCTGTTCCCGGCGCACCCACAACAAGTACGCCTCTGGGGATTTTTGCACCCAGAGAAAGGTATTTCTGGTTATTTTTAAGGAAGTCAACTATTTCTTCAAGTTCCTGCTTGGCTTCGTCTATGCCCGCCACATCGTCGAAAGTTACTTTTACCTTGTTATCGAGCATCATTTTGGCTTTGCTTTTGCCAAAGGACATCGCTTGTGAGCCGCCACCCTGTGCGCTCCTGAACATAAGAACAAGCGCAATCAGCAGGAATAACGGGAAAATCAGCGATCCGATAAGGCCTATCCAGTGTCCGGAATTCCTGGCGTGCTGGATTTCGATATTTACGTTATTTTCTTCAAGTTTGTCTATCAGGTTCGCGTTATTCAAGGGGATTGCTACCCTGTGCTTTATTGTTTCCCCGTCAGGTGTTTTGGTTTTAGCTATCAAATAGTCTTCGGCCACTACCACTTTGTTTACGCTGTTATTTTTCACCATATCCATGAATTCAGAATAGGTGGTTTCTCTTATGGTATCTGTGTTTGAAGTCATTATTGATGCAAAAAATGCCAGCATTAGTACCATTAAAGTTATGTATATGCCTGTAGTCTGGTATTTTTTCATTGTTTTTACGGTTTCCTCATATTTTGGATATCATTTCCCTAATATTTTACTATAACCTGTAGTGATTATTCATATTTTATATTTATTCCAGTTCGTATTTAACCATTGAAACAATTTTTAGGTTGGGATATTTTTCAAACCTTTGTAAACCGTTAAGGAAGGATAATTCAAGAGCAAAGCCCATTCCGACCGGTTTGCCGCCGATTTTATTGATTAAATTTACGGTGGCTGCAGCTGTGCCGCCTGTAGCGAGCAGGTCGTCGATTACAAGCACTTTTTTGCCCGGTTCAATGGCATCTTTGTGGATTTCTACGGAGTCAACACCATATTCAAGCTCATAGGTCATTTTTTCTACTTCAGCGGGGAGTTTTCCGGGTTTCCTTACTATAACGAGGCCGGCGTTAAGGTTATAGGCTATTGGCCCGCCGAATATAAATCCTCTGGATTCGATTCCGGCAACGTAGTCTATGCCTATATCTTTAAACTCTTCTGTGAGGAAGTTGACAATACTTCTAAAGGTTTCAGGGCATTTAATGGCTGTTGTTATATCTTTAAAGATGATTCCCGGTTTTGGGAAGTCGGGGATGTCTCTGACTTTTGCTTTCACCATTTCTGACATTTATTGCTCCTCCTTTTATTACTTTAACATTGTACTAGAAAATATATTTTAACTAAAATAGTTATATAGGATTTTTAAATTATGAAAGCTTTGGTTTTTGACAAACAGTTAAAATTCGCTGAAAATTTATCCATTCCTGTTCCGCAGGAGGGTGAGGCATTAGTAAAAATTTTAATGGCGGGAGTCTGTAATACCGACATTGAACTGACTAAAGGATATATGGGCTTTTCCGGCATCCCCGGACATGAATTCGTGGGGCTTTATAACAATCAAAGGGTTGTGGGTGAAATTAACTGTGCCTGCGGAGAATGCGAATACTGCAAAAAAGACCTCACCACTCACTGCCCCAACAGGACAACGCTCGGTATCGCAGGCAGGGACGGCTGTTTTGCCGAATACATAGCCCTGCCTACAAAAAACCTGCACGCTATTCCTGATAGTATAAGCAACGAAGAAGCAGTGTTTATTGAGCCTCTGGCTGCGGCATTTCAAATTTTGGAGCAGGTAAAAATAGGTCCTGAAGATAAAGTAGTTATATTAGGCGATGGTAAGCTGGGCTTACTTATTTCTTTAGCTTTAAAGTTAACTGGGGCAAAACTCACGCTGGTCGGTAAGCATGTCGAAAAGCTCAATATAACCAGAGACCAGGGCGTTAATACGGTTTTGCTTGCAGAATTTTTAAAAATAAAGGATTATGACTTTGTAGTAGAGGTAACAGGCACGATAGGCGGTTTTGAGATGGTGCAGGAGCTGGTAAAACCGCGGGGTACAATCATACTAAAGAGTACAGTAGCCGGAGACAAGGAGATTAACCTCAGCCGGCTGGTCATTGACGAGGTTTCAGTTATTGGTTCAAGGTGCGGACCTTTTAAGCCGGTGATTGTGGCTTTTGAAAAAGGGTTTTTAGATGTAAAGCCTTTAATATCAAAGGTTTTTAAATTTGATGATGCGCTTGAGGCTTTTGCTTACTCTAAAAAAAGAGGTGTTCTCAAGGTACTGATAGATTTTAGTGAATCTGCAGAAGTTTCTTCATTACCTATCATAAATATTTTTTTCAGGAAGTTTACAAATTTGCACCAGCTACTTTTTTTCTCTTCAATCTGGTTTTGCTCCGCCTCTTCTTCCTGCTCAGCCAGTGCTGCCTGATATAATTCTTCGATTAATTCTGAGTCCTCTTCTTTGATTTCTTCTATTGTTTCTGTTTTTTCTTCTTCAACCTCTACGGTTAAATCTTCTGAAGTTTCTGCGGGTTGCGGCTCTTGTTGTATTTTTATTTCATTTACTCTAATTATCGTCGGTTCTTTGAGCTTTTCTTCAAACCAGGCTATGTAGGAAATCATTTTATCGAGTTTATCTTCACTTAATTTAGAGTCATCATTGGTTTTTGCCAGTATCCAGTAACCTTTTGAGCCAGTAACATCTGTTATTTCGCCTGTAAACATATTTTCTGACAGTTTAGCGTCAAATCTGAGGTAGAGTTTTTCTGTTCCAAACGGCTTAAACATAAACGTAAAATAATTATTCACCATTTCCACTTCGGAAATATTTATATCCTCTGCAATTCCAGCCACATCCATTGTGGCTGACAGGTCTTTATTAACGATGAGCCTGATGTCATGTCGTTCATTTTCCGGGTTAACAAGTATACCCTGCCATACGCCGATTAAGTTCTTTGCTTCATCAAACACAGGCTCTGATACGGGATAATTCGTGAAATATTCGGTTATTTTAATTAGGTTTGATTCAAGGAGTGCAAGCTCTGAAGTTGTCACATACATTTTATCCAGCCGGTTAACAGTAACAAGGCCGGTATAAATTTCTTCCGGAACAGCAACAGGTCTTGCGTTAAATATTTTATCAAAACCTGAAAGCAAAACTTTTTCTTTTGTCGGAGATTTAAGCGATTCCAGCTGGAAAGCTGAATAAAATCCCAGCGATAATAGCCAGTTGCCCTGTAAACAATATTTTGCGCTTATGTCCTGTGACAGGTTTTCATAAAAAACAACAAACAAGTCCCTGACAAAGGCAATATGTGTTTCACTCAGGTCCTGGTTTTTAAGGGCATTATAAAAATTTATTCTTAAATTTTTCAGGTCCTGTCTTGATTTGCCTGATATTTCCAGGTCTTCGAGTATAATGTCAATTATATTAATGTTCTGGAAAGTTCTGGCGTATTCCTGCTGAATTTCAGAAAAAGGCTTTTTCCCGGTCTTGTCGCACAGGTCAATAAGGTAATAATATGAGGCGCCAATGCCCCTGCCGAGAGAGAAAAGTTTTGAGGTATTAATTGTATCCGGCTTAAACGGGACGGTCTGCTCTTTTACTGTTTCGGGCACAATTTTTTCCGGTGCGGGCTGGTCAGCATAAGCTGTGCCGCACAGTATAAAACACGCCATTATAATAAGTAAAAGGTTCTTACCCATAATAAAAACAGTTAACTCCTCGCCAGCCACTCCAGCGCTTTTTTAAATGCCTTGCTTCTGTGGCTTATCCTGTTTTTCTCCTCCATCGTCAACTCTGCCATTGTAGCATTTTTTTCCGGTAAATAGAATACCGGGTCATACCCGAACCCGTGCTCCCCGGAAGGAGAAAAGTTTATTTCTCCTTCGCACGCCTGCTGCGTGGAAAACAAGACTTCTCCTGTTTCAGATACTATAACCACAGCGCACATAAACCTTGCGGCTCTTTCACCTTGCTTAACATTTTCAAGTTCGCCCAGCAGTTTATTTATTCTTTTTTCGTCAGTTTTTTCGTATCGTGAAGAATATAAGCCCGGCCTGCCGTCCAGTGCATCGACAATCAGGCCTGAGTCATCTGCGATAGCCGGCATATGCATTAGTTCTGCGGCTGAGCGGGCTTTTATAAGGGCGTTTTCCTTAAAAGTTTCGCCAGTTTCTTCCGGGTCAAATTCGCCTTCAACTCCTAAAATTTCAATGCCGGTGCCTGCGAGCAGGTGTTTTACTTCTTCAAGTTTATTTTTATTTTTTGTGGCAAAAACCAGTTTTGTTATGCTTTTTATCATCTCCACCTCCATTTTTGCTTTAATCCCTGCCGAACCGCCTGTTTCTGTCGGCAAAGGAAATAATTGCCTCTGCAAGTGTGTCTTTACAAAAATCCGGCCAGTAGGTTTCAGTTATATAAAATTCCGTGTATGCTATCTGCCACAATAAATAATTGCTTATCCTGTTTTCCCCGCCTGTCCTGATTAAAAGGTCAGGGTCGGGAATATCGTTTGTATAAAGGTATTTTTCTATCAGCTCCGGGGTTATCAGTTCCGGGTCGTTTATGTCATTGTACATGCGCTTTACAGCATTTGTTATTTCATTTCTAGCGCCGTAGTTGATTGCCATTTGCAGACAAAGCCCGTCATTTTGACATGTTAGCTCTTCAGCATAGGTTAAAGTTTTTTTAAGTTCATTGCTTAATGGCTGCAGGTCACCGATTATTTTTACTCTTACTTTGTTTTCGTGCATTTCATGGATTTCTTTTTTAACTGTTTCAGTTAGCAGCTTCATTAAAAATTCCACTTCATCCTGTTTTCTTCCCCAGTTTTCAGTGGAAAAAGCATAAACAGTAAGGTATTTTATTCCAAAATCCTTTGATGCCCTTATTGTTCTTTTTAGAGCACGGACTCCTTCTTTATGGCCAAACATCGACGGCAGGCCTTTTGATTTCGCCCAGCGCCTGTTGCCGTCCATTATTATGGCTATATGTTTAAGGTCTGTGCGGGTTATCGCCTCTTTTACCGAATCAGTTTTTGTGATGGTATTAATCATTCTTAAAGATTATCGCAAAAAAAATGATTTGTTTAGTTTTTTGTATAATGATAATATCAGCAGTTAAAATTTTATTCAGAGAGAGAGGATTAAATGGCAGGAACAAGCAGCGTATATTCAGTGGATACGGCTTTAAACAATTATCTGGAAGCAATTTCAGATACTCACCTTGAATATGAAATCATTAATATTGAAGATGCTGTATCAAGGATTTTATATGAAGATATTAATGTAAAAGTTGACCACCCGCCTTTTGACAGGGCACTTATAGACGGTTATGCATTAAAAGCGGATGATGTAGGCTATGCCAGCGAAAAAAATCCGGCAATTCTTGAGCTATTAGGCGAAATAAACGTTGGCGGTAAGGAAAAAACAAAAATTTTAAAAAACCAGACCTATAAGATATCAAAGGGCGCATTTTTACCGGAAAATGCTGACGCTGTGGTTCCTCCGGATGATGTAAAGCCGGAAACGGCTTCTATTAAGGTTATTAAAGGCGCAGTTCCTGATAGTAACGTTACAAAAAGGGGGGAAGACCTCAAAGCAGAAGAGGTTTTTATAAGAAAAAACAGGAAACTTCGCCCGCAGGATATCGGAGGAATCATCGGGATAGGTTACAGGCAGGTAAAAGTATTTAAAAAGCCTGTTATAACTATAATTCCCGTCGGCAGTGAACTTGTTGCCCTTGATGTTGAGCCTGATTATCATGAAATAATAGCCTCAAACGGTTATGTGTTAAAGGGGTTTGTAGACCAGATGGGCGGTATTGGCAGGATAAGCGCAATAGTAAATGATGAATTGAACCAGGTAAAAGGCGCTATATCAAAAGCTCTTGAGGTTTCGGACATGGTTATGGTCTCCGGCGGCAGCTCAACAGGCTCAAAAGATTATACTTTTAAAGCCATTGAAAGTCTTGAAAATTCACAAGTAATAGCAGACGAAATATCTATGAGGCCGGGCGGGCACGTACTGCTGGCCATAGTAGGAAATAAGCCGGTTATTGGCCTGCCGGGGCATCCTGTGTCAAACATGACCTGCTTTAATGTATTCGGGAAGCCTGTTTTAAGGAAGCTCACCGGTACACCACGCTCTTTCTGGCAGGAAAGAAAGGACACCATTAAACTGGACGCCTTCCTGGCAAAGAAAATCAGTTCGCCTGAAGGCAAGGAAGACTATGTAAGGGTAAGGCTGCAGGAAGAAGAAGATAAAATACTCGCATACCCATATACGGGCAAGTCGTCTTTTCTTTCAACTCTTGTAAGGTCGCACGGTGTAATAAAAATTTGCGCAGAATGTACCGGTCTTTACGAAGGCGACAGGGTAGAGGTAATGCTGCTTTAAATCAATCTTAGCTGCCCCTGCTGTTTCCTTTCAAGGTCGTTAATTTCAGTAGCTCCGGCCCTCGCTGAAATTGTATCAATTAAGTGCAATAATTGAGCCTCGCATGTCTGCGGTTCAACCAGCGCCTTCCATTCTTTTAAGCCGTGATGGGAAGCTATAAGGTGCGCCAGCGCAGGAAACTCATTCTGGTTTGCCCAGCTGAACCCCCAGTGTATGTGGTTTATCCAGACTCTTTCAAATTTTTCATTTCTGCCGATTGCGCCTGTTTCTTCATCAAGGCTGTATTCAAACATTTTGCCGAAATCGTGTGCTATACAGCCTGCGATTATTAATTCCCGGTCAACATTTTTATATAATGTGTCCCAAAGTGCATTTGCGATATTTATACACTCCCATGTATGCTGCAGCAGGCCTCCGATGTAGTTGTGGTGTATTCTTTCTGCTGCAGGAGAAGAAATATAGAGTTTTTCGTTTTCCACAATTACCTGCAGAAGGGCTTTTTTAAGTTTCGCGTCACTGAGTGATTCGATTGCTTCGTATATTTTTCCCAGCAGGTCTTCTTTTTCCTGTTCGGATAACCCTATTTTTTCTTCTTTTACCAGTTCTATTGATTGCAAAATATAGTTATTATAACTTTCATTATGGTCGTGTTTTTTTATTTTAATGATATTTCCTACTTTAAGGGTTTGCTTCGGCAATTTTTCAAGTATATCCTGCCATATAACGCAGTTTAAGACCTCGGCTTCATTGTCGCATTTAAGCTGGAGTTTGGCCATTTTTGTGTTTGACTGCGTATCCTTAAACGCCAGGCTTGTTATCCGGTATTCCTTATTCTCGCTTAACACTCTATTTTTCCTTTACACTTGATATGCTTCCATCATTCTGTCCTTGAGTATCGGGAACGCTTCCCGTGTCTTTTTCTGGTAATCAAGGTCAATTTGTGCCATCATAACTCCTTCATCCGTTCCGGCAGAAGCAACAATATCGCCCCACGGGTTTATAACCATTGACATACCGAGGTTCTGGCGTTTTATATTTACCCTGCCGCACTGGTTTACAGTTACGATATAACCAAGGTTCTCTATGGCGCGGGCTTTGTGCAGGGTTACCCAGTGGTCGTATTTTGGATACGGGAACGCTGCAACGTTTGTGATGATATCAGCACCCGCATAAGTAAGACAGCGGTATAATTCCGGGAAGCGAATGTCAAAACAAATTGTCAGGCCTATTTTTCCTATATCTGTTTGCACAATATTAGCTCTGCACCCGGGCGTTACAAACTTACCCTCTTCGCTGCCGTGGTAGTTGAACAGGTGGATTTTGTGGTATTTACCAATAATTTCGCCCTGCCTGTTGAACACGACCGACGAGTTTTTATAGTCGCCGTCCGGCAATTTTTCCACGTAGCTGCCGGCAACGATGTTTGTGTTGTGTTTTTTCGCCATTTCGGCCATTAAGTCGGTAGTTTCGCCGCCGGGAATGGGTTCTGCGTATTTTAATATGTCTGTGGGGTCAACGCCTGAGTTAAATACCTCGGGCAGCACGATTAAGTCCGGTTCGAACCAGGCGTGCTGTTCGATAAGGGTTTTTACTTTTTCAAGGTTGGCCTGTTTATTGCCGAGTTCCGGCTGGGTTTGTATGCCTAATATTTTTGGTTTTGTTGTCATAATAATTCTTCAACTAAACTGCTTTCAATCTATCTTTTATACAGGAATTAATTATTGTTTTAACAAAACTATTAGCGTCTTTAACTTTTATTAAACTGATAAATTTTTCCTGTCCTATTTCAACGTACATTTTTGCAATTAATTCATCAGCAAAAGAACTTGAAACAGATTCTACTCCTTCAAAGTCTATTAATACCGGTTCTTCCTGTTTAATTGCACTTTCAACAAGTTTTCTTAACCTGTTACCTGTTTCTCTTAATCCTAATATTTCACCAGTTTCTTTTAGTTTTAGTTCCATTAATTGCAATCCTTGATTTATTCATAAAAATCAGGTAAATCTTCTGCGCCGTACACTTCAGATCCTTTTATTGATTCAATATCTGATTCTATTGAGTAGTTAAGGGATAAAGTAACAACTGTACCCTTCCAAAAAGCATTCATCGTATCTATTTTAGGTTTTTGTCCACTTTTAATATATAACATGGCATTCTCTGATATTATGCTCATAAAATTATTTTGTAAAGGGTTATCTGTTTTTATTAACTCAGCTATATAGTGCAATCCATTTCCCATCCCTGTGGAATTTATTCCTTTTTCCTTTTTTATGCATCTCTCTAAAGCTATTTTAATATCATATTCACCCATTGTTTCTCTGATTCCAAGGCCCCTATCAGCCACACAAAATTCCGTAATATCTGCGTCCGGATAATATTGGGCAAAAAGAACATTTACCATAGACTCAGCATGCATTCTTGCATTATCAATCATTTCAACAACGCACCATTGTATTGCTTTAATATAATTTGGCTTATCACTTTTTGATGTAAATGTTTTAATTATATTCTCATTTTTTTTGAATAATTCATTTTCTGGGGTTTCTTTTGAAAAACAATAAAGCTCCTGAAATTTAGCAGTATTTTTCTCTTTGCCAACGGGGTTTTTTTTATCTATTTCTAAAATTTCATAAAACCCCATTCTGGAAATATATTGTTCAACTATTTCGTGATCACTCTCTTTGATATAACCAGTACACTGCCTCTTTAAGATATTTTTTAAATCAAGCAAGTAACATAACAATGGCGTTAAGCCACCCGGAGTCGCTGTTCTGGTTCTACTAAAATCAATTATAAAAGAATTATTGTTTGATTTTAAAAATTCCCCAAACTGTTGTATCACATCTTTTACTGTATAAGTGGATAAAATTCCCGGAACCGTAATTATATAGGAATTATTATTCATAGTGTTTCCCCAAACTTTTCATCAACTCTCCGCTTCACTTCCTCGCTCATAATTATCTCACCAGGCCACTCTCTTGTGAAGCCCTCACTAACCGTCTTTTTGGTCGCATCAATTCCCATCTTTCCGCCAAAACCCGGCAGGTCGCACGCATGGTCTAATATATCAAGCGGCCCTTTTGTGATGAAGCAATCCCGGCCGGGGTCAACATTGTTGAATACTTTCCAGCTAACTTCTGAGAGGTTATGCACGTCAACCTCGGCATCCACTACTATGACGAACTTGGTGAACATCATCTGTCCCAAACCCCACACCGCATTTATTATCTTGTTTGCGTGGCCGGGAAAGCGTTTGTTGATGCTGATTATTGCGCAGTTATGGAAAACGCCCTCAATTGGCAGGTCCATATCAACTATTTCAGGCAAAATTTGCCTTAAAACCGGCAAAAATATCTGCTCTGTTGCCTTGCCCATATAGCAGTCTTCCTGCGGCGGACGGCCGACTATTGTCGCCGGATAAATCGGGTTTTTAGCGTGGGTTACTGCTGTTATATGGAAAACCGGGTACTCGTCTGAGAGGCTGTAGTAACCTGTATGGTCGCCAAACGGCCCTTCAGTGCGCTTTTCTTCTAAATCCACATAGCCTTCAAGTATAATTTCAGCGTCAGCCGGCACTTCTATGTTGACTGTCTTGCATTTTACAAGCTGGACAGGCTTTTTGCGTAAAAACCCGGCGAATATCATTTCATCAATCCCCGGCGGCACAGGCGCAGTCGCCGCATATGTTATGGCCGGGTCGCACCCCAGCGCAACCGCCACCTCAAATTTTTTGCCAAGTTTGCGTGATTCCTCAAAGTTTTTTGCGCCGTCATGGTGTTTGTGCCAGTGCATCCCGGTCGTTGTATTGTCAAATTTTTGCAGGCGGTACATTCCGGTATTGCGGTTGCCGGTGTGCGGGTTTTTGGTTATAACAAGCGGCAGTGTAACGAACGGCCCGCCGTCTTCGGGCCAGCATTTTAATATGGGCAGTTTATCTAGCAGTGCCCCGTCTGTAAAAACAACCTCCTGACAGGGGGCATCCCGGACTATTTTTGGGAAAAACCGGCTTACTTCGTATAATTTCGGCAGCAGGGTGGCTTTTTCTGCCAGAGAGTCGGGGATTTCCGGTTTTAGCAGTTCTTCTATGCGTTTTGCGATGTCCCGGACATCATTGACCCCGAGTGCCAGTGCCATACGCTTGTTTGAGCCAAAAGCGTTTGTCAAAACCGGCATACTATAGCCTTCCACGTTTTTGAACAACAGGGCTTTATTGGGGAAACCCTGTTCCTTGCTTGTCCTGTCTGTTATTTCGGTTATTTCAAGCTCTGAGCTGACCGGAGTATCAATTTCCAGCAGCTCATGTTCCTGTTTTAGCCTGTTTATAAAGTCTTTGAGGTCTCTGTACATAATAATTCATAATTCTTTTTAAGTAATATCGCATCGTCTTCAATACTCGGGCTTTCGCAGATTACAGCACCTTTTACGTTAAAGTCCCGGAACGCTCGCATAAGTTCTTTGTACTCAAGGTCGGATTCCTCAAGGTCAAGGTGGCGTTTTTCGCCCTTTGGGCCGTATTCTATGCCGGCTATGTGTGCGTGGAAGTTTTCAAGCGCATTATTTCCCAGTTCATTGCCGATTTTTTCAAACACCCGGCAAAACTCATCATATGTATTCCATTCGCCGACGGTGCGTGCGTGCAGGTGCGCAAAATCAATGCAAGGCATTACCATTTCAACATCTTTGGATAGTTGTATCAGCTCGTCAAGGTCGCCCCACTGCGTTGCCTTGCCTGTAAGTTCCGGGCGTACCCATATATCTATTTTTTCTGATTTCAGGGTTGAAATTATATCTTCCATGGCGGTTTTTACAACTTTATACACCTGTTTTTTGTCCTGACCCATATAAAACGCCGCATGAAACGTTATGCTGTACCCGCCGCTGGCGTGGCAGGCACGGGCAGTGTCCAGTATTCTTTTAATACTGGCATAGTATTTGGCTTTTTCCTGTGCATTAAGATTAATGTAATAAGGTCCATGAGCTGTTATAACCAGCCCAAATTCTTTTGAGAGCTTTTTAACCAGTTCTTTGTTCTGCTGGTTAACTGTTACACCACGCACAAATTCCATTTCCAGCCCATCTAATTTCATTGCCACGAGGTCATTTAAGGCATTTTCATAATTGCGGGGCATTGTGCGATTAGGAATACCGGCTGTTAAAAAGTTTAATTTATCCATAATTCAGGCCTTTATATTAAAACTGCTCAAGAAATCGTACGTCATTGTTGAAAAACAGTCTGATATCGTTAATCGCAAATTTGAGCATGGCCAGCCTTTCAACTCCCATACCAAAGGCGAATCCGGTGTATTTATCAGGGTTTATGTGCACTGTTCGCAGGACATTAGGGTCAATCATGCCGGCCCCGAGTATTTCCAGCCAGCCGGTCTGCGAACAAGTTCTGCAGCCTTCACCCGCACAGATTATGCACTGCACATCTATTTCAACGCTTGGTTCCGTGAACGGGAAAAAGCTCGTCCTAAAGCGTGTTGGGCGTGCTTGCCCGAAAAATTCTTCTGTAAACTTGTTGAGCACGCCTTTTAAGTCTCCAAATGTTACGTTTTTATCGACCATAAAGCCCTCGACCTGGTGGAAAAGGTTATTTTTCCTGCTACTGACCGCTTCCGAGCGGTACACCCTTCCCGGGCTGATTACCCGCAGGGGGGGCGAGGCTTTTTCCATTGTGCGTATCTGAGAGTTGGAAGTCTGGCTCCTCAGCAGTAAATTTGGCGCGTTTAGCGTATAGAACGTGTCCTGCATGTCCTTTGCCGGGTGGTCGGGCGGGAAGTTCAGCGCATCGAAGTTATAGTATTCGGTTTCGACTTCCGGGCTGTCAGCGTTTTCAACCAGAGAAAAGCCCATCCTGTTAAAGATTGACACTATTTCATTTATTGTAAGTGTGAGCGGGTGCTGTTTGCCATACGGCACATAGTCGCCGGGCAGTGTTATGTCTATTTTTTCCGCTTCGAGTTTTTTTGAAATGCTTTCTCCGTATAGGATTTTATATTTGCTGTCAATGTTTTTTTCTATTTCCTCTGCGGTTTTATTGGCCATATCGCCGATGAGCGGTTTTTCCTCGGGAGAAAGGTCTTTAACGCTGCGGCGTATGGTGTTCAGCTCGCCTTTCCTGCTCAAATATTTTATTTTTATTTCGTTCAACTCATTCAAGTCCGAGGCAATGTTTATTTCTTTAAGGGCCTGGGTTTTTAGCTGTTCGAGTTTTTCTTTCATATGATTTCCTTTTTATTGCTTGTTTGTCGTAGTTGTCATTGCGAGGGGGGCTTTAGCCCGACGTGGCAATCTGTTAATTTGTCGGGGATAACTCACCGTCACCCTGAACTTGTTTCAGGGTCTTTCCAATTCTCATTTTAAAACAATCCCTGCTTTATTGCATTTTGTTACCAAATAATTAATAAATGCGCTACAGGAAACAAGCATATAAAGTGCATCTTCCTGGTCAGCCCCTTCTTCAAAACCTAAAGCGTGACGTATTCCGTCAGCGTCGGAAGTATAACCGTAAATTTTGTTAAAGCCCTGTTCTAAAGCCGGATGAATTTGTAAAAGTCCATTTCTCTTAATTTCATTTAAAGCATCACCAAGACTTGCCTTGCTATTATTGGCTATAATCTGACATAAACCTTCAACAGCACTTATTGATTCTTTTATTGAATTTCTATAATCAGGTTTTTCCCTGTCGGAAAAATGTTTTAAGGCGGTTTTTAAATGCTCTTTAACAGAAAATATAGGAGTTTGCATGGCTTGTTCAATATTTTCTATTTCTGTATCAGAGGTTATGGGGGTTATGAGGTCGTTTATTATTGAATAGCCAACATGCTCTTCTTTGAAAACTTTATTTAACTGGTGAACAAAATTTTTTTTACTAGGTTCATTATCAACATCACATTCTGGAAAATTTATTAAAAGAAATTCAATTAAATCAAAAACTTTGTTAAAATCATTGTTTAGTATTTTGTATCTTGTGGTATCCATTACATCAAAAGCAAGGTAAAACGGGTCGTCAAAACGTTTTCCTAGAAAGTCGTCCCAAAAATTAAATCTTAATTCTCTGCATTTATCATTTTTTGCTGTAAAAACATAAGATAATAAAGAAAAAATATTGCAAATTCTATTCCTAGTCCTTTCATCAAGACTATCAATTTGAATTGCTTTTTTAGGCTCCAATCCCATTCTTTGGGAAAATGAAAGGCTCATTGCGTTTACTCCTCCTTTGATAGATGCTGAAACAAGTTCAGCATGACGGTTTTGTCATTATTAGCTTATAAGCCGCACTGGATAGATTGCCGCGTCGCTCGCTGCGCTCGCTCCTCGCAATGACATGCGTGGTGGGTTGTTGTAGGGTGCGCTATTGCGACCGTTTTTTGTTTGTTTGCTGCTGGTGGGCAATAGCCCACCCTACAGTTAATTATTGTATAATGAATGTGCCTTGGGCACATCTTGAAAACCAACTTAAAGCTGGTATAATATTAATACAGGCGGGTGGAAGTTGCACCTTCCACCACTTAAAAGCCCTACTTGATGTAAATTAGTATAATTTTTAGAATAAGCTCTGGGACATCCAGGGCTTATTCTGCATTGACAGGGCTTCTTAGCCAGATATTAAAATTTTAAGGTGCTTTTTTTAAGCATGTGCCTCAGGCACTTTATTCATGAGAAAATATTAACATGAATAAAAACATTGTATTAATAGGGCTTATGGGTTCGGGGAAATCCTCTGTGGGCAGGTGTATTGCCCAAAAGACAGGCAGGGAATTTCTTGACACCGACGACCTGATTATAGAAAAAGCAGGTAAGCCGATAAGCAGAATATTCGAGGACGACGGCGAGCCGGTTTTTCGTGATATGGAATCAGAAGCTGTACTGGAAGCCTCGCAAAAACAGGGCTGCATTATCTCTACCGGTGGCGGTGCTGTTTTGCGGGATGAAAACATTGAAAACCTGAAAAAAACGGGCGTTCTGTTTTTCCTGCAGGCACGTCCGGAAACGCTCTATGAAAGAGTAAAAGACGACGACTCACGCCCGCTATTAAGAGGGGATGACCCGGTGAGCATACTCAGGAGAATATTGATTGCCAGGGAGCCGTTTTACGGTCAGGCAGACTTCAGGGTCGATACCGAAGATTTATCGCTGGAGCAGGTTTGTGATGAAATTTTAAGGTTATATTATGGACACAATAATTAAAAACGGTTTTGTAGTTACATCAAAAGAAACAAAACAGGCCGATATACTTATTAAAAAAGGCAAAATACACGCTGTTGAACAGAATTTGGATAGTGTTGACGCTAAAATTATTGATGCGACGAATTTGTTAGTTATGCCGGGCGGGGTTGACGTGCATACACATCTTGAAATGCCTTTTATGGGGACAGTGTCAAGCGATGATTTTAGGACAGGCACAATTGCCGCAGCTTTTGGCGGGACAACAAGCATAATTGACTATGTGATGCCGGGCAGGTTGGACAGCCCGCAAAGAGCAGTAAACAAATGGCATAAAAAAGCTGAAGGCAAAGCTGTCATTGATTATGGGTTCCATTTTGCGGTTACCCGGCCTGTAAAGGACCTGGGCGTATTAAAAGAAATGGGTATAACAAGCGTTAAATGCTTCCTTGCATATAAAAATTCTTTAATGATAAATGATGCTGACCTTTTTGCTCTGCTTGAAGAGGCAAAAAGGCATAAAATGCTTGTGTGCGTACACGCTGAAAACGGTGAAATCATTGATCTGCTAACAAAAAAATATTTAAAAGACGGAAACACCGCACCGATTTATCATGCATATTCAAGACCGCCTGAGCTTGAGGGCGAAGGGATTTCAAGGGTAATAAAATTTGCTGATATGACGGGTACGCCGGTTTATTTCGTGCATTTATCCACAAAACAGGCAATAAGAGAAATTAAAAGGGCGAAAAACTCAGGGCAAAAGGTATTCGCTGAAACCTGTCCGCAGTATATACTGCTTCATGAAAACAGGTATTTTGAAAAGAAATTCGAAGGGGCAAAATATGTAATGTCGCCGCCCTTAAGGAAAATCAGGCACTGTGATTATTTAAGAAAGTCGCTGATTAGCGGCAATATCGATGTTATCGCTACAGACCACTGCCCGTTTAATTTTGAAACGCAAAAAACCAGGGGGCTGGACAACTTTACCAAAATACCAAACGGAATCCCCGGAATTGAAACCCGCATGCCTCTAATGTATAACGAAATGATAGTTAAAATGGGCATGGATTTAAGCAGGTTTGTTGAACTCAACTGTACAAGGCCGGCAAAAATGTTCGGCTTAAAGCAAAAAGGCGACATCAAACCCGGCAAGGATGCGGATATTGCTATCTGGAACCCGGATACGATATGGAAAATCAAAAACAAAAAATTGCATGAAAACGTTGATTACACGCCATATGAAAACAACGTAGTTACCGGAAAGCCTTTAACTGTGCTGTCCAGGGGTGAGGTAATAATTGAAAATAATGAATTAAAGGCTCTTCCCGGCAGGGGGCAATACATAAGCAGGGAAGTATCAAGACTTGCTTATTAAATATTTATTTCAACCTGCTTTGTAATGTTAAAAGTTTTTCAGGCGCATCCAGCTGTTTTGCCGCAATTGGTTTTTCGTGGCGGTCGTGGTCCTCTTTCAGGCCCAGCGCATAATTAACTGGCTTCATGAACACTTTTTCAGTAAGCATATCTATTGGCACCGCAGCTACAGCAAGGGCTCCAAGGCCAACAGCGGTCTTGAATGCGGTAGAAAATTTCTGTGCGCCCCTGTTCTTTAAATTCATTTTAGTTAAAAGCTTGATTTCTTCAACAGGGTCGTGCACAAGCACTTTCCCGATAACAGGTACTCTGTGTAAATTTTCAGTCCAGCCTTTCAGGACTTTGTTATTCACTGGTGAACCGTCTTTATATGCTTTAGGTCCATTTTTCTTTACAAAGCTGTAAGCCCTTTCAAAAAGAGTTTTTCCCTTGATTTTTGTTTCCATTGCATATTTTTGTGCCGCATGAATAACTGCGGTAGGGAATATTATACTGGCGAGGGAGTGAAATACGGCTGCCTGAACTCCTGTTCGGGTATCTTTATCTTTTCCGTTTGTGCCTTTTTGGTATTTATCATTTATGTCCATGCCAAAATAGGCCAGCGCAGGAGCCCATAGCGCAAGTGCCGGTCCCGGCCCAATTTTGGGCTGGAGGGCTACTCCCAATTCGTTCATATAAGCGGCACCTCTTAACGGATAAGAGCGGTAAGGGTCTTTTTCCTCTTTTTTATTTTTAGTTTGCCCGAAGTTTACTAAACCTGCCTTGTTTAGATTATTAGTGCCAGCTGTGTTTACAGAGTTGATAGACATTTGGCTGCTGAATTCCCCTATAATATAAGCATACCGGATAAAAACGCCTGAAATAAAAAGTTAACAGAATTTAGTTTGAATATTAATAAAATTTTACAATTTTTTTCGGGATTAATAAATAGCCACAGCCTGAATGTTTACGATTATTCATATTTTTTACTGAACACAGGCAAGGAATTCTTTCTGTGCAAGTATTGATATGACTGAACCAGCGTTAAAATAAATATTAGCTACTCTTTTTATGTCTTCGGCAGAAGTTTTCTTTATAGCTTCCTCTATTTTGGTATCAAATTCCGCACCCAGTCCCATTATATCAAAATAGCCAAGGTAATAGGCCAGCTGTGCATTTGTTTCGTGCATGAAAGCCCTTTTGCCAAGATAATTAGTTTTTGCATCATTTAATTCTTTTTCTGATATTGTTTCGTTTTTAAGCTTGTTTATTTCAAGATCAAACCCTTCAAGGCATGTTTGAATATTACCGGGCGCTGTGCCGATATAAACGGTTATAACCCCCATATGCTTCAGGGCTTCAACGCTGCTGCGGACATGATAAGCAAGGCCTTTTTTGTCCCTGAGTTCTACAAACAGCCTTGAACTCAGGCCGCTTGAGCCCAGAATGGTGTTAAGAAGAATAACTGCCGGGTAGTCCCTGTTTGAAATTGAAGGTCCCACCCACCCCTGTATTATTTGTGCCTGCGCAGCATCGTCGCTGGATAGCGTTAATGTTTTTGTTTCAGATATTGTCACAGGGGCAACGTCTGTTTGTCGGGCCTGCCGGTGGGGCATTGGGCCAAATTTTTCTTCCAGGATATCAAGTATCTGCTGTTTTTTTACATCTCCAACCACAGAAAACATAATTCTTTCAGGGATTAAAGAAGTTTTTAGGTGATAGTCAATCACGTCCTGCTTTTTTATAGAAGGTAAACTTTCAAGTATTGTTGTATGGGAATGGCCATACGGGTGGTTTTTAAATATAGTGCAAATAAGGTTGTCAAAGGCCCGTGTCTTTGGCGAGTCCAGTTCAAGCCTGAGTTCGCCGGAAAATTTCATTATTTCCCTGTCAATATTTTCAAAAGTGGAATTTTTTGTTACATCTTCCAGCAGGTTAAGGGCGGTGTTTAGATCCTCGTTTAAAAAGAGGGTTCTTGTCCTTAAATAGTCCTGTTTTACTTCAACCCCAAGCTCTATGGCATTTGAATCAAGCTCATTTGCTATTTGCTCGGCGGTTCTTGTTTCTGTCCCCTGAAGTAAAAGCCTTCCTGTCAGGTTTGACATGCCTGCGAGGTTTTCGTATTTTGCGCCGGAGCCCATATAAAGGTTTACGGCTGTTCTTGGCGTATTAGGCCTTTGTTTTGTTATTACTTTTATTCCGTTGCTTAAAGTGTCTGTATTAAAAGAATTCATTGTTTTCCTTTTCTATTCTCTGTCAAATGGGTTATAAATATTTAATCCGTTAATTTTTTTAAAATCTTTCACGTTCCTGGTTACCAAAATCAAATCATTGTTTAATGCTGTTGCACCTATTATAGCATCAGGAGTTTTAATCCCATGATTTTTTCTTAGTAAAATTGTTTTTTCTATTAAGTCTTCATTCAAAAGGAATACGGTTGAATTGGATAAAAATTTTTTTAACTCAATAAAATGATATTCTTCAAGTTTTTTCCAGCTTAAAAGTTCAATTTTAGTCATACAGGAAATATTAAATGAAGACTTAACAATTTTATTTACTTTTTTAAATTCATTTTCGGGGATTTTATTTTCTATAAAATAAATTAATATATTGGTGTCAATCAGATATTCAAATCCCATTCCCTATTTTCCCTCTCTTCCCACTCGTCTCGCATTTTTTTGCATTCTTCTTCAACATCAATAGCAAGGTCGGCTAAAATACCTATATAGCTAGACGGATCAAATTCATCTTTTTTTTGTTTTTTTTGAATATAATTTTCAAGGTATTCAACTATTTCCTCACTATTTTCGTCAGGAATTAGTTCTATAAGCTGGTGTAATTTATCTTTTGGTACACTCATATAGCCAATATAACATATTTAAGCATTTATTTCATTATCAAGCTTTTCTGGTACAAGTATCGATATAGAAACTCTGTTAAGGTCAAGGTATTTTTTTGCGGCTTCTTGAACGTCTTTTAGAGTAATGGTTTCCAGTACGTCAAGATAATTGATATGGCAGGAGATATCCCCGCACACTGTCATACAGTGGCCTATCATTTCCCCAATATCAGAAACAGTTTCTGCTTCTTCGGCAAACCCCGCCTTTAAACGTTTTTTGGCTTTTACGAGTTCGGTTTCATCAATATAATTTTCGCTTACATTTTTAATTTGCTGTTTTATAAGCTCAAGCGCAAGCTCCTTTTTTTCCGGGATAAAGTTTCCCTGCACAAGGAAGATATTACCTTCCTTAAATTCGTATTGTGTAGAGCCCACAACGTTAAAGACCTGTTCTTCCTGTTTTTCTATAAGGTTTTGATAAAACCTTGAGCTTTTGCCTTCGCCTAGGACATTGCTCAAGATGTCAACGCATATATTATCTTTTAAATCTATTGGTTTTGGCCCGTGAAAACCCATGATAAGGAAACCTGTATTTATATTTTTCTTCTTGTTTTCTACGTGCCTTACTTCGTTTTGTTCGGGTTCCTGTTCATACACCGCCGGAGTTGTTTTTCTTTCTTCCGGGAAAATAAAGTTTTTCATTACCAGTTCAACAGCTTCATCAGGCTCAACTTCCCCGACTATGATAGTGTTCATGTTTTCAGGGGTGTACCAGTTTTTGTAATAATCCATTATAGTCTGCTGCGATACTGAGGCGATGACTTCTGCTGTGCCGATTACATCCCTTTTATAGGGGTGGACCTTGTACATGAGGTTATTCACCTCATCGTAGGTTTTTGTCCAGTGGTTGTCATCCCGCATCCTTATTTCTTCTATAACAACAAATCTTTCCCTTTTTTCTTCAACATCCGGATTTTCAAGGTCAAACGGTGCGCCGATTTCCTCTTCAGGCAACAATGGGTTAATCATCATATCAGCATGCAGTTCTACCAGCTGGTTAAGGTTTTCGTTATTTTCGCCTTTGGGCATGGTTACATAATAAAAAGTGTAATCTTTCCAGGTAGCAGCGTTCACTACAGCGCCCTTTGCCTCAAGAATCCTGTCAAATTCGCCTGCCGGATACTTTTTTGTACCCTTGAACATAAGATGCTCAAGGAAATGAGAAAGCCCTGTTATTGAGTCATCCTCGTTTATTGAGCCTGTTTTTATCCAGGTACTCACGTTTACAAGCTGGCCGGGTTTATATGCGATAGTTATTGTATGACCGTTTTCCAGCGTATATATCTGTACTGGCCTGTCAATGTATGGAAAGTTTACGCTCTGTTTGGTTTTTATATTCATAATTAAATTATACTCCACAAATCTTTTTTTATTTTACTTTAATTTAAATTCATCGCAAGTTCATACACTTCATTTTTTGGATATTTATATAAAACAGAAATAATTTTGCTTATGTCCTTAACAGAATACCCTTCTTTTTTAAGCAAATTAATTTTATTGATTATGTCCTGCTCTTTGGGCTTTTTTTCTTCTATGCCATGAATAACCAGTACTATTTCGCCCTTTGGAGGGCTTTGGGTGTAATAGCTTATTAAAGTATCAATTGAACCGGTTTTTATTTCCTCATAAATTTTGGTCAGCTCCCTTGCTACAGTGATTTTAGTTTCGCCAAAAATATCAAACAGCTCTTTAAGGGTTTTAACCAGCCTGTTAGGCGACTCAAAAGCCACAATGTTTACGGCTGAGTATTTAAGCAAGAAGTCCTTTTTGGTTTTAGGCAAAAACCCCACAAAAACAAACTCGTTTTTTTCTGTCGGCGCAGCGCAGAGTGCTGTAGTAATTGAATTAGCCCCGGGCAGGGGTGCTACATTAATCTCATGTTTGAGCAGCTCAGCGCCCGGGTCACTTATTAAAGGTGTGCCCGCATCAGACACAAGCGCAATATTTTTGCCTTCCCGCAAAAGCTTAACAAGATACTCACTTTTTTCTTTTTCGCTGAATTTATGGTAGCTGGTTAATTTTGTACTTATTTCATACCGGTTAAGCAGTTTTTGGGTCACCCTCGTGTCTTCACAGGCAATCAGGTCAACTTCCCTTAAGGTTTTTAACACTCTGAGGGTAATGTCTTCCATGTTCCCTATTGGGGTCGGACAAATATATAGTATTCCCAGGGTTTTCATAGTGTGTAAATATAGCAGAAAGTTATAAACATTACAAAACATTAAGAAAAAATTAAGATTTTTTGTAAAAAAAGGCAATTTATATTGATATATATTTTTTATATATAAAAGAGATGAGTTGTGTTTATTAACCTGAAATAAAAAATTAAACTTGAGCGGAGTAGTAATTAATGTCTTAAAAATGGAGATTTAGCAAGCGTGGGTCATAATATGACAGACCGGGATAAATACCCTTGTAAAAAAAATTTAAAACAATTAGAAGAAGCCTTTCTTGCAATGATAAATGATTCTGCGCAAAAACCACGAAGTGGCCTTGGCTTTTTAGATTTTAGCTATGATTATTCAGTCATTGATGAAAACATTAAAGCTGTTAAAGGAGTTAATGATGGTTCATCGCGGGCTACCGGGAGAACAGTTAAATGATAACCGGCTCTGAAATAACAAAAGCTAAATTCTAAATATACTCAGCTGGCTTGAGGAAAACATCCTGCTGGCTGGCTTTTTGGGAAAAGAAACAAAAAATTGAAAGAAAGCTAAAAAATTTAAATAAAAATAATAATGTTGATTTTATTCATTAAAAAATCCCCGGATTTACCGGGGGATTTTTTTTAGAGGCTTGCTACATCGTCAATAATCGTGGGTGTAATTAAAATAATCAGTTCGGTTTTTTCGTGGTCAAATTCGGTATTGCTGAATAATCTTCCCAGTACCGGTATGGAGCCAAGTAATGGCACCCTGCCCACTTTTTCAATATCTTTTTCTTTGGTGAGTCCTGCAATAGAAAGAGTTTCACCTGATTTAACCCTTACGTCCTGAAGGATAACTTCTCTTGTTGCTATAGGAGTTATTTCTATATTTGTACTGCCCACCGTGCCTACTGTCTGTGTTGGCAGGGAGTTTGTTATTGATGGCCTTATCCTCATTGTGACTGAACCATCATCCCCTATTTTGGGCAGTATATTCAGGACAATACCGACATCAGCCAGCTTGACCGAATAGGTGGTTACGCCGTCGCTGATTGTTGTGTCGACTTTATTTACAATTTGTTCGGTTATTTTAATCAGGGACTCGCTGCCGTTAAGCGCAACTATAGTAGGATTAGCAAGTAATTTTGCTTCTTCGTTGTATATCATGGCATTTAGTCTTACCGCCACTTCATCGGCCAGGCTTCCTACTGTATTTAACATAATGCCCGACTGGTTTGCGCTGGAAGCGAATTCGCTCAGTCCGGTAAATGCGCCGCTGGTTGTATTAAAGCCGCCGCTTGTTTTACCGCCCTGCATATTTGCTGACAGTCCCAGATCTTTTGAATCGTCTTTTTTAAGTTCAAGGAGGGATACTTCTATAGCCACCTGTTTAAGAGGTTTATCAAGGTATTTTATTGCTTCTTCGGCAAGTAGGATATCTTTTTTAAGTCCGGCCACAAGTATGGAATTCGTCCTTGTGTCAGGGATTACAATAGCTCCGCCGTCATTGTTTTCAACAGAAATATCTCCTGTTTTTGCAATAGCGTGCTGTATCTTGATATTGCTGGCCAGTTCGCCCGCATTGCCGAATCCTTCGCTCGCCTGAAGGGTTTCAACCTTGCCTTTAATTGTTTTTGAATTTATAAGGTCGCTCTGCCCTGTTGAAGAGCCCTGCTGTTCTGTTTGCTCAATGCCCGGAGGTGCGGACATTGCGGCGAACGCGCTGCCATCGACAGTTCCGTCCTGTTTTACTTTATATCCTTTATTAAAAATGCTTGCTCTTAAAATATCAGCTATATAAACCGCATTTGAGTTATTCAGCTTAAATGTTTTGATAAAACTCCTGTTAAGGCCTTTTTTAGCCATAACAGGCCTTGATGCTATGAATATAATGTTTTTGGAAACCCTTGCTTCAAGTTCTTCACTAACCAGAATGGTCTGCATCGCCTCGTTGAGCGAAATATCCTTGAGTTCTGCGCTGATAAAACCCATTACGCTTTCGTCAATAACTATGTTCATACCGCCTTCTTTGGCCACTATCCTTAAAATCGAAGCCACATCAACGTCTTTGAGGGTCAAATCAATTCTTGCTTCTTCCGGGAATGCGTCAAAGCTGCTTTCGAGCTCGATTATTTCCCGGTCTATCCTTGTCTGTGACGGCAGATTCATATGGCTCTGGAGTTTTCTTATCATGTTTTCTTTTGCCATATCAGAAATAGTACCTTCCTCAACACTTTTGACGGTATCTATTTTTGGTTGATAAGCGGTATCTTTAATGGCGGATACCGGTACGCACAGCATGAAAGCTATATACAGCGCACAAATGATGGAAAGTATTCTGGTTAGTTTCATATAGCACCTCTTATTGATTATTAATGTAATTGAGTTCAATTTTATTGTTTTCAGGGTTAATCGGCTTCATTGTTTTTGTGACCTTTTTGCCGTCCACAACAAACACACAGCTGCGATTTGCGGGGTCTACGCTCACTACTTTTATACCCTGCAGGCTTTCGTTAGCGCCGAGCGACTCGGTCAGTCCTTTTATCTGGGCGATAACTTTGTTGCCGATAAATCCTTTTATTACGACTGTTTCAGAAGGAGTACCCGGAGAATAATCAGATGAGCGTGGCGGCGAAGGCAGTGAGCCTGTGCGTTTGCCGCTTGCACTCTGACTGCTGAGGCTTAGAGGTATAAAATTGCTTTCTGTATAAGAAAACGGATCATTTTTTCCTGCTATGCCGGATGCGTTTGCCAGTATGTCTTTTTTGGATGTGGGCTTTATTCCTTTTAACTGAACCGGTTTTTGTTCAGGTTTTTTCGGTTGTTCAGGCTGTATTGCAGGAGTTTTTTCCTCTGGTTTTTCCGGTTTTTGTTCTTTTTTGTCAGTTTTTGTTTCTTTTTTTACATCTTTTTCTTTTTTTATTTCTTTCGCTTCTTTTTTCATAGCGATTTGCGCGGGTTTTTTGACCTGTTTTTTCTCGCAGCCGCTATCAGAGTAGTAATAGTGGCTGACGCCCAACATGGCCAGAACTACCAGTGATATGGTTATTTTCTTTAAATTTTCATTTTTTTGGTTGTTCATCTTTATTTTCTCTTGCATTATTTATTATTGACTTATATGTACTTGCTTTGATTGTTAGGTCAATCCTGGGGTTTGGGTTCTGGTTATCATCGTTGAAAATTTTTGCGGTTATGCCTTCGATATTTACTTTTCTCTGATAAGTTTCCAGAAAATCCACGAAATCTATGAGTTCGCTGTAATATGCGACGGTGTTTATATCGAAAGGTTTTTGAATTATCTGTACAGGAGGTAGTTCCTGTTCTTTTTTTAGTTTTTTTCTTTTTCTTTCTTTTGGGTCTTCGTTCGGGTCAATAATTTCCACTTCTCTTTCAGCAAATGTCTGGAGGCCCACGATGCGGTTTATCGCTTCATTGGCGAAGATTTCCAGGTCAATAAGCAGTATCTCGTCCCTGAATTCCGTAGGGAACTCAACGTCAAACCCTATGAGCTGTGTATTTATTTTTTCCAGTTCATTTGCAATGCCTTTGTTTGCTTTGAGCATTTCCACAATGACTTTTGTGTTTTTTATAGCCAGTTTTTTCTGTTCAATTTGTTTACTGAGTTTAAAATACTCTTTAACAGCGGGCACAGTGAACAGGACGATGAATAATATCGTCAGTACAGTCGGGATGAGGCACATTATTATTATTTTTTTTGAATCGTTCATAGGTTTTTCCCTGTTTCGGTTTTACGCAGATTTGTTTCTATTTCGAATTCATACAGTTCAGATTCTTTTTCAAACCCTAGTTTTTTGATTTTTGCGTCTGTTAATAATGAATTTTTATCTTCGTTTATGTTCAGGATGAAAAATGAAACAATTGTGAGCGGTTTTTCTTCCGCTGATACCAGCCCGGATATTTTGAGGCTGTTATCGCCAAACCTTGTGGAATTTTTCTTTATATCGGTAATAATTATTTTTTTAGGTACTTTGGCGGCTAAATCCCTGAGAATACTGCTCCAGGGTATAAACAGGCTGTCAACCTGTTCTTTTGCGAGCAGTTTGAATTCAGCGATTTTCTTTTTGTTTTTGAGGTCGTTTGTATATGCCGATAACACTGCTTCTTCGTGTTTTAGTTCCGCAAATTTTGTATCCAGTTTTTTTAAGTCGTTTTTAGAGCGTTTTGAAAGGTTTTCCGCTGCGAACCATACACCAAAACTTGCCGCAAGAAGTATAAAAGTACCTATAGTGAATGAAACTACAGCAAATTTTGTCTTTGAGTCCAGCATATCCTCTTTTAGTTCGATCCTGCCGGACTTTATGGTCTTTTTGAATTCACCTATGAGATTTATATTTATGGTTTTCAATTTTCGAACCCCTTAAGTGCTAAACCTATACTTGTTGAAAATAGAGGGTTGTATATAGTGGTTTGTATTCTCAGCTTTCCTGATATATATTTGTCAATGTTTTCTACGCAGGCGCCACAGCCGCTTATTATTATCTGTTCTACATTTACAGGCTGGGCGTTCCCTGAATTGAAAAATTCCATAGTCTTTTGTATTTCGTTGGAAATGTTACTGAATATGCTTTTAGCCGCCATGGCCGCCTGGTTTAATTCCGGGCTGTCGGGCATTTCCGCTCCCGGTATTACCAGTCCAACTTCAGGAAGCATTTCAATAACTTCTCCCCTTTTTTTATGAATAGAATTCATTATGCTTTCAATAAGGTTTTTCCTGCCGGTCTGTACGTTATAGGAAAACACGGGCATTCCGTTCTGGATAATATTGATATCAGTATTTTCATATCCGACAAGGACAGAAATATAGACTTTTTGCGGGTCATTTATAAGTTCTTCGTACACAAATGTCCTGATAGCCGCAAAAGATGAAATATCAATCATATCAACGCCCAGTCCTGCATCTGTTATCGGGTTGATATATTCTTTTGCCAGGGCTTTAGATATAGCGCAAAGGATTACGTCTATTTTTTTTCCTGCTTCGTCCTGTTTTCTGGTATTTTCCAGTATCTGGAAATCTACATTCATTTCACTGATGCCTAAAGGCAGGTATTTGGAGGCTTCTTGCGGTGCAATAGCTTTTAATTCTTCCATCGGAAGGTCAGGAAGAGTTATTCTTTTTATAAAAACAGCGTTGCTTGGTACTGAAATAGCGGCGTTCAGGCCATCGGGTCTGGTTTGTTTTATTATTGCCTTTATGGTTTCCTGAATAGAGCCTGACTCTTCAAAAGGTTTATACATTTCTTCATTTATGGAAATTGAGTTCTTTTCCTTTGTCAGGACCGCCATGGCCACGCCTTCCGGGGAAATTTCTAGTCCTATGCGGCTTTCAGGTTTTGTTTTAAATAAACTCAACATGATGTGTTTCTTACCCTCAACACTAAATGCTCTGTATTTTTCATAATACACTTGTTTTTTTAAAAATATAAGTATTTGAAAATAACAAGTTAAATTCCGATTTTACGAAATAAGCAGTATAATTGAATTTCAGGCAAAAAAATTCAAATTTACATTTTGCAATATTAGAAATGATGTTTCGTTTTTTCGAAAAAACAATTTAATAAAATAGCCGAGCCCCCTTCTAAAAGTCTTTAGTATCGGGAGATCGGAGCGCAGAGTAGTAATTTATAATAAACAAAGGGGCTGATGAAATCAGCCCCTTTGTTTAAATGATTGAATTTTTTTAAGCTGCTTCAGCTGTTTTCTTGTCTTCATTAATTGTAAGCGAAATAAACCCGGCCATTACAAGAGCTGCCGCACCTGCGATAAATGCGTATTCCCAGTGGTAGTTGTTCTGGCCTTCTATTGCGCAGCTGCTGATAAACCATGCAAGCAGAGTGCAGACCAGAATTTGCGGTCCGGCGATAAATACGTTGAATACGCCCATTGCAGCGCCTTCTGTGCCCTTTTTAATGAACTTGCTGAAGATAGCAAAAGGTAATGCAAGGATTGACGCCCAGCCAATACCGGCTATTGCCATAAATATCGCAACCATTTTTAAGCTTGTTGTGAATGACATTGCGAGAAAAGCTGCAGCCATTATGAAAAGCGCTACTGCATGTACGTTTTTGTTTCCGTATTTTGATGCCAGGATGCCTATTGGCAGTGAAACAATAAAGCACATAAGGTTAAATATTGCAAAACTTATGGAAGAAAAGTTTGTTCCCTGGATTATTGAAGGAGAGTATACAGCAATTTCAGCTTCTGATGCGTTTGCCAAATCAGGCACTCCGCAAAGAATGTGTATTGCATACTGGGTAAAGAATATGAACATACTCATTACGCCTATCCATGAGAAAAACTGTACTGCTGAAACTTTTGCGACTTCCGGTGAAGAGCTGAAAAGCTTTTTCATAGATGTCCAGAAACCTTCAGTATTTTCAGGTTTCTTTTCTTCTTTTTGCATTTTTGCCTTTTTGCCCGCTGATAATTCTTTTGTGAAAATGCAGGTCCAGATAGTGGCAAGAGTGAATGCCAGTGCTGCCATTATGAACTGTGCTTCTATGCTCATCTGGTAATTAAAAGCCCAGTTAAGGAATGGCGCTGTGCCTGCTGCTATAACAGAACCAAGCCCTATCGCGAAGCTGAGGAATGAATTAGCTATAGAGTGCTGTTCCTGCGGTATGTTATCCGGCACAAGCGCTCTGTATGGACCCTGAGCCGCATTAACGCTGCCGTCTATAATCCAGATTGTTATCGCGGCAAATAACAGAGCTGACCATACAGGTAAACTCAGATTCATTGATGATGAAAAGAAGTCAATAATGCTGGCTGAGTTTGGAAATGCCCACAGGGCCAAACTTGCCAGTATCGCTCCGAGTAATAGGAACGGCCTTCTTTTTCCGAATCTTGTGTTTATTTTATCGCTGATAGTACCGATAACCGGTTGGACTATCATTCCGGTAAACGGCCCGGCCAGCCAGATTAAACCAAAAATAAAAGGTGAAGCCCCTAAAGGCTCTGTAACCGGCCCGGAGAGAATGATTCTCATCTGCCAGGCAAACTGTAATCCGAAAAACGCTATGCAGAAGTTTAAAAATTGTGGGTAAGTATACGGTTTTTTAACAACTTCGGCTGCAGCGTCCATGACCTGGGACTGTTCAACTGTTCCTGCCCCGCCTTTTTCAATTGTTTCCATTGTCATTTCGCCTTATCCTTCTATTTGTCTGCTTATAAAATATAAAGCATTATATGATAAACAGGATAATAAAAAAACTTTTTACAATAAAGAATGTTAATATTTATTAACCTGTTTCTACAGTTACATAAAGTCATGCCCCGCAAAAGACGATTACTTATATGTAGGGAAGAACAAGGAGAACGTCATGCAAAAATACACATGTTGGACAGGGACTTATGAGTTTAAATCAGGATTAATGCAAATCCTTTTAGCTGTAAAAGAACAGATTGAATTTTTAATTTTTAAAATTAATGAAACTGACAGCAAAGTAGGTTAATTTTAAAGAAATAATTCAGTTATAAATTTATTAAAGCCTGGAATTAATCCGGGCTTTTAAATTAAAAACAATCATTACATTTTCATAATTAAAATAAAAAAATTTCTTTATAGAGTCTATACATTGTATTAGTATAAATAAACTTGTAATAAAGATATCATATTGTCCATACAAAATATTGACCAACTTTTAATTGAAAAATGAAGAAAAAACTTTTTAAATCCGGCAATGGCTGGGCCGTATTTTTAGCAAAGCCAATCCTGGAGATTTTAAATATAAATCCTGAAAAGGATTTAATAGAATTACAGATAGAAAAAGAAGTTTTAAAAATTAAAAAACACAATTCTGATTCTGACGATCAGCTTTTATGAATTTTTTTTAAAGCTTCCGGTTATTTGGTTTTATTGTTCAACAGGGGTATAAACACATCCTGCTGTTTTGTACTATTATATTTAGATATACTCTAATACAGGATGATAAATATATATGAAAACAGATTTGCCCATAATTATCGGGATATCAGCGGCTAGCGGAATGGTTTACGGCGTTAGGCTGCTTGAATTCCTGCTTAATAAAAGGTTTAAAACAGAACTTATAATGTCCTCCAAAGCCTACTATATAGCAAAACAGGAACTTGGCCTTGAACTCAGCCACTCGGCCGAAGAAATTCAAAAAAACATCCTGGACTTTTTAAAAATTGAAACAGACCTGCTTAAAGTCTGGCTGGATGACGAAATGTGGGCAAACCCGGCCAGCGGCTCGTACAAAACGCTCGGAATGATAATAGCTCCTGCCAGTATGGCAACTATATCAGCCATTGCCAACGGGCATGCCGAAAATCTGATTTCACGCTCGGCTGATGTATGTTTAAAGGAAAAAAGGCTTCTTACCTTGGTTCCGAGAGAAACACCTTTGAATTCAATTCATCTGGAAAATATGTTAAAATTATCACGTGCGGGAGCAAATATTGTTCCGCCTGTCTTTGGGCATTACGCCAGGATAAAAACACTGAAAGACGGCATAAACTTTGTCACAGGGAAGGTCCTGGACGTTCATAAAATAGATAATAACCTATATGAAAGGTGGCATTATGAATAAAAAGAACAAAAAAATCATCGTGATTTCAGGCAAACAGTTCTCCGGAAAGGACACTGTGGCAAATATTTTAAAGGAAATGCTCCCGAGTTTTAAACTTGCGCCGCTTGCAGACGCTATAAAAATCGAATTCAGCGAGAAGAAAAACCTTTCCTTTAACGAAGTCGAAAGAAATAAACCTCTCTACAGAGCAGAGCTAATAGTCCTCGGAAATAAAAGAAGGGCTGAAGACTCTGATTACTGGATAAAAAAGGTTATTAACGCAGATGATGACATTATAATATCTGATGCAAGGCTTACTCATGAAATCGAAACCTTTGAAAAGCACGGCGCAATCAAAATAAGAGTCGAATCAGACAGAAAAGAAAGAGCAAAAAGGGGCAAACTCGTAAAAGAGGATGACCCGACAGAAACAGACCTGGACAATTATAAAAGCTGGGACTATATAATAGAAAATAACAATACTTACGAAGACTTGAAAAAACGAGTCGAAAAAATGGGAAAAAATATAATTAAAGATTTATCTTTGCAGAAAGTTTAGAAAGGTTAAGGAATATGGCAAGAATAATAAGGCCTGTCTGGGCAATAAGATGCGTTCAATCATCTTGTAAAACACTTTTTGAAGTAGCGGTAATTGAAGAAGAGGGCAAAACACAGGAAGTAGTATGCCCCGGCTGCGGTGAGCACTATGTTTATCCGCCGCCAAAAGACCATGAATGAGCTTAAATAAAGTTAATTTGAAAAGATATAACCAGTACAGCCGGCATTTACAGGATATTTTTAACTGCAAAGTGTATAAAATAACCCTGGATGCCGGTTTTAGCTGTCCAAACCGTGATGGGACAATTTCTGACAGGGGATGTGTTTTTTGCGATACCGGCGGGTCTTTTTCGCAGGCGCATTCAAGCAGTCTGCCCATAGAAGAACAGTTACAGGAAGGAATTATCCAGCTCAAAAAACGTTTTAAGGCCGAAAAATTCATATCCTATTTTCAGGCCTACACCAACACCTACGCACCTGTTGAAAAGTTAAAAGACCTCTATGACAGGGGGGTATCGCACCCCGATGTTGTCGGGTTGTCTATCGGCACACGGCCGGACTGCGTTGATGAGGAAAAACTTGATTTAATAGCTTCATACAAAGATGACTATCTTGTGTGGGTGGAATATGGCCTCCAATCAATTCATAATAAAACGCTTGAAGCAATAAACCGTGGGCATTCGTTTGAGGATTTTATAAAAGCGGTTGAGATGACCAAAAAGCGGGGCATAAACATCTGCGCACACGTTATAATAGGCCTGCCCGGCGAGAGCCGTGAAGATATACTGGAAACTGCCAAAAAACTTGCTGAAATCGGCGTGGATGGCGTAAAAATCCATTTGTTATGCGTGTTAAAAAACACTGAACTTGAAAATCAGTATAATAAAGGGCTTATAAATCTTTTATCAATGAAAGAATACCTAGAAACCGTATGTGATTTTCTTGAATTGCTTCCCCCGACAGTTTCGATTCACCGGCTAACGGGAAACGGATTAAAAAGGCTGCTTGTCGCTCCAAAGTGGTTGGACGAGAAGTTTAAGGTTTTAAACATGATAGACCGGGAACTTGAGAGGCGCGATTCGCGGCAAGGGGGATTTTATAATTCGCCCTAGCTACTTAGCCGCTTTTTCTTCGCATAAATCGCACTTTTTGATTGATTCTGCCAGCAAGGTATCTTCCATCATTACGTGATTTTTCATCCAGTCAATAACTTTAACGCTGAAATCAAGGTTAAAATCATTACTATAGCCGTTTTCGTTTAATTCTTTTTCAAGTTCGCTGAAATCGTTGATAAAATTCCTGTGCGCTACTATGTGCCTTTGAGCATTCGGATAATTATGTTTTTTCATATACTCTTCTTCCGTCGCAAAGTGCTCGTCCACATAAACCTTTAGGTATTGCATTGTTTCAATGACTGTTTGTACGTTCTTGCCCTCGACATAAGAATCATAAAGCTGCTGCATTCTTGCAAACAACTCCATATGCTGTCTGTCTATGCTGTCTATACCAGTAATCAGTTCTTTTGGGAATTCATTTTTCATACGGCACCTCCTTATTTTGTGCGAACACACATGATACAACAGGTGTTCAGGTTTTTAAAGTGCGGAGGTTAAATTTATTTAAAAATGTTTTTGCAGTTTCTTCCGGGCTATTTGCATTAATTATTGCCCTGACCGCTGCAACACGGCTAGCGCCCGCATTAACCACTTCTTCGAGGTTATCTGTATCAATACCTCCAATGGCGAACCACGGAATAGTTACATTTTCCGCCGCCCATTTAACGTACTCCAGCCCCACAGCCTGCCTGCCGGGCTTGGTGGGGGTGGTGTAAACAGGCCCTACGCCGATGTAATCAGCGCCTGACTCCACAGCTTTTAACCCTTGCTCGGGACAATGTGTAGACAAACCTATTATGGCCTCACTGCCTAAAATATTTCTCGCTGAAGTTATGTCCATATCGTCCTGCCCAAGGTGTACACCGTCCGCTTTGACTGCCAGGGCTATATCGGCCCGGTCATTTATTATGAAAATTGCGTCATACAGGGCGCACAGCTCACGCACTTTTTTGCCTAAAGAGATAAATTCCTTTGCTGTGGCGGTTTTTTCGCGCAGCTGGACGATCTGCACCCCGCCTTTTAACGCTGAGGCGATGGCGTTAAGGAATTCGTCCCCGGTGGTGAATTTACTCCGGTCGGTTACGAGGTATAATTTTTTATCTTTTAAAACATATTTTTTAAATTTATTTGTGAGTCGGTCGTGCATTTTTTGCTCCAGAATGTATGAGTTGTACCTTATATTGTCCCCCAGTTTGGGTTGAATTTCAGACAGAATTCGCATTGCCTGCTGAAGGCGGTTAAAATTAGCCTTTAATATATCCATAAGGTCTTTTCGCCCTGAGGGGTTCGGGATGTTTGTGCCGATGTCGCCTTGGGTGTCCCTGCTTTTTATCAAATTTTCATAATCATTATCAAACGCCATTATTAATTCATGACGGAGGTTTTTTAGTTCCTGTGTTATTTCCCTATCGTCCAGTACAAACCGGGCAATCTCTTCAATTACCCGTAATGCCTCTGCCGCGCGGTTTATATTTGCGTCTGTTATCCTGTGCATAAAAAAATTACCTGAAAGCATTACCTACCCCGACCATTATAAGTCACACACAAGAAATTAAAATGCTTTTATTATGAAAAAAAAAATAAGCAAGCCTATAAGACTATGGAACTTGGTGAATTAATCGAAAAATCCCAGCAGGACGATAAACTTGCGCTTGAAGAGTTAATAAAACGGAATGAAAAAATAGTATATAATACATTATACCACCTTGACCCTAACAGGACGGACATTCCCGACATTGCGCAAGAGGTACTTTTCCGCATGTCTAAATCCATAAAAAGCCTTAAAAAGCCTGCTACATTTAAGTTCTGGCTTAACCAGATAATCACCAATCTCTTTTACGACGAATTAAGGCGCAAAACCCGCAGGCTTAACACTATTTCGATTGATGCACCGTACATGAACCTTGAGGAGGAATCGGAACAAACAATAAATATCGCTGATACCGGCAAGATACCGGAAGAAAAGACCCTTGGAATCGAACTCGATAAAAAAATTCGAGAAGCAATTGATAATTTACCGGAACAGTTTCGGCTTGTTATCGTCTTAAGAGAACTACAGGACTTAAGTTATGAAGAAATAGCAGAAATTACCAAAACAAGCATTGGCACGGTAAAATCACGGCTTGCAAGAGCCCGGGCCAAACTGCAGGAAGAGATTAAACCTTATTTAGAACACGAAAGAGGTACAAAATGAGAGAAAATTTCTCGTGTGATGAAGTAAAAGACTTGTTATCCCCGTATTTTGACGGGGAACTGGACGAAAAAGACACTAAAATCGTAAAGGAACACCTGGGGTTTTGCCTCAATTGCAGAAGAGAGCTGGAAAATATAAAAAGGCTCTCTGTTTTAATCAGAAAATCATACTCTACTTCTCCTCTATCAGCAAAAAGAAAACAAAACAGCTTTAAAAAAGTTGTTTCATCGTCAATAGCGGCGTTAATGTTTCTGGTTTTTCTGGGGTGGTTCTCGATTAACATTATGAGTACCGACAAAACCAGCACAATAGAAAATGATAAACCTATGTACGTAAGGGCAGAGGATTATTTCCTCGCCGGAATATATGATGAGTAAGTTAATTATAACTTTCGTGTCTGTGGTATTTCTTTGTTTTTCCTGCCCGGTATGGGCAGGAGATTTTCCTGTTATAAACTGGGAATGCCTGGGGCTCAGCCAACAGCAGCAGGCCAGGCTTCAGCAGTTGGACCAGAAATGGCTGCGGATTAGTCGGAATATTAATTCCAGGATAACTGACAAAAAAAACCAAATGAAATTAATACTTATAAACCCTTATTCTACTGATTTGGAAATAAGGGAAACGCAAAAAAATATTTTAAAAGACAAAAAAATGCTCAGGTATCAGGCAATGGAGATTTTTTTGGAAAAAAGGAGTGTTTTAAGTCCTGAGCAAAGAGAGTTGCTTCATCAGCATTTCAAGTTAAAATAATTTTGTTATGCTTAAAAATTTCTTTAAAAAACCTCCCGGCCCGGTCTCGGTTTTCTGTATAATTTACTTTTTCTTCCTGCTGTTTTCAGTTGATTTAGTGCCTAACCTGGAGATTTACTTCAGAGGATATGACACGTACTGGCTCTTAAAAATAGGCGGCTGGATTATTGATAACTTTCAAATCCCTTATAATAACTTGCTGGCCGGGAACAATCCCGAATTATCACAAATGCCGTGGGTATGCTATCAGTGGCTGTTTATGGCAATTATTGGATTTATGAATAAATTGAACGGCTTACACGGCGTAATATGGTTATGCTCGGCGGTTCTTGCATTTAGCGTGGGGGTATTGGGACAGACGCTATATAAAAAAGGCTACCGGGGATTTCCTGAAATAATTACCGCAATTATGCTCAACAGCTTTTTTTTACAGATATTCGCCGATATCAGGCCGTTTGTTTTTACCATATTTTTCTGTTTCCTGCTTAATTTACTGCTACAGGATCATATAAATTTACGAATCAGTTATATATATTTGCCGCTGGTATTTATGTTCTGGGCAAACATACACCTGGGCTTTATTTTCGGCATATCATGGCTGCTGCTGGAGATGATAATAGCCGCCCAACAGGAAAAAACCATAAAACCTTTAATAGCCTGGCTTATTTGTTTTCTGGCAACAGGCATAAACCCAAACGGTTTTAACCTGTACGGATATCTTTTTACACTTGGCGGCGGCAGTTTTATGAATACTAATATAACCGAATTACAGCCATTTATGACCGGTGCTGACCCGGCAATTAAAATATGGGCGGCTATAGGGCTGGCAGCGTTTTTATATACCTTAAAGTCAGATAAAATCCGCCTGGCCGAGAAAATTATGTTTATTGCCGCCCTGTTAATGACACTGAATTCCCTGCGACATATGTGCTTTTTGTTTATTTTTATGCCGATATTTTATTCTGATGCGATTAACCGCCTGTTGAAAAATATTTCTACCGTATTTGATTCTGATAAAAATGACAATGTATATTTGTACACAGGTATAGCCGTCTCAGTAGGGCTGGTTTTTGTGTTTAACAGGTTATTTTCTGTGCCGGATGTTTATAAACACCTGAACCCGGCTTTTATCAGTTTTATAGAGTCTGATACCATAAAAGGGCCTGTTTTAACTACCGGGGAGATAGGTTCGGAGCTAATATACCATACAAAACTCAATTCATATATAGACACAAGATACGATATGTATGGAGATGACTATGTAAGAGAGCATACAGGGCTTTTGCGCCAAAAAGGCGACTGGCGGGAGCTTTTAAGCCAAAAAAGAATAAATTATATCCTTTATCCCGCTTCTTACGAACAATTATCCGGGTTAGATAAAAATCTAACCCGGGATAACTGGGAAAAATTATATACAGATGATGACTTAGTATTATTTTCTAATCACAAATAAATAAGCTCTAAAGCTGATTATTCAGTTGATCCCAATATTGCATCCACCTGCATATCGTCGTAATTATGTAGAGATAAATAGTTACTCATTAAGAGTGTGTTTTTGTTAACCAGCCCTGTTTTTAGGCCGTCTCCGCTTTTTTCGTTGCCTGTTAGTTCGGATTTTTGTTCGATAAGCCCCTTTAGCTTCCCTTCCAGTTCTTTCCTTTTAGTTAATAGTTCATCTTTATCAAGATTGAACGAGGTTGCCATATAATTATCAACACTGTTTAAAAAAACAAGAAGTTTTAATTTTTCTTCGATATCTTCTATAGCTTTTTTATGACAGATTATTTCGTCGCTTATTAATTGTAAAATTTGATTACTCAACTTACCCACCTTCTTTTTGCATCTGTATATATAATAGCGTTAAATAATATATATTTAATCACAAGTAATGATGATATTTTAAATTTTGCTCATAACTCATAAGGGTTAGCCCTTTTTTTTAAAATTCAATTTTAAAATCCTCGATTATGGCTTCCTGCAAGGGTTTTATTGGGGTGTCATACCCTGCAATTTGTTGAATAGACGACATAATACCGGCATCGAGTCCGCATGGATTTATTTTCTTAAACCCTTCCAAATTATTGTTAACATTAAGCGCAAAACCATGCATTGTTAAGCCTTTTCTTATGGCTATTCCAATGGAGGCTATTTTTTTGTCTTCCAGCCATACTCCTACTATATCAGGGTTTCGGCAAGCGGGGATATGCAGCTTATTGAGCGAATTTATGATTAAATCTTCTATTGCGGTTATCAGTTCCTTAACTTTGAGCTTTTCTTTTTTTAAATCCATTATTATGTAGCCGACGAGTTGTCCGGGTTCATGATATGTTAAATCGCCCCCTCTGTTTATGGTGATTACCGGGATATCCGGGTCGAGGATATTGGTTAATTTAGAGCCTTTGCCTTTTGTATAGACGGGGTAATGCTGCATAAGCAGGAAAAAGTTGTTTTTTTCGCCTTCGAGTTTGCGTTTTACGAGCTGTTCCTGGTATGCGTATGCTTTTTCGTATTCAATTATGTCGAGGTCTTCAATTATCCACATTTACAGTTAACTGTTTCTACCGCTTTAATAAGCTCTGTTGCCACTTTTTCCTGCTGCTCACGTGTTATTTCCGGAAAAATCGGCAGCGACAACACTTCATCAGTTACTCGCTCTGTAGTAGGCAAATAACCTTCTTTTAACCCTAAATCAGCGTATGCTTCCTGTAAGTGGATTGGCACCGGGTAGTATATCATTGCCATAACGCCGTTTTCTTTAAGAATTTCGTGGACTTTATCCCGCTGTGGGACTTTCACCGTGTACTGGTGGTAAACGGAACTTGTGTTATTAAGCTCAACCGGTGTCTGTATTTCGCCTACGCCTTTAAGTAATTCATTGTAATATACGGCGGCTTCACGTCTTTTTGAATTCCAGCGGTCTATGTGCGGGAATTTTACGTTTAAAATGGCGGCCTGTATCTCATCCAGCCTGCTGTTTAACCCTACTTCCTTGTGATAGTATCTAACATGACTGCCGTGATTTCTTAAAGCCATTATCCTGTCTGTAAGGTAATCGCTGTTTGTTGTGACCATGCCGCCGTCGCCAAATGTGCCGAGGTTCTTTGTCGGGAAAAAGCTGAAACAGCCAATGTCGCCGATTGCGCCAGTCTTTTTGCCTTTATATGTTGCGCCGATGGACTGTGCGCAGTCCTCTACCACAAAAAGATTGTATTTTTTTGCGATTTCTATAACCGGGCCCATATCGACCGGTTGGCCGTATAAATGAACAGGCAAAATGGCTTTTGTTTTAGGTGTGATTTTCTTTTCCAGTTCATTAATATCAAGATTGAAGGTATCAGGGTTAATATCAGCGAATACAGGGGTTGCGCCAACATAGCTGATAGCCTCAACTGTTGCTATAAAAGTAAATGCAACTGTTATAACCTCATCTCCCGGGCCAATATCCAGCGCTCGCAAAGCCAGATGCAGGGCATCCGTGCCGGAAGCTACGCCTATGGCCTTTTGTGTGCCGCAGTAGCCTGCAAAATCGTTTTCTAACTTTTTTACATTGTCTGCGAGTATGTATTTCCCGGAAGATAAAACTTTTAAAACTTCTTTTTCTATATCCTGCCCGATTTCTTCGTATTGTTTTGTTAAGTTCATTATTGGAATCATTATAATGCCACCTTTTCTCCCTCTTTGCTATACAAATAGTTTAGCATGGGCAAAATAGTGGTTTTATAAAAGTTTAATATGGCCTTATAATTAAAAAATGGATATTAAAAAACAGCTGGTATTTTTTAAAAAACTAAAAAAAGCGGTAAAATCAGGCCTCCCGCTGGATAATTTTTTCAGCAGGCTGGCTAAAAACTCCATGTGGCCGCATACAAAAACCATTTATTACAATATCTCAGAAGACATACAAAAGGGGGTGTCCCTCGCCGGTGCTCTCTCAAGCAAAGACGATATAGTCAATAAACTTTATATTTCGCTTATTAATGCCGGGGAAAAAAGCGGTAAGCTTGATGATATCCTTGATAACATAATTACAATCATTGAAAATGAAATATTCATTCAAAAAAAGCTGACTTCTGAACTTAGAATGCCTTTTATAAATATATTCGGAGCTTTATTTATATTCGGCATCGTATTATTTGCGCTAATCCCGGCGATTATGGGCTTTATGGAAAATTTCGCCAGCTGCCCGCCGATTCTTGTAAAATTAATTTACTTTTTCCAGCAGGTTTTTCTTTCAAAAGAATTATTCTTTTTCATAGGAATTGTTGTTTTAATTTCAGTTGGAGCTGATTTTTACAAATCAGAAATAGCGGATTTTTCTGATTATTTCGGCTACAGAGCAATTAAAGCCCCTTTTTTCGGCCATTTGATAAGGTGGGCTGAATTATATATTTATTTTCTTGTACTGAAGACCTGTTACTCGGCAGGATTATCTATTGTCGAGTCTACAGAACTGGCCGGTTCAACGGTAAAAAATCATTATATCAGGCATTTCACTGACGAAATATACGAAAGAACCAAAAACGGCGAGGTGTTAAGCGGGATTTTATCGGATTTTGAGGACGAAAAGGTTATTGAAAACGAGGTTACCGAACTGATTGAAATAGGCGAAACCACCGGAAAAATGGAAGAGTCCCTCAATGATGCGATTAGTTTATTAAAAGAATATATTAACGATAAAATACAGCTCATATGTAATGTTACACCATTTTTGGGGATGGCCCTGGCGGCCGCGCCGCTGATTGTAATCGTAATAATAATATTATCAGTCCTGGCTAAGGCAGCGGGCACGGTAATGGAAGCTTTGAGCGGTATTGGCCTCTAAACGTTTTTAGTTGTGCTCTGGTCGTCATCTTCAAACGCCGAGATGTCTATATCGTCATCATCATCGTGATAGTCCATAGAGTAGTCTATCTCAATATTTGTAATGTCTTCTTCAAGCATTTCAATTTCTTTTTTACTGAATTCCCTTACCCTGCCATCTTCAAGTTTTACAACAACGGTGGCGTGGAGGAAATGCAGCGCCGCTACCTTGCCGAGGCCTTCTGAAGTCATAACGCCGCTGCCCACAGGCGGCATACCCGCGGCGGCTTCAATATAATTAGAGTATTCATAGTTAAGGCAACAGAGCAATCTTCCACATGTGCCGGATATTTTTCCCGGATTTACCGGCATGCCCTGGTCTCGCACAAGTTTAATATTAATTGAAGTAAAATCTGATAAAAACGAAGAACAGCAGAATTCCCTGCCGCAAATGCCCATCCCCCCCATTATGGAGGTTTCGTCCCTTACTCCTATATGACGGAGGTCAATACGGACTTTCCTGAATGTCTGGGTTAAATCTTTAAGCAGTTCCCGGAAGTCTATTCTGTGCGGTGCTGTATAGTAGAACGTCAACTTCTTTTCATCAAAAGTATATTTTGAATCCACAAGACGCATGGGAAGTTTATGTTTTTCGAGTAAAGCGCCGCATTTGTTAAAAGCAACGTTTTCCTTTCTGGAAATTTCTTCCAGCCTGGTTTTATCGACTTCAGTCATTGTCCGAATAAATTGCAGAGGTTTGGGAATTTTTTGCCCCCATTTTTCCAGGACGCAGGAAGGTATCCTTTCAGCTTTTACAGCTTCCTGGCCCTTTTCAGTGGCGACAAGCACTATCTGCTCACGGCTTATTTCAATACCTTCAGGTACTTGTATCGGATAAATCCTATTTTTTAATAATCTGACGCCATATTTGTACATAATAAAATATTATACAACTTAAAGGATTTTTTCGGGAGATTTTCTTTACTATAATCTTCAATCTTTTGCTATAATAAGCGTATAAATGAAAAAAATTCTGTTAATACCTGCATTAAATGTAGTTTCTAAAAAAATAGAACCATATATGCCTATGGGGCTCCTCTCTTTACAGGCTATAGCCGCTGACTATCAAAATGAAATTGATATATTAGATTTTAATCAGGATTTGCTTTCAAAAATATTTGAAAATTCAGAAGATTTAGCACAGGCTATATTTGAAAAAATTAAACTTGATGACTACGATACAATAGGATTTTCCTGTAAATGCAATTCATTTCATCATGCTATTCGTATAGCCCAACTAATAAAAAAACACCGGCCTGAAATTCAAATATGTATGGGAGGACCTCATGCCACAGCGGTTGCTGAAAAAATTCTAGCCCGTTTTCCTGAAATTGACGCGATTTTTATGGGCGAAAGCGAAAACATGATTAAGGAAGTCCTTTTGCGCCGTTCAAAAGGTGACACCAAACTTAACGGCCTTCCGGGCGTAATGACATTAAATAATGAATATTGCCCGCAAAAACTGCTGGGTAACCTTGATGAACTTCCTGATCTGCAAAAAGCAAAGGATTTTTACAAGTTTGTTGATACATTGCCGACAAAGACCATCCTGAACGGAAAAGAAGTTGATATGCCGCTGGTTATACCCCTGGAAGCCGCCAGGGGGTGCCCTAATAAATGCACATTTTGTTCAACAAATCTTTTTTGGGGTACTACAATAAGATACAAATCAGAGCAGCGGCTTATATCAGAAATGAAAACATATAATGAAAAAACAGGGTGCCGCTATTTTGCTTTTATCGGGGATAACTTTGCCAGTAACAAAAAAAAGTTTATTGGGTTTTGCAATTATCTTATAGAAAATAATTATGATTTTGACTGGATGTGTAATATACGGCTAAATCTTTTTAATAAAGAAGACCTGGATATTTTATGGAAAAGCGGGTGTAGAAAATTTTTCGTTGGAGTAGAAAGCGCTTCAACCGATACGCTTAAAAAAATCAAAAAAAACATAAAACTAAAAGAAGAGCTGGAACTTATAAAACTTGCGATTAATATGGGATTTTCAGTGGAAACAGCATTGATTGTTGGATTTCCGTGGGAAACAAAAGAAGATATAAATGACACGCTTGAGTTACACAAATCTTTTCTGGAATGGGGCGTAGACAGAAGTGATATAAGGGTATTGTGTCCTTTGCCGGGAACTGAACTTACCAGGGAATATGAAGTTGGCTTTGATAACATAAAATCAGATATAGCTCGTGATGACCTTCCTATTGATGAAAATTTTGAAAATGAAATTATTAAGAAAAATAAAGATATATTTATTCATCTGGGTTATTACAAAACGCCGAACCTAACCAGGTTTGATATTATCAAGCTTGAATATGACTCAAGTCGGGCAAAACTTGAGTATATAAAGAAAAAGTTAAACAATCCTGATTAATATAAAAAATATTTCATGGTAAATTATATTTATCAGCAAACTAAGCGTATAATATGTTTTCAGTATTATAAATTTTAAAAGGAGGTAAAAATGGGAGAAAACAAAATTTATATCGTAGATGTAACGAACAGGGACGGTGTTCAGACATCAAGACTTGGCCTGGCCAAACTCCAGAAAACAATGATTAACCTTCTTCTCAATGACATGGGTATTACCCAGTCAGAATTCGGATTTCCAAACACCCGTCACGAAATTAACTATTTAAACGCTAACTTACAGCTTGTGGACAGGGGGGTTATCACAAAAACAAAACTCAGTGGCTGGATGAGAGGTCTGGCAAGTGACGTATACGAATCTTTTGAAAAAGTTCCAAGACTACAGCACGTTAACCTGTCGGTTTCCACCTCAGAACAGATGATCCAGGGCAAGTTCGGCGGTAAAAAATCAAAGGATGACGTTATTAGTACAATGACACAGGCTGTGGAAGCAGCGCTATCCTGCGGGGCACTTACAGTCGGTGTAAACGCCGAGGATGCTTCCAGGACAGATGAAGAATTCCTTATCAAATTTGCAAAAGCAGCAAGAGACCACGGTGCGCACAGAATAAGATACTGCGATACACTTGGTTATGATGACCCGCACACAACATACCAGAGGATTTTTAACCTTGCCCAGGCAACAGGGATGCCTGTTGAGCTGCACTACCATAATGATCTTGGCATGGCGGTCGGCAATTCTGTAATGGGCGCAAAAGCAGCTATTGATGCCGGTGTTGATGCTTATATAAACACAGCGATTAACGGCATGGGCGAAAGAGCGGGAAACGCGGATTTAGTATCCTGTCTGCTCGCAATAACAAAATCAAGCGGATTTGACAAAGGACAATACCAGCTTGACCCTAATATTGACCTCTGTGAAGCCTGGAACCTCGCAAAGTATACTTCTTACGCATTTGATGTACCTATTGCGATTAACCAGCCCGCGGTCGGAGATAATGCATTTGCTCATGAATCAGGAATCCACGCGGACGGCGCACTAAAAGACAGAAGAAACTATGAACTGTATGACTATGAAGAGCTGGGAAGAGGCGAACCTGAGGTTGTAGAAACAGGAAGGCTTATCACCACCGGCGAATACGGAGGAGTAAAAGGCTTCAGGAATGTTTATGAAAAGCTTGAAATTGAATTTAAGGACGAAGACGAAGCAAGAAACATCCTTGAGCTGGCAAGATACGCCAACGTACATACCCAAAAACCTCTTGTGGACCTCGAATTGAAATTCATCTATGATTATCCGGATATAGCGGCAAAACTTATGACAGTTACTCCTTACTATGTGCCGGTAGGCGCTCTTAAGCAAAGAGTAGAACGTGATAAGGCATTAAGAGAAACTCAACAGCAACAGGAAAACAAGTGCGAAGTAACTGAAAATCATCAGATACAGTGCAATTAAGTATAAACTGAAACAGGGCGGGCTTTTGCCCGTCCTGTTTTAAAATAAAGGGAATAGATATGGGAAAAACAATCGCGGAAAAAATAATAGGCGAACACTGCTCAAAAGAAGTTAAAGCGGGGGAATTTGTCGTTGCTAATGTCGATGTAACAGCGGTACAGGACGGCACAGGCCCGTTAACCATTCAGGAAATACAAAAAATAGGACTTGAACAGGCCAAAAACCCTGAAAGAACAATACTATTTATAGACCACGCCGCTCCAAGCCCTAGAAAAGAACTCTCCAACGCCCACAAAATACTCAGAAATTTCGCTAAAAAAACCGGCGCAGTTCTGTCAGAAGTAGGCGAAGGTGTATGTCACCAGCGGCTTGTTGAAGACTATGTAAACCCCGGCGATATACTTGTGGGTGCGGATTCACACACCTGCACCTCCGGTGCGCTCGGCGCATTCGCTACAGGAATGGGCTCAACCGATGTTGGCATAGCCATTGCGCTTGGAAAGACCTGGCTTAAAGTTCCTGAAACTTTTAAAATTGAAGTTAACGGCGATTTTCAGCAAGGTGTTTATGCCAAAGACCTTATCCTGCACTTAATAGGCCTGATGGGGGCTGACGGGGCAACCTATAAGGCCCTTGAGTTCACCGGCGAAACTATTAGAAATATGCCGATGACAGACAGATTCTGCCTTTCCAATATGGCTGTTGAGGCCGGGGGCAAAGCCGGATTAATCGCATCAGATGAGATAACGCGGGAATACCTTGCTTCAAGGGGCAGAGAGGACAAATACAGACTTATTGATTCTGATCCGGATGCTGAATACGAAAGAATAATCAATATCGATGCATCAAAGCTTGAACCAACTGTTTCCTGTCCTCATACAGTTGATAATACAAGGCTTGCAAAGGAACTTGGCGATGTAAAAGTTGACCAGGTATTTATAGGAAGCTGCACAAACGGCAGGATAGAAGATCTGCGCATCGCGGCAGCTATTTTAGAAGGGGAAAAAGTCCATAGTGATGTCAGGTTATTAGTTGTACCAGCTTCAAGAGAAGTATTTATACAGGCGGCAAGGGAAGGTCTGCTGGAAATCTTTGCCGAAGCAGGCGCTGCGATAAACACTCCGGGCTGCGGGCCATGTGTTGGCGTGCATGCAGGCATACTCGGTGATGACGAAGTCTGCCTTGCCACTCAGAACAGGAACTTCCAGGGCAGGATGGGCAACCCCAAAGGTTATATTTATCTTAGCTCGCCCGCAACCGCAGCGGTTAGCGCATTGACAGGAGTTATTACCGACCCGAGAGAGCTTTTGCTGTCTATGTCAAAGCAGCGTGTTTATCCTTTTGAGAAATATATTTAGGGAGAAACAACAATGATTAAACAAGGAAAAGCATGGAAATTCGGCGATGATATCAGCACTGACCATATAGCCCCCGGCAGGCTGTTTCACCTTCGCACAAACCTGCCAGAGCTGGCAAAGCACGTACTTGAGGATGCGGACCCGGAATTCGCCACAAAAATGTCCCCGGGTGACTTCGTGGTTGCGGGGAACAACTTCGGACTCGGTTCTTCAAGAGAACACGCCCCGCAGGTGTTGAAGATTGCAGGCGTTAATGCGGTGCTGGCAAAGTCCTTTGCGAGGATATTTTTCAGGAATGCCATTAATATCGGGCTGTTGGTGGTGGAATGCGATACAGACAAAATCAATCAGGGAGATGAGCTGGAGTTTGAGCTGTCAACAGGCATAATCAGGAACAAAACACAGGGAATAGATATAAAAGCTGCCCCTCTGCCTGATGTAATGATAAAAATCCTCAACGACGGCGGACTGGCAAAACATATTGAAAAATACGGCGATTTTCAGCTTGTTTAGCCCGGTTTAATTGTGGTTAACGAGCTTATATATTGTATTTAAAAGCTCATCCTGATTAAATTCGCTTTTAGTAATATAGGCATTTGCGCCTGAGTCTATACCTTTTATCCTGTCTTCCTCAGAAGCGAGGGATGTAACAAGTATAATGGGCAAATCCCTTAAATTTTCGTTCAGCCGGATACGCTCGGTGAGCTCAAAGCCATTTATTTCAGGCATTTCCACATCGCTTACCACAATATCAAAATCTTCGCATACCAGCTTTGTTAAAGCTTCAAAACCATTAACCGCCACATCAACTTTGTAACCGGCGGATTTTATAATATTTCTCTGCAAAATTCTCGTGGTAGTGGAATCATCAACAACAAGCACATTTTTTATCCCTGTCCCTTCCTGCCCTTTCATCGGTATTGAAACTTTTTGGACGGGTCGGGAAAAATTTACAAAAGCTGATTTAACAAGGTCGTTTACATTCAATATAAGGCAAAGGTCCCCTGAACCGAGTGTGGTTATTCCTGCAATATTGCGGACCCTTATAAGTGGTGCAGAAAGGTTTTTATGTAAAATTTCCTGATCCCCTACCAGCCGGTCAACCACAAAACCAACCTGGGTATCTTCTGCCTGCACAACAATCACAACCATCCTTTCAGGGTCAGCTCCACTTTCTGGCATTTCCAGCACGCCCGCAAGAGAACATATAGGAACAGTCCTGTCATCAACTATAATTGTTTTCCTGCCTTCTTTGTAAATTATTTTATTTTTGTCCACAAGGTGCGTGGTCTTTATTGAGCTCGTGGGGATCGCAAATATCTGTTCATTAACTTTTACAAGGAATGATTTGATTGTGGCCATAGTCACAGGCAGCTGGATTGTTACCTGGCAGCCTTTACCCAGAGTGGATTTAACTTTTACCTTGCCGTTAAGCTGGGATATTTTTGTATAAACAATGTCAAGACCTATTCCTCTGCCGGAAATGTCTGTTACGGTTTCCCCGGTGGAAAAGCCTGGCCAGAATATAATATTCATTACCTGTTCTTCGGTCATTGTTTCGAGCTCTTCAGGTGTAAGCAGGCCTTTTTGCAGTACTTTTCTTTTTATTGATTCAATATCAATACCCCGGCCATCATCGCTTATCTCGATTAAAACGCTGTTTTCAAGGTGGCAGGCCCCGATAAGGATTCTGCCTGTTGGCTGCTTACCGTTTTTTACCCTGTCAGAAGCTTTTTCAATTCCGTGGTCTATAGCGTTCCTGATAATGTGCATAAGCGGTGATTTTATTTCTTCAATAATTTTTTTATCAACGCTTGTTTCGCTCCCGGTTATTACAAAATCTATGTCTTTATTTTTTTCCCTTGCTATATCCCTGACCATCCTCGGGAAAAGGTGAAAAATTGTTGCCAGTGGCAATACCCTGACACTTTTGATTTTTTCTTCAAGCCCGTTAACTATAAGGTTAAGCCGGGCATCATCTTCCTGAATGACTTTGTAAAGAGAATTCATTTTTGTCATAAGACTGGAAATTTTACTTGAATTTTCTTCAATAAAAGCATTTACACTTTTACTTAATGAAGTTGTTGCTGAAGGGGAAAAACTTTTATCTGAACCTTTGTGGTATTTTTCAATATGCCTGAAATATTGCTTTGTTTTGCTCCATTCACGATGCCATTCTTCGATTGAACGAATTATTTTTTCTGTGTCGCTTAAATGCTCTTTTGCCTTAATTTTTGCGATAATAAGCTCCCCGACCTGGTTTACCAGATGGTCAAGTTTTTGTGTATCAACCCTCAGGGTTTTTATGGTATTTGTTTCACCGAATTTTAAATCTATCTGGTCTGATTTATTCTCATCAGATTTTTTGTTTTTGGGAAAAATATCTGTGCTTTTTTTTAAGGGAGTAAGTTTTGTGTTTTCTTGTTTGGCCTCATCTTCTTTTTCAGTTGCAGGTATAATTTCTCTCTGAACGGAAAGTTTCAGCATTTGCTGGAGAACTTTTATCCTCTGCAATATAAGACCAGGGTCTTCTTTTCCTTGTGCGGAACCCTCTTCTATAAGCATTGCAGCATTAAAACTTTCTTCAATAACTTTTACCATATCTTGGTTTAGTGGAGCATCTTTTTCTTTTGAAAAAACAAGTATTTCAATTATTTTTTCAATAACTTCCCTGACAGGCCCCTGGGTAATTTTTTCTGAATACTCTTTAAGTTTGGTAACAACAGTATCAAACTTTTGAATATTATTATCTGTATGTCTGGAAAATATCTTAATGTTTTCTTTTATAAAACCATAATCTGTCTCATTAAAATCCGGTTTTATTTTTTCAGGAGTTTCTTGCTTTTCTTCAATAATAACTTTTTCCTCAATTTGAGGCTCTTTTGGCTTTTCTTCCTTTATTTCTATTGTATCCTGAATAAATTCTGTTCTCTCATTGTTATTGGAAGCAAGCCTTTCATATAAAACAGCAAAATCTTCAAACATTTCCTCAAGTTCGGCAACTTCATTATCAAGCAGAACACCGCTGCCTTTTAGGGCTGATTCAACTTTATTTTTTATGTCGCCTATAAGGCATTTCAACCTCTGACTGTTAAAGGGTTCAATTTCTTTAAACAGTTCATTTATATAGTACAAAAATTCTTCAAGCGCATCTGCACTGGTAGAAAAAAATTTTAGTTTTTCTATGTTCACTCTTATCTGTGTTATAAGTTTTTTAATATCCAGGTCATTTTTTACAATAACTACTTGGGTTTGTTCTTCTATATATTCTTCTTCATATTTTTCCCCGCAGGAATTTTCATCACTAATTATTTTTTCCAGTTGTTTTATCACCGGTTGTAGTTCCTGAGTCTCGGCTTTTCCCCTGGTTTCTATTGACTCGTTTATGATTGAGCCTATAGCGTCAACTGTTCTGCATAAAATATCAATTATTTCTGAAGTTACTAAAAGTTGTCCTTCTTTTGCAAGGCCTAAAACGTCCTCAAGTTTATGAGCAATAGACTGTATATCATCAAGTCCTATCATTCTGGCCGCACCTTTTAGTGAGTGCGCTTCACGAAACAGTTCAGATATAACAGAATGGTCTTTTGGATTGGATTCAAGCTTAAGAAGATTGTTATTTAATTTTTGTATTTGCTCTTCGCTTTCTTCCCTAAATATTTTTAATATTTCTTCAAGTTCATGTTCGAGAAAGTCCATTTAAAATACCTTATTTACGGCTTATTTATAGCTTTTGACGTTTTTTACCATATCCCGGGAATTGTGCTCTATTCCAATAATATTGCTTCTGAGGGTTTCAGATGTTTCTTTTAGTTCATTTAAAGATATCATTGTACTTTTTATTTTTTCCGAAGATTCACTTAAACCAACATCAAGCCGCTCGATAAGGGTATTAACCTCACCGGCTCCATCAATCTGGTTATCTATGTCTTTTAATATCAGTTCAACTGAATTAACTGTTTCCTGTATTGTGGATTTTAATTTCTCTATGTTTTGGGCTATCTGGTGCGCCAGATCTACGCCTGATTCGATTTCTTTTGTGCCTTCTTCTGTCGCCATAACAGTGGAATTTGTGGCCTGCTGGATATCATAAATTAAGGAAGTTATTTTAGCCGTAGCCTGTTTACTTTCATCGGCGAGTTTTCTGATTTCGCTAGCTACAACCGCAAAGCCCTTGCCGTGTTCGCCTGCTCTTGCAGCTTCTACTGCGGCGTTCAGGGCTAGCATGTTTGTTTGTTCGGTAATATCTTCAACAACTCCTATAATGCTTCCTATTTGCTGGGTGTGTTCGCTTAATTCCAGTATTAATTCAGCGATAATTTCTATTTTTTGCTTCAGTGTATTCATTTTTTCAATGTTTTGTTCTACTGAATTTTGCTCTTTGCTCGACAAATCAAGAGATTTTTGAGAATTTTGAGCGACTTCCTGCGAACTTTGCTTTGTTTTTAGGGATGATTTTTTTAATTTTTCAATTGCGGCAGAGGACTCTTTTAAAAGGCTTATATGCTTGTTTGCGAAGCCTTCCTGCACACAGGTTTCTTTCATTATTTCGTCTGATTTTGAACTCGCTCGATATACAGCATCATAAATATAATCGGAAATATCGTTATATGCCCAATTTCTTAATACTTCCATCAGCGCCATACTCAAAACCGCAAGAACTATAATAGAAACAACCCAGGGGATATAATTGTCGTTCAACAGCTTTATTTTATAAATTCCAAAAGCTGCGATAAATCCGACCAGAAAAATCAAAATTTGATTAATTCTTGTCTTAATACGTATTCTCTCTTCCAGGCTAAAATTCTTTATCATTTTATAGACTTCCCGTTTTTTCTCATTACTGATATTATTATAATATTATTATTGTTAATTGAGAATAAATTTATAAGAACAGACAAATATATGAGAAAAAAAATTCTTTTAATAGAAGATAGTCCTATACAATTAAAAAGCATTGAATTAACGCTTTCAAAGTTAAATCACGAGATAATAACAGCGACAAATGCTATAGAAGGTATTGAACTGGTCTATCAGGTAGTACCTGATTTGATTATATCAGATATTATAATGCCGGAAATAAACGGTTATCAGCTTTGCAGGCTGTTAAAAAATGACGATTTAATCAAAAAAATTCCTGTAATTTTATTAACTCAATTAAATGAAAAACTTAACAGTTTCTGGGCATTAAAAGCCGGGGCCGATTGCTTTATAACAAAAAGTAACAACCACGAAGAATTTTTAAACCAGGTTAACAGTTTTCTTCAAGGCACAGAAATTATCACAGCAGAAGAACGGCAAAGAATTATAGAAGAAAAAAAGAGCGAAAACAAAGATATCCAGACACGGATAAATAACCTGCTCGACCAGTCATTGATTGAATCCACAATTATCAATGAATTCAGAAACCTGTCAGAATTTATTTATTCGACCAGGATTCTTTCAAAAGAACTTTTCTCCCTTACCTATTCTTTAATAGATTTTAACGTAGCCTGCATTTTCTTTAACGACAGGGACGATAAAAAGAAAAAATACCTTCAGATGAGCATACAAAACGCCAACGTAGAAGAAAGCGTGCTGTTAGATATTAAAAGGGACTTTTTTTCTGATATTTCCCCGGAAACTTACAAAAGGGAAGAAACCAGCTATGATGTGGAACTGGTTGACTCAATAATAAACAAAAACAACCACGCAGACAGCTTTTCCTCATTCCGCTCAAGGCTGGTTATACCTATAAACTACGCAAACAAGACTATTGGCGGTATAGCTTTTTATCATATGAAACCCGAAAGGTTCAACCATAACAAAATCTTTGAAATTATTATCAAAGAACTGAAAATATTAATGCGAATAAAATGGCTTTATTCTGAAACAAAATACCTTGCTATCATTGACGGTTTAACAGGACTTTACAACAGGAGATTCTTCCAGCAAACACTGGAAAGAGAATTCGCAAGGTGCAAAAGGCATAAAACAAACCTTACACTTGCCATGTTCGATCTTGACCATTTTAAACTGGTAAATGATAATTATGGCCACCAGTTTGGCGACAGGGTACTGGCTGAAGTTTCAAAAATTATTAAAGCTTCTTTGAGAAAAACAGATTATATAGCCCGCTACGGAGGAGAGGAAATTATTTTAATCCTGCCGGAAACTAATACAGAGCAGGCAAGAATGCCCATAGAAAGAATAAGGGAAAATATTGAAGCAAAAGAATTCCAGAACGGAGAAAATATTGTAAAGGTAACCGTTAGCTGCGGAATGGCACAGGTGGAAAATGATATAAACACGCAGGAAGATCTTCTGGCAAGAACAGACAAAGCCCTGTATGAATCAAAAAACTCAGGTAGAAACAAGTTAACAATATATAATAATTAGGATTCCCAATGAATATGAGCGGAAATTTCTTGACTTCTCGCCAACTTTTACAAGAAAAAGATTCTGAACTATTTTTGATATTCAATCTTGGCGAAAAAAACTATGCGATTCCCGCTGAAAAAATAATGGAAATCGTACAGCTCCCCGCCCTTACAATAATTGAGAAATTTCCCGAATATATAATAGGCCTTTTGAACTTGAGGGGTCAAATAATCAGCGTTGTAGACTTTATAAAGCTTTTAGGGCTTGAGCCTGAGACCTATACGCCTGAACACCAGGTTTTAATACTTGAGTGCGAAAAAAGGGCAATTGGCATTATAGTTAGTTCAATAAAGGACGTTACAAGGCTGGACAAAAAAGGATTCACGCCCCTTCCATATAAGTCACATGATGGCATTATATCCGGTATTTATAAGCATAATGACACTATGACAGCCCTTCTTGATATTAACCTTATTATGGAAAGCGTTGAGAAAGTTGAAGTACACTCTTCAGAAATTCCGGATAAAATCAGTATCCCCCGGGAATACTGCACTCAAAGCCCTGAAGTTAAAAACAAGCTCATAAAAAGAGCGGAAAAATTGCAAAAAGAAGTAAGGGTTGTAACAGGAAATCTTAATTATCAGGAAAATTACTTTATTTCTTTTTGTCTGAATAAAGAAATTTATGCTATTAACCTTAAATACGTTAAGGAAATAACAAAACTAAAACTTGTAAATATGGTAGCAGTGCCATGTGTGCCGGAATTCATCACCGGAATAATTAACCTGCGTGGTGAATTTATAACGATTGTTGATATAAAATATTTCCTTCAGGTGCCCAAGACCCGGATTTCAGAAAAGACAAAGATAATTGTTGTAAAAATATCCGATATACAAGTCGGTATATTGGTAGATGAGGTTTTTGACATAGAAAATATTCCGAATGAAAGAATGAATTTAAATATTCAATCAAAATATGAAAAAAACAAGTACACACTGGCGGAGGTTTTGCAGCCGGATGAAAGGATAATCAGCATATTTGACATGAAGAGGTTCATTGAGGACGAGCGGCTGTTTATCGAGGATTCGATATAATAAATTTTAAAAATCTATATACCCATCCTCAAATAAGCCTCGATAAACCCGTCCAGATCCCCGTTCATAACCGCGTCAACATTTCCCGTTTCATAATTCGTCCTTAAGTCCTTAACCATTTTATACGGGTGAAAAACATAAGACCTTATCTGCGAGCCGAAATTCACGTCCACAGCTTCGCCTTTGAGCTCAGACAGCTTTTGTTCATGCTCTGCCTGCTTTATAGCGAGCAATTTTGATGCCAGAAGCTGCATTGCCAGCTCTTTGTTCTGGGACTGCGAACGCTCCTGCTGGCATTTTACGACTATGCCGCTGGGCTTATGCTGTATCCTGACCGCTGTTTCAACCTTGTTAACATTTTGCCCGCCGGCGCCGCCTGCTCTCATCGTAGATACTTCCAGGTCATCAGGGTTTATATCGACTTTTGATTCAATATCAGGCATAACCGGACTCACTTCCAGTGAAGCAAAACTGGTCTGTCTTTTATTGTTAGCATTAAAAGGCGACAGCCTCACGAGCCTGTGCACGCCTTTTTCCGCTTTTGCATAGCCATAGGCGTACTTGCCGGTTACTTTTACGGTTGCGCTTTTTATACCGGCCTCGTCCCCGTCTGAGGTATCGAGTATTTCAGCCTTCCAGCCTCGGGACTCTGCCCAGCGCAAATACATTCGCAGGAGCATTTCCGCCCAGTCCTGCGCATCTGTACCGCCCGCCCCTGCGTTGATTGTCAAAATGGCGTCAGAGTCGTCGTATTCTCCGCCGAGTTTGCGCTGGAGCTGCCACTTGTCGAGTTCTTTTTCCAGTTTTGATAAATTTTCCTCTATTTCCGGGTATAAAGACTCGTCCTGCTCTTCTTCGGCCAGTTCAATAAGCACTTCCGCATCATCAAAGCGGGATTTCCAGTTATTATACTCTTCAATCCCGGATTTAAGATCGCTTAATTCCCGTGATAATTTTTGCGCCTGCTGCTGATCGTTCCAGATGTCAGGGTTTTGCATTTCCTGTTCGAGTTCAGCTATTTTTTTCTGCGTATTATCAGGGTCAAAGACAACCTCTCACCTGCGAGAGAGTTTCGTTTATCTGTTCTAAAGTTTTTTTATATTCTGTGGTCATAATTGTTCCTCTTTAAACCCGGCTGCTTTTTGCCCGGTCCATACCGCAGCACTTCTTATATTTCTGACCGCTTCCGCACGGACATGGGTCGTTCCTTCCCACTTTATCGCCTTTTCTGACAGGGGAATTATTTTCCTCTTCTGACGGGGGCACAAAGCTCTCCGCTGCTTTCATCAAATCTGTATCAATAGGTTCATGGTCTTCTTCCTGCCTATGAATTATCTGTACCTGGAACTTTGTCCTGAACAGAGTTGCAACAGTTTCTCGCTGTATTTCATGCATCATATTGTTAAACATGCCGAATGCCTCCCTTTTATATTCAATGAGGGGGTCTTTCTGGCCATAAGCCCGCAGGCCTATGCCGTCACGCAGCATATCAATGTTGTGCAGATGGTCTATCCACTTGCTGTCAATAATCCTGAGCAGGGTATCACGCTCCATTGTCCTCATCATGTTGTCTTCAGCGCCGACTTCCTGTTTTTCATCCAGGTTTGTATTTTCCCGGACCACATGGTTATAGAAGTCTATTACCCGCTTTTCCTGTTCTTTATATGTTTCTACAGCAAGGTTTTTAATTTTTTTATAGATTTCCCCGTAACTCAGGTTCTGTATATCTTCAACCGCAATCCTGTCAGCTAACTGCGGAATAACAGAGTGCACTGACTTAATAAGCAGTTCAAGGTCTTCTTCTATGTACTCGGCGGGCTTCATCTCAGGACTTATATAACCTGAAATCATCCGCTCTGTTTCTTTTTCAATCATGAAGATTATGTCTTCATATACATTTTCGCCCTCAAGCACTTTTCTTCTCTGCTTGTAGAAAAGCTCTCTCTGCTGATTAATTACATCGTCATACTGCAAAACCTGTTTTCTTATGTCAAAGTGGTAAGTTTCAACTTTTTTCTGCGCAGAAGCTATCTGGGCGGTAACTATCCCGGACTCAATGGCCATGTCCTCTTCAACCTTCATCATGTTCATAAGGTTGTATATTTTTTCTCCGCCGAAAATACGCATGAGGCTGTCTTCCAGCGACAGGAAAAACCTTGTCGAGCCGGGGTCGCCCTGTCTTGCGGCACGGCCCCTCAGCTGATTATCGATACGACGTGATTCATGTCTTTCTGTGCCTATTACATAAAGCCCACCGGCCTCCACTACTTTTTGATGCTCCTCGTCAGTTATTTTATATGCTTTTTCAAGGGCCTCCTCTTTATCCATGCCTTTTTCAATTAATTCTTTGGCCAGGAACTCCGGATTTCCGCCGAGGATAATATCTGTACCGCGGCCCGCCATGTTCGTTGCGATTGTTATAGCCCCGTATCTTCCCGCCTGGGCAATTATCTGGGCTTCCTTTTCGTGGTGTTTTGCATTCAAAACGTTATGTTTTAAGCCTTTTTTGGTGAGCAGTTTTGACAAATACTCTGACTTATCAATGCTGATTGTGCCGACCAGTATTGGCCTGCCTTTAGCCTGTTCTTCCTCTATTTCTTCAACAACTGATATATATTTCTGCTTTTCTGTCTTATAAATAACATCAGGCTGGTCTTTTCTGACATCTTTTTTATTTGTGGGGATTGAAGATACCTCAAGGTTATAAATTTTGCCGAACTCCGCTTCTTCGGTCATAGCAGTACCGGTCATGCCGGATAGCTTCGGATACAGCCGGAAAAGGTTCTGGAATGTTATGCTGGCGAGAGTCTGGCTCTCATCCTGGATTTTAACGCCTTCTTTTGCTTCTACGGATTGGTGCAGACCATCACTCCAGCGCCTTCCATCCATCAGCCTGCCGGTGAATTCGTCAACAATTACTACCTGCCCGTCTTTGATTACATAGTCAGTATCCTTATGGAAAAGCTCTTTGGCTTTTAACGCCTGCAAAAGATAATGTGCCAGCATTTCCGACGGGTCAAACAAATCTTTTACTTTTAAAAGTTCCTGCGCCTTATCTATGCCGGCTTCGTTGAGTATAACGTTTTTATTTTTTTCTTCAACCTCATAGTCCGTATCTTTTTGTAACAGCGGGGCAATTCTTGCCATTGTCTTGTATGTTTCGGCTGATTTATCGAGCCGACCGCTTATAATTAAAGGTGTTCTGGCCTCGTCAATCAGGATACTGTCCACCTCGTCTATGATTGCGAAGTTGTAAGGCCGCTGCACGCACTGGTCAATACTGCCGGCCATATTGTCCCGCAGGTAATCAAACCCGAATTCGTTATTTGTGCCATAAGTAATATCAGCCGCATAAGCGTCTTTTTTCTGTTCAAAAACTGCTGCTGACCAGCCTGAAGACAGAACAAGCCCCACGCTTAACCCTAGAAACTTGAAAATTCTGCCCATCCATTCGCTGTCACGCTTTGCCAGATAGTCGTTTACTGTTACAATATGCACGCCCTTTCCTGTCAGCGCATTCAAATAAGCGGGCAGCGTTGCTACAAGGGTTTTACCTTCTCCTGTGCGCATTTCGGCTATTTTGCCCTGGTGCAGGGTTATGCCGCCGACCAGCTGCACGTCAAAATGTCGCATGTTCAGCACTCTTTTGCCTGTTTCCCTTACTACTGCAAACGATTCCGGCAGTAAAGAGTCGAGGGTTTCTCCATTGTTGTATCTTGTTTTGAATTCATCTGTTTTTGCCCGGAGCTCAGCGTCAGTGAGGCTGCTTATTTCCGGCTCAAGGCTGTTTATATGTTCGACCATTGGCTGGAGCTGTTTGAGTTTGCGTTCATTTGGGTTGCCAAACAGTTTTATTAAAAGCTCTATCATTGTTTATATTTATTCCGATTAACTTAAATTCAATAAGATTTTAGCATAACCAAAGAAGGATGAAATAAAAACAGTACTTGCACAATCGGGCAGTTTATTTTTAGGGGTTAAATTTATGGTTAACAATTATGCTAAACCTTATTTTTATGCTAAATTTTTATTGATAAATTGTTATAGAAAAGTAGGAGAATTATGGTGGAAAGAGAGATAGTTGACGCGGTCGTGGTAGGCGCGGGACCAGCAGGAATAGCTGCGGCGATTACCCTTGCAAAAGCGGGCAAGGAAGTCGTAGTTCTTGAAAGAGGTGATTTTCCGGGCAGCAAGAATATGTTTGGTGGTGCGATATACGCTCAGCCGGTAGCGGAAATATTTCCAGAATTTTGGAAAACAGCACCCGTAGAACGCTACAACGTAGAACACAAATATGCCCTTCTGGGTGACAAAGACGGCACTGTAATTGGTTACAGAAACGCTGAGCACGCAGAAGAAGGCCATTATAACAGCTTTACGGTTATCAGGGCAAAATGGGACAGGTGGTGCGCAGAACAGGCAGAAGCCGCAGGTGCTTTTATAGTTCCTGAAACTGTTGTAACAGAATTGATAGAAGAAGACGGTAAAATAGTTGGAGTAAAAACTGAGCAGGAAGAGTTCTACGCAAAAGTAACAATAGTTGCAGACGGCGTTAATTCAATATTAGCAAGGCAGGCCTGGGGTATGCCCGAGTTGGAACCGGTGAACGTTGCACTGGGCATAAAAGAAGTTATTTCCATGTCACCGGAAAAAATCCGTGACAAGTTCAATGTGGAAGGAAATGAAGGCGTTATTTATACTATTCTCGGCGGGCCAATGCAGGGCATAGTCGGACTTGGTTATGTTTACACAAACCTTGATTCAGTGGTGGTAGGTCTCGGCGTATCACTTGAGGATTTAAAACACAAGAAAGTAAAACCCTACGACTTATTGAACGAACTTAAAAAACACCCTGTCGTAAAACCCCTGGTGGACGGCGAAGAATTGCTTGAGTATTCTGCTCACCTCATACCGGAAGGCGGATTCAAATTTATGCCGCCGTTATACAAGGACGGCGTTATGATAGCAGGCGACGCTGCAATGCTTGTCAACAACGTGCACTGGGAAGGCACTAACCTTGCTATGATTAGCGGTAAATTTGCCGCTGAAACAGCTATACAGGCAATTGATAAAGATGACAGTTCAGCTAATATGCTGTCACTATATAAGAAAAAACTGGACGAGAGCTTTGTTATGAAAGATCTGCGTAGTTATAAGGATGTGATGGGTTTTCTCGAAGGTAATGCAAAGACATTCCTTGGGTTCTACCCGTCGAAGGTGAATGAATTTATGAACAACTTTACTGCTGTTGACAGCATACCGAAAAAGACAAAATATAGACAATTTATCGGCGATGTAATCAAGCAGCGCTCGCTGCCGCAGATGATGGTCGATGGTGTTAAATTTGTAAATCTTGCAGGAGGAATATTACTGAAATGAGCGAGAAAAAACCAATACCGGAACATATAGACGATAAATTATTTACTGTAAAGTATAAATGCGATGAGTGCAGTCACCTTATTCCTGATCAGGAAGATTGCAAAATTTGTCCTGACAAGCCATGCACGTATATTTGCCCGGCAAATGTGTATGAGTGGGACGAAGCGCAGAACAAGTTGTTGGTTGGTTTTGAGAATTGTCTTGAGTGTGGGGCGTGCCGCGTGGCGTGTACGGCCAAGACACTCGGCTGGCAGTATCCAAAGTCTGGCTGCGGTGTTACGTTTAAGTATGGCTAGGAAATGATTATTTGTTTTAGGGGGTGCACATTGTGCGCCCACTTTTATTGTCGGGATTTGAATTCTTTTCAGGTATGCTGTAATTTTGGAATTATAGAGTTGATAATGGCATTATTCCACAAAACTCTCAATGTAAGTTATAATTAATACTTGGAATATAAACGGTAAAAATATGAAATTCAGATTCCTTACAGCTGGAGAATCCCACGGAAAATGCCTTACCGCAATAATCGAAGGCGTGCCGGCCGGGTTTGAGATAAATATAGACAACATAAACAATGCCCTTGCCCGCCGGCAGGAAGGTTATGGCCGCGGCGGCAGGATGAAAATAGAAAAAGATAAAGTGATAATCAACTCCGGCGTTAGGCAAGGCTGTACAATAGGTGCGCCCATCACGCTGGTAATTGAAAACAGGGACTGGGAAAACTGGAAAGTTTCGATGTCAGTAGATAAAGTTGATATGGATGACCCGGAAATATCCCGGCTCGTAGAAGAAAAGCGCATTACCCATGTAAGGCCCGGGCACGCTGATTTAGCGGGGGCGATAAAATATGGGCATGACGATGTAAGAGATGTGCTTGAGCGTTCCAGCGCAAGGGAAACCGCTATAAGAGTAGCAGTGGGAGCCTTTGCAACAGAGATTTTAAGGCCGTTTGGAATCAGCATAAAAAGCAAATGCGAAGTGGACAAAGAAGCTATTGACCGGGCAAGGGAAGCGGGCGACACGCTTGGCGGAATATTTGAGCTGGTCGCTGAAAATGTTCCTGTCGGCATTGGAAGCCATGTACACTGGGACAGGCGGCTCGACGGACGTATTGCGCAGGCTATTATGAGCATACCCGCCATCAAGTCGGTTAGCATAGGGCTGGGCGAAGGCGTGGCAGAGCGCCCCGGCTCACAGGTGCATGACGAGATCAACACGGATTATACCAGAAAGACCAACAACGCTGGCGGTATTGAGGGCGGGATTTCCAACGGCATGCCGATTACTGTAAAAGCAGCCATGAAACCTATACCAACCATGAAAAAGCCGTTAAAATCAGTGGATATTGCTACCAGTGAAGAGCATATAGCCCACTATGAACGCTCAGATGTATGTGCGCTGGAGGCGGCGGGGGTTGTAGGCGAGGCAATGCTCGCAATTATTCTGGTTGATGCGTTTCTGGAAAAATTTGGCGGTGACAGCCTGAAAGAAATAAGGAACAATGTCAAAAAAACCGTTTAAAAAAGTTGTAAGCTATTTTATTGACAGAGGGCGGGTTTATTACGACTCTGAAAAGTGGCTTGCCAACTGTTATAAGAGAAAAGGAGAGTATGAAAAAGCGTTTTTTAATTATAAAAAAGTGCTGCAAATCAATCCCAGAGATCACTGGGCATATTTTGAAGTGGGGGATATGCTCCAGTTAATGGAAAGATACGACCAGGCGTTGGTTAATTTTAAGAGGGCCATTATGCTCAAGCCTGATTTTCCTCTGTGTTACAACGAAATCGGCAATACATACTTTTATATGGGCAATTATGAAGCAGCTGTCAAGAATCTGGAAAAAGCGTTGGGCTTAAACAGGCATAACCCGGCGTATTACTACAGGCTCGGCAGGAGTTACTTCCAGCTGGGGCAATTTGATTTAGCGGAAAAGAATTTTAAGAACTCGCTCGCTTTTGATAAGGAAAATATAACTCCATACGGCTATCTTGCAAACATAGCGCTGCAGAAAAAGGATGTTGACAGTGCGATAAAGTATTATGAAAGTGTTTTAAAGGTAAATCCGAACCAGCCTTCTACATATATTCAGCTTATTAACCTTTGCAGTTTGTCCAAAAAATACGAAACAGCGGTGTTTTATACGTTCAAGTTTCTGGAAAGATATCCCGATGACCCGCAGGCTTTTGCTTTGTACAAAAATCTCGGGCTGATTTGTTTTGAAACAGAGAAATTCGATTCTGCTGTCCAGTATTTTCAGAAAGCGTTGGACTTAAAGCCGGACGATGCGGGGGTTTTGTTGACAATGGGGTTTGTTTACCTTGAAAAAGGAGAAAATGAAAAGGCTTTTGGGGGCCTGAGCAGGGCGAAAGAGCTCAGTCCGGATGATGCCAACGTGCATCTTGGGCTCGCCAGTTATTATTCAAGGATTGAGGACTTCCCGGGGGCTGTTAGCTCATTAAGAAGGGCGTCAAGATTGAAAAGTGAAAAGAGCAGCTTGTATTATTATTTAGGATTTTATTTTCTCAAAAGAAATAAACCTGCTGTTTCAACAGGGTATTTTAACCAGGCATTAGCTGTTAATCCTTCAATTAGAAGGGCTGTTGAGAAGGTCGTCCAGCTTTCCTGAGTCGTTTAGATCTTTTAATTCTGTAAAACCGCCTATGTGCTGGCCGTTGATGATTATTTGCGGGACAGAGACCCTGCCGGGGATGTTCAGCATTTCGCCGAGTTTTTTTCTGCCTTCTGCTTCGTTAGAGGTTATGTCGTGGTCTTCAAAATCCACGCCTTTTTCTTCAAGCAGTCTTTTTGCTTTTTTGCAGTAGGGGCAGTAGTCCACGGTGTATGTTACAACTTTTGCCATAATTTTCTCCATTATTAAATATTTAACATTTTTTATTTTACACGTATTTTGTGTATTTTTTGAGTGTCTTAATTAATTATGAATATTTATTTATTTTCCTGCTTTTTAAAAGGAAATTCTGTTGGGAAAAAGTTATAAAACCTGAATTTGCTCTTTTCCTTGACTTCTTCGTCGGTTTTTTCCTTCACCACTTCAGTTATTCCGTATAAAAATTCAAGCTCGGACCTTAATTCCATTAAATCGGCAATATTAGTAAGAGTTCCTCCCTGGGCAATAGAAATGTTACCTGTTTCTTCGGAAACAACCAGGCACGTAGCGTCGGAAACTTCTGACATACCTATAGCCGCCCTGTGCCTTGTGCCGTACTGCCAGCTTAGCTTGGGGTCTTCCGTTAAAGGCAGCAAAACGCCTGTGGCCAGTATTTTATTGCCGTTTATGACCATAGCGCCGTCATGAAGCGGGGTGTTCGGGTGGAATATAGTCAGAATTAATTCTGTGCTTATGGAAGAATTTAATTTTGTTCCGACTTCTGTAGTGTTTTCAATGCCTTTTGAGTTCTGGAACACTATGAGCGCACCGGTGTGGGATTTGCTAAGGTGCTTTACAGCGCTTACAATGTCGTCAACCACCCTGTGGATTTCTGTTTCGCCATCGGGGTTAATCATATGCTTGTTTATAAACCCTCTTTGTCCCAAGTAGCCCAAAAGCCTTCTTAATTCGGGCTGGAATATAACGACCATGGAGAATATAACAATATTGACCACGTTTTCCAGCACAACTCCAAGTATCTGCAGTTTAAGCAATTTACTTACAAGAAGTGCGCCGATAAGGATTAAAATCCCTTTTAATAGTTGTTCTGCGTGACTGCCTGCGATGTATTTATATATACGGTAAATAAAATATCCGAGTACAAAAACCTGGAGTACTACAACAAGTATTATAAATACATTGGCGGACCATGACGAGGATATACTATCAAAACTGGACTGGAATACCTGAGGAATTTGGTCGAACATATATGGCCAGCCTTTAAAAATTAACTATAACTATATATACAATTAATTATATACAGTTAACCCCACATTTGGTAAGCCTTTCAGGGATAATGTCAAAAGATATTAAATCCTGATAGCTTTCCCTTTTTATTATAACATCAGGTGACCCATTATGTACAATAATAGCTGCGGGCTTGGGTACTCTATTATACTGGCTTGCCATTGAGTAATTGTATGAGCCCGTGGCAAAGATACAGATTATGTCTCCGGGTTCCACTTTCGGCAACCTAATGTCTTTTATTAATATATCACCCGATTCGCAGTATCTGCCGGCGATGGTGACGATTTCTTCGGGGGTTGCTTTTGCCTTGTTGGCTACTATAGCTGTATATTCTGCCTGGTACATGGATGGTCTGGGGTTATCAGACATTCCGCCGTCAACAGCAACGTATTTCCTGCCTTTGGGCACCTGTTTCCAGCTGCCGGCGGTGTAAAGGGTTACTCCTGCGTTGCATATAATACTCCTGCCCGGCTCCACTATGAGTTTAGGTTCAGGCAGGTTATATTTTTTAAGGTTTTCGTTCAGGGAATTGATTATTATGCCTGCTATATCGTATATTGAAGGCGGTTCATCTCTGTCATTGTGCTTTACTCCAAGCCCCCCTCCAACATTCATTTCTTCGAGCATAAGGCTAAATTTTGACTTAATTTTAGAAAACTGCTCAAGCACGATACCAACAAGGTCTGCGTATATCTGTGTTTCAAATATTTGTGAGCCTATGTGGGCGTGCAGGCCTTTGAGGTTGAGGCTTTTGTATTCGTTTTTTATCAATGAAATGGCCTCATCAAGCTGGCTTAAATCAAAGCCGAATTTACTGTCGAGGTGGCCGGTCTGGATGTATTCGTGTGTGTGGCATTCTATGCCGGGGGTTATTCTGAGCAGGATGTCCGCTTTTTTGTCTTTTTGTTTTGCGATTTTATTCAAAAGTTCCAGTTCATAAAAATTATCGACTGTTATGCGTCCGATATTACAGTAGAGCGCAAATTCCAGCTCTTCCGCGGTTTTGTTATTGCCGTTAAAGTAGCACCTTTGCATCGGAAAGCCTGAATTAGCCGCTGTATAGATTTCCCCGCCTGATACAACGTCAAGCCCGAAGTTTTCCTGCTCCATAATTTTGCAGATTGAGCGGGTCATAAAAGCTTTTGAGGCGTACAGTACGGAATTATTCGGATAACTGGAAAAGGCTTCCTTATACTGCCTGCAGCAGGTCCTGATGGTTTCTTCGTCATAAACATACAGCGGGGTGCCATATTGTTTTGCGAGCTCAACCACATCGCAGCCGCCTATTTCCAGGTGGCCGTTATCTTTTATTTTTGCCGTCATCGGCATTATTGACTGGTTAATTGTGTTAGTCATTGGTTTTGTCCTTATCTTCTTCAATTCTTTTAAAAATATAGGGTTTAACGGTTTCAATGAATGTTTTTGCGCATTCAATATCTGATGTGACCTCTTCTTTAACAGGCTTTGTTATAAAACTGTAATCAGCAGTTTCTCTGTTTAAAATCAGATTTTTGTAGATTTTTAACAATGATTTATCAAATATTTTATTTTCATGGAGATAGTATTTGTTAAAATACCCTATGAGTTTATGGTGCTTTTTTATGAATGGAACAAAGTCATCCAAATAAGCTAAAGCGCATACAATATAAAAAACAGCATAATATGCCCTGTTTTGGCTTACCGTTAAACTAATTTCCACGCTTGCATAGGCAGCTTTTAATGCCTCGTCAGACTTTTCTATAGCTATTAGTGCAAGAACTGTTTTATGTGGCTGCATAGTAAATACCTTTATTTGCTACTTCGTCATAATAAAAGGGATTTTGTTGTAATGTCTGCATAGTGTATGATTTAAAATCAATAAAAGTATCATAAGTGTAATCTAATTCGCCAAGTATGCCGTATATCTCAAAAGTTTTTTCTCTTGTAACCTCGTCAAATATCGCCACAATATCAATATCGCTGTCTTTATGGGCTGTTCCCCTAGCCTGTGAACCATAAAGATATAGTCCTTTTAAGTCAGGGAATTGTTCTTTTATAAGCCGGAGCAATTCCTGGATTATTTTAATCACTTTCTTTTTAGGCATTATTATTAATCCTCTTTATAATATTGGTCGTCGATCTCCCCTCCATTAGTGGGATAAACCGGACTGTGCCGCCGCCATTTTTGACTATTTTAGCCTCGGGCAGGGTTTCTTCGGTGTAGTCCCCGCCTTTGACGTGGATATCGGGCTTTATTTGCCCCAGAATATCAGCCGGGGTGTCCTCTTTAAATATTATTACATAATTAACTGATGCGAGTCCCGCAAGCACCTCTGCCCTGTCATCCTGTGTGTTAAGCGGCCTGGCAGGGCCTTTTAATCTTTTTACGGAATCATCAGAGTTAAGGCATACAACCAGCACGTCACCAAGTTCTTTTGCCTGTTTTAAATATCGCACATGTCCGGCATGAATAATGTCAAAGCATCCGTTGGTGGTCACGATTGTTTTGCCCCGGGCTTTTAGCCCGGCAGTTATTTCCAAAAGTTCGGTTATTTTTAAAACTTCTCCCATAATTAAACAGTTTAATATAAAAAAATGACATCTGAAACTGTTTAGTGTATATTGACACTATACAAACAAAGGTTTATACTTAATTTATGATAAAAACTTTCAGGCATAGATGATATAAACTTTCCGGGTTCGCGCCTGCATCCTTATAAAAACAGCAGTTTATGGTCTGTTGATGTAAGCGGGAACTGGAGAATATTATTTGAATTCAGGGCTAAAAATGTTTATGTCGTCGATTATTTGGACCCCCACAAATAAAGGAGCGTAATTATGAAAGAACGCAAAACGATGCACAACCCTCCACATCCGGGAGAAGTCCTTCAGGGGCTTTACCTGGAGCCTTTAGGGTTAACTATTACCCAGGCCTCAAGGGGGTTAAAGGTAACTCGTAAAACTTTATATGACTTAATAAACGGAAAGTCCGGCATAAGTCCTCATATGGCCTTAAAACTCGCAAAAGCTTTTAGAACTACTCCTGAGCTCTGGCTTAATATGCAGTTTAAATATGACCTCTGGCAAGCAAAGCAAAAATATATTGTTGATGACGTTGACGTTATGTACGGATAGCAAGAGTTAAAAAATTCAGTTCAATAATGTTTTTAAGTTCATCGGGAGTAACGGCGGTGGTACCGATTTTCCTTACTGCCACGCCGGCTGCGTAGTTGCCTATTTGTACCGCAGCTTCAAGATCGCCATTTGAAGCTGTCATGGCAAGTGAAATTCCTGCTATAAGCGAATCGCCCGCGCCTGTGACGTCATAGACTTCTGAGGTTACAGCCGGGATTGTTTTGACATTACCTTCTGATGAAATCAGGATGCCGTCTTCTCCAAGTGTGACAAGAACGTGCTCCACATTAAGGTGTTGCCTGATTTTTTGGGCAAGTTCTTCGGGTTCTGCGTCAAGCGGGGATTTTGTGGCCTGAGCGGCTTCGAGCCTGTTCGGAGTGATAAGCGTAGTGCCGCAGTATTTTGTAAAATCAAGCCCTTTAGGGTCTACCATTACCGGCTTGCCGGATTCCCTGGCGAAAGATATGGCTTTTTTTATGAAAGTATCTGTCAGTACTCCTTTTGAGTAGTCGGAAAGTAGTACTATATCAGCTTTGGAAATGTATTCCCGGACTTTGCGGGTCAGTTTGACCTCTGTTTCGGTTGAAATAGCGGTTTTTGTTTCCCGGTCAAACCGTACCAGCTGCTGCCTGTTATGCGCAAGAAGCCTTGTTTTTACTGTGGTGGGCCTATTTTTATCGCTTATAAGGCAGGAGGTTTCAATGTCTTTTTCTTTTAAAATTTCCTGAAGCTTGCCTCCCTGGATATCTGTGCCCGTAACGCCAGTAAGGGAAACATTTCCGCCCAGTGATTTTATATTGTTGGCAACGTTGGCAGCACCCCCAAGGATGTAGCTGTAGCGCTCAACTTCCAGTACGGGCACCGGGGCTTCGGGCGAAAGCCTGTTTGCCTTGCCCCAGATGTACTCATCAAGGATTATGTCGCCGATTACAAGCACATTACAGTTTTGAAAATTGTCTATGATTTTAAATAATTTTTCTTTGTTTAACATTTTTAAGTCTTACCCTACGTAGTATTATTTTAAAATATATACTAAATCCTAAATCCCTGCTCCTTCGCTGAACTCTTCAAACTTGTCTTCCTTTATGCCGGTTTCTTCCATTAAAACTTTTTTAAGGTCTTTTACCTCGCTGGTAAGAAGATGCAGGGCATCTTTTATCGGGTCAGGAATGACATTATGCTGTAATTGATGAATTTTTTGGCCTTTGTGCACGATTACTCTCCCTGGTATGCCGACCACGGTGGAGTTATCCGGGACATCTGAAACCACTACGGAGCCTGCGCCAACCCTTACGTTGCTTCCGATGACTATATTGCCTAATACTTTAGAGCCTGAGCCAAAAACAACATTGTCTTTTATTGTCGGGTGACGTTTTCCTGTTTCCTTGCCTGTTCCTCCAAGGGTTACGCCCTGGTAGACAAGGACATTATCTCCTATTATGGTTGTTTCGCCGATAACTACACCCATACCGTGATCTATAAAGAACTTTCTGCCTATTTTTGCGCCCGGGTGTATTTCTATACCGGTTAAAAACCTTGAAATATTAGATAGTATTCTTGGAAAACAAGGAATTCCCCATTTGAATAATTTATGGGCTACTCTGTGCATCAACAGGGCGTGCAGCCCGGGATAGCAGCATACTACCTCCAGAAAGCAGTTCGCTGCCGGGTCTTTTTCAAAAATCGTTTCTATGTCTTCTTTTATCCTGTTTATAAACATTGTTTTAACTCTTCTTTCCCAATAGCATAAATTAAAAGTTTTTACTTGTAAAAGTTTTTAATTTATAATGACAATTTAATAACAAAATCCGGGAGTATTGTATTGTATGGCTGTTGAAAATTTAGTGCAGAAAAGTGAAAATGAAAATGGAAATGGCAACGGGATAAGGACTGAAAGCGGTATATTCGCAAGGTTTTTAAGGAAAAAAAGTCCTGATGATTTTATAAACGGTTCAAAATCAGAATTAAGCAAAACACTGACAGCTTTTGACCTTATAGTACTTGGGGTGGGAGCTGTTATAGGGGCCGGAATTTTTGCCCTGTCCGGTACCGCCGCAGTAGGAGGAGCCGGCCATATAGGCGCAGGGCCTGCGCTGATGATTTCACTAATTTTTGCAGCACTGGCATGTTCTTTTTCAGCGCTGTGTTACGCAGAATTCGCAGCTATGATACCGGTTGCGGGCAGCGCATTTACTTATACATACGCTACACTTGGTGAGCTGGCGGCATGGTTCATCGGATGGATGCTGATTCTGGAGTATTTGATAGGCAATATTGCTGTTGTGAGCAGCTGGTCAGGCTATCTTGTCAATTTTCTCAAAGGGTTTGAGGGAGTGCTGCCGGGCTTTCTTACCAGTCCGCCCATATGGCTGACAAGCAATTATTCTGCAGCCGTTGAAAAATATCGGCAGCTTGGCATTACTCAATTGCAAGAATTTATTGAAGCCAAATATACTGCATTAGGTCTTAGTGTTGATGGGATTAAAGAACTTTTTGACCCTTCAAATTTTGATATTTCAATGTTTAACCCGGCTGCGATTGATAAAATGGGTTTTGATTCTCATTTATTGTTGCATCCCGCATCTCAGATACCGCATCTTGGCCTTATCCCTATTTCAGTTGACCTGCCTGCTATATTGATGATGGCAGCGGTTACTTTTTTCCTTTACATCGGGATAAAAGAAAGCGCAAAAATGACTTTTGTTATGGTTTTAATTAAAACCCTTGTTATATTGTTGTTTATAGGTGTTGGTGCCATATATATTAACCCGGAAAACTGGACACCGTTTGCGCCTAACGGATTCAAGGGCATATTTGTCGGGGCATATTTAATGTTCTTTGCGTATATTGGCTTTGATGCAGTATCAACAGCGGCGGAAGAGACTAAAAACCCGCAAAGAGATATGCCAATAGGCATTATTGTTTCACTCGTTATTTGTACATTATTATATATAGGAGTTGTGGCCACATTAACAGGCATGGTGCCGCTTAATGAAATAAACACCCATGCGCCTATCGCCGCTGCGATGACATCTGTTGGGCAGAACTGGGTTGCGTTTCTTATTTCGGTCGGCGCTTTGACAGGACTTGCTTCTGTGCTTCTTGTACTGCAGCTCGGCGGTACAAGGATATTGTATGCTATGTCAAGGGATAAGCTCCTGCCGGATGCTTTTTCAAAAGTGCACAGCGAGTTCAAAACCCCTTACGTAAATACCCTGCTGGTGGGCGGAATGGTTATTTTAGGAACGCTGCTGCTGGATATTAACGCGGCTGCCGAGCTTTGCAACATCGGGACATTGACTGCATTTATGCTGGTTTGTATGGGGGTCAGGGTTTTAAGAAAGGTCGACCCTCACAGGCACAGGCCTTTTAAAACACCTTTGGTTCCATTAGTACCTATACTGGGAATACTTACCTGTCTGGCCCTTATAGTATTAGGCTTACCGACGATTAAAACATTAATCATTTTTGGTATATGGATTACTGTTGGCATAGTGTTCTATTTAAACTATGGTTTAAAGAGGACATGGATAGCTTTCAACAACAGTAAATAAATATAAAGGTTAATAATAAAGAAAGCATTAAGGTAATTTATTTTTAAATTAAACATAACTTATAATAAAATTTGTTAATTTGAGATTAATTTATTAGTTAAGGAGGTAAATATGTCTCAACAGAATTATCAGGACTATGATGAAATTATTGAAGTATGTAACTGTTTGCGTTTGCATGAGCAGGTGCCGGATTTTGAAGCGGATACAAACCAGGGAAAAATCAAGTTTTCAGAATTCAACAAGGGAAGCTGGGTAATATTATTTTCTCACCCCGCAGATTTTACCCCTGTTTGTACAACTGAATTCATAGGCTTTGCTGAAAAGCAGGAAGAATTCGACAAAAGAAACGTTAAGCTGTTAGGCCTCAGCATTGACAGCGTATATTCCCACATTGCCTGGATTAAGCAGATTGAAGAAGATTTTGAAATGAAAATCAAATTCCCTGTTATTGCTGATTTAGGTATGGAAGTTTCAAGCCTTTACAATATGATCCAGCCTGCGGTGAGCGAAGTGCATGCCGTAAGAACTATTTTTATTATTGACCCGGAAGGAATTTTAAGGGGTTATATAGTATTCCCGATGAGCGTTGGCAGGAATATTGATGAAATCATCAGGATGATTGACGCTTTACAGCTTGTTGACGAGCAGAAGATAGCCACCCCTGCAAACTGGAAGCCTGGCGATAACGTAATCGTTCCTCCGCCGCAAACACAGGAAGCAGCGGACCAGAGGATGCATGAAGAACATGAAGAATGTCATTCATGGTTTTTATGCAAGACAAAGGCAAAATCAAAAGCTAATGTGTAAATAGTAAAATAAAAAAAGAGAGGTTTTTAAAACCTCTCTTTTTTAGTGCCGGAATAGATTAATCATATACAAACGGCGGGCCGTTCTTGATTTCATCAAAAATACCGTTGTATGTTGTTTTTAATACTTCTTTTGGGGTTCCGGCATGTTTTGCGTAGCCTTTATAATTCCTTATGAGTGGGTTAACAGCACTTTCCTTTTTTGTCTTAAAATTTTTGAGCTGAACCCTGACGAGTTTGTCGTTCATATCAAGGTCAATGTCCGCTTTGGCTTTTTCCACCTGGACTTCCTTGTTTGCTTCGACGAATTTTGTGCCCACGTAGCCGAGGCCGGTTATGCTTGCGAGTCCGGCGAACAATGCGCCTTTAATTTTATTTGGTTCCATTATAAAGTCATAAAGAAAACCTGAGGCATCGTTTACAATGGAAAAAACAGTCCGTTTTCCGTCAATACCCTGCGATGGATGGGTTTTTGCGTAAGGAGAAGTTACTTTTGTTAATATGGCCTGTTGCAGGTCATCGCTTAATTTTGTCTGTTTTAATATTCCACTTACCCTATCAGGTTGGATTAAATCAAGGTTTATGAATTGGTGGGATAACCTATCCGCTACTGTGTCCAGTTCTTCAGGCTTTGGATTAATCTCAGCCTGTTTAAGCCTATTTGCAAAGGTGCCCCTGATGTTTTCCGCTGAATCTTTTATATCCTTGCCCATCCGCCGGATATTTTTAAAGGACAGAGCTATTAAAACCGCCGAACCTGCTATTGCCAGCGCACCTATAAGTAAGTGGGACGGTTTAATTTTTGTTTGCTCAGTATTCTTATCCGCTTTTGGTGTTTCCCTGTTGCCGGTAAAGGAAACATTGTGCATTTTGTTAAAATTTCCCAACTCTTTTTCATTTTTATTGAGCATATAACGGATTATTTGCTTTTTGCCTGAAAAACTCCTGTTTTCAATATCAATCATACCTTCCTGGTAATTTCTCTGGATATTGGCTTCTTTTTGTTTTACCCAGATTTCTTTTATGCCGTCAACTGTGTTTTTAAGTACAAGAGCACCTGCTCCAAAAGTATAAACAGCTGCTGCACCAAGTAAGCTCTTTACAGAGGGATTTCTTATAAGTCTGTAAGTTGCCAGCTCAGACTCGTTAAGAAGATTTGTATTTGTGCCTATATTAGGCGGCCTTTCTCCCACAGGAAGTTTTGAGATAAATTTTTTAAGCTGTCCGCCCCTGAACATACTTGCAACGCCTGCTGTTACAAGCACTCCTGCCCCGAGGATTCCCAGCGGTGCGCCCACCATCTTTAATAATGTCTTTTCGCCGCTTTTATCGTCTTTTTTGGGTTTTGTGAGGTCAGTGGGAAGCTCAGGAGAAGAAAGCAGGGGGTGGGTCTTGTCCCTGTTAATAATAAGGTTATCGGTTACATAACCTTTTTGTCCTTTATTCAGCTGTGCGCCGTAAATATTATAGTTCGACGCTCCATATGCCTGGGCTATGTGTGTCATTGTCCAGTTTTATTTCCTCTTTTTTACGTTTTTTCCTTTTTGATTTTTGCTTTTTATGTTTTTTATCTTTATCTTCTTTTTTTATAAACATAGATAGCAGTTTGTTTAGTTTTTCGTTTATTGCTTTTACTTTTCTTGCTATAAGTTCGCTGAACTCCTGTTTTTTGTCGTTAAACACTTTTATCAGCCTGCTTAACGCATCGAGGTTAAGGAATCTTTGCAGTATTTTTTCAATATTTGCCCTGATTTGTTCGTTGATATTCCTTATTTGTTCGCCCATTATCGCCGCTAATTTGTTAGTAGCGCCGAGAATCTGCATAAAGGTGTTTTTAACCGTCTGGATGATTGTTTTTAAGGCAATTTTTACCGGGGTAAACGCTTTGAGCATGGCGTTTTTTATATTGGTTAAATTTTGCATAAAAGCTGTCATGTACTGCTGGAGTTGTGCTTTAATGGCATGGAGTTTTTGCAGGAGCCCTATCGAGTTCATGAATTCAATAAGTTTCCGGCTTTCTTTGACTGCTTCCATGTTGCTGTTTTGTATTGACTGGAACGCCAGCAGTTTTGCTATCATTATCCTTGACCATGCATAATATGCCTCATTCCAGCCCATGCCGGTCTTTTTTAAATCTTCCAGTCTTCCGCCGCCCCCGGCTTTACCTGAACATATCGGACATGCTCCGGCGGGTGCTCCGTGAGGACATCGAACCAGAGCTTTTGCGCCTCCGGCCTGTGCCTGAATAGCCACCGCCGCACCTTTCATGGCCTGGTTTATGTAATTGCTGTGTATAAGAGACCCCACGCTAAAATAAGCGGCTGAAGACTCATCATATTCAAGTTTTTTTAAACCTACTCCTGACAGGATAAACTCCTCCTCTTTGCTGAAAAAATGTTAATGCAAACCATTCTTATTTGCAAATAAAGTTTTTTTACAAAAGAAAGCTGAAAGGCTTAGATTTTTATGAATCTGTATAGATTTTGAAAAATTTAAATTAGTGAACCTGGTTATTTGGCAGATAAGCTCTTAAGCGCTGATTTTACGACACAGTCACCCTTCTTAACTCCAAGCTCACGGGCGACCTGCTCGCATTTTACAGTTAGCAGAAAATAAATATTTTTATCCGTAATCCCGCTCAGGCCTTCAAAATTACCCTGGCCTTTGGAAATTATAAGGTCGGCGTTGTTAAAGTGTTCCATAAATTCTTTTGATACCGAATTTAAAAATGTCCCCGGGACATTATCGCCATTGGTAATAACTTTAGCGACTTTATCAATGTCGGCAAAAACAGCGTCTTCCATGGTCGCATCGTTTAAAACAGGACTGTGCCTTACCGCAAAAGTGACATTCGGGTGGTCTATGACCTCAAGGAATAATTTGTCAAACACTATTTCGCCTGTATTATCTCCAAGATAAAGAATAGAACCGGCCTTTTTGATTTCGCTGAATAATTCTTCAGCATCATAAATGGGAAAGTCATGCTCGAAAACTTCCTGTATTTTTATTTCAACGTCAAAATCATGGGTAGGGCCAAAATCAATTATGTTACCGGCAATAGCGAGACGCATGGCTTTTTCCAGAGGATTTGGGGCGTTTTTAACTATATCCCTGTATTTTTTTGAGTATTCAAGAGCTTTGTGGTTATATTTATCTTTTAAGGTCTTGTAAGGGTCGGCAATGCCCGCAACTTCACGGACAATTTTTTGTATATTCCTTGCCGCATCAATGGTCATGCTATTGTAATCAGTTTCAGCATAAAATTTTAAAACCTTTCTCAGGACTTCTTCCTGGTATTTAGGGTCAACAAGCCCGTTTTTGAAAAGGTTAATTACTCCGTTTATTGAGCATACAACGCAGTCAGGTTTTATTATCATTGATTTATCTTTCTGTACTAGTGGTCGCAGGCGTTAACACCGGTCTTGAGTTTGCCGTTAATGTAGTCAAGGACGAGTTTTTCCGGATCGCCTTCTTCTGCGCCCACAATTACCTGTATTCCATTTTGTGCAAACAATTGCTGCGCTCTCATGCCCATTCCCCCGGCAATTATTACCTGTGCGCCCTGTTCGGCTGCCCACGGCGGTAAAATGCCCGGTTCATGCGGAGGCGGGGCTATTTCTTCCTTGCCTGTTATTGTTTTAGCTTCTTCATCAGCGTCAATAAATGTAAATACTTCACAGTGCCCGAAATGCAGGCATAATTTTCCGTTGTGTGTGGGAATAGCGAATCTCATGTATCTTTCTCCTTTTCAAGTCTATTAATATAATAAGACTTAACAATCCTGGTTGTCAAATCAGATTAAAGCTTGATTGTTATTAATACCTGCTGTTAATAAGCTTTTCATAGTCGCTGAGCCCGCCTTTATCTATGCAACATTCAATAATTTGCCTGCCAAGCGGGCTAAGGTCAGGTTCAAGATAATTTTTCAGCTCACTTACAAAAAATTCATACAATATTTCTGCGCCCGCATCATAGCCTTCTTTGCCTACTTCCGGCTGTTTGTCAACCTCAAGGAATTTATCCGGTATAACTGCACCTTCAAAATGCATATTATTAATAGTATAGCCAAGCATTGGGCATCTTGCCGGTTTTATTTTATCGGGTTTAAATGATGCCTGTCCCCTCCTTGCGAGGTATTCCCTGGCAATCCACTGAGGCATAAACCCGGTTTTCCATATACCTACGTGCTGATTTGGAATAAGCGTGTAGCGGGTTTTTGTGCAGCTAACTATCTGTTCAAGAAGCAAGTTGGCATGGTCAACCCTTCTGCCTGTTGCAAATGGCCAGTATGAGCCTACGCCTTCGCTTTCAAGTTTATCGCTGTCTATAATGCTGGGGTTTGAAAATCCTCGTGGCGCAACCAGTCGCCATATCCATGCCAGAGCTGGCGGCAGTATATGAAGAAGGCCTAAAATGCCATATGAAGGCTTGTCTATTGAGCAGGGAGGTGTCCGCAACCCGAAACTTCTGTAGTCTATTTCTACAGGTTCGTTTTGTACTCCTTCAAAGCATTGCCTCGGTATAATAACCCTGGGGTTCGGGCATGGTTTTCCTGGCTGGTCTTCTATATGCTCCCAGATAAGGCAGGTGGCATCAGGCTGTCCTTTGAGGTTAAGGAATATAAGAGGCACTTCTGTATGTATTGTTAAATTTTCAAGTGTCGGATCTGTACCGTAGTGCTGAATATGATTTATTCTTATAAACCAGCCTTCTTCGGCGTCAGACACAACAAGTTTCCCGCTTTCATTCTGTATTTTGGGGTGGCAAAGAGCCATGTCATCTGTTACAGGATGTAATTTACAGGATTGGCCAAGCGATAAAAACTTTTCGTCGCCGGTCAAAAGGTTTTTGCCCAGTTTTAGCCTACCATCTGCCGTTCTGTGAGGGTTTTCAAGCATTTCACTCTTGCCGCTGCCGCTTGCGCCTTCGTGAAGAAAGTTAATTTCATTGTCATAAGGTGTAACAACTTTGACGGTTGAGCCATGTACGGTTGTCCAGCCTTCCTGTGCGCCGGCTGACAACAGCATGCCGTAAACGCCTTTTTTTGCGCTGGGACCGGGGTATAAATTATAGGAAAAAATTTCGTGTACACCATTCTGGTTATTGTGGACAACTGTTTGCCTGCCGTTGAAATGCGAATGCCTGAATGGCGGCGCGAGATATATTATAGTGCGCGGGGAAAATTCTTTATTAATTTTATCAATGCTTATAAATCCCTGGAGGTCATGCAGTCCGCCCGCAAAAAATGCGGCATTTTTCGGCGCAACAAGCAGGGCGGGGTAGCCGTATTTTTTACCGCCGGCCATAAAAGGCATTACAATAAGTTCACATGATTTTAGCCAGTCAAATGTTTTGTTTCTGAGATTGTCAAAGTCGTACCCGAAGTTTTCGTTAAAAACTGTTTTGTCGGTTTTGGAAATATTGTTTACGTACATACAGTCAGGGTCACGCCTTCTCATGTACGGGTCTCGGTAGTTTATTACTATACCGTTATTGCATTTTACCACATCAGCTTCAGGCGTGTAGCCAAGCCTTTCAACGGCGTAGCCTATTTCAAATTCCTTTCGGTGTGCACCGTCCAGTGCCATATTAACCAGTTCCTGCCTGTTTTCAGGGTAAATTGGTTTTACACATTCAGACAAAACTTTTCTTAATTCTGATGAAATTTTCCAGTCCAGCCAAAACTCACTCATGATCTTCACTCTTTAATAACCTCACCTAAAATAAAAGGTTCATATTTCGCACAAATTTCCATTATTTCCGGGGCGTTTTCTTTTGAGGATATTATACACATTCCAACGCCCATGTTAAAGGTTTTAAAAGCTTCTTCTTTGTCCACAAGCGATAAAAGTTTTTCAAAAACCGGTTGTGGCGGTATTTTTGACCTGTCAATTTTTAGCTTTAACCCTTCAGGTATAACTCTTTCAAGGTTGCCTTCAAGCCCTCCGCCTGTAATGTTTGCGCAGGCATTTGTCAGCCCTTTATCGCACAGTTCAAGTATTTCCTCTACATAGATATGTGTCGGATTGAGCGCTTCGTCTAAATCGCTGCCGAAGAGGACTTTTCTTATTAAAGTATACCCGTTTGAATGCGGGCCGCTGGATTTAAGGCCGATGATGACATTTCCTTCCTTCACATTATCTTTTTTAAGTATTTTGTCTTTTTTAACCAGTCCAACCGCAAACCCCGCAACATCAAAATGTCCCGGTGTTACCAGGTCATTGAGTTCGGCTGTTTCCCCGCCGAGGAGTGTGCAGTTATATTTTGCCAGCCCCTGTTTCAGGGCTTTTACAAACCTTGCTGTGATTTCGACATCGAGCCTGTTTACCGCAAAATAGTCAAGAAAGAACAGGGGCCTTGCACCGGTGCATATCATATCATTAAGATTCATCGCAATCAGGTCGATTGCGATTGTTTCAATCCTGTCTTTTTCTATGAGCGGGATAATTTTTGTGCCAACTCCGTCAGTGCAGCCTACCAGGTAGTATTCCGGGAAAGCGGCATGCTCATATAGACCGGCAAACATGCCAATGTTTTCGCTTTTTACGTCCTGTTTTATTAGCTCAGTAAGCGCATCAGCCTTTTGTATGCTGACTCCGGCCTGTTCGTAATTAAGCATTTTTTTAGCCTAAAGCTTTATTAAGGTCTTCCACAAGCTGGTCAGGGTTAATTCCGTGCACCCTTGCGCCCGCTTCAAGGTTTTCAAACCTTGCCGCTGCGCAGCCTATGCAGCCCAGGCCATACTGCTGGAATACTGTAAGTGTTTCAGGATAATTTTGAACAATATCTATTATGCTCATATCTTTTGTGATTTTTTGTTCGGTTGTCATAATAATTCCTTTCATTTTCCCGTCATTCTGAGCGAAGCGAAGAATCTTATAAAAACGGAGGAGGAGGGATTCGAACCCCCGGTGGAGTTGCCCCCACGGCGGTTTTCAAGACCGCTGCTTTCAACCACTCAGCCACTCCTCCATTGGAGATTTTATTCAATTTTATTGATTATTATTTTACTACAGAATTACAATTGTTATAAAATTATAGTTCTTAAAGAAAATGTTTCAATAAGATGAAGGATATTTCTTATGACAACACAATTAATTCCAATAGAGATAATAGAAAATAAAATTTTTGTAATTCGTGGCCACAGGGTAATGTTGGACAGCGATTTAGCCCAGTTGTACGGAGTTGAAACAGGTGCTCTTAACAGAGCGGGAAAACGGAATTCTGAAAGGTTTCCTGAAGATTTTATGTTTCAGTTAGCAACTAAAGAATGGGAGAATTTGAAATGCCAAATTGGCATCTCAAGTGGAGAATATGGCGGAAGGCGTTATAATCCTTATGTTTTTACAGAGCAGGGAGTAGCTATGCTTTCCAGCGTATTGAACAGCAAGCAGGCTATTGCTGTTAATGTCCAGATAATGCGAGTATTTGTAAAACTCAGGCAAGTTGTTTTGGATTATAAAAATATTCCTCAAAGATTATCAGAAATTGAAAAATTATTAATGCTTTATATGGAAAAAATGATGAAAAACAGGAGCAGCATGACGAGCAAATTGTTCAAATTATTAAAGCATTAAATTTTTTAATAGAAAAACCTCAAAACACAAGAAAAATAGGATTTAATACAGAAGATTAAATAATGAAAATACTCGCAAAAACCGGAAATGATAATATCGCAACTGTTTATATAGCTGAAATGGTCAGCGGTAAAAGAATTGAATTCGTAGAATCAGTCCAGCCGCCCTTGCCAAGAGAAAAAAAATGGGTATTCATAATATCCAGCATGTTCGGCTGCCCGGTAAAGTGTGTTTTTTGCGATGCAGGCGGTGGCTACCAGGGCAAATTATCAAAGGACGAACTTTTTGAGCAGATTGATTTCCTGATTAAAACACGTTATTCCGATAAAAAAATACCTGTTGAAAAATTTAAAATCCAGTTTGCCCGGGTGGGCGAACCGGCATTTAATATGGCCGTGCTGGATGTATTGTCAGAATTTCATGAAAGATACAACGCGCCCGGCTTTATGCCATCGATTTCAACTATAGCACCTGTCGGGACGGAAAAATTTTTTGAAAGACTTATGTATATCAAAAAAAATATTTACAAGGAAAAATTTCAGCTTCAGTTTTCTATCCATACAACTGACCAGTCATACAGGGATTATTTAATTCCCGTAAAAAAAATGGACTTTCGTTCAATTGCGGATTATGGCGATGAATTCCACGAAGAAAACCACAGGAAAATAACCCTTAACTTTGCGCTGGCTGACGATAATCCTTTTGACCCTGAAATACTTAGAAAATATTTTTCACCGGAAAAGTTCCTGATAAAAATAACCCCTGTTAACCCTACATACAATGCTGTTAAGCATAATATCTCTTCTAAAGAACTTATGTTATCCGGCAGGAAAAATTTAATTTGTGAACTTAACAAATCAGGATATGAAGTTATATTGAGCATAGGGGAATTGGAAGAGAACCACATCGGCAGCAATTGCGGACAGTACCTGGAAAAATTAGAACAGGAAAAAGACAAGTTAATGGAAAGCTATACCTATAAAATAGAAAATTTAAATTTACAGTTAACATAAAAATATTGACTTAATCTTTTGATGGTTATAAATTTAAATAAAATTAAAATTTGTTTTATAATTTGAAATAATTTTATAAAGGTAAAATTTATATGAACCATTTGGGTAGATATCTTAAAAAACGCTTAAACGAACTAAAAATGTCGGAAAGGGAAATTTCCGCCCGCTGCGGTATAAGTCATTCATACTTAAACCAGCTTATTAAAGGCGTAAATCCCAGCACTAAAAAAAATATTAGTCCCACCCTTGCGACATTTGAAAAATTATCAAAGGGGTTTGGGGTTTCGATTGAACATCTGCAAAAAATATCAAGAGGCCTAAAAACAACTGACTGCGGAAATAATGGGCATGCTGATTATTCTTCGGATTTAATAAAGCAGATAAGCGATTTCCAGGACTTTATGCTGGAAATTGGCGTAAATAAAGATAGCAGGTCTGAAGAAGAGTGGGCTTTACTCATTTCCAGAATAAAGGCAACCATAAAAGACCATATTCAGGAACATGAATTAACTAAATAAGTACCTCATTAAATCAGTGTCGCCTTGAAGGGCTTCAGCCAGTTCCTGATTGTCTATGAATTCACCTTCCTGGATGAGTTCCATAATTTTTGCGGATTCCTTGCCGCTGAGCGGTGACTCCAGTACCATTGATGTGAATTTTTCAATATCTTTTTCTTTTTGTAAAAGCTCCAGCGCGGTTTCTGATACTTCAAATGAATCGCTCAGCTCAGAATTTTTTGTATAAATATTAGTCGGCTCAGCCTTTTTTTCAAGGCCCTGAGCTTTTTCTTTCTGGTGTATGGATTCATCTGTTATCAGATAATCGGCAGACGATACATTCGTAAGCATTATCAGCCTCCCATGAATAAAAAATATAATTTTCCTACCTACAGTATTAGTATGGCCTTTATGGGTTTTTTATAAAACATCCCTGGGGTTAATTCATATATTAATCCAGAGGTTAAAATAAATTTGAATTTAAATTTGAAAAATTTTAACTCTACTAAAGCAGTAGACAATATATTTTTTTGTATTATTATAAAAGCATGGTCAGATTATCGGTAAAAGCTGAATATGCCTGTCTCGCTCTTGCTCACCTTGCAGGTCGTTATGACCAGGGTTGGGTCAGGATTGAGGAAATATCTGTTTTACAGGATATTCCCCAGAAATTTCTTGAGCAAATTTTGTTAATTTTAAAACGGGCGGGATATTTGAAAAGCAGGAGAGGCTCAAACGGCGGGTATATGCTTTCTAAGCCTCCTGATAAAATAAGCGTTGCTGAAATTGTCAGGCTTATAAGTGGCCCTATTGCGCCTATTAATTCAGTGAGCACTTATTTTTACGAAAATACGCCTTCTGAAAAAAACGATAAATTGATTGCTTTATTTAAGGATATAAGGAATTATACAGCCTGGAAACTGGAAAATACTTATTTTTCAGACACAATATAAAAAATTTTTGTTTAAACTATACCAAGTAGATATAGATAGTAGTGTTAAAAGAGTTAAAGGAATTGTTTGAAAATAAAGAGCAATAAGTAAAAACAAATAATTAAAATAAAAAACTTCAAAATTTAAAATATTAAGTTTTGAGGAGGATTTTTAACGTGTTTATTAGGATTAGGAGATAGGAAAATGTTTAATGTAGAGTTTTTAGTGTTTTCAATAGCTGCGTTTTTGGCGATGAATATGGGAGGAAGCGGGATTTCTCCTTCATTTTCGGCGGCGTACGGGGCAAATATACTGCATAAAGGTTTAATTCCGGGTTTATTTGGTATTTTTGTTTTTCTGGGTGCGGCTACGTTGGGCAGTAATGTAGTAAAAACGCTGAGTAAAGGGCTTATACCCTCTGAATCTATAACTATACCTGTAGTAATAATAATTCTTTCAGCCTGCACAGTTGCTATGGTTGCAGCGAACTGGCTGAAAATACCACAGTCCACTTCACAGGCTACAGTGGGTGCAATCGCCGGAGTGGGCTTATTTATGGACAGCCTTAATTACAGTACGCTGGGAACTATAGTGCCTAAATGGTTTGTCCATCCATTAACAAGCTTTTTTCTGACCCTTATTGTTTACTGGATTTCCAGGCAGATTAAATATAAATATTATCCTGAGGTGGACTGGAATAACCTTAATAAACACTCAGCTATAAGGTGGTTTGTTATTATTACGAGCTGTTATGTGGCTTTTAGTATCGGCGCAAACAATGTGGCCAATGTTTCCGGTCCGCTGGTAGGCGCAGGGCTTATAACCACGATTATAGGAGTGTTTATGATAGCTCCTTTTTTTGGAATAGGCAGTTCTTTGATAGGCGAAAGGACTATTCATACTACAGGCAAAGAAATAACTGATATAAATTATATGAATGCGTCTTTAATATCGCTTGTTACAGGTTCTTTACTGATATATGCATCGTATTTGGGATTACCCCAGTCGATTGTGCAGCTTAATGCGGCTTCAATTATAGCAGTCGCAATATTTAAGCCGGGATTTCAAAAGAATACGGTTAAAAAAGCCCTTACTGTATGGGTAATCGCTCCTATAATTTCACTATTGGCTTCTTTTATCCTTTGTAAAATTTTTATTCAGGTTTAATCAGGAGATTTGGATATGAAAATTAAAATATTAATAATGTTTTTAGCTGTTATTTTGTTGTCAAATTCTCCATCTTTCGCAAAAAACACAACAGTGAGTGAAATAGAAAATATAGACAAAGAAAATTCAAAGAAGGAGATTGACAGAAACCATTGGGCTTATAAAAGGTTGGTGAATATAAGTCAGAAACATGGGCTGCTCATCGGCGATTCTGATACTTTTTTTAATGACAATAAACCCCTCAGCAGGAATGAAGCAGCGGTTATCCTTGTGAATCTTATGGGAAAAGTCAGGGAAGATTTTGACGCTTTATCCGAAGTTGAAAAAGAACAGATTAATATACTGAAAGAAGAATTTAATAAAGAAATTGCTTTTATTTCAGGCAGGATTGATAAAATGGAAAATGCTGTTGATGCAATTAGAGGGAGTATTTCAAGGATTGAAGAATCAAACCGTAAAAATGTGCAGTATGGCTTTGGAGAGAAAATGAAGATTCAATCTTTAATGCAGATAAAATATGCTGGCATAGTGGAAAGAGGTGCTGATAAAGAAAAAGCTAATTTTAATATACCTTTTTCCAGGATTAGACTGGAAGGCAAAATTCAAAAACATCTTGATTACAGGGTTGATATACGTCCTGACGTAACGTTTAATAATACAACCAGAAATGGTTTATTGAATAACGCATATATTTCCTCTGATATAATCCCTTACAATAAGTTATACCTTGGTCAGATGAGAACGCCTATAGGCTATGAAGGTTGCGCCTGTCCGGAGGATCTCGATTTTGTTAACAGAGCTCAAATTTCCAGAAATTTTAGCAATACAAGAGATATAGGTTTGCAAATAAAAGGTTTTACGAAATTTATTGATTATAAAGCAGGAATATTCAACGGGCAGGGGTATAACTCAGCTGATAGCATTAACACCAGTGTAGATTATGTAGTGTGGGGAGAAATTAAACCGTTGGCATTGCTGCCCCAATACGGTTTATTAAAATTTGGCGGCGGTTATTACGATGGTTCTAAAGGCACCGGAAGCAGAAGTTCTTCATATCTTAACAATAATCACAACACTGTTAGTTATTATGCCGAATATGATTATAAAAAATTTGGATTAAAGGGAGAATATGCGGTTAAAGAGGGTTATGGCTCAACTTATAATAAAAAGGCAGATGGATGGTATATGCAGGCCGATTACTTCCTGACCGATAAAATCCAGTTCCTTAGCAGGTTTGACCTTTTTAGGCCTGATTTTGCAATAAAAAATAATGATCTAAAGGAATATACAGCGGGATTAAATTATTATTTAAACAACAAAAATATTAAATTACAGTTTAATTATGTATTTGTGAATAACTATACTTTTAAAGACGGCCATAAACTGTATGTACTTGCACAGTATTTGCTCTAAATAATTAAAATGGAGCGTACGAGAGTCGAACTCGTGGCCTCCTGAATGCCATTCAGGCGCGCTACCAACTGCGCCAACGCCCCATATCGGGTAAATAATATTTAGTTTTTTTACTATGCACTTATATGTGCTGTTGCTTTGTTTAAATTAGCAGTGTACTCTTCAATATTAAAATTCAATTTGTCTCCTAATGCAAGTGTGGATAAAATATATTTTTTATCTTCGTTAAGATTTTTCGAAGAGTCCAGAGCCCTTATCATTTGAGGTATTCTCTGGTAAATTGTGCTGAAGAATATGTCCTGTGCATCGTTTAGTTCAGGATTTAAATCAAGTTTCTTGATTAAATCAAGCGACTTTGATAAGGATTCATACTGCGTGACCTCACCATTTCCGGAAAGTTCCTTAACTTTTTCGCTTATATACTTGCTGTAGGCATTCTGCACAGTCGGATTTTTCAACTGTATGCCGAGCTTTTTGGCCTCTTTGTTTATGGATATAGCTTCTTCGAGCAGGGCAAAATCGCCTATATCCTCAGCATCCCGAATTAAATCATTTAAAGAACAGTTTAAAGCATATTCAGCTGCGATTTTAAATTCCTCCGGCACCTGCAGGGCAAGCTCTTTAAGCTGCAACATTGGCCCCTTTGCTTCGTCGTAAAGGTTGCGGTATGTGCTGGCAAATTTTTCAAGTTTGTCCTGAATAAGAACGTTAATTATTTTGCGCCTTTCTTCGATAAACAGGTTCTTGAGAGTAAAATATTCTTTTCCGAAATATTCATCAAGGCCCCTGATTATTTCTGTGAGCGGTTCGGTTTCGTATCGATTTAGCAAATCTTCTTTTATCTTGTCATACTCGGATTTTCCGGCATATCCGCGGATAACGCAGTGGAAATCCTCACCGCCATAATGAAGCAGGGCAAATATCATATCGTGTTTTTCCAGTGTTATGTTTGATGTTACTTCAATTCTGCCTATAACCAGACGAGTACTTGCCTTTTCTTCTTTCTGGTAGTCAAGTGACTTAATTGTATAGCAATAAACATCGGTTTCGTCTTCATAATCTTCAAACACAGAGCTTATCGCCCAGTGGCTGACTACATTCTTTACGCTTACAACAGAAGGTTTTACAAATTTCAGATAAATGTCTTTTCCGTTGCCGAATTTTTTAATATTGCTTTGCGCTTCGGAAAGAATTTCTAAAAACTTTGACTCAAGGTTGATTTCCTGGAATTCACCGGCTATTTGCATAGACCTTGCCGCGTATTTAAGTATCTGGACTGTTTCAATCCCTGATATATCGGCAAAGAACCAGCCGCAGCTTGTGTACATAAGCATGGCATGCCTTTGCATTTCCATAAGTTTTAAAACATTTACGGTTTCAACTTCCGTCAGTTTTCTGCCGGCTTCGTGGGTGCAGAAGTTTTCAATAGTTTCAGGGTTTCTGTCCAAAATAACGTCAATATACTTATTCCTTGCTTTCCACGGGTCTTTGAGGTATTTACCCGCATTTTTTTCATATACAGTATATAGTTCATCCCTTAACCAGTCCAGCGCCTCTCTTAGCGGTTTTCTCCATTTCTGGTTCCAGCCCGGCCCTGCGCCTGTTGAGCATCCACAATCCTCTTTCCACCTGCCTACACCGTGGAAACAACTCCATGATGAGGGTTCTTTTAATTCCGCTTCATAAACAGGCGGGTTTTTTTCCAAAAATTCACTGTAATTGGTAAGGTCAAAATCTGTTTCTTTTAATTTTTTCTTTAAAGAATATGAAAGCGCCATATTGCCGAGCATTGTGTGGTGGCCGTAGCTTTCGCCGTCAGTTGCGATATTTACCAGCTGATCATAATTTCTTGAGTTTGATATGCCATCCTTTAATCTGGCCATGAATTTATCGCCGTTGCGCAGGAGTTCTTCAAATGCTACGGACTTGGATATTGAGCCGTCATAGAAAAACAGGTCAATATAGCGGTCAGTACAGTCTTTAAGGAAGTACCTGTATGCCTGTCCCGGGTCAACTGTTCCCCATTGCACATCCTGCCATGGGGTTTCCTTGCCTTCTTCATTTTCTTCTATTTTGCGCACTCTTTTTGCCTGAAAAGGTGAAAGTACAGTGTATTTTATACCGCAGTCAACTAAAACTTTTAGAGAATCGTGGTCGACGGCTGTTTCAGCCAGCCACATACCTTCCGGCGGCCTGTTGAACCTGAATTGAAAATCTTTTATTCCCCATATTGTCTGGGAATATTTGTCTTTTTCACTGGCCAGAGGCATTATCATGTGGTTGTACACCTGAGCCATAGAGTTTCCATGGCCTGAGTGGGCTTCTGCGCTGTTTTTATCAGCTTCGAGGATTTTTTCATAAGTTTTTTCAGCGTTAAGTTCCAGCCATGAAAGCAGGGTAGGGCCAAAGTTAAAGTTTATCATTTCATAGTTGTTCACTATATCAAGGATTTTGGCTTTATGGTCAACTATTCGGGAAGTTGCGTTGGGTGAATAACATTCGTATGCAATGCGTTCGTTCCAGTCATGAAATGGGAGTGCGCTGTCCTGAAGCTCGATTGCCTCAAGCCATGGGTTTTCTCTTGGCGGCTGGTAAAAGTGGCCGTGTACTGTAAGATAGTGCTTGTTGTTATTTTCACTCATAAAATTTTCCTTAAAGTTGCTAGAATCGGCAGGTTAATTATAAGATATTATAATACATATAAATCAGGACAGGGAAGAAAATGGTTAACAGAAAAAATAACAGAGCGCAGCAAGAACTCAGGCCGGTGGTATTTACGAGGAATTTTACTAAAAATGCGGCCGGGTCTGTTCTTGTAGAGTTTGGCGATACCAAAGTAATAGTTACAGCTTCAATCGAAGATAGATTGCCCCGTTTCTTAATAGACAGCGGCAAAGGCTGGCTTACAGCCGAATACTCTTTACTTCCCGGCTCTACTGAAACAAGAGTATTTCGTGACAGAGGCACTATAATTTCCGGCAGGACACAGGAAATCCAGCGGCTCATCGGCAGGAGCCTCAGGGCTGCGGTTTATTTAACAAAAATAGGAGAAAGGACTATCACCATAGACGCTGATGTTATACAGGCAGACGGAGGTACCCGCACGGCAAGCATTTCCGGCGGTTTTGTGGCGCTTTATGATGCTTTAAGTTTACTCAAGGAGCAGGGCAAGATTAAGGAAATCCCTGTAATCGAGTCGGTAGCAGCAATCAGCGTGGGCATAAAAGACGGTGAAATACTGCTTGATGTTGATTATGCGGAAGATTCCACGGCTGATGCGGATGCTAACCTTGTGATGACCGAGTCGGGCAATATACTGGAGTTTGGGGTGACGAGCGAGAATGCCCCGGTGAAAAAGGAAGAGCTGTTAAAAATTCTTGAAGCAGGCGAAAAAGGGATTAAGGATATAATTCAAATACAGAAGCAGGCGCTGGGGCTGGTTTAGGGCTTTTTGGGGTTGTTTTTTGAGGTTTTTGGTTAAATTCATTTGGTGGGGAAGTATCCACCTTGCTTGATTAAAATTAGACCGTTTTAGACAGATTTAGACCGATATTGGCTATTTTTTTAATATTTTTTATTTTTAAGTCTTTTTCAAATCTGATGCTCATATTTTAGTAAAACTTATTTTAACACATACAGTATATCATATTTATACATTGGTGTCAAGAAGGGAGATGTTGGTTTTGCGTGGGCTTTAGCCCTAAGTAATCCATCAAACAGATGCGCACCGCACACTGGCGGCGGTTATGGTGCATAAATGCACCCTACAGGGCTTACAAGCGGCGGTGGTTAGACCCCGCATCAAGTGCGGGGTGACGTTTTGGGTTTACAAGCGGCGGAGGAAGATTGCTTCGTCGCTTCGCTCCTCGCAATTGTACATGTCAAGTAATTCGCTTACGATTTTGCTATGTCTCTTTGCACAACAAAAACAGCCTCTTCCGCATAAAAATTCGGCAGAGCATTGTGGATAAAATCTTTTTTTACCGTTGCATGGTTCATAAAGACTTCTTTTAATATTTTAATTTTTAGTTCCCTGCAAAAATCTTTAAAATCGTTTATTGTAAGCAGGTGGATGTTTGGTGTGTTATACCATTCATAGGGCAGAATGGATGATTTTGGCATTTTGCCGTCAAGGAGCAGGGATTTCCGGACCCGCCAGTAAGCAAAGTTTGGAAAGCCGATAATGCCTTTTTCCCCTACTCTCAGCATTTCCTGTATTACATAATCAGGCCTACGCACGCATTGTAGGGTCTGGTTAAGTACTACAAAGTCGAAAGACTTATCCTGATAGTCTTTTAGTCCTTCATCAAGGTCGCCCTGAAAAACCGACAGACCTTTTTCAATGCATTTAATAATGTTATCCTCGTTAATTTCCACGCCCCTGCCCTGGACTGCTTTCTTTTCCTTGAGGAGTTTCAGGAGGTCTCCGGAGCCACAGCCCAAATCAAGGACTGTGGCTTCAGGAGTTATAATGTCACAGATTACTTCGTATTTTGTTTGTACTGAAAAGCTGTTTATCATTGTTAAAATAAATTACTTTGCTCTTGCAAGCATTGTTCCGGTAATAATTCCTGCAAAGCTTTCAGCGTCAAGGCTTGCGCCGCCGACGAGCGCGCCGTCAATATCGGACATGCCCATTTGTTCTTCAATGGTAGAAGGCTTCACGCTTCCGCCGTAAAGGATTCTCATTTGCTGTGCGGCGTCTTTGCTTGATACTTCTGCAACTGTATCTCTGATTAATTTAATAACCCTGTTAGCTTCCGGAGAATCACAGGTCTTTCCTGTGCCGATAGCCCATATAGGCTCGTAAGCTATGACTGATTTTGCGATTTCTTCATTGCTAAGGCCTTTGAGGTCTTCTTTAACCTGATTTTGTACTATTTCATCAGTCTTGCCGGCTTCTCTCTGTTCGAGGCTTTCCCCGCAGCATATAATCGGGATAAGGCCGTGTGATAAAATAGCTTTTGCCTTGAGGTTTACGTTTTCATCAGTTTCGCCAAAGAACTGTCTTCTTTCGCTGTGGCCGACTATTACATATGTTGCGCAAACATCTTTAAGCATTGGCACTGATACTTCGCCGGTAAATGCGCCGGAATCTTGCCAATAACAGTCCTGAGCGCCGAGATAAATTTCCTTGCCTATTTCCAGTATGTCAGCTACCGGTTTAAGTGCTGTAAAAACCGGACAAACGACAACAGTTGGCATTTCTTCCCTGTTTAAATCCATTGTTTTTACTTTAATATCTTCCACAAGGCTTACGCCCTCGCTGATGGTTTTGTTTAATTTCCAGTTTCCTGCGATAATTGGTTTTCTCATAATTTTCCTCCTTTAAATGATTATGTTATTAAAATATTAACAAATAAACCAAATGTCAAAATTAGTTTGGCGATTAAATATTAAAGTTTTTAAGTTTTGTAACGATATATAAAATATATAAAACAAAAGGGGAGTATATGAATTTAGAAAAAGGTAAAGAAAAAACCTATATCGACCTTATAAGCCTGAGAGCCGCAAACTTGCTCCAGAAACAGGACTTTAACATGGTCCTTAATGATGATATTTGGGATAAAAATAAACTGCTGGCAAAAAGCGGGTATTATTTAACCGAGGATATAATCAATAAGCTGATGAATTTTGGCGTGGAAAATATCAGCGTTGATTTTTCCCTGGAAATGGTGGAAGAGTCCGGCATAAACCTTTTTAAAGCCTTTATCAGAACTTTAAACGTGCTTATTATAGATGATAATATGAAAAATTCTTTTAATTTAACGAAAAGCCTTTTAGCTCAGGGGTTTGAAAAAAACAATATTTTAATAACAGATAATCATAATTTGATAAACAAAATTTTCAGGGACAGGAAAATAAACCTTATATTCATAAATTTGTCTTTATATGAAAGATGTACGAGATGCGTAGATAAATACAGTCTTTTAAAAAATACGCATGCCTTTGTGGTTGTACAAAAAGGGGAAACCGCAAGAAAATTAAGGAGTGGTTATAATTCCGAGGTTAAGTTTTTATCCGTGTCGGTTGATGAACAGGAGCTGGAGTTTGAAATAAACCAGTCATTGAGCAGGAATTTTATAGATTTTTATTCTATGGAAAGCAGGATTTCCTGAGCTTTATACTAAGGAATAAATAAAAAGTTTTTACGCATTTTAAATTTTTTAAAAATCTTTTCCCACCCCCCGCCCT